>CAVFRG010000029.1:0-33245 GCA_963624905.1 Oscillospiraceae bacterium
TCTTCGACACCCCATATCTCAATCCGCCTCCGAAGAAGCTGCCAATGCTGACCAACAATAATTCTTTCATGTTTCTTCTTTTTCTTTGCAAATATACTACTTTTATGTGATACTAATGCCGTTGTAAGATCACTATTTAACACCAAAGGAATTCGTTCGCCCTGCCAATGGATCTACACATTTGGTGTTTTTCTCCATGTAAAACCAATCATTTGTACCATTTTACATATTTCTGAATAATAATAGATACTTTATCCTTCTTTTTTTAGCTATCTTTGCAATCGAAGACATCCAGATGTCTCAAACTATCGTGGACAATCTCGAAATATTACTTAAAACCATCATAGTATGAATAAATTACAAAGAAATAAGTTTATAGGTTTTTCTTTTGCCCTGGCATTGCTCCCATCGGTCCAATGCCAGGCACAGTTGCTCCCTACCCCCACCCAGGAAGCCAAGCCCGGCGTGAGATGGTGGTGGATGGGATCTGCCGTGGACAAGGAGAACCTGAAGTGGAACCTCGACGAATATGCCAAGGCCGGCATTGGGGCGGTGGAAATCACACCACTCTACGGTGTGCAGGGCAACGACAAGAACGATATTCCTTATCTCTCCCCCAAGTGGATGGACATGCTCCAGTTTGTGGAGAAGGAAAACAAGCAGGCGGGCATCGAGACCGATATGGCTACTGGCACAGGGTGGCCCTTCGGCGGTCCGTGGGTGCCCATCAGCGAGGCGGCGTGCAAGGCCGTCTTTGTAGACACCATCGTCGACATCAAGCAGAAACTGATGGAGATAGACTTCAACGTGCCGCAGAAGGAGCGCGCCTATGCCAAGCTGAAGGTCATCAAGGCCTACCCCGTGGGGGGAGAGAAGAAGAAAAAGCGAGTCATCGCTCTCTATGAGAGCCGCACCCGACAGAAGGTGAAGCGTGCCGCACCGGGTGGCGAAGGCTACGTCATCGACCACTTCGACTCCACCGCTGTGGCACATTATCTGCAGCACATCGACAGTGCCTTCGTTGCCTCGAAGACTTCCTACCCCCACACCTTCTTCAACGACAGCTACGAGGTGTATGGCGCCAACTGGTCGCCCACCCTCCTCACGGAGTTTGAAAAAATGCACGGCTACAAGTTGCAGGACAAGTTCCCCGAATTCCTCGACGGCGATTCCGAGGTGGTGAGCGACTACCGCGAGACCTTGGGCGACATGCTCTTACACAACTTCACCGAGCAGTGGACCAAGTGGGCGCACGACCGCGGCGCCATCACGCGCAACCAAGCCCACGGTTCGCCAGCCAACCTCATCGACTGCTACGCCGCCGTCGACGTCCCCGAGATTGAGGGCTTCGGCCTCACCGACTTCGGCATCAAGGGTCTACGAAAAGACCCAGGCAAGACCCGCCCCAACTTCAGCGACCTCAGTATGCTGAAGTACGCCCCATCCGCTGCCCACATCACAGGCAAGAAATATACATCGAGCGAGACGTTCACCTGGCTCACCGAGCACTTCCGCACGTCATTGAGCCAGATGAAGCCCGACATGGACCTGATGTTCTGCGCCGGCGTGAACCACATGTTCTTCCATGGCACGGCCTATTCGCCCATGAACGACCCATGGCCGGGATGGAAGTTCTATGCCTCGGTGGACATGAGCCCCACCAACAGCATCTGGCGCGACGCCCCCGAGTTTATGAAATATATCACCAACTGCCAGACCTACCTGCAATGGGGCCAGCCCGACAACGACTTCCTGGTCTATCTGCCCGTGAGAGACATGTGGCGCAACGACACCAAGAACTGGCTCATGCAGTTCGACATCCACTCGATGGGCAAGAAGGCCCCGGAATTCATCAAGACCATCCTCAATATCGACAAGGCCGGATTCGACTGCGACTACATCAGCGACAAGTACCTGCGCACGTGTACCTTTAAGAATGGCATGATAGAGACCGCTTCCGGCACGCGCTACAAGGGTCTTATCATCCCTGGCAACAACATCATGCCAAGTGATGTCATCCACCATATTTCAGACCTAAAGGCACAGGGAGCCAAGATCATCAAGGGCGACAACACCGAAGCAATGGCACAGGCCGCCCAACCCGAGATGCTCAAGATGGCTGTCGGACTGAAGATGATTCGTCGAAGCAATGCCATCGGACACCATTACTTTATAGCCAATCTTACCGATATGGATATCCAAAGCAACATTCCGTTAGCAACGGCTGAGAAGTACGGCATATGGTATAACCCCATGACTGGAGAATACAACAAGGCAACATTCAACGAGAATGGTCTTATCATCAGTCTGGCAAGCGGAGAGAGCCGCATCTTGATTTGCTCCAACAAACCTGTAAGCGAATGGAATGTCGGAAAGGAGATTGTCAATGCCGCTCCTTGCCAACAACCCATTGAAAAAGGAAGCACCATCGACCTTACCGCCAACAAGTGGACTCTCTCTTTTACGGAAGAACAGCCACAAGTGGGCAAGACTTATCAGTTGCAAGGTTTGAAGACCTGGGAGAATCTTGACGAGAAGACCAAGGTGACGATGGGAACAGGTGTTTACGAAACCACCTTCAAGTTGGCCAAGGACGATGCCAAGAAGCAATGGGCCATCGACCTGGGCGATGTACGCGAGAGTGCCCGCGTCTACATCAACGGCAAGTACATCGGTTGTGTCTGGGCTGTGCCCTACATCCTCAACTGCAAGGATGCACTCGTAAAGGGAAAGAACACCCTGCGCATCGAGGTGACCAACCTGCCTGCCAACCGCATCGCCGAGCTGGACCACCAAGGCGTGAAGTGGCGCAAGATGAAGGAAATCAACGTGGTGGACATCAACTACAAGAAGACCACCTACGCAGACTGGAGCCCAGTGCCCAGCGGCCTCAACAGTCATGTAACATTAACAGAAATCAAATAGACAAATGAAGAAACTGACCCTAACTGCCGTTTGCGCATTCATCGGTTTGACCTCCATGTCGGCCCAAAGCGCATTGCAGGACGAAATCCTGGAGGTGGCCCATCGCACCAACAACTACTTCATGACAAAGTATAGCGACCCCACCATCGACACCTATGTGAAGAAGAAACGCACAAGCAATCTCTGGACCCGCGCCGTGTATTACGAGGGGCTGATGGCTCTCTACGAGATAGACCCGCAGCAGCGCTACCTCGACTACACCGACCAGTGGGCCGACTACCACAAGTGGACGGCTCGCAATAACGTGAACGACACCGATGCCGACAACCAGTGCTGCCAGCAGACCTATCTTGACCGCTACGTGCAGACCGGCGGCAAGAAGGACATCAGCAAGCTAAAGGAGAACCTCGACCACCAGATGGGCACCAACCGTGTGTCATACTGGACTTGGATCGACGCCATCCAGATGGCCATGCCCGTCTACGCCAAGTATGCCAAGATTACTGGCGAGAAGAAGTATCTCGACTATGCAATGAACTCCTACAAGTGGAGCCGCGACACCCTGGCCGGCGGACTCTTCAACAAGAAGGAGGGACTTTGGTGGAGAGACAAGGACTATGTGCCGCCCTACAAGGAGAAGGACGGCAGCAACTGCTACTGGAGCCGTGGCAACGGATGGGTGTATGCCGCCTTGGTGCGCGTGATGCAGACCCTTCCCAAGACCGACAAGAACTACCTGTATCTCAAGAAGGATTTCATCTCCATGAGCCAGGCCATTCTGAAATGCCAGCGCGAAGACGGTTACTGGAACGTGAGCCTCGTGTGCCCCGCCAACTACGGCGGTCCCGAGATGACGGGCACAGGTCTCTTCCTCTACGGTATGGCATGGGGCGTGCAGCAGGGCATCCTGCCCAAGGCCACATACCAGAAGGCAATGGACAAGGCATGGAAGGCACTGGCAGCCTCAGTGCATGAGGACGGCTTCATCGGATACAACCAGGGTACAGGCAAAGAGCCCTCTGCCGGACAGCCCGTTACCTTCACCTCCGTTCCCGACTTCGAGGACTACGGCACAGGATGCCTCCTGCTGGGTGCAGTAGAATACTACAAGCTTTTAAAGGTAAAAAAGTAAAATGGGAAAAGAGAAAAAAGACTAAGACAAAGACATGAAGAAATATATTTGGATTTTGGCTTGCCTGATGGCGCTCGCGCCATCGGGAGCAGACGCGGCCAAGAAACAGAAGAAAGCCAAGAAGGCACAGACTGAGCTTTGGCCCGACGGCACCAAGATGGACGCCTGGTTCTGCAATGCACAGAAAGTAAATGTCGACACGCTCGGCAAGAAGTATGTCATCACCGACTATGGTGTGAAGAACGACAGCTCTTTGATTCAGACCAAGGCCATACAGGCCGTCATCGACAAGGCGGCACAGGAAGGCGGCGGAGTCATCGTCGTCCCCGCCGGAACCTACCAGAGCGGAGCCCTCTTCTTCAAGCCCAAGACCCACCTCTATCTGGAGGAGGGCGGAAAACTGAAGGGCAGCGACCGCATCGCCAACTTCCCCGTCTTGGAGACTCGCATCGAGGGAGAGACCTGCAAGTACTTCTCCGCCTTCATCAATGCCGACCATTGCGACGGTTTCACCATCGCCGGCAAGGGAACCATCGACGGCAACGGCCGCCACTACTGGGAGGAGTTCTGGATTCGTCGCACATGGAACCGACAGTGTACCAACAAGGATGCCCAGCGCCCACGCCTCGTCTACATCTCCAACTCCAGCAACGTGACCCTGCAGGATGTACACATCCAGAACAGTCCTTTCTGGACCAACCACATCTACCGTTGCGACCACGTGCGCTTCCTGGGCTGCACCATCTTCGCCCCCACCAGTGGCATCAAAGCCCCCAGCAGCGATGCCATCGACATCGACGTGTGCCACGATGTGCTGGTGGAAGGATGCCACATGAGCGTGAACGACGATGCCATCGCCATCAAGGGCGGCAAGGGAACATGGGCAGACCAAACCCCGGAGAACGGACCTGTCTACAACGTGCTCATCCAAAACTGCGAATACGGCCGAGTACACGGCTGTCTGACTCTTGGCAGCGAGAGCGTGAACGACCGCAACATCGTGCTCCGCAACATCAAGGTGGGCAACGCCCAGCGCGTGCTCTGGCTGAAGATGCGCCCCGACACACCGCAGCACTATGAGTATGTGACGGTGGACAACATCGAGGGCACCACGGGCAGTTTCCTCGTAGTTCGCCCCTGGACCCAGTTCTTCAAGCCCGGTGACCGCAAGGACATGCCCCTGAGCCAGTGCAACAACATCACGATGAAGAACATCCGTATGGACTGCGACAACTTCTTCGACGTGGGCAAGAGCGACAAGTATCGCTTGGTGGACTTCACCTTCGAGAACATCCGCTGCACCGACAAGAAGATGGCGTTCAAGACCGACGTGATTGAAAACACCGTGGCCAAGGACGTGAACATCACGCCCCGTGAGAAGAGCAACGGACTGAAGACTACAGGCGATGCCGACGGATTGAAATAACAAAAAAAGGAATTCCCGTTGCGACAAGCACACCGAGAGTTCCTTACACATTTTATACTGAAGTTACAACTATCATCTTACACTGACATACCTGTGCAGCGTCTTTCTGACAGCACCGTTGCCAGCATACAGTTCCTTTACCATTCCTTCTATCTGCAGACCGAGACCAGCTTCGTAGAGATCAAGTCCAAAGATATCTTCTCTACTATAGAATTTCTTCAATAGACTCCAATCTTGTTCAGGCTTTCCTATTTCAAGAGGTGCAACAATGGCCTGTAACTCTGCCAGCATAGGATCAGGAGACAGTTCAAAGGGTGTGCCATCATCCTTTACCCCCTTAAGATAACGGGCATAACCAGCCAACGTCAAAGGTATCAGTACAAGGTTTGACATGTCCAATCCACGGGCGATATATTTCTTGATAGTCTCACCAAAACGGATGGGCAACTTCTGAGATGTGTCAGTAGCTATGCGCTGTGGTGCATCGGGCATGAAAGGATTGGGTAAACGGCGGTTAATGACAGCGCCGATAAACTCATACGGATTCAGCACACCTGGATCGGTTACGACAGGCATGGCTTCTATATAACCCAACTTCTGGACAAACGATCTCAGGTCATCATCCTTCATCTCTGCGCTAATGAGCGTATAGCCCAACATACAGCCGTAAATACTCATGGCCGTGTGCAACGGATTAAGGCACGTAGTTACCTTCATTGTCTCAACCTTGTCAACGGTTTCACGACTAGTATAAAGCGCACCTCCCAAATTGAGAGGAGGACGGCCGTTGGTATAATGATCTTCTATAACAAGGTACTGCACTTCCTCAGCATTCACAAACGGGGCTGTGAACGTATGTTTCTCTGTCTCTATATAGTTATTGTCTTCAAAACAGTCCTGAGCCAACAGTTCTTTCACCTTCTCATGAGGGCGAGGTGTAATTTTGTCTATCATAGACCAAGGGAACGTGATTTTGGTCTCATCCCTCAAATAGCCGAGGAATGCTTGCGGAACGAGCCCATCCTTTACCCAACGCTCAGCATAAGCCATAATACCAGCCTTTACCTTATCGCCATTGTGAGAGCAGTTGTCCATAGACTGCACGGTCAACGGAAATTGACCTGCCTGCCAACGTTCGAAAAGCAAGGCCGTAACCTTACCCATGGCAAATACAGGAGCCAGTCCATGCGACAGGTCGGCATCGTTGTAACCATATCCTTTCTCTGTAATCGTAAAGGAAATCATCTGAAGGCTCGGATTACGGAAGATTTCAACCAACCGTTGCCAGTCAGAGAACTGCGGGTCGGCTTTTAATGCTTCGGTCACACTGGCTATTACCTTCTTTCCGACATTACCGTCCGATTGTAAAGAAACAAGCAACGAAAGGTTATCATAAGGCACGTAAGCCTTGTCTATCACCTCATAGTCGAAGGTTTCAGCCACAATGACTCCACGATCATAACGACCCGTATTCAGTGCATCATTAAGGATGGCTGCAGGAAATGCACGAAAAATGTTACCACCGCCAAAATGCACCCATGCGGGTGACTGGGCTGTCTTTTTGCGCACTGCCTCTATATCAAACTTAGGAAGTTCATAACCTTTACGTTCCCATTCTACGGCATCAAAGCCGTCCTTTAAAATATCTGTCAGTTTCATTGTTTTAGTCAAAAAATCCAGGTTGTTTGTATTCTATGCCCAATTCACTGTCAACGGCAGCATAATGCCCTGAACCTGTCCGAGCTTGTCCTTCTTGCCAAACCATCTCCATGTTCATTCCATTGTGTTTCGTATTAATGTTATATATTACCGTTTAATTTCCATCAGGCTTGGTGACATCGCTTTTTGCCGACGGATACCACTTGAAAGAATCTGGGGCATCAGGCATAGCGGGATTGAAACCGTTGAAGTCTGCACGCAGATAGGTTACGAACGGCAACTTCAACTGTTTCATTCCGCTCACAACCATCTTGGCGACCTCGTAAGCACCATAGGGGTTGAAGTGAGTATTGTCTGCCAAATCCTTGGTTTGCTTGGGGAATGTACCTGCAGGATAATGAACCAAGGCACGCTTGCTATCTTCAAAGCCTAAAGTTTCGAAAAATGTACGTGTCATGTCATGCAGTTCTATGACAGGCACTCCTTCACGCCGAGCTACAGCTCGCATCACATCCGGATATTCTCCATGACTCTCCACTATATGCTTTTGGGCGTTGTCGAAACGTCGTCTTTGGGTAGGAGTTACAAATATGATATTTCCTCCAGCCTCTCTCACACGGTCTACAAAGACCTTGAGGTTACGACTGAAGTTATACCAAGCTCCGTCGCCGGGGCGATGCTCCTTTTGGTCATTATGGCCAAATTCACAAAGCACAAAGTCGCCAGGCTTCATGCCGCTAAGTATTTTGTCAAGGCGTTTTTGGGCAAGAAACGACCCAGCCGTCAATCCACTCTCTGCATGGTTGGCGATGGCTACATGTTCATCAAACCAACGGGGAATCATCTGTCCCCACGATGCATACGGTTCTGTATTCTGGTCAACGACCGTAGAATTACCACAAAGCCATATTGTGGTGGCCGTCGTGTCTGGGGTTATGGCAATAGACTTGACTGCAGGAGAAGATCCATTGAACTCCAATGTCAACCTGTCGTCCCAATTCATATATCCCAGTTCGCGTGGTTTCACTTTGACTGCATGTTTCTTGTCTATCTGCGGAGAACGTTTGTTTACAATAAACGAATAGGTCTTGAAATCACCCTTCTCCGTACAGGCATTCTCCACAAACAGGCGGCGCGACTCTGCACGAACTACCGTTTGGCCTGCTCGCTTTTTAGAACCTAACGTAACCGTTACTTTATAGTTTCCGTCAGGAACCTTTACCGAGAAATAAAACGGAGCCTTGCCATCTGCCTTCGGCGCAGGGATGACATCATAACCATAACCTATTGAGTCTGTATAGACAGGCTGTGTCTTTGTCATGTCAAATACCTGCGCCTCTACTGACATACAGACAGAACAGAGGGCACCAGTTATAGCAGTTATAAATACATTTTTCATTACCATCCGGGATTTTGTTCAAGATTGTGGTTCTTCATACGTTCTGTCTGCGGTATGGGATAGAAATACATTTTGTCATCCCACTGCCGATGGACTGTAATCCGTTCAGCCCTGATAGAGCCGTCAGACTGAAGTGTTTGCTTGAGTTCGGTTATTGCCGTGAAATATTTGTCGGCTTCTTTCCAACGGCGTACATCCCAAAAACGATGTCCTTCGAAAGCTAGTTCTACCATACGCTCATTCTTGTATTTATTCCAGAACTCATCATTAGACAGGCCTTCCGGAAGAGCTTCCAGACCGGCACGCAGACGCGTCTTGTTGAGCGCATAAGTAGCAGATAAAGGAAATTCATATGTAGTAGCATCGGCATTTCCCAAATATCTGAATACAGCCTCCGCATAATTCAGCCAGAATTCACCGAGTCTGAACAGCGTATAGGTATGATAGTCGTTCTTCAGTTTGCTGTTGGCAGCAAGGCTGATGGAGCCATGGCAAAGTTTCTTCAGATAATAACCGGTAGGGGTTCCACCACTCAGCGGTTGACCGTTGATACCACCATAGTACGTTTCAAGGGGCTTGCTGTTTTTGGCTGGCCATCCTGTATCACCATTCTTGGCTATGGTCGCTTCAAAACGTTCGTCACCTTCCTCATAAGCGTCTACAAGATTCTGCGTGGGGCAGTTGCCGCCCTTTCCGCCCTCTATTCCCACCGGGAAATTGTAGCTTTCTGGCGTATTGACACTACCCACGCGTCGGCCCAGGATTATCTCTGCACAAGCATCAGAATTTTTATAGTTGTCTGTAGCCCACAAACCCGAATAAGAAATTGCCAAGTCTTTGCCTTGTGAAGCGGCTTCACCCAGCAGATCCACCTGTGCCTGTGCTGCTTTCAGCCATAAGTCTCTGTCATTGCCAGGATTGAAAAGCGGACTTGCATGATAGAGGGCAGCACGAGCCTTCAGCGCAAGCACAGCCAACTTGTCAGCACGTCCCGTCTCGGGATTCTGAACCACTGTTTCATCCGTTGTGTAGTTCTCTATGATGCTGTCTTTAATAGCATCACACTCACTCTCTATGAACTGGAATACCTCATCTGCCGTATTACGGCTCAACCTGCTCGATTCCTCTGCCGTAATATTACGTGTTACAAGAGGCACACCGCCATACTGTCTCAGCAACAAGAAGTAGAAATAAGCACGTGCCCAGCGCGCCTCAAACTGATAGTTGTGATAGCGGTGCATCTGTTTGTCATAGTCAAGATTGATTTCAAACTCTGGGAAATTCAGGCCTTGAAATTCATCGAGTACAAGATTACAGTAGCTGATACCCTTATAGGCACTGGTCCATACTGAACTCATCGGGTTCGATGCGCTCCATGCGCCATTATAGTAGTTGGCTATGGTATTGCCGCTATAGGCATATTCTGCCTCGTCTGTAGCCGAAGCCAACATTGCCCCATTGTAATCCTGTCCGTAGTCATAGTCCAATTGACGGTAGATGGTAGACATGAGGCCACCCACATACTCGAAGTCGCCTTCTATATCTTTCTTTGTATAGACGCTATACTCTTCGTAGTTCATCTGTTCTGAACATGAAGAGAATATCGAAGCCATACAGCAGCAAAGTACACCGGCAACGAGAATACTTTTTATTTTTGTCATCATGATTTCTTGATTTAGAATGTTACAGATAAGCCTGCCACCACACTGGTTGTCATCGGATTCGTGGCACCATAATTTTCAGGATCCACCACTTTGATGTGGTCAAGGGTAAACAGGTCGGTTCCTCTCACATATATCTTGGCAGCACTGACAAACTTGGTTTTCTCCAACAGTTTCTTAGGCAGTCGGTAGTATATTTCCAGGTCGCGCAGTTTCAGATAGCTACGGTCGGCAAGCCAGAGCGTGGAGGTCTGATAATTGTTCACATTGCTTTCCGAACTGAGTCTCGGATATTTCGCATTTTGGTTGTCGGGAGTCCACCGGTTGTCGTAGTACTCGCACGACAACGTGGTATTGTCGATAAGCGGCTTGAACATACCCTTTGTAGTGAGCAAAGCCGAGTAGCGTCCAACCCCCTGCAACATGGCATAGATTCCGAGTCCTTTCCATTCTGCACTGAAATGGAAATTATAGAACAGTTCCGGGCAGACGGTATTATAGCCGATAGCGGTATTGTCATTGGCATCTATGACACCGTCACCGTTCACGTCAAGATATTTCACATCACCGGGACGCACCGTAGAGAATGTCTGTGTAGGACTATTGGCTATATCCGCCTCGTCCTTGAAGAAACCCAAAGCTATCAGTCCGAAGGTCTGGTTAAGTGAGTGACCGGTTTCTACCCTATTCGCATAGAGCCTCGGCTGTTCCAGCTTTTCCTTCACTTTACTGCGGTTGTAGTTCAGATTACCACCCACATTGAAGTCTACCTTACCAATGTTTTTACTATAGTCCAAGCCCAGTTCGACGCCCCAGCTATTCACTACACCAGCATTCTCGTAAGGCTTTGAAAATCCGACAATATCTGTATACTTTCCGTCAGATGACACCCAGATGTCCGTGCGGTGCTGCTTATACAAATCGAGTGTCATGTCAAGACCGCCAAAGAATGTGCCATCGATGCCGACATTGTATTTATAGGCTTTCTCGTGTCCAGGCGAAGTGGTTGCCATACGTCCGAGGGTCGTACCAACTTCTATACCGCCCGCAGAATATGTATTGGTAAACATATAGCTGCTGGAGGTTGGATTGTAAGACTGCAGATAGTATGTCCACGTATTCTCTGGCAAATAATCCGCATTGATTATACCGGCTGAGGCCCGCAGCTTCAGGAAATTAACAATCTTGTTTCCTTTAAGGAAATTCTCTTCAGACAACACCCACCCCAAAGAGAGCGTAGGCGAGAAAGACCACTTGTGCCCGGGTGCCAAACGGTTAGACCCTGACACCACGAGTGCCAAGTCTGCCAAATAGCGTTTGTTATAGGCATAGTGGGTATAGAGACTGTAGTCCTGCCGATACAAAGTACTGTTCGTACCATATGTCTCGTGGTTCTCATAGTCCCAACGCAATTGCGAGTAGAGGTCATGACATCCAAAAGAGCGTTTATAGTCTACCCCGACATTAAAATGGAAGAGATGGGCATAGTCGTTGGTTGTGGCGGAAGTTCCCATTTCCGAGACTTCACCACCACCATAGCGTGTGGTTATCAGTTGTCCGTTCTGCCATGATGTAGGGATATCCATACCATATATATAAGTACGGCTGTGGTTCTCGTAGATATTGGCAGTATTGTCATAGGCAATACGCCCAGTCAGTCCCAGGCCTTGCGTTATGGAACCGAGGTCCTGCTTCAAGGTTATGTCAGCAAACAGGCTACGTGTATGATTCTTGGCATAGGCTGCACCTTGCGCCTGTGCCACAGGGTTTTTATAGCCGCTCCATGTTGCATTTCCGCCCCACACATCATCCTCTGAACTTATGGGGAAAGCTGCAGAAGGCACAGTATAAACCAGATCCCACAAATTTACTGACGACCCCGGGCGGCTCGACTCTGCCAACACGCCCAACACATTGACCTGCATCTTGGTAGTTGGTGTCAAGTCGGCATCGAGATTCATGCGCACATTACCCTTCACATATTTGTTCTGGGTAGAATAGCCGTCATTCATGTCAGTATTCTTGACGAAGCCTTTATCTGAAAGCAAGTTCAATAAGGTAAAATAACGGAACTTGCTGCTACCGCCCCTAAACTCGACATTGATGCGATTGTTCACCCCCGTATTGCGGAAGGTTTCACCTACCCAGTCTACATTGGGATAATTGTACGGATATGTACCGTCCCTGAAGGCAGCAAGAGCCTCTGGCCCGTATGCAGCGTCTAACTTTTCATATCCACGAGCCTCATTAACTGCCTGTGCATATGTATATGCGTCGACGAATTTAGGTTTACGCCGCATAAAGTTGATGATGTGGTCGTAGGTTACAGTGACGCTCTTGCTATTGTATTGTCCACGCTTGGTGGTGACAAGCACTACTCCATTGACGCCCTTGTAGCCGTAAAGAGCTACGGCAGCGGCATCTTTCAGAATTTTCACTTCCTCCACTTCTTCTGCAGCCACATTCTTGATGTCGCGTTCTATTCCGTCTACGAGGACAAGCGGCGTCGAGGAACTCAAACTTTGAAGTCCTCGTACATAAAACGTGGGATTGGCCGATGCGTAATTTCCGGAAGCTTGCTTACTGATGAGTCCCAAGCCCTGTCCTACAATGTCGTTGCCGATATCCTTGGCACTGCGGTGACCGATATGTTTGGCAGAAATAACCGACACGGAAGCTGTCGACTGAGCACGGTCAAACATGATGCTGTCGCTCTGCGCCTCGGCTGGCAGGTATGTCCCTGCCAGCACGGTCAGTGCTATGATATTTTTCTTTTTCATAATCTTACCATCCTGGATTTTGTATTAAACCATAGTTCTTGTTGATTTCCGTCTGTCGGAAAGGCTGCAGATACCATTTCGGATCGAAGCCCCTCGCCCACCATACACGTTCACGGTTAACCAACTGGAATTTTTCATAACGGAAGTGCGTGGGTTGCGGATAACGCCGTTCGCCTGTTCCTGTCCATACTGACTGGTCATCTACCCATGTACCGTTCTTAAGGGTCTGTCTATAGATAAGCAGTCCGTGGAGAGGCTTTTCGAGTACTTTTCCCAGTTTATAACGTACAATATCCATCCAGCGAATGCCTTCAAAACCTAATTCACAGGCTCTTTCACGCAACAGTTCATCGAGCAGAGCCTCCTTATTGACAGTAAGGTTCTTGCTAGGATTACATTCTGCCAGACCACGCATACCTACTCTGCTCCGCACTACATCAATCTGCTCGATAGCCTTCGTAAGATTGTTGTCTGCCTGAATAAGAGCCTCTGCATAAAGCAGATAAAGTTCCGAAAGCCTCAACGTTACCCACTGGAAGTTATGACCGGAGATATCTGGGTTTGCGTCGGTTTGATCCGAATCACCCAAAGAATATTTCATAATAAAGTATCCGGTAGCAAACTTGTTTGTTTCGTTCAGGCTGTTGAGATGCGCATCATTCCCTCCTACCCACATCTCGTAGATATTGCCTTTCATCGTGGCTGTAGTCCAGTCCAAACTCTTTCTCATACCGTTTACACTACATGTTTCATAGAGTCGCGGGTCACGAGTAAGTACAACATTGACCAAATGCCCACGTTTGTTCCTCGCAGTATCACCTTTGAGAAACATTTCGTCAAGTTTGCCTTGGGCCTGCGTTTCATCCCAATTGAACGGTGTACCGTCTCTCCATGGGAACATCTCGATGTATTCCTGTGTAGGATTATAGGAGTTACGGCCCAGGCGAAGCCAGTAGAACCAGTTGTAATCCGAACCATTCACACTCTTTGACGTTATACGGACAGAGTGAAGCACCTCAGGACTCTCCTGTTCAAAATAAGCCTTACGGAATGCCAGTCTATAATCTTCCGGCCGGGTTCCCTCTGCCTGTACCAACTGATAGTGGCCTTTCTGTGCCAACATCTTAAAGAAATCCTCACATGCAGTCTTCAGCTTCTGCCAGTATTCAGGCTTATAACCGCCATACCATACCAGATGCTGTTGTTCTGCCTCTGACGTTCCGCCATAAAATCCCTCGTCAGAATTGAAGATAGGAGATGCGGCAAAAGCCAAGATACGGCACTTCAGCGCCATGGCTCCAGCCTTGGTCCAGTGTCCCGTCTCTGTATCGGCGTCACTGCCTGTATATGCCCAAGGAAAATCTTCCGTTGCTATAGCTTCGTCAAGTAAGCCTACCATGAAGTTTACTGTTTCTTCGGCAGTAGCACGAGGCAATTCAAAGGTTGTCTGAGTGGAAGAGAATGAACTTTTTATAATAGGTAGTCCGCCATAGTTTTGGAAAGCATCAAAATAGCGTACGGCTATAAGGCACTTGGCCTCTGCCTTTATCCGGTTTTTCTCTTCATCAGACATATCAGGCACCTTATCAATATTCTCCAGCAATAGGTATGACCAGCGTACACACTGCCAAATATATTCAGAGGCAATGTCGAACATATTGATGTCATTTGCAGTCAGTGTGCCAGAATAATAATACCGATAGGGCTTGCCATCCGTGAAATGCAACTGCCAGCAATCGGTCAGGGCCTCCAGTTTTCCGTTCCATCCACTGGCAGATGTAGCATAAGCATCGTTATTTCCTATTGTCAGCCCATAGTACTGACGGCTGTAGATACTTGCCAAAAACTGGCGTGTATATTCCGCTTTGGAAAATACCGTATCCTGCGTCACGCTTCCACCAGGGGCCTTGTCCAGGAAGGCATTGCCAAACTTCACGTCGTCGGTGCAGGCCATTAAGGAAATGGCCATCACCAGTACAGATAATATATGAAAGTGTCTTTTCATCGTTGTACTTGTTTTTAGAATCCAAATTTCAGACTTGCCGTATATGTACGTTGAAGAGGATACGACGGACTGTTACCATTACGCGCCTCCGGGTCGCCCCAGATATATGGAGTGAAAGTAAGCAAGTTATAACCGCTCAGACCAAGCTGCAGCTTATTGAGACCCACTTTCTTCATCCATTTAAACTGGAAGTCGTAAGTCAACTGGAGCGTCTTCAGGCGCAGGTACTTGGCATCTTTCTCGTAGAGTGTCGAAGTGGCATAGTTGTTGTCATAGTTCTCCATTGACACACGTGGATACTCAGCGTTACTGTCCGGGTTATCATCACTCCAGGAATGATCGTAGATGTACTTCAACAGACCACCGTGTTTTTTGTCACTACTGCTGTAGAACGGATAGCGGAAAGAACCTTCCAGCATACGGGTTACATTCCATGCTGCAGTCCACTGCATGTTCAGCGTAAAATTCTTCCATGAGAAGCCGGCATTTATACCGAGGGTATACTCGGGATCGTCAGTATGTCCGTAAGAGTAGCTCATATCGGTCTTGTCTATCACGCCGTCATGGTTCAGGTCTACATATACTGCATCACCACGTTTAAGATCCTTTACCAACTGCGTCGGGAATTTATCGCCGAAATCCTTTTCATACTGTTCTTCCATACCTTCGTAATAGAAACCATAGAACTTGTACATCAGGCGCGAGCCAATACGGTGACCTTTCATGTACTGATACTCGTTGAGTTGTGGAGCCTCACGCCGGTCTACAATCTCATTCTGGTTGTAAGACAAGTTGACCCCAGCCCAGTAACGCACATTCTTTCCTATCTTGTCCTGCCACTTCAGCGACACCTCATAACCCCAGCTGTTCACCACACCCAGATTGGAGTAAGGGAGGGTTTTGCCGAAACCGACAACCGCAGGTGTAGTGCCATCCTGCAGAAGGATATTCTTACGATGCTCATGATAGTAGTCGAAGACAGCACGCAAGCGACTGTCCAGGAAGTTGATGTCTACTCCATAGTCTTGTTTGAACGAAGTCTCCCAGGTTACATCAGGGTTGTTCATTGCCTGCAGGTAAGCGCCACGGTAAGCCTGTGCATTCTCGATACCGAAGTTGTAAGCATATCCTTCCCTACCGACATAGCTTCCATTGTTGACAATGTATGGGTCTGGAGTATACATGAAGCGGCTGCCGCCAATCTTGTCGTTACCTACAAGACCCCAAGAGGCACGTACTTTCAGATAGTTCACCACCTTGGTCAACGGCTTGAAGAACTTTTCTTCGCTGGCTATCCATCCCACGGAAGCTGCAGGGAATGCGGCAAAACGCTTGTCTGGATGGAAATTTTCCGAACCGTTGTAACCTATATTGAATTCAGCCATATAGCGTGAGCTCCAGTCATAAGTTACACGCCCAACAAGTCCTACGTATCCGCGCGGCACGTCGGAATAGGTTGCCGGATAGTAAATCTTGCTTTGGTTGTAGAGTACCAGTGCACTCAACGAATGGAGTCCGAAGGAACGGTTCCAATTGAACGCTGTCTCAAAGTACCAGTTACGTGCCTTGCCAGTAGAGAGTGAATAGCTCGGGTCGGTAGTCCGTCCTGTCCTACGATACTTGATAGTGCCGTCTTTTTGTTTGAAGGGGTAGTAGGTAGCCACCTCCCCGTCACCACGTTTCTCAGAAGAATAGCTACTGTTGTACGACCCTTTGATACGCCAGGACAAGCCCTTTGTCAAAAAGTCCATTTTCTGTTTCAGTTCCAGGTCTACCGAGAGTTTGTTGTTACTGGTGTGACGGAATCCCGACCCATAGTAAGCCAATGCTGTTCCATCGACAAACGGCAGCGTCAAGTCTGAATATTCTGTTGACGCTTTTACCAGTTTACCATCGATTATACCCGGGCTGGAGAAAGGCGTAGCATAGTAAATTTGCTTGATAAGGTCGCCCGAGCCGCCTGACCCTGCATAGGGTCTTGCCTTGTTGGCCTTGCTACCGGCAATACTCAACGACAAAGTTGTAGTCTTCGTTACATCCAAGTCCAGATTGGCACGATAGTTAAAACGGCGGTATTGGTAGGTGTAGTCGTAAGGTAGTCCGAAGTCTTTGAACAGACCACCTTGCGAGTAATAACCTGCAGACACGAAATAACGGGCAGCCTTGGTTCCGCCAGAGATACTCACATTATGCTGCGTTTGCAGTGTACACTTCTTCATTATATAATCCGACCAACACGTACTGGGAAAACGGATAGGCTCATCACCGTCTTTGAATTTTTTAACCAGTTCATCACTGAACATGTGTGCTTTACCGTCATTGTCTTGCATCTGATTATAAAAGGTAACATACTCATAGCTGTTCGCTTGTTCTATCAGGCTGGTAGGCGTAAGTGCGGAGAATGAAGTAGAGAAATTTATCTTCGCCTTTCCTTCCTTACCACGTTTGGTGGTAATAAGGATGACACCATTTGCGCCCCGCACACCGAACACAGCCGTCGCCGATGCATCTTTCAGCACTGTAACACTCTCTATTTCCTCTGGATCGATATCATCCATTGATCGCTCCACACCATCCACTTGGATGAGCGGAGTGGCGTTGTCTGCCTCGAATGTTGCCTTACCGCGCAGATAGATAGTTGCAGCGTCTGCGCCTGGTTCGCCTGATGTCTGGACAGACGACACACCTGTCATCTGTCCTGCCAGCACATTGCTTACAGCACTGACCGACGTACGTGTCAAATCTTCCGCCTTGACACTGCTGATAGCACCTGTCACAGTCACTTTCTTCTGCACACCATAAGCCACCACCGCTACGCCCTGCAGGGTGGTGCTGCTTTCTTTCATGGTTACGGTCATACCTTCCTTTGCCGTCACGGTAACTTTCTCATAGCCTATGTACGAGATGTTGAGCTTGGCACCTGGTTTTACTTTCAGCTTAAACACACCGTCAAGGTCTGTCACTGTACCAGTAGAGGCATTGCCTCCTGCCACAACGACACTGGCACCTATCACGGCCTCCCCCTGTGAGTCGACTACCTTACCGGTAATTACCCCCTGCTGCTGCACATTGCATACCGCGGCACGGGCTGTTCCTTGCGACTGCCACGGGGCTGGCAACAAGCAAAGCGCACCAAGGGCTGCAGGAAGCATCTTGTTCCTGATTGGCTTCTTACTGTTACTCATAATTCTTCTTATTGTTTAGGTTATATGTTTCGCCTGCAAAATTAGTCCTCACTATTTATTGTATGCAGAGTTTATTGTTCGTTTGTCGGTTTTTTTGTACAAATACTAGCAGCATAGGCCTGGCAAACCAAGTATTTACAGGAGAAACACTTTGCCTCGCAGGTAACACGCCAGTATTACATCTGCCAGCACTGCAACTTTTCTATTGTTCTGTCACTTGTTTCAGCATCCATTCCATACACCGTTCATTGGTCTGTGTGAAACGCCAATGGCCACTGGTAGGTGTTATTTCGATTGTCTTGGGGGCGGTCACTTCTGCCAACATAGAGAATACGGAAGTAGGCGAGCAGGTATCATCATTATACCCGAAAGAATAGAAACCGGGAGCCTTTAGTATACGGGCAAAGTTTACCACATCAAAATATTGCAGATTGTCCACGATTCGTTTGTCTGCCTGAAGTTGTCTGGCCTGTTTGTATTTAGAGAAATAACGGGGCCATCCTCCTGCACGTTGGTGCAGAAAGCCTGTCAGGTCGCACAAGGCAGGATAAAAAGGTGCAAGGAACGTGATACGGTCAGCACGGAGTGCAGCAGTAACGATAGTCAATGCACCACCCTGACTACCGCCCGTTACACCTACATTGCGGCCGTCCCAGTCGGGCAGGGAGCACAGGAAATCTATAAACCTGCAACATCCAGTGTATACATCTTTATAATAAAAGGAATTGCGGTCCTCTATGTTACGGGTATTATAGTTTTGGGTCTGCTTTCCACGAATGGCATCATATACATTGTCAGACCATTCGGGGTTTAGTCCGTGAATCTCTGTCGTGATAGAGATAAAACCATGTTCTGCATAGTAGTTGTTGGGGACTATTTTTTTTGATCCGGCACCAGGTGGATTGAACAATACGGGATGTTTCTTTCCGTCTCGCGGTTTCGACATGTACCCATACATTTTACGTCCATTTTTACCTACCGTCAAACATACCAACGACACCTCCACCTTATCGGTAGAGAGTCGTTTGATGGGAATCACCTCTTGTTGCATAGGTATCCGTTCTGCCTCTTTCAGTGCTTTCTTCCAAAAACTTAAGAAGTCCTTGGGCATAGTTGCGAAAGTACGTATTTGCCAGGGCGCAAAGCCTACCTTTACCAAGTCCTTATAGTGTTTTCCTTCAATACTGAACGAGATGTCCGCAGCCAGAAAGCCCGGTTCGCGTAAAGTACCTACAGGCACCACGGCACGACCATTGGCAAAACGCACAGAGTCCTTTCTTTCGGGCAATAGCAGTTCCTTCCCTGTACGATAGTAAACCCATACGCCATCTACGGGGATTCCACCTGCGTATGCCTCTATGTTTACCCGAGCCTCTTCTCCCAGGTTATAGTTACGGTCAAGATGATCGGGGGCTATAAGGTATTCCACATAGGAGCGTTTCGGCGAGGAGAACTGTGCCGGGCATGCCACTACCCAAGCCATAAGAATCATCAGAAATACGGTCCTTTTCATTTCTTCAATGCACTTTGTATTGGAAATATATAGAAATTACGGTCTGCAACACTGTCGAGCATCCACTGGTCGAAGATGATATGATCATCGAGTGCCCGGACCTCAAGCGTATGGCTGCCCGCAGGAAGATTACATTCCAAAGTGCGCACAGCTTGTCCACGCAGAACATTCAGTTTCCATCGTTCCGACCGGAAAGGCTCCTTCAAGGAGTACACCTGTGGTTTTCCCCCGTCAACGGACACCGAGAAACGGTTGTCGTGTGTAGGGATAAAGGCCATACGTATGGTGGCCTTCCCCTCATGTGCTGTTTGGAAAGTATAATGCAGCGAACCTCCCTTTGATAATTCTACAGCCCGATTACTGTGCCCCAGCAGTTGAATACTCCTTGCATCATCTGACGCTTTTGCGTAGTCGCATGCATTCATAACCAGCAATGGCGGCACTATGGCGTTATCTTCCGTCAGGGCAGCTCTCACATCTCCGAACACAGGCAAGCGTCGCGGGTTGTCATCCATCAATCCTGACCATTTCCCGTCCCGCATCTTGTTGTAGGCGTCTGTCATAGACTGGATTTGCCTGTAAGCCAGATGGCTAGTACAACTGTCGCTCAATATCTTGCGTGCCATAGCCGCAGAGGCATAGACTGGATATTGGACGGCAGCAAAATACGCATCCCCCAATTCCGGTCTCACATAACGGGCTGCTTGTGCCACCTTTCGACTAATGGCATCATAGGCTGCCAGGTATTCGTCTGCCTCTCTTACCGTCATTTCCGTGCGTGTGACAGGAGAAAGCCCACGCTCATACTTCTTTTTATCAAGTTCCACTTGTGTCCATCCCATAAATTCAGGTCGGCGAATGGCACACAATCTGTACCACTCCTCCATAGCCGGCAACAGCAACTGACCTGCCTGGGTACCGAATTGGCGGCAAAGCCACTGCCCGAGGTGTGCACTTAATGTCTGCGGAGAAAGGGCACCTATGTTCCATGCCATGTCAAGGAACAATTCCAGCTCATAACCTGCCACCTTGGGGTCGTGTACGTTCGCCAGCCATATCTTGCGCGCTCCATGGTCATAAGCCTGTTTCATCTCGTTATAAATGAGACCAGGCTGGGTCGTGGTCAGCCACAGATGGTCGTGTGGACGCCCCC
Source organism: Oscillospiraceae bacterium (assembly GCA_963624905.1). GTDB lineage: Bacteria > Bacteroidota > Bacteroidia > Bacteroidales > Bacteroidaceae > Prevotella. The sequence goes on from CAVFRG010000029.1 coordinate 20,839, forward strand.
AGTAACTCAGGTGATAGTAGATTCCGTTGCCGCCACTGCGTTTTTGTTGTTCGCCATCCGGATAGTGCGTAATGTACCCATAGTTGTCATCACACCATAACAAGGTGGCGGTATCGGGTATTCGAAGGCCGTTCTTATATATTTCTAACACTTCTTTATATGGTATAAAAACCTGCGTAATGTCCTCCACATGCTTATTGATGTACTTACGCAGCAGCTGCTGCTGGTCATCTATTACACGTTGCAGACCGTCGGTTTTCTCTTTCATGGTCTTTACGCCAGCCATAGAACCGTCGTGTATACCGCGCATACCTATAGTAAACATAGCATCGGCACCTTTCCCCATTTCCTGAAGTCTCTCCCCCCAGTAATCGAGCACCTGTTTCCTGTTCGTAATATAGTTGTATTCGCCGCGGACACTCGCATTCCATTCTTCCAGGTTGTTGCGCAATAGAGGCTCGCAGTGGCTGCTCCCGATGACTATTCCACACGAGTCGGCCATTTCTTTCGCGCCAGGCACCTGAAAGAAAGCGGTTGTCCCCGCATGCATGGCGGGCCACATGGCATTAGCCCGAAGGCGCAACAGCAGTTCGAATATTTTTCTGTATGAGCGTGCGCCTATCCGACCATCCTGCCCCGGTTCATAGTTCTTGCTCGCCCACGGGCGGGTAGACCAGTCTTCGTCGTTGATGAAAATTCCGCGATACTCCACCGACGGACTCTGTTCTGTGTGATAAGATACAGGCAAGGTCAACTTTGCTCGATGTTCCGGGACGACATCGCCCCACCATATCCACGGCGACACACCTGCCATACGCGACATCTCCAACAGTCCATAGGCTGCCCCGCGTCCATTGTTGCCTGTTACCAGTATGCGATGCCCTTTCACGCGTATTTTAAAACCGTCTTTCTGCTTTACTTCTTTCGGGGCTATGGCTACACAGATGGTACCGCTGGCTGTTTGTTCGGCAACCATTCCTGTCACTGCCTGCATGTCATCGCTGAACATCCGTGCAGCCACTTTGAGCACGGGCGGTGCCTGTTTAGGCAGACTATAGCTTACCGGACGGTGGCCATCATACCAGATTACGTCTGGTTCACCACTCCATAGCAGACTCGGAACGAGTGCCAGGCAACAAAGAAGAATCGTTTTTCTCATAGGTTTTAAGTTTTTGATACAAAGGTAATGTAAAAATCCCATAGTACAAAGCCGTCTTTCGTCCTTATATCAGTTCGATTGTACAGAATTACCATGATACGAACAAATACAACAATGTGACATATAAAATAAATGTGTATATTTGCAGAGTCAAAGTGATATAACTAAAAAACTTAAATACAATGAAGAAAACTATCGTCATCATGTTATGCCTTTTGATGGGCATGGCATCAATGGCCCAGACCCGCGACACCATCAACCTAAACCGTGAATGGCAATTCCGTATGGACGGCCAAAAGCAATGGCAGACTGTGAACCTCCCCCATGATTTTCAGATAGGACAGTCATGGACACCCCCTGCCAAGGACGAACACGCCGACAACAACGATGCGGCCGCCAACATTGCAAGCCGCCTCTCAGCCCGCGGATTCAAGGAAATGGGCATAGGCTGGTACAAGAAGAGTTTCATCCCCGACAACAACTGGAAAAACGGACGTGTTCTGCTCGACTTCGGGGGTATCATGCTCACTGGCGAGGTATGGTTGAACGACTCGCTTATAGGCGGTACCGACTATGGCTATGTGGGATTTGACATAGACATCAGCCGTCTGCTGCGATACGGGAAGGAAAACACCATTGTGGTAAAGGCCGACACCCGCGGTCCTGAAAATTCACGATGGTACACAGGCGGTGGCCTGTACCGTGATGTCAGAATCATTACCACTCCTCGCGACCGTTATTTTGGGCGCCATCCGCTCTACATTACCACAACAGACAACAAATGGGTCAATATCAAAGCAGAGATATACTATGCTGACCGCAAAGCCAAGCAACTGAACGTCGGCATAAAAATCATGGACCAACAAGGGAAGGTGGTGGCAGAGAGCAGGCAGACACCACGCTACTACCGTCAACAGCGGTTGCGCGAATACGAGTTGGACACACTCTGTCTGCCAAGTGCACATCTGTGGAGTCCTGACACACCCTACCTCTATACAGCCGAGGTCACACTTTACGACGAACAGGGCCACGCTATAGACCGTGTCAGCAGCCGCTTTGGTGTACGCACTGTTGAGTTTTCACCAGAATACGGTATGAAGCTCAACGGCAAGAAGACGCTTCTCAAAGGTTATGCCGTACACCACACACTCGGTATGCTGGGAGCTGCAGCCTATCCACGTGCCATTGAGAAACAACTGCGTCTGATGAAGGAGTTCGGGTTCAACCACATCAGGACATCGCACAATCCGTACAGCACAGACCTCTATCGCCTGTGCGATGAACTGGGCATTCTCGTGGTAGACGAGCTGTACGACAAGTGGACACAGCAATACGCTGGAGGGAAACGCCCGTGGCGCGACCTTTGGCAATACGATGTGACTGAATGGGTTAAGCGCGACCGCAACCACCCCTGCGTAGTGCTTTGGAGCCTCGGCAATGAACTGCAGCAGATATCCACTATGGACTATAACGACTGGGGCGTGACGGCATATCGGCTTCAGCGCGAATTGCTACGACGCTACGACGCTTCACGACTCTGCACGGTTGCCATGCACCCACGCTTCCGCGATCTCGATACAGACTCTGTGCCTGCACCGCTGGCACGCACCACTGACATACAGTCATACAATTACAGATACATGTACTTCCCCGGTGACCGCCGGCGTTTCCCCTGGATGAACTTCTACCAGAGCGAAGCCAACGAGACGGGGTTGCCTGGCAACTTCTTTGAAATGGAACTTGACAAGGTTATCGGTCTGGCTTACTGGGGTGCCATCGACTATCTGGGAGAGAGCCGCGGATGGCCGCTGAAGGGTTACGGAGACGGTGTTTTCGACATTTCGCTCCAGCCCAAGCCTATGGCATGGCTCATCCGTAGCATGTTCCGTCCTGAAGAGCCTATTGTTCGACTTGCCATTGTCGATGTGGCTGCCGACAACAAGGTGTGGAACGGCATCAAGTTCAGCATAGACCAAACCAGCGACCACTGGAACCGTACTGCCGGCGAACACCTGAAGTTGTACACCTACACCAATGGCGACGAGGTGGAACTGATTGTAAACGGAAAGAGTCTGGGCAAACAGAAAAATCCGGCCTCGCCCAAGAGCCGCAACAAGATAATCTGGCGCGATGTGGAGTACCAGCCAGGCTATATTGAGGCTGTGGCCTACCGCAACGGAAAAGTAGTGGCACGCCACCGCAGCGAAACCACAGGACCTGCCGTAGCACTGATGCTGGAGGCAGACAACGACAACTGGAAGGCAGACGGTGAGGACTTGCAACACATACGCATCACCGCCGTAGACCGCAAGGGAAGGCGCGTACCCACAGCCAGCCACGATGTCAGCCTCAACATGTCGGGAAAGGCAAGCCTTATCGCTGTCGGCAACGGCGACTTGAGTTCGGACGAAATAGCCACCCAACAGCACATTCATCTTTACCAAGGCACGGCCACAGCCATACTTCGCGCAGCCACCGAAAGCGGCGAAACGGCATTGAAAGCCACTGCCGACGGCATCAAACCGGCAAAGATTAAACTTACAATGCGATAAATACATACAAACATGCAGATATATTGTAGTTTTTTTGTATTTTTGCCGAGAAAATACTACTAACCTACACTATCTATGCATCTATACAAACTGCTTATCGCTTGCTGCATCTTGCTGGCAACGACCTTGCAGGCAGCAGAACTACAGTATGTCAGCTATCGTGTATCAACTGAGGACGGGCTGGCATCGAACAAAGTATACGACATGGTACAAGACCACTATGGATTTCTCTGGATGGGTTCCATCAGTGGTCTAAGCCGTTATGACGGATATGGCTTTATCAATTTCCTGCAGTTGGGATATGGAGCGGACAAGGAACCTGCCAACATCGGAAACCTCTATCTGGACGACGAGCACCATCTGCTGTGGATACGTACAGCCATGTTCACCTACACCTGCTACAACCTCAACAACGGCCGTTTTGAGAGCTACGGAGGCTCACAAGCAGTACAGCGCAAGCAGTTCCGCCGATGTGTAATGACCAGGCGGGGCATCTGGATGTACGACCATGGTGCCGGCATACGCCATGTGGATTTCCGGAACGGAAAGTTGGTTTGTACCGACTACACACAGACTGGCGGCCAGCTGCCATCCGACAAAGTGACACGAATCTTCGAAGACAAAGAGGGCAACATGTGGGGCATCGTGGACGGCGATATCCTGCGCATCGACACAACAGGCAAATGCAAGGTTATAACTAAGAAAGCAGGGGTGAGGCGCGGAAACACATGGCACGACCATTGCTTCTTCATGACCAAGGACGGGAAGGTGCTAGTCTATGACCTGAAACACGGACGAAAGGAGAAGACTGTACAAGTTCCTTCCGTACTGGGAATATTGGGCAAACAGACCAACAACTTCGTATGGCAGGACAAATGGGTACTGCTTTCCGGACAGAACACACTGACGATGGACTGCAGGACACTGACTTTCGCTCGTCCTGCCGGACTGCAGATGAAGAACCCGCGCCTGCTCGACACCTTCGACGGCAACGCCTGTGTGGACAACAACGGCGAGCTGTGCCTGTTTATGCAAGACGCACCGTTCTACAGGAGACTGTCCCTGATGGGCGACTTGACTTTTACGGCAGACCGCAGTCGCCGGTTTACCACCATCAGGGGGAGGGACGGCAGGTTCTACATTGCCTCGTACGGCAATGGACTTTTTGTTTATGACCCCGTCACAGACCAGACCACCCACTACACATCTACCGACAAGCAGCCGCTCATCACGTCCAACTTTCTTATCGACATCTTCAGCGACCGTCAGGGGTGTGTCTGGGTAAGCCAAGAGGAAGCCGGACTGACATGCATCAGCCAGAAGAGACAGCTAAGAACAGATATCCTTCTGCCTCAGCCCACCCACAGAGGCGACTGGGCGAACAACATCTGTATGCTCTGCCGTGACAATGACGGCAGTCTGTTGGTCAGCACCCGCGGCAATGTGCTGTACCGTCTCGACCCTTCCACACGACAGTTTCGCATGGAGCGTACCTTCGATGCGGCACCCTATGCCTATGCCAGCGACAGGCAAGGACATACATGGATAGGTACACGAGGCGACGGGTTGTGGGTGGACAGCATACACTATACACGGCGTGACCCCCAGCATTTCATTCCCAGCGATGCCATCTACGACATCGTGCCCGACAACAGGGGAAGACTATGGATTGCCACATGGGAACAAGGACTGCTAATGACCCAATACGGGAAGGGCGGCAGGCTGAAGTTCGAACAATTCCTCAACGATGACGTGAACCAAAACCGCATCAACGACATAAAGCTTGACGCGCATGGCCAACTGTGGATTGCCACCTATAACGGTCTGTACTGCGTCGATACCAAGGCAAAAAGCATAAAACCCTCTTCGTTCCTCAGCTACAATACCAGTAACGGGCTGCTTCCCTTCAACGACCTGCGCACCATGACGGTGGCAAGCGACGGCAGTCTGTGGGCAGGAGGTTTGGGCACCGGAGTAGTCCGCCTGGACATGAGCAACAAGGCCAAGCCCGGCATAACCCGCTACAGCAAACAGCAGGGTCTACCCAACAACAACGTCTATTCGCTAGCTGAGGACAACAACGGCAACATCTGGGCTGCCACCGAAGGACAGCTGGCCCGCATCTGCAAGCGCAGCGGAAGAATCGTCACCTACAAGTTGGATGCCAAAAACATTTCACGCAACTTGTTCTCCGAGAACTGTGCCATACGCATGAACGACGGACGGCTCCTGTTCGGTACGGGCGACGGAGTGGCTGTGGTGTGGCCTTCCAAGACGCACGAGAAATCCGACAGCAGTCTGACTGCATGGATTACCAACCTGACGGTCAACGGTATGTCTATCTATACTGACGACAACTGGCCACATTATTACAAAGACGGCCATTTCGTATTCGAACATAATGAGAATACCCTTCGTTTCTCATTCTCCAATTTCGACTATGCCAACAAGGCTGCACAAATATACCAGTACTATCTGGAAGGCTACGAACGGACATGGCGTGAAGCTACCAGCGAGCATACTACCGAGTACGGCAACCTTCCGCCGGGAAAGTATCGCCTGCACGTGCGGACTGTCTATGGCAGAATGCCCAGCGGCAAAGAGACCTCCATCGAAATCATCATTCTCCAGCCCTGGTGGAACACATGGTGGGCATGGACGTTCTATATTCTGCTCATCGTTTCCGCCACCTATTATATATATAGTAACTGGCGGCGTCACTTCAATCTGAAGCAACAGATGAAACTTGAGCACCAGCTTACTGAGTTCCGCATCGATTTCTTTACCCACATAGCCCACGAGTTCCGCACCCCGCTGGCCATCATCAGCGGGGCAGCAGCCAAGATGTCTGAAAGCGAACCGCAAAACATTTCGAGGAAAACCATACAGACAGTGCACCGCGGCACACACCGCCTGCTACAGTTGGCCAACCAGCTAATGAAGTTCCGCCGGGTCTATACCGACAACCTGCGACTGGAGGTAGAACAGGCCGATATGGTAGCTTTCCTACGCGAAATATATCAGGACTTTTGGTTGGCAGCACAACAGAAAGACCAGCGTCTCACCTTCACCCCCTTCGACAAACAGCACATATGCTGGTTCGACAAACACATAGTTGACACCATCGTCTACAATCTGCTGTCAAACGCAGTAAAGTATACCCCCGAGCACGGTATTATAGAGCTGAAACTGAAAAAGGAAGAGACGCATCTCCTCATTACCGTTGAAGACAACGGCCCCGGCATCAGTGCCGACCAACAGCAACATCTGTTCAAGCCGTTCATGCAGGGATATACCTCCAAGGGCGGCATGGGCATCGGGTTATACACCGCCTACAAGATGGCACTCCGGCACCATGGTCATCTTACCTATGACACGACAGTCAACGGGGCACTCTTTACGCTGAGACTGCCTGCGGACGACAGCCTTTACGAGGCAGACGAATACCGCACGGAGAAGGCCATCGACAACACTGAGCATGAGGAGCGCAAGTCTATGGAGCTTATCCATGAGCTGATGCCGCAAGCCATGAACAACGAGCAGGTCACCATTATAGAGGACGACCCCGACATGCTGGAGCAACTACGCACCGAGGTTGGGGTGTATTTCCGCACTACCGGCCATACCAACGGCCAGCAGGGATATGACGCAGTATGCAGCAATCTTCCGGCTCTTGTCGTATGCGATGTGATGCTGCCCGACATGAGCGGCTACGACATCGTACGCCGCCTGAAGGACAATCCGCAGACCCAAGGCATCCCCGTCATCATGCTGACCGCACTCGATGACGAGAACCACCAGATAAAGGGTTACCGTGCCGGAGCCGATGACTATATGATAAAACCATGCAATTTCCATGTGCTCGTAGCCCGCATAGTACAACTGATACAATGGAACCGGCAGATGCGACAGACTCCCCAGTTACCCGCCGACATACGACAGGAAACGCAGACGGATACAGACAAGGGGACAACGGACAATGTCACAGGAGCCATCATTACCAGCAAGGTGGACAAGCTGTTCCTGGAACGGTTGCAGGAACAGGTAAGCCAGCACCTGTCAGACCAGCAGTTTACCATCGATACATTGGCCCAACTGATGTGTATGGGGCGCACCAAGTTCTATGGCAAGGTAAAGGAACTGACTGGCATGTCACCCAACAAATACCTGCTGGGCGAACGTATGCGCAAAGCCGGCGAACTGCTCTACGACGGAACCCTCTCCGTTTCGGAAGTCTGCTACCGTGTCGGCATCCAGGACCCCTCCTATTTCAACAAATGCTTCAAGGCCCACTATGGTGTACCTCCCAGCAAGTACAACAAATAGAGTCCATCACAACAAAACATCACAGACCCATATTTCCGGGCGCAAGGCGTGTCACATACGACACGCCTTTTTTGTGTGCCCGAAAAACAGGAAACAAGACATCGAGATGCCGACAAACGTGGTTGTGTTGTTCGCATTCTCCATTTATGAACAATCTTACCGAATGTCGGACAAAAGTACTCGAAAGCCGACAAACAATATGGATACCTTTGCAACTGTAAAAAGTCAGAAACCACAAATCATTCACTAAAAACAAAAAACTATTATGAAGACTTTACTCACATCCATTGCCTTCGCGGCAACAGTCGTAGCAGGCTCTCAGCAGGCACAGGCACAGACCGTATTGTACAACAACGACTATGAAGACCAGACTGTGGTAGGTAGCGCATTAAACGGTAAGGACGATGATTCCAAGGCTTGGCGCAGCAAATATTGGCAGATAGACGGTAATCGCACGACACGCGTAAGTGTACAGAAGGATGACGCACACGGCAAGTACATCTTCTTGCAGCAGCGCAACCAACTATGGTCTACAGGTGGTGCCGTGATGCGTTTCTACGATACGGAGACAGCCTCAAACGTAAAAGACCGTTTCGCGATGGTCGACAACAATATTACCAACTACACAGTGGAGTTTGACGCTGCCATCAAGGAGACAGCCGCTGCCTACCTGAAGGGCGGAACTACCATAACGCAGGCTGGCTGCAATGCCGAGATTTGCCTCATTCACTCTGAAGCCAATTTGCCAAAGAACCTGACGTATGGTTACGCATACGGTAACACCAGCAACGAGTCAGACAACATCTTCTTTATGAAGGGCAACAACGACGTGGCTTTGCCAGAGACAGAGACTATTCCATGGACTGAAGCCAACATGGAGTTCACACTCTCCACCGACGACCTGAACCAGCCGCGCCTGGCAGTACCCGTAGACGGCACCTGGTGCCACTACAAGATAGACGTTGACCGTACAAAAGAGACTGTCAATTATACCATCACACCAGAAAACGGCACTGTCATTACAGGCAACTACACGGTGATAGAGGGTTCCAACCTCATACTGCAGGGCATCTATGTACGCATCAGTGCCGGCAGTAAAACCAACGACGACTACATTAGCTTCGACAACATAAAGGTTACCAACAATAGCAGCACTGACGGTATCAGCACCGTCAAGACTTCTGCACAAGAAGAAGAAGATGTTTATTATACCATCAGTGGTATGAAGACAACCAAACCCGTGAAGGGCGTGAATATATATAAGGGTAAAAAGATTATTATAAGGTAGTTTTTGGTTAGTATTAAGTAGTTACTGCTAACATTGTCTATATGTGTTATCAGTTAGTAGTGGCCCCTTCTGTTGTTGAGCGAACAAAAGGAGGGGCCTTTTTCTCTTTCAAAAGACAAACCCTAAATCCAATATTTTTATGGACAAAAGACTGTTTATCCTTGCATGTACACTTGCCTCTGCCATGGAACGCACCCGCTGCCAGGACGTACACCATACGCATGACGGGCGAGAGCACCACCAAGGATGCCTTCGGCATGGTGAAGGAGATGGATGCACGCAACGACGAGAAGAAACCGAAGGGACGACGTTCGCTTAAAATCATTGAGATAGAATTCCTTAAAAACATTCAATAGCTATGAACAGACAAATATTATCGGCATTGTTCGCCATCATCGCCATGTCGGCAACCGCACAAAAAGAAGAGCGCGCACTCTGGGCCAGCATCAACAGAAACAACAAGGTGGTGTACAACAGTTTCAAGCAGTATAGCAAGAAGATGCTTGTTAGCTGGCGTTGGCTCACCACCGACAAGGATGACACGGCATTTGACCTGTACCGCACCGTGGATGGTGTGGAGGAGAAGGTAAATACTACTCCCATTACGGGCAAGACAAACTATGTGGACACGGGGGCTGACCTAACCAAGGCCAACAGCTACCGTCTCACCTATGCCGGACAGACCGAGACCATCGGTTCATGCACTATCGACGAGACACGTGTCACTAAGGGGTATCCCTACATTCCCATTCCGTTAAAGACGACCACCGATGTGCATGCCAAGTACAATTACGAGCCTAATGATGTCAGTGTAGGCGACGTGGACGGTGACGGCGAGTACGAGATTATTCTGAAACGCTGCATCAAATACAGCACTGACAGTACCGAAGAGAGTACCGAAGAGGAAACGACATCTACTGACGATACCAGCGTACAGCACACCAACCTGCTGGAATGTTACAAGCTCGACGGCACCTTTCTATGGCGCCTGAAGTCGGGACCCAACATCATACTGGGCAACAGTTGGTCGTTTGCCGTAGCCGACTTTGACGGCGACGGCAAGGCTGAGGTGGCCGTACGTACGGCAGAAGGTACCGTCTTCGGTGACAACCAAGAGATAGGCGATGTCAACGGCGACGGCAAAACCTACTACCGCAAGGCACTGACGGGTGCCGGCCGTTACATCGGTGAGGGGCCGGAATTCGTTTCTGTACTGGAAGGTGCCACGGGCAAGGAACTGGCACGTACGGCCTACATAGACCGCGAGACAAGCGAGTCGTGGGGTGACAACTACTGGAAACGGGCTTCAAGTTACCGTGTAGGCGTGGCCAACGTCAGTGGCGAAAACCCGAGCATCATCATTGGGCGCGGTGTATACAAGCGCATCGCTGTGGAGGCATGGGACTACAATGCAGGAACACTCACCAAACGCTGGCGCTTCGACACCAACAACAAGGGATACGCAAGTTGGGAAGACCAGGGCTACCACTCGCTGAGCGTAGGCGATGTGGACAATGACGGATACGACGAGATAGTGTACGGCTCGATGACCATCGACCATGATGGCAGCGGCAAGAACAACAGTGGCCTGGGACATGGCGATGCGCTGCATCTGGGCAAGTTCCGCACCGACATGGACGGTCTGCAGATATGGTCGTGCTTCGAGACCGGCAAGACGCAGGCTGCCCTGCGCAATGCCGCCACCGGAGAGACAATATGGGCGCATGAAGCAGACAAGGACAACGATACGGGACGCGCCATGGTAGCCGACATCGACCCGGCACACCCGGGTTGCGAGATGTGGTGGAGCGGTGGAAACGTACACTCTGGCAATGGCGACGATTTACAATATACGGCGGCCTCCTGCAACATGGCTATATGGTTTAGCGGGTCGCTCAACCGCCAACTGCTGGACGGCACAACCATCGACGAGGTAGTGACAGACAACAACAACGGAAAGCACCGCGTGCTGACTCTCTATGGAGAAAGCAACTACAACTGCACGTCTATCAACAGTTCGAAGAAGAACCCCTGCTGGTACGGCGACATTCTGGGCGACTGGCGCGAGGAGATAATCCTGCCCACCAGTGACATGACCGAACTCAGAATCTTCTCCACATGGTATCCATGCGACTATGCCTATCCATGGCTGATGACAGACCACGTATACCAGATGAGTGCCCTCAACCAGAACATAGGCTATAACCAGCCCAACCATCTGGGCTACTATCTGGGTAGCGACACGCCCGGATGCTATCCTGGACATACCACCGCCATCAATCAGCCTAAGGCTTCCGTTGCCTCATCTACCGACAGGTGGTACAACCTGAACGGCATGCAAGTGGCAAACCCACAGACTCAGGGCAGGAAAGGCATCTACATACACAACGGCAAGAAGATCGTTATAAAATAACACAAGTTCGGATCTGACAAATCCCACTTGCTTGATACAGCGAGGGCGCTGTACTTCCTACGGTTACCTACACTTGACAGAAAAGGTGTCCGGCAGGAAGTACGGCGCCCTCGCCGTACCACCCTGCTACCATCCCGCCAACAAACCCTTTTCATTCTACTACAAAACCTGCGGAAGCCTACTACAAAACCTGCAGAAGCCTACTGCAAACAACTTCACCTAAGCTATATTTAGCTAAATATAAGTTGGGCGAAGCTAAATACAAGTTAGGCGAAGCTAAATATAAGTTAGGCGAAGCTAAATATAAGTTAGGCGAAGCTGTTTGCAGTAGGCTTCAATGGGTTTTACACCTCGCCAACAGCAGCTTTACAGCCTTAAGGCATAAACTTTGCCATTACCGTAGGAAACACAGGTTCATAAAGGAGCCATACACAGCGGCAATATTCTGACGCATATACAAGCATTACTCCCCATCCATCTGTCATTCCATGCCAACTCCTACCGGCAAGGAGCGGAAAGGCAAAGGGCAAAAAAGCGGTGTTTTTATTTTGTGGTTACTGCAAATTGCTGTAACTTTGCATACGAAATTCGAATTTAATCTATTTTATGTAATTATGGCAAAGAAAGCTCTTTTGATGATTCTCGACGGATGGGGAATCGGACATCACG
>CAVFRG010000030.1:0-32911 GCA_963624905.1 Oscillospiraceae bacterium
GATGTGGTACACCGTCAGCGAGTTTATCCTCGGCATCAAGCCCGACTATGAGGGACTGAACATCGACCCCTGTCTGCCCAGCACAGCACGGGAGTATGAGGTGACCCGCAAGTTCCGCGGCGGTGAGTATCACATCGTGGTGAAGAATCCCGACGGCAAGGAGAAGGGCGTAAGACAGATTACTGTGGACGGCAAGGCCATCGAGGGCACCATTATCCCTTGTGCAGAAGGCAAGCACGAGGTAGTGGTGGAAATGTAAATATGTAATGAAAGATTATATTAAGGCGTGGGCCTAATAGGCAGAGGGCGTGTTCTGTATCATGCAGGCACGCCCTCGATTTTGCACCCAAATATTCAAAAACATAGCATCATGAAGCAAGCATTATATCTCGTGGATGCGCTCATCGCCGCCACCTTTTTTACCCATACCGCCACCAGCTGCAAGTTTGCCCCCAAACAAGATGACGGTGACACAGTAGCTGCCAGCGTCTTCTATCCGGAAGACACCACTACAGTGCATGTCAAGAAGGCGAAGAACGGCAAGGCTGCCGACAAGACCGTCGTGGACAGCGTGGGAATGTACTACATCGGCAGCGGATCTGACAAGAACAAGCTACAGCTCGTATCCTACCCTTCACGCCGCGACACTTCCGTATACGGCAAGACCCGGCACGTAAAGGTAAAGGGATGTGCCGATATCGGACGGGTGGTACATGTCGATTTCTACCTCCTCAACGGCAAGGACTCGCTCGTGAAATACGTGGAGGAAGTAGTGACAAACAAATAATCTACATTTCCCTTGGAAAAGTGTAGGAAAAAGCGTATTTTTGCCTTGGAAAAGTGTAGTTACGAGGCGTTCCAAGCCTTGGAAAAGTGCAAACTGCAAACCATAAGTATATGATAAAGAGGAGAATAGATTCGCACTTGGATACTTTCTTCCAAGATACAAATAAAGCATTGCTCGTTACTGGAGCCCGACAGATAGGCAAAACCTATTCTGTCAGGGAGGCCGCCAAGCGTAATTTTGACAGCTTTATAGAAATCAATTTTATTACCTCGCCAGAGGCTAAAGGCATCTTTGAGGGGGCCAAGGATGTGAGCGAAATGCTTTTCAGACTGTCTGCTTTTGTTGACAAGCCTCTTGTCAAAGGGAATACGTTGATTTTCTTTGATGAGGTTCAGGTATATCCCGATGTCGTAACCCTCATCAAGTTCTTGGTGGATGAGGGAAGCTATCGCTATGTGTTGAGTGGCTCTCTTCTCGGTATTGAACTCAACAACTTGCGTTCCGAGCCTGTGGGCTATATGGATGTCAAGGAGATGTATCCATTGGACTTGCATGAGTTTTACTCAGCCATAGGTATGGCTGAGAATGTCTTGACTGTACTTCAGAAATGTTGGGAGGATAAAAAGCCGGTAGACGAATTCGTACATCAACGTTTGATGCAAGCATTCCGACTTTATCTGGTAGTGGGCGAATGCCACAGGCTGTGCAAACTTATCTGGACACGAACAATTTACAAAGGGTGTTAGCCATCCAGAAAAGTATACTCTTGGAGTATCAGCGAGACATCATGAAATACAAGAAGGATGACAACAACCAAAAGCTGTATATTGAGGACATCTTTAAGTTGATTCCGTCTGAATTGAATGCCAAAAACAAGCGTTTCATCCTCAAGAGTCTCAACGAAAAGGCTCGTTTCGCTACTTATGAGAATAGTTTTCTGTGGCTGCGGGATGCAGGTGTGGCATTGCCTACTTATAACGTAGAGGAACCCAAGTTGCCATTGCTGTTGGCTAAGACGAGAAATCTTTTCAAGTTGTTCCAAAGCGATGTCGGCTTATTGGCCAGCCAATTTGCCGGTGGCATCCAACTGCGTTTGTTGGATAACTCGCAATCCGTCAATTTCGGTTCCATCTATGAGAATGTGGTGGCTCAGGAGTTGAAAGCTCATGGCTTCGACCTTTATTACTATAATAGCAAGCGATGGGGCGAGTTGGACTTTGTGGTGGAATACCATGGGAATGTCTTGCCGATAGAGGTGAAGTCGGGGAAGGATTATGAGCGTCACAATGCCTTATCGAATGTGATGGAATCTACGGAATATGCCATTCCGCAAGCCTTGGTACTTTGCAATGGCAACGTGAAGGTGGATGGCAAGGTTGTATATATGCCAATCTACATGCTGATGTTCTTGGAAAGGGAGACTGTGGTGGATGTGAATTATAAGGTGGACTTGTCTGATTTGAAGATTTGAAATATTCAAGAAGACGGCAACACGGTAGCTGCCAGCGTCTTCTATCCGGAAGACACCACTACGGTGCATACCAAGAAGGCGAATAGTAGTGACTAACGGTGGCATTTAGGGGAGGAAGCCCCATCCCCTATGCCGCCTTTGGGATAACAAACAAAAAATCTATATTTTCTTTTTCACAAAGCCAATTTCTTGGAAACGGTACTGTTGGCGGTATTCACCTTCAGCACATAGACACCAGAGGAAAGCGAGCCAAAGTCTACCACTTCCTCATCGCCTCTCTTCAAGTCTGCGTAGCGGTTGCTGCCCACCAGTATTCCGTCGATGGTATACACACTTATCTGCATATAACTTTCATCGCTGCCGAGCAACACCTTCCAGTTCTTGCCACAACGATTTATCGAGATTGGCTCTGCCGAATTGCGGATGGCTGTAATACCTGTCGCATCCGCCAGACGGAGTGCCTCCTTCAAGCCTTCATAGGCGTTGATCTTGCCATATCCCCATACATTGCTCCAAGCCTCACTGCCAGTAAACTGGTCCTTTGTTGAAGTGGTCTTGATGATGTCTAGGATTTGCTGACTTGTCAGGTTTGGATTTGCTTGGAGCCACAAGGCGATGATGCCGGCCGTGGCAGGAGATGCCATCGACGTGCCTGACATCTGTTCATAGTAGAATCGCTGCAAGGCATTTACCTTGACGATGGAGGCGATGGAAGAACTGCTGGTATCAAACGACTTGCCTGTCTTTGCCACCGCTGATACGATGCACGAGCCAGGCGCAGCCACGGTAGGCTTGTTGGGAGCCACGGCAGAGAGCGAAGGACCATGACTGGAGAAGTTGGCAATATCGCCTTCCTTGCCACGAACATCCGACTGCAGGTTTCCATTATAGTCGTTCCAATTGTTTGAGGTAACGTAAGCCGCCGCTACTACGGCATGGTCTACGCTAGAACCAAAGTCATCCACGCAATAATCGCTGTCCCCGCTGATGAAACTATCATCAGCCCCCTTGGTAAAGTTGCCATATCCCGTATTGGTCCAAGCATGGAAGCTCTGCCCTTTCTCGCCTGTTATCTCAAGTCCAAACTTACCGAGGATATAATTGGCAGGAATCGCCGCCAGATAATGCTCCTTGTTGTTGAAGTCGGCTATCTGCGCATAGAAGTCGTATTGCTTCCAGAAATCGTCGGTCTTGTAGTCGAACCCACCATCACGATAGAAGAACGGGCGCACCGTCATGTGTTGCTTTCCATCAGTGGCCTGTCCCCAAAGATCTATCAAGGCACCATAATCGCTGGTGGTAGTGCCCACCAAAAGGCGAACGGTCTCGCCATCCTCGGCGAATGTATGTTGTGCGTGCTGCTGATAGATACTCTCATTGCCCGCTGCTATCACTATTTGATGTCCCTTGCCTGTGGTAAGAATCTCGTCCACGGCCCTGCCGAAGTCACTCAGTCCGTCGTGCGCACCCACCTGGGTACCGAAACTCATGTTGATGACCCAAGGCTCGTTTCGCTTCTCGGCAATCTGCTGCACGTATTTCACGTCTTCCAGCACCTCTGCGTCGCTGAATCCGGAAGGTATCATCACGATGTCGGCATCGGGAGCCATACCCCAGAAGTTGTTCTCCTTGATACGACTGCCAGCCGCTATGTTGGTTACGTGGGTGGCATGGCCATAAGAGTCGTAGCCGTCGCCCGAAGCTGGTATTTTGCTGCTGTCCTCGATAGGGTCGTCAGTAACGCCGTCATTATCGCTATAGCCTTTGCGGTTCCAGAGGGCGATGACGCGCGAGGTCTTTCGGTCGTCTTTCAGAAAGGCCACGTGCTTGTACTCGAAGCCTTGGTCGATAACGCCGATAACCACGCCCTTGCCCGTATATGGCGTTTCCAGTCCCTCACCTTTCTGTATGCGGTCCACGCCTGATGCCTGGCGAGCTTTCACCAAGCTGGGTTGGGCTATACGGGGCAGTTGCACGCTCTCCACACCCTCATAGTTGTAGAGTTGGTCCAAGCGGTCGGAAGCCATCCTCACAGTAGCCACCTTGCCCGTGATGAGGGTAGCCCTGATGCCGTCCTGACACAGACGCTCAACGAGTGAGGCAGCATCGCCACACCTCACGATAACGTGGGTATAGCGAGCTGCCGGCTGTGTAAGAGATTGTATTTTTTGTACATTTTGCAAGCCTGTGCTTGGGCGCTCCACCACCACTTGCGCGGAAGCTTGCGCCCCACAGCACAGGGCAAATGACAAGAGAAATGAATTTCTTATCTTCATATATTTTTAATCTACTACTTCACAAAGACTTTTCTTACGCTACCGTCTGACATCTTGACGATGTTGATGCCCTTCACGGTCCTGTTGATGCGCTTGCCATCGACTGAGTAACGACCTACCTCGTGTACGTTACCACTGCCAAAGTTGGCTACGTCAGTGATAGAGTTGATGCCTGCAGTAGAGCCGTTCAACTTAACGAGCTGGAACGGAGAGAGTGCAGACTCTGCCTGGTCACCGTCAGTATCCATGAGCGACTTCACTGCGTAAGCATAGCGCTCGTAACCATGTAAGCCATTGAAAGTAAAGCTTGTAGTATTATTGTCGTCCACATTACCTGTAGAAAGATAAGTATAGGTCTTGTCGCCAGACTTCAAGCTCTGGGAGATGGATACGGCGTCGAGGAGGAAGTAGCCATGATTCAGGGTGTAGAAGTAAATCTTGCCCTGAGGATACTCGCTGCAGTCCATCTCGAAGGTCTTGTCGATGATACCGGTCTTGCCTGTCTGGTCGGTAGCCTCGAAGTAAGCACCCGACTCATGGCCGCCCACGTTGATGATGAAGCCTTCGCCAGGAGCGCCATATGCCTTGATATGGATATTGAACTTCTTGCTGTTGCCAAGATACAACTGTGGTGTTGCCAAGTAGTATTTGGCAGCGCTAGAACCCTGCACACCGAACATGCCGTTGATGTAAGCCCCCCTCAATACGGTCCAACCAGGCAACTTGGTGAAGTCGTCGATGGTCATCTCCTCGTTGTTGCCAACATAAGATGGATTGTTAGGATTGGTCTCCGAAGATATGCTCTCGTCTATCTTCGAGAAGTCCTCGTCGATGAGAGTCACATTCTGACGGCTCGTCACGATGTTGACACCATAGTTGTAAATCTCATAACCGGTAGCCTTGCCTACCTTTTCCCAGTTGGCTGTATAAGAGTCGCCAGTTATATCGGTGGCCTCCTTCAAGGCTGGAGTACCCACAGCCACGAGATGTCTCATGTCGCCATCAGAATACTTTGTGAGATAGTGGGCGTTGACAGTGTAATAGTAGTCGCCCTCTGGGTCAAGGCCGCTGAAGGTATAGTGAGTATTTGATGTGCGATCCTCCTGGGCAGTTTCGTCAGACTCTGTCTTGAAATCGGCAGGAGCCAACGTGCCAGGACGTCCCATGGTGATGCTGATGTTGTCGAGTGCCACGTGGTCGCCCTCAGGAAGACCTGTCACATAGAAGCGCAAGCCATAATACTTGGAGGTACCAAGCGATTTGGTCAGATTGGCATCCACACCTGCAGATGTTGACTCACCGTAAGTAATAGTGGCGACATCCTTCCACTCGTTGAGCGTGAGAGCCTGGATATGAATAGTGGCATCAAAGGCATCCCAGTTGATGTTGTCCATATCAGAGAGATCGTAAGGTATGGGATCGTAGATGCGAAGCCACATCTTCATCTCCTTCAACTTGCTGAAGGTATATGGAGTAGTGATGGTATCGTTGTTCTGAAGGAAAAGTCCCTTGCTGTCATCGGCACCCACGTTCTGCACCTTCTTATCGCTGTGCAACTGGAAGGTCCAGCCTGCTGGCAGGTTACTGCCGTCCTCGTTCACGCTCTCGAAGTTTTCGGTGATGAGGGTATCGCTCTCGCTGGTGTATACCTTTTTATATAGGTTTACCACGTAGTTGAATGCCTTGCGGGTAGAGTTCCAGTTGGCTGTAAACGAAGTGTTGCCGATGTTGGTCTCGGCCAAGAGTTCTGGGGCAGCCACAAACTCCTGCGAGGAAGTGGTAATCTGTACATCATCAAGCAAGATGCTGCCATAGCTGTGGAACTGTACGAATCCATCAGGATTGGCAGACGTATTACGGAAACGAACAGTATATTTCTTCCATCCTTCCTTCTTGTAGATGCGGAAACTGCGGGTGTTGATGTCGCCCTGCTCATTATAGGTATAGCCGGTAGCGGTGTAACCATCCTTGGCGAGGTTGACCATTAGGTCTGAGTTTTCTGTAGCCTTTGCCTTGAAAGTAAGCGTAATGTCGCCAGAATAGTCGCCCAGCGGTGTATTGAGATCGGCAGCCGTATATTCGTTTGGCGAAATCAATGCCACCATGCCGCCAGCAGGATATACGAAGGAACCACCCCACTGTCCATCCTTGGTGTACTGGGTGTCCATATACATGCCTGGATCACCATAATAGTAAGCCAACATGTCGTTGCCTGGCTTGTCTGGGGTTCCGTCGGTAATCTTGGAGAAATCCTCGTCTACCAAGATGTCCTGCTCATCGGTTTCCTCGCTGAACTTGAGTTGTGCAGTGGCAGCTCGCTTGAGCAAACCGTTGCCGGAAGGCGTACCAACCACGTTGCCTACCGCCTTGCCCAATTTGGACAAAGTTTTGCCGTCCTTCACGAAAGTTTCGCTTGTGTGCTTTGCGCCCATCTTGATGATGTCGCTTGCGAACACATAGCATGAGAAGAGAGAGCCGAGCAACAAGGCTCCTACCTTAAACGTAAAATACTTTCTCATAAATGTATGACCATGGGGTTCTTCGTTTATATTCGGCCATGCATAGACAGACCCCTTCTATGCCCTAGCATCGCCATGATTGCGAGGGCAAAGTTACGGCTTATGTCAGAAAAGAAAGGGCTTGACAGGAAAAGAGGTGTACTCAAATCGAAATCAAGTACACCTTTTGTTACTTTTGGGTATCTTTTGCTATCCTTTTGTAATCCGTAGGAGTCATACCAACTACATTCTTGAATATCGTCACAAAGTTCGGTCTCGACTTGAAACCCACTCCTGCAGCGATGCCTCCGATGGAATATTTGCCATAATGCTCGATGTCATTCAGCCTGCGGCAGGCTTCCCGGATGCGGTATTCATTCAGCAAAGTGTTAAAATTTTTCCCATATACATCCTTGATGATTTTGGAGAGCAACCAGTACTTGATGCCGGTAATCTCAGCCAGTCGGGTAAGCGTGAAGTCGAAGGAATAAATCTCTTTATTGTTCCGCATCACCTCTTCTATGACGGCTTGCTGATGCTGTAGAGTTTTCTCGTCCAGCCCCGACTTTTTTGTCTCTTGCGGCTCTGCATGTTTTACATCGTTCTGCTTGAGCATCTCGATGCTGCGCTGATAGAGTTGGCGATAAGAAGCCTGCAGCTTGCGATAGCTCCTGACGATGAGGACGATGGATACGATGAGGATGAAGGCGATGACAGCGACGGCGACGAGAATGATGCGCTGCCGTTCTTGCTGTTGGTTCAGACTGACCACCTTCTCGTTCACCTTGTCCAGTTCGCCTATGAAGTGCATCTTCTCCACCATCTTGAGCTTGCCCTCGTTCATGAGCACCTCCTTACTCTTGAGATATTGGGTCTCATAGGCATTGTATCTCGCTGCATCGCCCATCTCACGGTAAAGGTCGAGGTACCCCTTGTAGATATATACTATCAGGTCTTTCGACTCGATTTTTTTCGCAAGGCTCTCCCCTTTTGCCAAATACCCCAGCGCCTGTTTGTAGTCCTTCATCTTGCGGCAAACGTCCGCCATCCGCTCGTAGGTCATGATGTCGTATCGCTCGGGGGTATCGCGGGCATTGTTGTCGGCTATCATCTTCTTGAGACAGACCAATGCCTCGGCATATCGGTTCTGCTCCAGGAGTTCCAGTGCCTGGCAGAAATCCAAGTCGAGCCTCATCATGGCAAACGACCGATGGGTCTTGGCTCGTTTCAGCAGCGCTATCTCCTTCTTTATGTCCGCGGTTTTTCCCGCCCAGTAAGCATAGTGCGCCAGCCCGTAAAAAGACACGAGCATCGGTCGGTCTTCCTCATTGCGAAGCGATATGTAGAACGCCTTTTTATAGTAGCTTATGATTCTGTCGCTGAAATCGTTGACACCCAGGTAATCGGAATAAAGACGATACACATTGGCAAAGTTCACGTAGATGATTTCCTTTGCCTCCTCCTGATGAAACTCCTCTGAAGCCTTGAGCGCCTGCTGCAAGTAGCGGAACGATTTTTGGAAATCGTAATAGCAGAAGTAATACATATAGCCCAGATTGCACCATGCCATCACGCCTTTCAGCGCATCGTCACCTTCCAAGCGCTGCTCATACAGTCGGTTCGCCAGCACCGTGTAACATACGAAGGCGCTATCCTGCATGTCCTTCCGCATATACCAGAATGCCTTGTGGGCAAGCGGAGAGGTCTCCTCCTTGCACATCGCCTGATAGAAGGCTGCTGTCGTAGCTCCGGCATTGGCTGCCTGTAACTTGGCGCCCGTCGATATCAATATCAATAATAGTAAAATTCCCCGTCTCATCATATCAAACACACAAATGGAACCTATTTATATATACCTCATTAGCCTTTATCACAAAACATTGCAAATGTACTGATTATTTGCGAGATATACAACTTCCAGATATTAATCTTTGCTAAAAGAAAGACTTATCAAGCATCATTTCTTGCCAAAAGAAAGACTTACCGGACGATTCCCATTCGTTAATCTTTATTATATTCTCATTCTAACAGTATTATAATATAAGTTTTATCGTTATCTTTGTACGTAGACATCACAAGGAACGACATAAAACATTACCAAGATATGACAACACGACTTTTATCCTTTCTTGACGCTTCGCCCGTAAACTTCTGGGCGGTCAAGAACATCGCTGAAGAACTGGAGATGAACGGCTTCCGCCGCATCAACCCGCAGGAGCCTTTGGGCAAGGTGGAGGCAGGCGACAAATTCTTCGTCACCAAGAACGACTCCAGCATCTATGCCTTCCACATCGGCAAGAAAGCCATTGCCGACACGGGCTTCCACATGGTTTGCGCCCACTGCGACTCACCCACCTTCCGCATCAAGCCCCATGCCGAGATGCTCTGTGAGGGCGGCATCGTAAAACTGAACACCGAGGTATACGGCGGTCCCATCATGTCGACCTGGTTCGACCGTCCGCTGACGCTCGCCGGCAGGGTTATCGTAAAGGGAAAAGATGCCATGCATCCACAGACGCTCCTCCTCCACATACGGCGTCCCCTGTTGCAGATAAGCAACCTCGCCATCCACTTCAACCGTCAGGTGAACGACGGAGTAAAGTTGAGCCGGCAGAAGGACGTGCTGCCCATCCTCGGCATCGTGACCAGCGAACTGGAAAGGGGCAACCTCCTGATGAACGTCATCACTACCGAACTGAATATCAGGCAGGAGGATATCCTCGACTTCGACCTCTACCTCGCCGATGCCACACCCGCCTGCACCTTCGGTGTACACGACGAGTTTATCTCTTCGGGAAGACTCGACGACCTGTCGATGTGCTGGGCAGGCGTGGAGGCTATCATTGCCCATGGCACCGAGGCACCGGAAACGACAAACGTTCTCGCCATCTTCGACAACGAGGAGACAGGTTCGCAGACCAAGCAGGGAGCAGGCAGTCCCTTCCTCTCCTATATGCTGAAGCGTATCGCCCTCGCACAGAGCGGCACGGAGGAGGCTTACTACCAGGCTGTGGAGCGTGCCTTCATGGTTTCGGCAGACAATGCCCATGCCTGGCATCCCAACTACGGGGAGAAGTACGACCCGACAAACCACCCGATGCTGGGCGGCGGTCCCGTCATCAAGTTTAATGCCGCACAGAAGTATGCCAGCGATGCTGCCTCTGCAGCCGTCTTTGCCAACATCTGCGAGCAGGCAGGCGTACCCTGTCAGCGGTTCGTCAACCACAGCGATGTGGCGGGCGGAAGCACGCTGGGCAACATCCTCGCCTCCTCCATCCCCCTGCAGGGCGTGGATATGGGCAACGCCATCCTCGCCATGCACAGTTGCCGCGAGACGGGAAGCGTCATCGACCATACGTATTGCGTAAAAGCCTTCACCGAGTTCTACAAGCTATGACAGACACGACAAAAAGCTATCCACTGATAACGGCATCGAGTACCTTCGATGCCGTCATTCTTTGCGACGGCGACTACCCCTCGCACCCCATTCCCCTCTCCATCCTCCGCCATGCGCGATACCTGGTATGCTGCGATGGAGCCGGCATGAACCATATCCTACACGGGGGTACACCCGATGCCATTGTGGGCGACGGCGACTCCCTGCCCCAGGATTTTAAGCGGCGCTATGCCGACATCCTGCACATCGTAAACGAACAGGAGGACAACGACCAGACCAAGGCGACACGCCTCTGCCTGGCTCAAGGGTGCCGCAACATTGCCTACCTCGGCAGCACCGGCAGGCGCGAGGACCATACGCTCAGCAACATAGCACTCTGCGTAAGGTACATGAAAGACATGCACCTCGATGTGACGATGGTGACGGACAACGGCTATTTCTCACCGGCATCCGGCAGTAGCACCTTCGAGAGCTTCCCCCGCCAGCAAATCAGCATCTTCAACTTCGGCAGCCGGCAGTTGAAGGGCGAAGGATTCAAGTGGAATCCCTATCCCTACAAAGAACTGTGGCAAGGCTCGCTCAACGAGGCTGTTGGCAACGAGGTAACTATCCATGCCGACGGCGACTACCTGCTCTTCAGAACCTTCGAACCGAAGGTAATGGCATAGGGGACCTATCAGAAGGTTATTATATAGGATTCGAAACGTAGTTTATGAAAAGATGGCCTAATGCTAAGTTTGCAGCATTAGGCCATAAACTTGTTGTTGGTTAACCACAAAACCCATTGAAACCAGCTACCAAGCACTAAATACAACTTATATTTAGCTTCGCCAAGGTTGTATTTAGCTTCGCCTAACTTAGGCGAAGCAGTTGATAATAGGCTTCTATGGGTTTTGTAGTAGGGTAATATCGATTATATATTAGAGAGAGATAAAGTTGCCATGGTTGTCATTGCTTGACTGAGTGGTACGGCGGGGGCGCCGTACCTCCTAATGAACACCATTTCTGGCAAGTGTCGGTAACCGCAGGAGGTACAGCGATAGTCACATCATGCCATCCGCGCCCTGTAGGGGCAACGAAAAGGGCGAGACCGTGTCACCACCGTGACATAGCCTCGCCTCCATGCATAAAAACTTATTGTTAAACCTTCTATTCTATAAAATCCATCAAAGGTAATTTTAAGAAGCCGGCTTCTATTTCTGTACGAACTTCTTGCCGTTCTCGATGACGAGACCCTTGTAGGAAGCATCCACCTTCTGGCCTGAGATGTTGTAGCGTACAGCCTTCTGGCTATTGCCGGAAACTGTCACGTCAGAGATGCCGGAAGCATCACTTGGAGTGAACACGAAACCAGCGAAACCAATCTGACTACTCTTGTTGAACACATAGTAAGTCTCGTTAGCCGCTGCCTTGAACGTAAGACCTACCCAAACAGGGCGAGAACCATTTCCAATAACATAAGCATCAGCACCTTCGGTACCCTTCATGGCAACCTCCTCCTGATACTTCATATAACCATAGAGAGGACTGTCTTCTGCCACATCGTTGTTGGTAGCCTGTACATAGCCACTCACCTTAATATCCGTACCGAAAGCAAGGGCCTTAGCATCGCTCTTCTTTGCTACATATGTTTCACGGCTGCCCTTGTTTACCCACACGTAGGCTATCATCGTACCAGCAACCTTCGGAGTCAAGGTAATGTAGGTACCGTTTTTGGGCAAGCCAGCGGAACCGTCGGGAGCATAGTAACTGGCCTCCCAATTTGCACGGTAATTACCAGAAGCTACACCATCTTGATCCGTAATCGGGTCAAAAGTCACCTTGTCCAGATTGACGGGGTTACCCTTACCACACACGTAATAGATAGGTGGTTCAGATCCGTCTTTGCTCAAATCTTGCTTTTTTAAGCCCTGCCATGTATTGTCTACATTGGGTTCCAGCTTATTGTCGTCGTTCAATGGTGCGTCAATATAACCGGCAACAGGGCCTGAGGTATGCGTACCCGTAACGTTGGTGGTAGAAAATTTGGCAACAGACATTGCACTGGCATCGCTGTTTGCCACATAGATGGACTTCAGCGTACCGTCTTCGTTCACAACAGCCCACTCCTCGTCGTTGCTACCAGTAGTGGAACTCTGAGCATAGCCTGCCATGAAGGCAAGTGCCATCGAAATGAAAGTAAATGTTCTTTTCATAATCTTTTAGGTTTAAGTATTTAGTTTTAAAAAAGGATAATCTTTAAAAGAGGGTGCAGCTTCTCACGAAGCGCACCCTCCGTCAGTAATCTTAATGTATATAGAAGTATACTCTCTATTCAGTCTATTCAGCGAGCGGGTCGAAAGTACCCTTGCCGTTGGTGTTGTAGTCATCCCATCCGATGGTCTGGGGCAGGTCCTTGTTGGCTGTTGAAGCACCAGAGGTAAAGCCCAGGAAGTAGTACTTGGGACGGAAGTTGATGTAGAGGAGGTTCTTGCTTGAGTCGTAAGAGTCACCCTTCTGCACCTTCTGCTTCAGGTTGGAGTTGTACCATGCGGCAAGGGTAGTCAACTGGCTGTTGAGGTCTTCCTTGCGAAGGTCGACACCATCGGGGCGTACCACGCCTGCCTTTACGAGCGGGTCAGAATCGTAGGTAGTGCCACCCACGCCATACTGGTCTGCCACACGATACTGCAGTTTCTCGCGGCGCTGACCGTTGAGCGGTGTGAAGCCGAGCCATGTGCAGGTGTTTCCACCCCAGCCTTTCAGGGTCCATGTAGCGGGAGCACCGGCAACCGTCTGTGCACCACCGTCGAAGAGCATCCAGCGACGCAAGTCGTCGAAACGCTTGCCCTCGTAGGCGAACTCTATCTCGCGGTCGTAGAGCACCTGTGAGAGACAGGTAGCCTGGTCGGAAGCGGCAGCGGGCGTAAGTCCGAAGTCGTTGGTCTCTGACAAACCGGCACGTGCACGTACCTGTCTCATATAGTTCATTGCCTCGTCCAGATGGCCGGAACCGGCAGCTACCTCAGCAAGGTTGAGCAGCACCTCGGCAAAGCGAATCTCCATAAGCGGAGCTGCCGAGAAGAAAGGTGCAGAACCATAAGTAGAAGAGGCATCGTAATTATAGAGAGGCGAACTGTTGACATCGAGGTCATCGCTCTTCTTGCGCACATACACACCCTGGTTGCTGCCAAGCAAGTTGTCGGCACCGTAGCTGCTGCCGCTCTCGGGGTTGCCGGCATCGCTTGTGTTGGTGTACCATACATAGTTCCAGAGGGTATAGTTGGCACCGTCGCTCGGGTTGTTGGCATTCTTCACAGAAGCGTCACCGCTGTAAGCCCAACGGAAGCCCGGGAAGGCAAACGTGCGGTAGAAGCGCGGTTCACGGTTCAGGAACGGCAGTTTGCTGTCATATTCCTGCGTTGAACGAGCCAGTTTGGTGTATGTGGTACAGGTAGAAGGAAGCATACCGTCCGACATAGGGAACTGGTCTATCATCATCTGCGAAGGAGCCTTTCCGCTACCGCCCGTATTGGCAGGACGTATCTGGCGTTCCCATGTATTGTTCTTCTGGGAATCCTCACCCGTGCCCACATAGTTGTTGAAACGTGTAACGAAGACAGCCTCCGAGTTACCGCCCAACACAGCAAACATCTTTGCGAAGGTAGAACCGTTCACATTGTTACCTACATTGTAGAGACCATAGCCGCAGTTGACGATACGGTTGTAGTCTTTCGTCATCTCGGTGTATGCATTGTTCCAGCGCTCGGGGTCGTTGGAGCGGTTGAAGAGCGGGCTGCACCACCACAGCATGACACGTCCCTTCAGTGCAAGGGCTGTACCTGAGGTAACACGTCCCCAGTCGCTGCTGGGCCATCCGCCATTCTCCGTCTTGGCAGCCAGCAGGTTGGCGGCATTGTTCAGGTCGGAGAGGATAAACTCGTATGTGGCCTTGGCAGAAGAGCGCGGCGTAACCGATGTCTCCAGCGGGTCGAGGTTCTCAGCCAACAAAGGCACACCACCATACCACTTGAAGAGGTTGAAGTAGCACCATGCGCGGAAGAAGTAGAGCTGTCCGAGGTAGATATTCTTCGATTCCTGCGAAAGCGTACCCTCGCTGACACCCTTGATGACGTCGTTCACGTTACGGATGCGTCCGTATACCGAAGCCTGGATGTTGCTCTGGTCGCCCATGAAGTAGTCGGGCACCGAATTGGTGGTACTGGTAGAGCTAAGTTCTATCTGCGGGTCAACGAACGAGCTGAAGCCGGCATACTCCTCGGTCGACTTTCCTGCCGCGTCGGCATTACCTATAGAGGGATACTTCCATGTCATGTCGCTAATGTCGGGCAGACACCAGCTGTAGACATCGTTCAGACGACCGTTGCAGCCTTCCTCATAGTTGTAAATGTCTTTATTCACATTGTCATAGTTCTTCTTATCTTCCAGGAAGGTGTCGCTACAGGAGCCGAGCACCATGGCAGAGACGAGACCAAGACTGAATAGTTTTATCGTTGTTTTCATTGTCATTGTCTTTTAGATTATTGAACATCCCCCCACGCTTAGAATGAGAGGTTGATACCCACAGTCCACTTGCGGAGGTTAGGATAGCTTCCGTACGAACCAGCCATCGGGTTCATGAAACTGTCGGGATAGGGGTTGTAGAAGTTGATCAGGTTCTGGCCTGTGATGTTGATGCGGCAATTGGTCACACCGATGGGAGCCAGCCAGTTCTTGGGCAGGGTGTAAGCAATGGTCATGCGGTTGAGCGCCACACGTGCTGTGCTTACTCTCCAGAAGCTGGAAGCCACGGCGTTCACGCTGGTGTAGGCCAGGTTGGGATAGTAGCCGTTGCGGTTCTCCTTTACGACAAGATTGCCCGATGCATCATATACATCCTGGTAAGAGTACATATCGTCAGGATTCCAGAACGAAGGCATGTTGCAGAACTCCAGACTGCCTGTAGGCTTGAGCGCTGCACCCGGAATAGTGGTGTAGCCACCCCAGCTGGCACCAATCTGCGCTGTGAAGGAGATGCCCTTCCAGTCGGCACCGAGATTCAGGGTGAGTCCGTAGATGTTGCTGCTGCGGTCGCCCAACTGTACCTGGTCGTTGTCTGCATCGACAATGCCGTCAGGACCGTCGTAGGAACCTGTCTCTGCATTATATGCACCGCGTACATCCTTGTAGATAAGCATACCGGGGCGCACCTGGTCTTTGGTAAGACCCATATAGCTGGTGATGTGGTACTTGTCGAAGTACTCCTCGATGTCCTGGAAACTGCGGAACATACCGAGGCACTGCATACCCCACAGACCCACATCGGTACGGTGCCCGGAAGTAATCTGGCGGTAGAGGTAATCGGTCTCCCAGTCCATATTGAGCACCTTGTTGTCCGACCATCCGGTGTTGACACCCACACGGTACTTGAAGTCCTTGCCTATCTTGTCCTTCCAGGTAATGGAGATTTCACCACCCCATGAGTCCATCTCGCCGAGGTTGACAGCAGCACTCTGTGTACCCACGGTAGAGGGTACGGTCTGCTTGATGTTCATCAGCATCTCACGGTTCTTCTCATAGTAGTAGTCGAAGGTAAGGCTCAGACGGTTGTGCAGGAACTGTGCGTCGATACCCACATTGGTCTTGTAGTCCTTGTCCCAGTGTACGTCGGTATTGACAGCGGAGTTGTTCTTGTTGATGGTGATACGGTTGCCGGAATAGGTACCGGCATCTGTACCGAAGATGACACCACGGTTGGCATCCTGTGCATACACCTGCATCCACTGCCATGCGGCTGTGTTGTCACGTCCAGTCATACCCCATGAAGCACGGAGTTTGAGGAAGTCGACCCACTTCACATTGTTGCGGAACCAGCTTTCCTCCGATACTACCCAACCGGCAGAGAATGCGGGGAAGGTGCCCCAGTAGTTCTTGGGAGCAAACTTGGTGGAAGCGTCGGAACGAACCATCGCCTCGAAGAGGTACTTGTTGGCATAGCCATAGTTGACACGTCCGATGTAAGACAGCGTACCGCTCTCACTGCGTGTAAAGGTTGTCGAGATTTCACCCGTAGCAGAGTTAGACTGTCCTGTGGTGAAAGGATACGGTGAATTGCGCTGACCCATCAGGTATTCGCTCTCAGCCTCCGACTTCTCTATAGAGAACAGACCTGACACATGGTGCAGACCGAAGTCGCGCTGGTACTGAACGGTGAAGTTGAGCTGGTAGTTGTCCGTACGTGTCATGGTACGTGCCAGATAGTCACCGTTGGCATAGGTAGTTCCAGCAAAGTTGGATGTATCCAGGTAGTTGAAGCCTTCTTCATCGCCACTGGTAGGTGTATAGAGGTGCATACCGCTACCATAGCGCTTGTTCATCTTGTAGAGTGTGAAGCTGGAACCATACTCGTTGGTCTTGGCTGTGTTGATACTCTTGGAGTAAGAGAAGCGCAACTGCAAGCCCTTCAGAATCTTGCTCCACCCGAAGTCGTAGTTTACACTGGCGTTGATATTCAGGTTGGAGTTCATGTTCTTGCTGTAGTCGCCGTTGTTCTGCAGGGTAGCGAAGTTGTAACGCTGGTTCTGCCCGGCCTCAGAGTTGCTGGGGCCATAGGCCAGGATGTCGTGTCCGTTTACAGACTCGGGCATATAGGTAGGACGTGTGAGGAGGAGGTTGTAGTCCTTCTCGTCGCCAGAACCGCCCACCTTGACGAGGGGCTTGTTCTTGGTGGCATAGTCGCCGCTCACATTGATGCCGGCACCCAGCCACTTGCTAATCTTAACATCTATACCGGCACGGTAGTTCCAGCGGTTGTAGTCGAGCTTGCCGAGGTTACCGTCCTGGTCGAAGTAGGCAATGCTGCCGAAGTAGTTGACCCTGTCGGTGGCACCGCTCACGTTCACGCTGTGCTTCTGTGTGAAACCGGTAGACCAGTACTTGTCCAACAGGTCGTAGTTAAGACCCTTCATAGCCTCCAGCTCGTCGGCCTGGAAGAGGGCAGTCTGCTTGTTGAGCGAGGTATTGGTAGGGTCGGCAGCTGTCACTGCGTTGTAGAGGCGGCCGTAGTTGTAGGCACTCAGCATCTTGGGGCGTGACACCTCGTCGGTAAATCCGAAGGTACCGTTGTAAGACACACGGGGAGCGCCGAGCTTACCCTTCTTGGTGGTAACGAGGATAACACCGTTGGCAGCGCGTGCACCATAGACGGCAGCACTGGCATCCTTCAGCACGGAGATGCTCTCCACCTCAGAAGCGTCGAGGTTGTTGAAAGCCTCGGCACCGAGGTTCTGTGTGGTGTTGCCCACCTTCACGTCGTTGGGGTAGATGTATCCGTCGATAACGAAGAGGGGCTGCTGTGCTGTCGAACCGATGTCGCCCAGCGAGTTGGTGTCACGGATGGAGATGCGGGCATTCTCGCCCGGACGGCTCTCGCCGCCGCTCACGCTCAGACCGTTTACCAGTCCTCCGAGGGTAGAGGCAAGACCGCTGTTGGCGAGGTCCTGTATCTCATCGGTGGGAATGCTTGCCACCGAACCAGTAAGGTGGGCCTTCTTCTGTGTACCGTAACCTACAACCACCACCTCGTCGAGGGCCTTGTTGTCGGCTACAAGCTGCAGCTTGCCGCCCGTAGTCTGTGCGTCTTTGTATCCAAGGTAAGAAACCGTAACCTTGCCGCCCTTGGGCACTTCTACCTTATAGTTACCGTCCATGTCGGTAACGACGGCATTCTTGGTACCGGCTACCCTGACGGTAGCACCGATGACAGGTTCGCCCAGGTCATCGACCACCGTACCCTGCACTATTCTGTTCTGGGCCATGGCGGGCAGTGCACACGTCATTGCCAGTCCGAAGGCCATTGTCTTGATATATTTTCGTTTCATCTTATTTTCACGTTTAGATTTGTACTGTTAGGTTGAGAGTTACTTCCAGCGCGGGTCTCCGATGGTGCTGGAGATGGCTCCCGTAGCTTGGAAATACACACCGCCGTTAGGCTTGGTAAAGTCGAATTCCTGACGTGTCATCGCCTCGTCGAAACCGGGATCTTCCTCTGTCACCCACTTGGCCAAGTCGGTAGCGTCAATAGGGTTCTTGATGCCCAATGCCGTATTCTTGTCCTGGTGCCAGGTTACCTTACAGTTGCCCTGCAGGAACTTCTGCAGACGCCATGTGTCGTAGAAGATGTTGTTTTCCAACGTAATCTCATAGCTGTTGGCATTAGGCGTATTGTTGGCAAACTCCTTGTTGTTCATCGTACGGATGATGGTATTGTCCGTCAAGGTGCAGGAACCGCTTGCTGTCGGGAACATACGGTCGAGATCCTTGTTATTGAAACGTATCATACGTGTCTTTCCGTTGTCAAGGATATTGTATATGGTACTGCTATTGATGGTAATGCTCTTGATACCGCCATACCAGAAGCTACCGCCCGAAGGTGACTTGAAACCGCTGCTGTATGCACAGATTACGGCACCGTTGGCGTTCTTGGTACCGTCGCAGTTGAGCTGTACAATACTGTTCTGGAGTCTGAAGTCGGCGATACCCCAAGAGCAGTTGCCCACGGCAAAGAGACAGTTAGGCACATTCTTGAAGCGGCACTCAGAAATGATGATGGGATCCTGCAGTATGAATACATCGGCAGGCTTGTTGCTGTTCTTGCCTGCAGCAACATTCTGTGCTGTGGCAGAGCTGGAGGCGGGAGGATTGGCAGACATCTCGATAACACCCCACTTGGTAGTAAGGGCTGTGCAGTCGAAGTCGATGAACTTCACCTTCAGCTGGGCAGAGGTCATGATGACTGCCTTCTCGCCCATTGTCACTTTCGGGTGGGCTATCTTGTTGCCGCGAAGTGTCATCTTGTTGGCCTGGAAGTCGATGGTATCGTTGCAGGTATACACACCCGAACGCTCCAGCTCGAAGGCCTGCTCGTCGTCAGAGTTCTGCAGGTTGGCCTTGATAAACTCGGCGATATCGCTACCCGAAGGAATGACCGTAGCAGGAACCATCGTGCTCGCCACTACCGAAGAGGCGGAGTCTGCATCGGCATTGTTCTTGGCAGCATTGCCAAGGGTACGAACGAAGACATAGTAGTTGGTGTCTTCCGTGGTCTTGAACTGGTAGGATGTGGCATCGACCGTATCGGCAGCCACCAAATAGATGCTGTCGGGATTGTCTGCATTGTATGCCTTACATTCGTAACCGCCGGCACCATACACCACCTTCCATGACACCTGGATGCGGTCTGAGCCGTCTGAACCAGAAACTTTCTTGACGTTGTCCAAAGACAGTTCCGGCGACTTCAGCTTGACACCGCTTACGCCAGAGTCAAACTTCTCGTTCTCGTCGAAACCATCTGTTGCACACGAACCGAGAGACATAGCCCCTACCAGCGTCATGGCCAAGGCAAACATCCCCTTACGTGCATCAAAATGATTTCTTCTCATAATTGATTCTTTTAGGTTTAACATATTGTTTAAATTAGTTTTTTCTTTCGTTTATTTTCTTTTCGTTGTCCGAACGGTGTTCTGCCAGCATTAGAACGGTGTTCGACTATCGTTCGAACCTTAATCGGTCTTGGTTCGAACCTTATTCGTTTTTCATTCGAACACTTCCTTGAGGTAAGCTACGTTACGCGAAAAGTTGTACTTCACGTCGCGCACACGGGTCACATCCCTGCTGCGCTCCACCACGAGCCATCCGCTCCATCCCATACGGTCGAGCGTCTTCCTGATACGCGGCAGGTCAATGCGGGGGTCTTCGCGCAGGTTAACGCTGTCGGTATTGGACGCATGTATCTGCACGATGCGCTTGGCACCGAGTTGCTTCAGTTCACGGCAGATGTCGCGGTGGTTGTCCGTGGCATCCTGGAAGTTGTAGTAAATCTTGATATGGTCGCTCTTGACAGCACGCAAGAGCCGCTTGTTCCACTTGGCATCCATGCCTGTACGGATGCCGATGACCACGCCTTCGCGGCGTGCCATCTCGCCTGCAGTACGCAGGCGCATAACGAGCGAGTCGCGGGCAGAACCGTCCACTTGCCACTCTTTGCCGCTTCCACCAAGGGGCAGAAACGCGACTTTGCTTCCAAACAAACGCATGGTTTGGAAGCAGTCGGTAAGTAAATCCTTATAATTGGGACGATGAAGAAAACTCTGTGCAAAGAAGCCGCTCATGGCGACCGAGGGTACGGACACACCATTGCGGATGGCAGCGACACGGAACTTTTGTGCCTGGGCTGAATCGCGTAACTGGTTGTCGAAAAGCACTCTGTTACCAAGTCCACCCATATCTACCTCTACGCCGTCGGCCCCTATCTGGCGAGCCAACTGGAACTCGCCGAGCTTCTGGCGCTTGAACATCATCCAGTCGCACGCCGCCACACGGTAACGGGGCGTAACCGACTGTGAGCAAGCGGGCAATGCGCAAAGCAAAACCAGCACACAGAATAACGTTTTTCGCACAAAGTCTACTTTCATTAGCAGTCTTTTAGGTTTGTTTTATAATTCCCCTTAGGGACGGTAGTTATTGTAGTTATACTACAAAGACGGAACGCCTTGCGCTATGTAATCAGTTTTTTTCGTTCTTTTTATATTTATTTTTCGTTTTTCTTCGTTTGCTCGTTCACATAGGTCCTTGGCGAAACCCCGAACTTCTTGCGGAAGCACTTGCCGAAGTAGCCTACATCGTTGAAACCGCAGCGGTAAGCTACATCGGTAATGCTGGTATCGGAATGTTTGAGAAGCTCTACCGCCTGACTGAGTTTGTAGTCCTTTACCAGGTCGTTGGGCGACATGCCCGTAACGGCCTTCACCTTCTTGAAGAAGGCACTGCGGCTCATGCCCATCTGCTGAGCGAGAGTCTCTATCTCGAAGTCGGAGTTGGTAAGGTTGTCGGCTATGAGCGTGTTCACCTTGTCGAGGAACGCCTGGTCCTGCTGCTCCATGGAGAACTTGCGTTTGTATTCCGCCAGCTTGGTCTGGATATAGATGTCGTTCTTGAGCCTTATCTGGTAGCGCGCATAGCGAACGGCAGCATAACAGCCTGCCACAAAGAGCAGGGCATAGAGGAGGTAAGCCCACCACGTGGCCCACCATGGCGGCAGCACGGTAACGAGGAGGGTACGCGTATTGTGCAGGTCGGGGTTGGTGGCATCGATTGCCTCAACGGTAAAGGCATACTTGCCTGGCGGCACATTGGTATAGGACGCTATGCGGTTGGTGCCCGAGTAGTGCCAGTCGTGGTCGTACCCCTCCAGCTTGTAGCGGTAGGTTATGCGTTCTGGATTGGCAAAGTTGAGGGCGGCAAACTCGAGCGTCAGCATCGACTGCGAATATTTGAGCTGCAGACGGTCGGCATAGACGATGGACCCGTCGAGGATAGGCTCGTCATCGTAACTGCGTATATCCTGGTTGTTGACTTCTCCACCTATTATATATATAGGGTATGTGGCGGTTTCCTGTTTCAGGCGGTCAGGATGGAACACAAGGATGCCCTCCTTGCAGCCCAGCCATATCTCACCGTTGCGATGGAGCATGGCTGACGACTCCTCCATCTGCACCTTCGGGAATCCGTCCGAACTGTCGTAGTAGCGTATGCGTCCCGCCTGATAGTCGTAGCAGGAGAGGCCATCGGCATTGACCAGCCACAGGCGGCCCTGACGGTCTTCAAGGATAGAAATAATGACATCGTTGAGAAGTCCCTCCTTGGCTCCGAGTGACTTCAGCAAGGGCAGATGGTTCTGTTCGTCAAACCCTTCCAACTTTCCCAGACCGCCACCAAAGGTACATATCCACACATTCTTGCGACGGTCGCGGTAGAGGGCATAGATGTCACTGTTGGCACGGGTGTTGACCTCTGTGAGGCGGTAGGTCTCAAAACGCAGGTCGCGTATGTTGCGGAAAGAGGCATCGAACGACATCAGGCCGTCGATGGTGCCTACCCACATGCGGCCCTGGGCATCCTCCACCATGTTGCGCACATCGAGGTAGAGTCCGAAGCCGGGATAGGTCTTCATACCGTTCAACCTGTTGTAGAAGCTCACCCCCTTCGGTGTCTCGCACACCAGGTTCAAGCCACCGTCGAGCGTACCTACCCAGATGCGGCGGTGCGAATCCTGATAGGTCATGTACACCTTGTTACCCGAGAGCGACGAAGGGTTTTTGCTGTCGTGGCGGTAATGAACGAACCGGTAGCCTGAAGGAAAGGAGGCATCGGGAGTGGCGCATACCAGACCATCGCCCTTGGTGGAAAGCCACAGGCGCTCCTTGTCGTCCTGCATGATGTGGTAGACACTGCCGATGTGTGTACGTGCATAGTCCAACGCCTTGAGCATCCTGCCGTCGGGGGAAAGGACATAAAGGTCCTTGCTGCGCGTACCGACAAGGATATTGCCGTTGTGCATCTGATAGAGCGCACGCACACCGCCTGCACCGCTGTCGGGCAATGGAACTATACGAAACTGGCGGGGAGTAAAGTTGATGCGGTAGATGCCATTGTCTACCGTAGTAACCCACAGCAGTCCGTCACGGTCGAAGTTCATGCTGAGGAAACGTGTGTTCTCCTTAAAATCGGTAAACTCCTGCATCTGCGCTATATTCTGCGCCTGCATGGTAACGGGGTCGATGTGGAGTATCTCTCCGCTGGCAGAAAGGTAGAACCATCCGTGCTGCGGTGTGGCGACAAGTTTGGGTTCTACCAATTTGTGGTAAGGGGCAAGGTGGTAGCGGTATATCTGGCCTGTAGAAGGGCGTGTGCAGAGCAGGGCGGTCTTGGTATCGTCCACACGCCAGGTCAGTCCGTCCGGCGTACGGTACACTTCTGCCTGGGCATCGCGTGTGGCGAAATAGCGTTGCCATGCAGCAGCGTTTATGTGGCGGTTGCGCTGCGTAAGGGGCACAGAATAGATTTGGAAGTCGATACCCACATAGTTGGCCCTACCCTCGCGTATCTGCACTACCGGTTTTGTGAGCTTGTAATTGAAGCGGTTGACGGCATTCCGCGCATCCACCAACTTGCGGATTACGACCTTCCCGTCCTTGGCTGTTGAGGCGAGCAGCAGGTTCTTGTCCTTGGTAAGCAGCAGCACACGGCCGTGTCCGTCTGCCTGTATCTTGATAACCTGCAGGTTGCGGGTATAAGGTTTCAGTTCGTCGAAGATATCCTCGAAGCGTTCGGTACGCTTGTAGAAAAGGGAGAGTTTCCAGTCGAGCGTCTTGACCCAAAGGTTACCGTTGCCGTCCTCCACGATGGTCTCCACCTTGCGTGGCGGTTGGTCGGAGGAGGGAGTGAAAGCCTTGGAGTAATTGTTGAAGTGACTGCCGTCGAAGCGCGACAGACCATACCACGTGCCGAACCAGAGGAAGCCGTCACTGGCTTTGTGCGAACAGTACACAATGTTGTGCGACAGTCCGTTGAGCGTGGTGAAATGGGTTACCTGCATATCCTGTTGTGCCATACCCGTAAAGGCATGGCATAACAGGAGACAACATATAGTCAGGATTTGTTTCATGCAGGTTTTAAGGAATCACAGGGTGCGTCATGAACTTATGACACACCCTCTTAAAAGAAAGGAATCAGAGTATTCCGAAGAGTCGCAGCACGTCATTGAGATTAGCCACAACGAGGAGCAGGAGCAGGATACCAAATCCCACATACTCGGCATAGGTCATGAACTTGTCGCCGGGCTTGCGGCCTGTAATCATCTCATAGAGCAGGAAGAGCACATGTCCACCGTCGAGTGCCGGGATGGGCAGGATGTTCATAAAGGCGAGGATGATGCTCAGGAAAGCCGTCATCATCCAGAATGCATGCCAGTCCCACATGGAGGGGAAGAGACTGCCCAAAGCACCGAAACCGCCAAGACTCTTTGCCCCTTCCTTGGAGAAGACATACTTCATATCACCCACATATCCTGCCAGTACGTTCCAGCCGTACTTCACACCTGCGGGGAAGCTCTCGAAGAAACCGTAATCTACCTTCGTTACCTTATAGCCGGCCAGTACGGGATGGTTGTAGAAGCCCAGCTTCACACCGTCAGCCGTAGCCTCGAATTGAGTAGCCAACTGCACGGTGTCCTTACCTTCAACACCTTCCATGCCGCGGAGAACAGTGATGCTGCCCGTCAGCGCCTTCACACTGTCCTGACGCGTCTTCGCTACGGACAGGACATCGTCCATGCGTCCCAGTTCCTGAGTCAACTCGTTGTAGGAACTGACCTTCTTTCCGTTGACTGCCAAGATGCAGTCGTTCTTCGTCAATCCTATCTTATAGGCCGGTGAACCTTTCATCACACTGTCTATCTGCAACGGGTAGTAGATGTCTACGAAGCGCGGATTGCTCTTGAGCATGTCGAGCATATTGAGGTCGCCCGGCATGGAGATGCTCATGGGCTTGCCGTCGCGGATGATGTCCACGCGCTTGGCGGTGGAAATGTCACGGTACATGTCTCCGCCGAAGGTCTTGAACGCTCCGTTCTCCGTGCCCACCAGAATGTCACGGTCGTGGAAACCAAGAGCCTTGGCCTCGCTGCTGAATGCCATACCGTAGGTCATGTCCTTGGTAGCGATGTAGTCGTCACCCCAATGGAAAAGGATCATGGAGTAGATGAAGAGCGCCAAGAGGAAGTTGACCAGCACACCGCCTATCATGATGAGCAGGCGCTGCCACGCCGGTTTGCTGCGGAACTCGTAGGACTGCATGGGCTGTTTCATCTGTTCGGTGTCAAAGCTCTCGTCTATCATACCCGAAATCTTGCAGTAGCCGCCCAACGGCAGCCAGCCTATACCGTATGTAGTGTCAGAGTTCTTGGGTTTGAACTGAAACAGGTGAAACCAAGGATCGAAAAAGAGGTAGAATTTCTCTACTCTTACACCGAAGAGTTTGGAGAAGAAGAAGTGACCGCCCTCATGGAGCAGCACCAAGATGGAAAGCGACAGCATGAGCTGCAACGCCTTGATCAGAAATACTTCCATTTTATGTGTTTACTTGCTTGTTGTTTTTGAGGAGTTGACTCCTTCAGCACATTATTTGTTATTTACTCTCATTGCTCTAAGCATTTTCTGCATCCCTCACAGGGGGAGGGGGATGATGTATGAACCGTTACATCCCCATCAGTTCCGTGGCTATACGCCGAGCCTCTGCGTCGGTCTGCAGATAGACATCGAGGTCGGGACTCTTGTCGAACGTGGCCCGTGCCATCGTCTTCTCTATGATATCCGCCATCTGGAGGAAGCCACACTCACCCCTGCGGAATCCGGCATTGACCACCTCGTTGGCAGCATTGACGATGCACGACATATTGCCGCCCTTCTTGATGGCGTCGAAAGCCAGTTGCAAGCACTTGAACTTACCGTAGTCGGGCTCAAAGAACTGCAGGTCATGCGCCTTGAAGAGGTCAAGGCGTTCGCCCTTAAGCGGCAGACGTTGGGGGAAAGAGAAAGTATACTGTATGGGCAGACGCATGTCAGGCACACCCAACTGAGCCTTAACTGCACCGTCGACAAACTGCACGGCACTGTGTACGATGCTCTGCGGATGGATGAGCACCTCTATCTTGTCGGCCGGCACACCGAAGAGCCACTTGGCCTCCGTCACCTCAAAGCCCTTGTTCATGAGCGTTGCCGAGTCGATGGTTATCTTTGCACCCATGTCCCATGTGGGATGCCTGAGCGCATCGGCAGCAGTTACCCTCTCCAGTTGCTCACGGGTATAATGGCGGAACGGGCCGCCCGAGCAGGTAAGCAAAATCTTGTCTACCTCGTTGTCACCCTCGCCCACCAGACTCTGGAAGATGGCACTGTGTTCACTGTCCACCGGAAGGATGGGCACATGGTATTGCTGGGACAGGCCACATATCAGTTCACCCGCCACCACCAGGGTCTCCTTGTTGGCCAGACATATCTTTTTGCGTGCCTTGATGGCATGAATGGTTGGCTCCAGACCGGAGAACCCCACCATCGAGGCCAGTACCATGTCGATGGGCCCCGCCTCTACAATGTCGCAGAGTGCCTGTGCTCCGGCATACACCTTGATGTCCGGTTCGTCGCTCAGCAGTTCCTTCAACCGGTCGTAGTGTGCCTCGTTGGCTATGACCACTGCTGCCGGACGGAACTTGCGTGCCTGACAGGCGAGTTCGTCTACCCGGTTGTTGGCGGTAAGGCAATACACCTCATAGAGGTCGCTGTGCTGCTCTATTACATCAAGAGCCTGCGTACCGATGCTTCCCGTAGAACCGAGTATGCATATCTGTTGTTTCTTCATTTTCCTAGTCTAAATTCATTTTCCTAGTCTAAGTTTAATATTCCTTCAGGTAGAGAAATTCTGATGACCTTCTTGTCGGCATCCACTTCCTCTATGAGTTCGTTGCTTGCGGGGATGAGCAAATCCCTGCCGTCGGGTGCCGTCACCTCGAAGAGGAGATTGATGGTGGAGTCATCCACATGGTCGATAGTGCCAACAGTCTTGCCGCTGGCAACATCCACCAACTGGAAGCCGATAATTTCCGCCCACGTCATGTTCTCCCCGTCACTATCAGAGAGACTGCGCGGGAAGAACACGTCACAACCCGTATAGTTGCGAACCTGCTCCTGCGTATCGAGGCCCTCAAACTTCACCAGTACGTTATCGTCGTTCTTGAAACGGTATTCCTCCATGTAGAACGGCACCAGAATACCGTCAATGTCTATCACCAGATAGTCGGCATCCACACGGTCGAACACATCGTCGGTAATGGCAAAGGTTATCTCCCCCTTCACACCATGCGGCTTGCCAAGCTTGCCTATCTTGTATACTTCATCGTGCCTTATCATAATCAGCTTCAGAATTCTTCACTCTTCGTTCTTCACTCTTCACTTACTTAATCCTCCACACGTGTTATCTTGGCGCCAAGCTCGTTGAGACGTTTCTCTATGTCCTGATAGCCACGGTCTATCTGTGCAATATTGGCGATACGGCTGGTACCGTTGGCACTCATGGCAGCAATGAGCAGTGCGATGCCTGCACGTATGTCAGGACTGGTCATACGGCCTGCCCTCAGCGTTATCTTGTGGTCGTGCCCTACCACCACGGCACGGTGAGGGTCGCAAAGGATAATCTGCGCGCCCATGTCTATGAGCTTATCGACAAAGAAAAGGCGGCTCTCGAACATCTTCTGGTGGAAGAGCACACTGCCCCTTGCCTGCGTAGCCACCACAAGGAGTACGGACAGGAGGTCGGGCGTAAGTCCCGGCCACGGTGCATCGGACAGCGTCATGATGGTACCGTCGATAAAGGAATCTATGACATAATGTTTCTGCTCAGGCACGAAAAGGTCATCGCCTTCTACCCTTACCTTTACACCCAGACGGCGGAATGCCTCGGGTATAATTCCGAGATTGGCAACAGACACATCCTTGATACGCACTCCAGCACCGCACATCGCCGCCATACCGATAAAGGAGCCTACCTCTATCATGTCGGGCAATACTCTGTGCTCGGCACCATGGAGCGACGGTACGCCCACAATGGTAAGCAAGTTGCTGCCTATACCACTGATTTGTGCCCCCATGGCGTTGAGCAGATGGCAGAGCTGTTGTATGTACGGCTCGCATGCAGCATTGTAGATGGTGGTGGTACCTTCAGCCAGTACGGAAGCCATGATGATGTTGGCCGTACCCGTAACGGAAGCCTCATCGAGCAACATGTAGCACCCCTTCAGTTTGCGGGCCTGTATCTGGTACACATTACGCTCGTCATCGTGTACAAACTTGGCACCCAGATTCTTGAATCCCTGGAAATGGGTATCGAGCCTGCGACGGCCTATCTTGTCGCCGCCGGGTTTGGCAATGGTAGCCTTTCCGCACCTGCCGAGCAGCGGTCCTATCATCAGCACACTGCCCCTCAGTGACGAGCACTTCTTGACAAACTCCAGACTGTCAAGATAGTCCAGTTTCAGTTCGTCACTCTGGAAGGTATAGTCGTTACGACTGTTCTGCGTCACCTTTACCCCTATCTCCTTCAGCAACTTGATGAGGTTGTTCACATCAAGGATGTCGGGCACATTCTTGATGCGCACCGGCTCCGGGGTAAGAATCGTGGTACAGATGACTTCGAGTGCCTCGTTCTTGGCACCCTGCGGGACAATGGTTCCCGCGAGCGGATGACCGCCCTCTATGATAAATGACTCCATCGTGTATGTATGGGGGAAGGGGGATAAACTACTTGTTTTTCTTCTTGCCAGATTTGCCGTTAGGCATCTGCTCGCGGTCTACCGTTACCTTGTCAAACTTGAAGGTACTGAGGTCCAGTTGGATCTTTCCGTCGGTGTATTTTGCCAAGTCCGAGGCTACTTTCTCACCATCACTGGAGCCATGGCTCCACTGCATGAGGTTACGGTGCATCTGGTTGGCCGCCAATTTGGCCAAAGTATCGCGCTGCTTACCAGGTTCCATCGTCTTGAGCTGTTCGAATATCTGGAACAACATTGCACCGTAATGGCGCACAGGAATAGGCTGCATAGGATAGTCCATAGGGGCGGGCTTCCGTGCTATCTGTGCAGCATTGGTAGTATCGAAAGGATAGTCTACGTCGAGTTGGAAACGGCTCATGATGGCAAGCTGGTCCCATAGTTTCCGCTCATGTCCTTCCGCACTTCGGTTTTCCGGCAGCATACGGTCCATAATGGACACTATCGTCTCTGCACAGCGCTGGCGTTCGGTACGGTCTTCCAGTGCCACAGCATAGTCCACCATCTGTTGTATCTCTCGCCCGTACTCGGGCAACATCAGTTGCTCGCGCTGGGTATTATAGTCTAATCCGTCTATCTGCATATTTATATATAATAGGTGTATGTGTCAAATGAGTTTCTTGGGCATCTTGGCCACAAAGTCCTTGAGGTAGAACGGCACAAAATAGGCCACATCCTCAAACTGTCCCTGCACCAGGCGTTTCTCTGCCAATGGGGCCATATTCTTGGCCAATGGTTCGATACCTTTCACCAGACGTGCATTGGGATGGTTGATGGTTTCCATACACTTGGCAGCTCCGTTGCCGAAGAAATAGACCGTCCCCCTATCAAGGTATTCGCGGTAGGTATCCGCATCGACAATGTCTGCCTGTATGGGGCGCACCTCCTTCAGCGCACGGTCCAGCACCTGCGCATACACTTCCATGCGACGGGCATCGAGCATAGGCACGATAAGTGCATCCTCCTCCTGTACCTGCTCGGCCAGCAACACAGGCACAGCCAGCAACTGGAGCGTAGGGACGGATATGAGTTTGGCACCGCGCCCGTAGCATATCCCCTTGGCCATGCTCACACCGATGCGCAATCCTGTATAAGATCCCGGACCGCAGCTTACGGCCACAGCCTCGAGAGGTATGTTGCGTGAATCGATGTAACTTAGTGCCTCGTCGACAAAGACACCCAACTTTACAGCATGGTTGGGGCCGCTGTGGTCTTCCTTGTCAAACACCACTACCCCGTTGTCGCTTATTGCTACGGAGCACACGTCAGTGCTCGTCTCAATGTTCAATATACAAGCCATAAAACAAATATATTCTTAAATAAGGTGCAAATATACGCTTTTTCTCGCATTTTTTTGTACTTTTGCAGAAATTTAACGCGAAAGAAAATATGATACTATCTATGACAGGCTTCGGGAAAGCCACCGTTGCCTACAAGGAAAAGAAAATCAACGTAGAAGTCAAGTCACTGAACAGCAAGAATCTGGACTTGTCTACGCGCATCGCTCCCCTTTACCGTGAAAAGGAGATGGAGATACGCCAGTATATTACCAAACACCTGGAGCGCGGCAAGATAGACTTCGCCATCTGGATAGAGAAAGAAGTCGGTGCCGACGCCACTCCTATCAATGCCGCCCTTGTACGAAACTACTGGGAACAAATAAAGAAAATATCCGAGGAGACAGGCATTCCCGAGCCTACCGACTGGTACAGCACACTGCTACGCCTGCCCGATGTCACCAACCGCACCGAGGTGGAAGAACTGACCGACGAGGAATGGGAAGCAGCACGGAAGGTCATTGCAGAAGCAGTAAGCCACCTCGTAGACTTCCGCAAACAAGAGGGTGCCGCCCTACAAAAGAAATTTGAAGAGAAAGTGGACAACATACAGGCTCTTCTGGCCAGCATCGAGCCTTACGAGAAAAGCCGCGTGGAAAAGATCAGGCAGAACCTCACGAGCGCACTGCAACAGATACCTAATGTAGAATACGACAAGAACAGACTGGAGCAGGAACTTATCTACTACATCGAGAAGCTGGACATCAGCGAGGAGAAACAACGCCTTACCAACCACCTCAAATATTTCCGTGAGACCATGAAGGAGGAAGGCCACGGCGTGGGCAAGAAACTTGGTTTCATAGCCCAGGAGATGGGACGCGAGATAAATACCACGGGGTCCAAGAGCAACCAGGCTGAAATGCAGAACATCGTGGTAAAGATGAAGGACGAACTGGAACAAATAAAGGAACAGGTACTGAATGCCCTGTAACCCATAAAGAAAGCAAATGGAAACAGCTATTGGACTGGTTATCGGACTTGCCGTTGGCTTCATCATCGGTAAGTTATTGACGGCAAAGGCAGCCGGCGAGGAAAAAGCGCAAATCATGGCCAAGGTGCAGGTACTGGAAAACGAGAAACTCTCTGCCAAGACGCACCAAGAGACGGTCCTGCAAAACGAACGTGAACTTCATGCCACGGAAATGCAGTCGCTGAAGACGCAGATGCAGAGCGAACGCCAATATGCTGACCGACTGCGTGAGGAAAGCAACCGGCAGTGGGAACAGAAACTGGAAAGTCTGAAGCAAGAGATGCAACGGATGACTGCCGAGCAACAGAAGGCAGCCGCCGAACAACTTGCAGCCAAGCAGACCGACCTGCAGGAAAACAACCGTCTGCAAATGGCGGAACTGCTGAAGCCCATCAAGGAACAGTTTGCCGACTTCAAACGTTCGGTGGAAGAGACCAAAACACAGAACGAGGTGAGCAAGAAAGAACTGCAGAACACCTTCGAGGCTACCATGAAGCTCTTCCAGCAGGAGCAACAGCAAACCGTCAGCAACCTCCGGGAACAAACCCTCAAGATTGGCACCGACGCTGCCAACCTCACCAAGGCACTGAAAGGCGACAGCAAGATGCAGGGCGACTGGGGTGAGATGGTACTTGAGACCATTCTGGAGAACAGCGGACTCAGGAAAGACGAAGAGTTCTTCATCCAGGAAAATACCAAGGACGAGAACGGAAAGAACTTCCGACCAGATGTCATCGTACGCTTCCCCGAGGGAAAAAGCGTGGTCATCGACTCCAAGGTGTCCCTCACTGCCTACACCGACGCACTCGCCGCAGAGGATGATACCGAACGCGACCGACTGATGAAAAAACATGCCCAGAGCGTGCGGAAGCACATCGATGAACTTGCTGAGAAAGACTACAGTACACAGGTGGACGATGCCATCGGATTCGTCCTAATGTTCATCCCCAACGAGACCAGCTACATTGCCGCCATGAAGCAACAGTCTGACCTCAGCCGCTACGCCTACCAGAAGAAGATTATCATCATCTCGCCCAGCAACCTCCTCATGGCCCTACAGCTCGCCTACAACCTGTGGCAGTATGACCGTCAGAACAAGAACGTGGAAAAGATAGTGAAGACTGCTGCAGACCTATATGACAAGGTAGCTGGCTTCGAGGATACTTTTACCGGAATCGGCGACTTGA
Source organism: Oscillospiraceae bacterium (assembly GCA_963624905.1). GTDB lineage: Bacteria > Bacteroidota > Bacteroidia > Bacteroidales > Bacteroidaceae > Prevotella. Next base: position 32,120 of record CAVFRG010000030.1, read on the forward strand.
TCAACAAGCTCTCAGGCACCTTCGACAAGGCGAAGAAGCAACTCTACGACGGAACCGGCAACGTGATGAGAAGGGTGGAGAGCCTGAAGTCACTCGGTGTAACACCCAAGAAGCAAATCAAGGCACTGCAGGAAGAAGAGTAGATATAGGTGGGACTAAGCACATTCCACCCATAAAACCCTTACTATTTGTTCAAAAGACTTTGTTATTTGTTGCAAAGCCGAAAATATCCTGAAGAAAGTCGGAGTTGTCGGATTCTTTTTGTACTTTTGCCAAACCTAAATCTGCGTTCGTGGCATCCCCTTACGGACAAAGTACAAAAGACTAAGAACAAGACAACATAAAAATATTTTCTTATGAAACTGACCGACATTCTTTCAGACAGTTTTAACGCTGCCGAATGGGAAGCCAAAGGTTATGAGCTTCCCAAGTATGACATCGCTGCCGTAGCCAAGAAAACCTACGAGGAACCTACATGGGTACACTTCGGAGCTGGAAACATCTTCCGTGCCTTCCCTGCCGCCATTCTCAACGATGCCCTCAACACGGGCAAGTATGACCGTGGCGTCATCGTTGCCGAGAGCTTCGACTACGAAATCATCGACAAGGCTTATCGCCCTTACAATAACCTCTCCCTCCTCGTGAGCCTCCAGAGCAACGGCACTATCGAGAAGAAGATTCTTGCCTCCATCACAGAGAGCCTCAAGGCCGACAAGCAGTTTGGCGAGGACTGGGCCCGCCTGGTGCAGATCTTCCAGGCTCCCTCGCTCCAGATGGTCACGTTCACCATCA
>CAVFRG010000031.1:0-32526 GCA_963624905.1 Oscillospiraceae bacterium
TGGGTGCCTTCATTCTGGTGGAGGAAGAGAGTGCCATCGGCAGAGCTGATGCAGTAGTCCACACACCCGATGCCGTGTTTGTCTTCGAACTGAAGTACGACGGTTCCGCTGAGGACGCCATCAGGCAGATTGACGACAAAGGCTACCTCATCCCCTACTCCGCCAACGGCAAGCGGCTATATAAGATAGGTGTCAATTACGACAGCCAGCAGCGTACCATAGGAGAGTGGATTGTCAAGGAAGGATAAAGCCAGAGCGGAAAGACATTTTTTTTGTCTTTGTAGTAAAAAATCTTTAGCAACAATGGCACTATCCAATATAGAAAAACATTACAATAAACATCCCGAAGACCTACGGCTGCTGCGCCGTCATGGTATAGTGGAGTTTGAGACAACGATGTATCATCTTCATAGGTATCTGCAGCCGGGTATGCGCCTGCTCGACATAGGGGCAGGTACGGGTCGCTATACATCGGCACTCATGGCTGAAGGCTACGAGGTGAAAGCCGTAGAACTGGTGCAGCGCAATATCGACGTGTTCTTGAAGCGCGAGCCCACCGCCGACGTGGTGCAGGGGGACGCACGCCACATGCCTTTCCTGTCCGATGCTTCGGCCGACGTTACGCTCCTTCTCGGACCTCTCTACCATCTCATAGGCTTTGACGAGAAATTGAAGGCCCTGGCCGAGGCCAAGCGGGTGACGAAGCCCGGTGGACTCATCTTCGTGGCTTACCTGATGAACGAGTACAGCATTCTCTCTTATTGTTTTGACGAGGACCGCATCGGTGGACTGATGGAGCGGGGAGCCGTGGACGAGGACTACCACATACAAGCTAGTGTCGACGAACTGTACGACTATGTGCGCCTGGAGGATATAGACTGGCTTGACAGTGAGGCTGGACTTGAGCGTGTGACCGTCTTTTCGCCCGATGGCCCGTCCGACTATATGCGGACGCGTCTAAACCGGATGAGCGAAGAAACGTTTGCCCGTTTCCTCGATTATCAGAAACAAATGTCGGAACGCTCCGACCTGTTGGGTGCCGGCAGTCATGTAGTGGACGTTTGTAAAAAGGTAAAAGGGTAAAAAAGTAAAAAGGTAAAAGGGCCGATTAAAGGTAAAAGGGTAAAAGGCAAAAACTTAATACCGGTCGTTCTCCCATTCGCTGTCGGCATCGTAGTCCCCTTCGTCCTCTTGTTCGTACTGCTCCTCGTAAGAGTCGTACGAGTCTTCGTTGACGCTTTCGTCATCGTATTCGTCGTAGCCCTCATCGCCATAGTTGTGGCGGCCGTTATACGAATAGCCGCCACTACCATCACTCTGTTGTCCTCCGTGGTGGGCAAATGCCCCTTGTTGCCACTTGTAGTATTGCTGCCTACGACGGCACAGACCACGATGAAACATACCAATACAAATATTGCCCCCATAAGCGTTCGGTTTTAGTTCTTGGGAGGTTAAAGGAATATTACTCTATGTGCAGGTTCTGCTTCACATAGTCGATGACTGCCTCCTTCAGGCCTTTGGCCTCTACTATCTCCACGTACTTGGCGTGGCTCAGGTAGAACACCATAAGGGGATAGTAATCGTATGTAAATGTGTCAAGCATCCAGGTGTCACTGTTGTATTGCTTGATGTACTGTGAGATGCCCGGATAATACTCCTCTATGGCGTTTTTGGCCTGTAACTTGAGCAGCAACTTCACGTTTATCTTTTTTTCACCCGTCATGTGGAAGGGATCCATGTTCAGCATCTTGTGCCTGTTCTTATACGTCCACGGCTCTTCGGACATCACAATCTTCTCGGCGCGCGAGATGCGGAATACCTTCACCATGCCGCTGTCAGGCTCGTAGCAGTGTACGTACTCGTTGCAGTCGATGTGGAATGGTTCCACAATGCGGTTGAGGATAGTGCCGCTGCTCGACGAGCTGTAGCCCATGAGCCTCACCTTACGTTCCTTCTGTATGGCGTCCTGTAGGATGATGGTCTTGTCGTCCGTCTTGCGCCTGTTCTCCAGTCGGCGGCGGCGTATGTCCTCTATGGTCGACTCGTCGGTAATGGGGGCGGAGGCATTGTTCTTGCGGAGGAACATCATGTTGTCCTTGAGCCGCACGATGTCGTAGGGGTAAGGTTCTATGGCGATGCTCACCACGTTGTGCTCCCTGATGGGCTTGAGCGTGACATATTTCCAGAAGGTTTCGCCGAACCACTCCTCGCCCATCCTGTTGATGTGCAGCATATAGGCATCGAGTGTAGGCGACTGGTTGTACTTGCGTGCGAGTTGGTCGAGGTCGTTCTTGACGCCTACGGGCACACCCTTGTCGTTGACACCCAGGTAGAGCACGCCGCCGCGGTTGTTCATCATGGCGCAGATGCCTCGGAAGATATTGTAGAACTGGCGCTGGTCCTTGGCGTTGGAAGGAGCTTCGAAGAAAGAGGTCTTGAACTCCTTCATGTCGTCCTCGTCGCCGAAGATGCCCTCAAACTCGCTGGAGAGCTCGAGCATGGAGTCGCCGTCCGTCACGACAGAGAGACGGTTGAGTATCTGTTTCTTGATGCCCCGGAGCGTCTTCTCCTCGAGTAGTCCGAAAAGTCGGTTGTATGCCTGTACGAGCGAAGCCGTCTTGCTCAGCGTCTCGTTGTCTTCCTCGATGTAGGGGTCCAGTGTTCCGCTCGTGTCGTCATAGTCCTTGGCGAAGCAGGCGAGAATCTTCAGGATGTCGGCCCCGTTGGTTACGGTCTCCTCGTCCTTGAGGTCTTCGGGCGCTTCTATGGGAATGACGGTGTCGCCCTCGTTGCTGTCGGCTTTGGCGAAGAGGATAAGGGTCTTGAGATAGCGGGCAATGTACTGGCAGTACTTGTCGTCCTTCTCGTTGTCGGTCAGTGTGCTCAGGATGCGCATCACGCCCAGTATGCGGTAGCGCAGCATAGGGTTCACCTCGCGTCGCTGCAGCATGTTCAGTGTGTCGCAGTACTCCTTGATGAAGGCGGGCTTCATCTTCTCCCCGCTGTCGCCCTTGTCATGTATGCTTATCTGGCTGTGCTCGGCAATGAACCGTCTCAGCATGGCCGGGCACGTTTCCTCGCGTGAGATGGACCGTTGCTCCACCTCGTAGTCTTCTATGCGCCCGTAGAGGCATCCGCGGTATTGTCCGGTGCCGTGCTCCGTTATGACGATGCCCGCATTGCGGTCGTGCAGTTCCAACTCCTCGTCCTCTTCCTTGGTAATGTCGACGAAGACCATGAACCCGGCATCGGTCCAGAACTCCCTCAGTTTGAGCCATCCGCCCGGTACTTTGCGGTTATGCGCATCGAATACCTCCTCCTCGTCGAGCGACACGTTGTCGTGTATGTAATCTACGAAGAGATTGGTGAGGCTGAAGGTGCTGTTGGCCGTGTTGATGTTGACATTGAATCGGTCGCCCGCCTTCAGTACCTTGGCCCATACGTCCACGGGGTACACCTTGGAAAATATCTTCAGGTTCTGTTCGAACACCAGATGTCCGGTCATGGGCTGGTAGGCAGGGTCTATGGTCTTGAGTATGATTTTCTGTGCCGAAACCTCTGTCACCTCCACCGGCACGTAGTCGCCGTCGGCGTAGGTGAGCAGTCGCCTTTCCTGTATGTTGCTCTTGAACCCCCTCATGCTATGCAGTATGTCGTCTACAAACTCCTCCACGACAGCCACGTCGTCCTTCTGCGATTCTTTTATCAGAAGGTTCTTGTCTGTGCTTACCATGAAAGCATACTCCGGCAGCAGGGGCGTGTCGTTGATGGTCTTCTGCAGATACTTGTTGTCATAGAGGTACTTGGAATAGGTAGCCAGCGTTATTCCGCCCTTGTGTGTAGCCAGGAGTCCCTTGCCTTCGTAAAAGTAGTCGACCTCGTTGCCCATATTCATCTTCACGAACTTGATGACAAACATGTCGAGTGAGAAATTGATGAGGTCGTTCCATGAGAAGGGCATCTGGGCAGGCATATCGCACGTGGCCAGCTTTAGGGCGATGCCCATGAGGACGGGGGCATTCCTGTAGGCAAAGGTGGTGCTGTTCAGTGCCGACACAGTGTTCTGCAGTGAGAGACGCACGAGGCAGTTGGTCATGGTGAGCAGTACCTGCTTGCGTTCCTGCCAGTCGGCATCCTTTACAGCCAGAAGCCAAGCACCGCACAGGCGCGTATTGAATTTCAGAGCCTCGGGAGCTTTGACCTGTCTGTATACGGGTGTGGCAGTGCGCTCCTCTACCAGTAGGGCCACTCGTTGTCTGAGTAGCCTTACCGACTCTACGTACAGGGCGTCGGATGTGTTTTCCGAAGCCTTGAGGTAGCCTATGAAGTCTTCGAAGTATTCGTCTATGTGTGTGGGTTTCGGCTTGAGCCAAATCTGTCTGTTTTCCATATTCCTGAAATCTAGGGAGTCGTTTTGTAATCTTGATTGCAAAAATACAAATAAAAATCCGGAGTATATGTGTCGGGTACTATACTTTATTGTTTTTTATCAACTCAGCTTTCAGATATAAGGAAAGTTATAGAAGTTATGCTGAACTTTCGGGCACCGACAGCCGAATGGCGGCATGATACTTGATGAAAAACACGGAAATGATTGGGCAATTGCGAAAAATATCTTAATTTTGTAGCCCATAAACACACGAAAGATACCAACATGACAGAAATTCCACGCTCACTCAAGACACTGGAGGCTTATCAGGACGCTTACCGCCAGCGGTTGAGTGCCCTTCCTTATTACAACGCCGTTGCCCCCATTATAGAAGGATTCCTGCAACAGGCCGTAGGCCGCGGGGCGTTCTATCTGCGCGTACATGTCAGCGCACTGGGCGACATACTCTCTTCGCGCAGCATCAAGAGTATGATGGAGACGGGGACGGGAGCCACCAACGGTGGGAAAAATACAAGGCAGGAGGTGACGCAAGCCCTCTTCGGGTGTGATGCCTCGACACTGCAGCCCGACGATTATCCCAAGTACGGATTTCTCTCGCAGCCGGACGCGGTAAAGGACCTCTATGTAAACGGAGCCATGTGGTGCCAGTATGGTGACGTGTCGATACAGTTGAAGAAGGAAAGGCTCATGCACCGTACCACCCTCTGTGTGGGCAACTCCGTCAATTTCGGCAACTGTCATGCGCTCATCCCCACTCGGGTAGACAGCATAAAGGCTACTTGTCTCTGCGGGCTCCCCCACGGCGAAGGCAGGTCGTTCATGGCACCGCCGGATCCCATGAGTTGTTATATACTCTTCGCCACATGGATATTGGAGAAGAGACTCACCATAGACAACTTCCCCATGATAGAAGAACTGGCAAAGGACTTGCCGCCCGTGTTCGATTTCTTCGAACTGCAGTACCATGGTCCCATCAGTATCACGGAAGATGTGGAACGCATAGATGTGGCACCGTCATCGGCCCAAGAGTTGGAGAAGCTTATCCTCTTGAAAGAGAAGTTTGAAGCCATAGGAGTAAAGATGTACATTAAAAACGACTGAAGAAAACGTGAAAGAGACCTGGAAACTGACAGCACTGCTGGCTGTAGCCGTAGCCGTGCTGCTGCTGTATACCCTTGTGCCTGATGACGTGGCGGAAGACCTGCCCCTGAAACAGGTAGACGTGACATGCATAACGGGAGAAGATGAGGCTGCTGACAGCATAGCCGAAACCGACTCGACAATAAAGGAACCCGTGGATACTGCAAGGCAGCGGGTGCTCCTCTTCGGTGACTCGATGTCGGAAGATCTGGCGCTGCGGCTGGCCGACTACGCCAACAAGAACGGACACGCACTTACCTGTGTGACATGGGTAAGTTCCAGCACCCGCAACTGGTCGGAGACGGACACCCTCGACCACTATATACAGACCATACAGCCTACGCACGTCTTTGTGTGTCTGGGAAGCAACGAACTGTATACCGCAGACATGAAAGCGTGTGAGAAACGTATACGCACCATACTGGGGAAAATAGGAGGGATACCCACCACGTGGATAGGACCGCCCAACTGGTGTGAGGACAAGGGCTACAACAAACTGCTGCTGCAGGTTATGGGGGCGGGGAGATATTTCCCCAGCTATAAGCTTACCTTCGACCGCCTGGCAGACGGACGTCATCCCACACGGGCCTCTTCCACCATGTGGATGGACAAGATCGTGGAATGGATGAACAGCGGACAAGCCTGCCATCCCTTCCGATTGGAGATGCCGGACAAGCGAGACCGCCACTACAAGCAGGTGACCATCCTGCCGCCGGGAACAAAGGCAAAGGACAAAAAAGATAACGACACCGTGCCGACTGACTCTGCCAGTGTGAAAAAGGACTTGCATGCAAAGGACAATGGCGAAACACCCGAAACGCCGCAAGAACAGGAAAACAAACCTCGCGAACCGCATGAGGCAAGCGTAACACACGAAAATTCGTAACACACTAAACAACGATGCTCCATATACTCAATGAATTCTTTGCCTACCAGCCCGATGCACCGCTGATGATGGGTAGTCTGCCCTTCGCCCTCCTCTTTGTGGTGTTCCTGGCCCTCTATACAGTTATACGTAGTGTGTCGCGGACAGCGATGATGCTGTACGTCATAGCCTTCGGACTCTTCTTTGCCTACAAGGCCAACGGCCAGCTTATGTGGATGTTGCCTCTAACCGCTGTGTTCAACTATGCCCTGACGCAAGAGATGCGCCTGAGGAAGGGTAGGGCACGCAAGGTACTGCTCACGCTGGTGGTGACAGCAGACCTGTTGCTGTTGGGGTATTTCAAATACACCAACTTCATCATTGGCGACGTGCTGGACCAGATGCTCCATACCAACTTCTCGATGCAGACCATCGCCCTGCCCGTAGGCATCTCGTTCTATACGTTCCAGGCCATCAGCTATGCCGTGGATGTATACCGCCGGAAGTTCACTATGGAGGTGACGCTACTGGAATACTGCTTCTACCTTACTTTCTTTCCCCTGCTCATGGCAGGACCCATCACACGTGCGCAGCACTTCATGCCGAGGCTCAGACGCAACCAGCAGACTTCGGGCAGGATGGTATGGACAGGTCTCTTCCTCGTGATGCTGGGACTGGTCAAGAAAAATGTGCTGAGCGACTATATCGCGCAGTTTGACAACTGGGTGTTCGATGCGCCGCAGACCTTCTCTGGATTTGAGAACGTGGCTGCTCTCTTAGGCTATCCCGTACAGATATTCCTCGACTTCTCCGGCTACAGCGACATGAGTATCGGAGTGGCGGCAATGATGGGGTTCTGTCTGCCCGACAACTTCTTCTTCCCTTACCGCTCGCTGTCGGTGACGGAGTTCTGGAGACGTTGGCACATCTCGCTCTCATTCTGGTTCCGTGACTATGTGTACATACCCATGGGCGGCAACCGAAAAGGCACGCTGCGCATGTACTTGAACAATTTCCTCACCATGTTGGTGGCGGGATTGTGGCATGGGGCTTCATGGATGTTCGTTGTCTGGGGTGCCCTGCACGGACTGGGACTGGCGGTACACAAGTTCTTCAGCCGGCAATTGGGGCTGAGGATACCGGGGGGAGTGGCAGGCAATGCCGTGAGTTGGTTGCTTACCTATGTATATGTGTGTTTCGCATGGGCGTTCTTCAGGGCAAAGGACCTGCATGTGCTCGGGCAGATGTTCGGCAAGGTGGCTCACGACTTCAGTGCCGACTACTGCGTACCATTCCTCCAGGCCCGTATGGGGTGGACACTCTGTGTGGCAGGCGTCATGTTGAGCTATCTCGTGAGTGAGCGTAGCTACAAACGTCTGCAGCTACGCTTCATCTGTCTGCCGTGGGTTGTGAAGTTGCTGATTTTTCTCGCCTGCCTCCAACTGGTGGTGCAGATGGCACAAGAGAGTGTACAGCCTTTTATATATTATCAGTTCTGAACGGTTTCATTTTCCTGTAAGGTTTCCCATTACAGATAGGTTCTTTTATGAAGCCTGTTGCGTTGTTGGCACATGAAGCCTGTTGCGTTAGGCATCGAAGCCCATTACGTTGGCCGATGCTGCCTATTGCCGTTAAGTATGAGTAAAAAAAGTTCGGCCTGTACTGTTGCTGCTGCCCATTCCAGACGCAAGTAACAGTACAGGCCGAAATCCTATCAGGCCAATAAAAAATATCAAAGTTTTACCTTAGCCAAGACCTTGCCGGTGGCACCTGAAAGGCTTGCCACGAATGCCCCGGCTTTTTTGCCCGATGACTTCAGGAAAGAAGCATCTTCTGACAGGCGGCTCATCAAGGACTCAAAATCCTCGTAGCCATTGATTTCAAATCCGCCACCCGACTGTAGCAAACCTTGCGCTTCCTGGAACCGCTTGTTATTGGGGCCGAAGATGACTGGCATCTGCCATACTGCCGCCTCAAGGGTGTTGTGGATGCCAACACCGAACCCGCCACCCACGTATGACACGTCGCCATAGCGGTACATGCTGCTCAAAAGACCGAAGCAGTCGATGATGAGCACGTCAGCACCGGCGGCCTCTTCGGCAGTAGTCTGTGTATAGCGCACCACCTTCTTGCCTTTTGTCTTGGAGACAATCTGCTGCAGATGGTCCTCGCCGATGACATGTGGGGCGATGAGCAACCTCCAGTCTTTGTGCTCATTGAAGTAACGTATAAATATATCCTCGTCGGGCGGCCATGAGCTGCCGGCAACAAAGAGCTTGTACCCACAATCGGGCAAAGCCCCGGTTGGCGCAGCTCCGGCCTCGGTTTGTCTCTTGCGGAAAGCCTCACAAATGGGCAGGTCCTTCGCAGCATCCTTTATCTGCAGCACCCGGTCGAAGCGGGTGTCGCCCACCACGTCGACATTGGTGATGCCGATACTGTTAAGCAACTGCTTGCTCTCCTCGTTCTGCACGAAGAAACGCGTGAAGCACTTCAGTACGCCTGCATAGCTGCGCCCGTACCATTTGAAGAATACCTGGTCGGGACGGAAGATGCTGCTCACACTATAGGTGGGGATGCCGCGGTGCTTGAGTATATGCAGAAAGTTGCTCCAGAACTCATACTTGATGAAGAAAGCCATCACGGGGTGAACCAACCGCAGAAAGCGGATGGCATTGAGACGCGTGTCCACCGGCATGTAGCAGATGATGTCAGCCCCCTCGTAGTTCTTGCGCACCTCGTAGCCAGAGGGCGAATAGAAGGTAAGCAATATCTTGTACTGAGGATATTCCTTGCGGATGCGTTCCATCAGTGGCCTGCCTTGCTCAAACTCGCCCAGCGAAGCAGCGTGAAACCACACATACTTGGCTGTAGGGTCTACCTGCTGTCTGAGTATCTTGAAGGCATTGCGTTCCCCTCGCCACATCTTGCGCACCTTCTCGTTGAAAAGGCTGGCAATGGCAATGCCCCACAGGACGAAATAGATGACGATATTGTAAATCATGTTTTTAGGAGTTAAGAAGTTAAGAAGTCAAAGGGAGTTAAGACAAAATGTGTATGTGTTGATTTTGGTAAGCTGCAAGATTACCAATAACCGAACATCGTCTAAATCTCAAAGGGAAAGAAGCAAAAATATCTTGCCAAAAGCCGATTCCTTAACTTCATAACTCCCTTTAACTTATTAGCTTCTAAAATTATTAGCCGAGAACCTCTATGGCCTTGTGCAGGCGTTTCAAGGTCTCCTCCTTGCCAAGGAAGGCAGAGATGTCGAACATGCCGGGACCCTTGCCCTCGCCTACGAGCGTGAGGCGGAAGGCATTCATCACGTCGCCGAGCTTGTAGCCCTTGTCTTCAACCCATTTCATCACGACAGGCTCCTGGCCCTCGATAGAGAAATCATCGATGCCTTCCAGTACCTCGGCAAGCTCCGTCATCTGCTGTGCGGAATATTCCTTCCAGCGTTTCTTCACCGTCTTCTCGTCATACGCTGTGGGCGGGATGAAGAAGAAGGAGCAGAGAGGCCACAGTTCATAGACAAAGTTTACGCGGTCCTTCATCATGTGTACCACCTGGCGCACGCGGTCCATGCTCTCCTCCACACCGTTGTTGGCCACGATGGGCGCAAAGAGCTGGGCAATCTCCTTGTCGTTCTTCATGAGGATATACTCGTGGTTGAACCAGATGCCCTTCTTGAAGTCGAACTTGGCACCCGCCTTGGAGCAACGGGAGATGTCGAACGCCTTCACCAACTCGTCGAGCGAGAATATTTCCTGCTCTGTGCCGGGGTTCCAGCCGAGGAGTGCCAGAAAGTTGACCACAGCCTCGGGGAAATAGCCGCTCTCACGGTAGCCCGAGCTAACCTCGCCCGTCTTGGGGTCGTGCCACTCCAGTGGGAACACGGGGAAGCCGAGACGGTCGCCGTCGCGCTTGGAGAGCTTGCCCTTGCCTTCTGGCTTGAGCAAAAGGGGAAGGTGGGCAAAGCGGGGCATGGTGTCCTCCCATCCGAATGCCTTGTAAAGAAGTACGTGCAGGGGTGCGCTGGGCAACCATTCCTCGCCACGGATAACGTGGGAAATCTCCATCAGGTGGTCGTCCACGATGTTGGCGAGGTGATAGGTTGGCAACTCGTCGGCACTCTTGTAGAGCACCTTATCGTCGAGGATGTCGCTCATTACCTTCACGTCGCCACGGATCATGTCGTTGACGTGGATTTCCTCGCCCGGCTCAATCTTGAAACGCACGGTATACTGCTTGCCGTCGGCAATGAGCTGGTCTACCTCCTCCTTGGGGAGGGTAAGCGAGTTACGCATCTGCATACGGGTATGCGCATCATACTGGAAATTCTGGATCTCGCCACGCTTGGCCTCCAGTTCCTCAGGCGTGTCGAAGGCGATGTAAGCCTTGCCGTTGTCGAGGAGCTGCTGTACATATTCCTTGTAGATGTCGCGGCGCTCGCTCTGGCGGTAGGGGCCATGGTCGCCACCGAAGCTCACACCCTCGTCAAACTGGATGCCGAGCCATTTGAAAGACTCCAGGATGTATTCCTCTGCACCGGGTACAAAGCGGTGGGAGTCGGTATCCTCAATACGGAACACAAGTTCGCCACCATGCTGGCGTGCGAACAAATAATTATAGAGTGCGGTACGTACACCGCCGATGTGCAAAGCACCGGTAGGACTGGGCGCAAAACGCACCCTAACTTTTCTGTCTGCCATGTCTTTTATTATAGCTGTTTTCTAAATTTTCTGCAAATTTACATTTTTTTTTGTGATTATAGACGTTTTTTTCGTATTTTCGCAGTTGGAAAGTATTATTTGCATAAACAAGAGGCAATGAGCATATTCAACAATACAAAAGAGAACTACTGGCGCAACCTCGCTACACGGGCGATACTTGTGGGTATCACCGTAGCCGTCATCGTGTGGTTTCTGCCCCGCAACGAGAGCAGAGTGTACCGCTATGACATCGGCAAACCGTGGATGTACAGTTCGGTAATAGCCACCTTCGACTTCCCCATCTACAAGACGGAGGAGGCCATCAAGCACGAGCAGGACTCGCTGCTGAAGATTTTCCAGCCCTACTATACGCTTTCGCCATCCGTAGAACAGAAACAGGTAGACCGGTTCCTGAACGATTACAAGCAGAACTTGCCCAACCTTCCCGAGGAATACGTGAACGCCATCGTGGCACAGCTGCATGAAGTGTACCAGACAGGCATCATCAATACCCCAGAGTACAACAATATCTACAAGGACTCTACCAGTATGATAAGGATAGTGAGCGACAAAAGTGCGCGGAGCGTGCCCGTAAACAGCTACTATTCCACCATTGCCGCCTACGAGCACCTCTTCGCCAATGAGAAGTTGGCAAGCATACGCCCGTTGCTGTCACGCTGCAACCTCAACAACTATATAGAGGCAAACATACTCTACGACAAGGAAAAGAGCGAAACGGAAAAGAACGACCTGCTGAGCAGCATACCGTTGGCAAGTGGCATGGTGATGAGCGGTCAGAAGATAGTGGACAGGGGAGAGGTGATAACCGACTATACATATAGGGTTCTCGCCTCCTTTGACAAGGAAAACAAACGGCGTGCCGCTACTGAAGAAGAGATGCGGACCACCGTCATCGGCCAGGTGCTCTTCACCGCCATCCTTGTCATGCTCTTCACCTCCTACCTGTCGCTCTTCAGGAAAGACTACTTCGAAAAGCCGCGCAGCCTTACTATGCTCTACTCCATGGTGACGCTCTTTCCGATACTCGTGTCGCTCATGATGAAGCACAACTTCTTCAGTGTCTATGTGTTGCCATTCGCCATGGCGGCCATCTTCGTGCGGGTGTTCATGGATTCGCGCACGGCATTCATCACCCATGTGACGATGGTGCTGATATGCGCCGAGGCTGTAAAGTACCAGTATGAATTCATCATCGTGCAACTGGCATCGGGACTCGTGGCCATATATACCCTTAGGGAACTGAGTAAACGGTCGCAGATTTTGCTTACTGCCCTGCTCGTAACGATGACAAGTTGTGTGGTGTACCTTGCCATCCAACTGATGCAGTACAATCAGGTGTTCAACATAGACCCCAACATGTATTCCTATTTTGTCATCAACGGCATATTGCTCCTGCTCTCTTACCCGCTGATGTACCTCATAGAAAAACTCTTCGGTTTTGTATCGAACGTGACACTCTTCGAACTGTCCAATACCAACAAGGGACTGTTGCGCAATCTCAGCGAGATAGCACCGGGAACCTTCCAACACTCCATCACCGTGGGTAACCTCGCCTCCGAGATAGCCAACCGCATAGGGGCCAATAGTCTGCTGGTGCGTACCGGTGCACTCTATCATGATGTGGGGAAAATGTCAAACCCCGTGTTCTTTACCGAGAACCAGGCTGGTGTCAACCCGCACGACCAACTGTCGGATGTAGAGAGTGCGCAGATCATCATCGGTCATGTAACGGAGGGACTGAAACTGGCAGAGAAATTCAACCTGCCCGGCATCATCAAGGACTTTATTTCTACCCACCACGGCAGAGGACTTGCCAAATACTTCTATATTAATTATTGTAATGCCCATCCCGACGAACAGGTGGACAAGGAACAGTTTCGGTATCCTGGCCCCAACCCCTTTACGCGGGAGCAGGCCATCCTGATGATGGCAGACACAGTAGAGGCTGCATCGCGCTCCCTGAAAGAGTATACCGAAGAGACCATCAGCCAACTCATCGACCGCCTGATAGACGGACAGGTGGCGGAAGGATACTTCAAGGAATGCCCCATCACCTTCCGTGACATCGCCCAAGCCAAGGGGGTGCTCACCGACAGGCTCAAGTCCATTTACCACACGAGGATTTCCTACCCCAATCTGGGTAAGTAGGCTGTCCTATTTGATGTGCCTATGTTTTGAATTGATGCACTGCCAGGCAGAACTGATGTACTGCCGGGCTATGCCGTGGTCTTCTGTACTGTAAAGTAGACCTTGAGCGTATCCGGAAACGTGAGAAATACAACCCGTTTTGTTGCACATATTTTAGAATTTGTGCAACGAAGCGGGCTTTTTGTGTTAATGTCTTTTAAATATTAGGAAGAAAAAATAGAGAAAAAGAACATTCTAGTTACCTTTGCGGACGTTTTTTGCTTAATATTATCAAAATGAAGAAGAAAAAGTTAGTTTGTGTTGTCATGGCGATGGCTTGTGCAGCACCAACCTTTGCAGGTGGTCTGCTCACCAACACAAACCAGAACGTAGCGTTCAACAGAATGATGAGCCGTGAGGCTTCGATAGGTATTGACGGTGTGTACTACAACCCGGCGGGTGTCGTATTCATGAACCAAGGTCACCATCTGTCCATCAACTGGCAGTTGGCTTTCCAGAGTCGTACGATAGAGAACGACTATTCTTTGTTTACCAACAATGTGAACAATCCCACAACGCCCCGTACTACCAAGGGCAAGGCTTTTGCCCCGGTTATCCCTTCTTTCCAGTATGCCTATAATAAAGGTAAGTGGTCGTTTCAGGGAAACTTTGCCCTCACGGGTGGTGGTGGCAAGTGTACCTTCGACAATGGTCTGGGATCGTTCGAGAAGATCGTGGCAGAGACGGCGATAGGTGCGTGCCAATTAGCTCAGGGGGTAGACAAGGTGGCTGCTGCATACAACCTCCCTGCAGCATTCTCTACCGATCAGTGCTTTGGAGAAGATGGCAAATACAGTTATGAGAGCTATATGCACGGTCGTCAGTATTATTATGGTCTGTCACTTGGCGCAGCCTATAAGATAAGCGAACACTTCAGTGCCTTTGCCGGCGTGCGTGGCGTGTATGCCTCCTGCAACTATTATGGATATGTGAAGAACATCAAAGTGGGTAATATGCCCCTCTATCAGGTACTCGACCCCACCAAGGAGAATGCCGCCAACATAGAGCTGAGCTGTGACCAGACCGGCATCGGCTTCACGCCCATCATTGGTGTCGACTTCAAGACAGGTCGTTGGAATTTCTCTGCCAAATATGAATTCAAGACCCGTATGCGCCTGAAGAACAAGTCTGTTAACCAGATACCAAGCATTGGAAATCTTGCCGACAATCTCCGCAATGCATACGTGGCTGCAGGTGTACCCGAACAGATGGCACAGCAAGTCCTCGGCAATCAGGCTGTACAAGGTGCAATGCTCAGTCTGAAGACGCAGTTTGATACCAAGATAGATGACGCTTTGGGCGAATACGAGGACGGCAAGAAGATTGCTGCCGACATACCTGCCTATCTTACCATCGGCGCAGGCTATAGTCCAGTAGATGCAGTCCGCATTAATGTTGGCTTCCACTTCTTCGATGACAAGAATGCCACTTCCTACAATGACCGCAATAAGTTGCTGAAGCGCGGTACCTTGGAGTACAATGCCGGTGTAGAGGTAGACGTGTGCAAGAAGGTAACACTCAGCACGGGTTGGCAGAGCACCAATTATGGTTTGAGCGACGAATATATGGACGACAAGTCGTTTGTGACAAGTTCCAACTCGGCAGCTATTGGCGGTGTCTACCACATCAGCAAGAAGATGGATTTGAGCGTGGCTTACTTCCGCACATTCTATTCGCATATGAAGACGGAAGAGCAGGGAATCGATAACATCTACAGTTCGGACTACACCCGCAACAACAACGTATTTGCCGTAGGTCTCGATATCAACTTTTAAGTGAAGAGTGAAGAACGAAGAGTGAAGAATTCTATAGCTTTAGTTCTTGCAATCACCATAACTACAAACATTAAAGGCTATCCTGTTCGCAAGAAAGGGATAGCCTTTGCCCTATATATGCATTTGAATTCTTCACTCTTCGTTCTTCACTCTTCACTCTTCACTCTTCGCTCTTCACTCTTCCCTTAAAACGGGTCGACATCATAGTAAATCTGCAGTGCGCCATAGCGGGGGTCTTTCAGCATGCGTTCTTGGGCATACAGGAGATATTCCCGCACTTTTTTCTGGTCGATGCCGTTTTCCAATTTTATGACGATCTTGCGTATATTCATTGTCTTTACCCTCGCTACTGCGGGCTTGTCGGGACCGAGAATACGCTGTCCGAACCAGTTGCGAAGGGCATTGCCCAACTCAAGGCTTGCCTGGTGGCATACCTTCTCGTGTTTGTGCTTGAGGTATACATAGACGAGGTGGTAGAACGGGGGATAATGGAAGGTAAGGCGTTCTTCCAGAAGTGACTGGTAGAACGAGGTATAGTCGTTGTGCACTACCTGTGAGATAACAGGAAGTTCGGGCGATTTTGTCTGCAGGAATACCAATCCACGCTTGCCTTTGCGTCCGGCACGTCCACTCACCTGCGACATCATCATAAACGCATGCTCATAGGCGCGGAAGTCGGGATAGTTGAGCATCGAGTCGGCATTCAGGATGCCCACCACCTTTACCCTGTCGAAGTCCAATCCCTTGCTAATCATCTGTGTACCGATAAGCAGGTTGGTCTTGCCAGAAGAGAAGTCCTCTATCAGTCGTTCGTAGGCATTCCGTGTGCGTGTTGTGTCAAGGTCCATGCGTGCAATGCGCGCCTCGGGGAATATCTCGGCTATCTGGTCTTCTATCTTCTCTGTGCCCACACCGCGCCCCATCAGTTCCGTACTGCCGCAGTTGGGACACTCCGTGGGCACAGGATAGGTGTAGCCGCAGTAATGGCAGGTAAGGAGGTTGATGCTCTTGTGCAGGGTGAGCGATACGTCGCAGTTCTTGCATTTCGGTACCCATCCGCACACTTTACATTCTATCATCGGTGCAAAGCCGCGACGGTTTTGGAAGAGGATGGCCTGTTCGCCGTTCTGCAGAGCTTCGCGAACGGCAGCGAGCAATTGCGGAGAATAAGTTCCCTTCATGATTTTGCGGTGGCGCAGGTCTTTTACGTCCACCACTTGTATCTCCGGCAACTGGATGTCCTTGAACCGGGTCTTCAGTTCGACGAGCCCGTACTTTCCCTGGGTGGCATTGTAGTAGCTCTCCATAGAAGGGGTAGCTGTGCCCAGAAGTACCTTTGCCCCGTCATACATCTTGGCCAGAACGATGGCGGCACTGCGTGCATGATAGCGGGGAGCAGGGTCCTGCTGTTTGAAACTGGTTTCGTGTTCTTCGTCAACAATGACAAGGCCGAGGTTCTGGAAAGGCAAGAATACGGCACTTCTTGCTCCGAGGATGATGTCGTAGGGATGTGGGCATAGTTGCTTTTGCCATATCTCCACGCGTTCGGCATCACTGTACTTGGAGTGGTAGATGCCGAGTCGGTCACCGAATACCTTGTGCAGCCGTTCCATAATCTGAACGGTAAGGGCTATTTCGGGCAGGAGATAAAGTACTTGTTTGTGCTCGTCGAGAGCCTTCTTGATAAGGTGGATGTATATTTCTGTCTTGCCGCTCGACGTTACCCCAAAAAGAAGCACGACATCCTTTTTCAGCATCTGCATAAGGATGTTGTTATAGGCATCCTGTTGTGCTGTTGAAAGGGCTTTGATGGTGTCGAAGTGTGGCTCGCCGGTGGTGTTCAGTCTTCCCACTTCCCGTTCGTAAGTATAGAGAAAACCACGGTCTGTCAGCGTCTTGACTATTGCTGATGTGGCGTGACTCTCATTCATCAGCTCCTCGCGTGTCACTTCTTCTATAAAGGAAGGAGTCTCCCCTTGCTGCAAGGCATAAAACTTTTCGGGCAAGAGCCCGTTCTCGTCCAGTTGGTCATCCAATAGAGCCGACCAACCGGAGAGATGCAGATAATCGGAGAATACTTTTGCCTGTTTCTGCGCCCTTGCCATTACGGCCACGGCGGCACGAAGTGAATGGGTGTTGCGGTATGCGGGAGCCAGTGTGATGTACAGTTCCGTCTTTGGCTTATATTTCTCCAACGATTTGAGTCCTGCGGGGAAGGCGGCATTGTATACATCACCCAGTGGTGACATGTAGTAGTTGCTTATCCATGTCCACAGGCGGTACTGTGTGTCGATGAGCGAAGGCTTCGTATCGAGCACACACTCCAAAGGTTTGACATCAAACTCTGGTTTGGTGTCATGCAGTTTAACCGCCATTGCGATGTACTTCTTGCTCTTGCCAAGGGGTACAAGCAACCTCTTGCCGAACGCTACTTTCTCCTTCCACTCGTCTGGTATGGAATATGTAAAAAGTCCCGGCAAGGGCAAAGGCAATATGACATCGACGTACCTCACGTTGTCAGAACCAATAGCCAAGTGCTATCTTCCAGGAGTTGTTCCGGCTGCTCCCTTCATAGGTCTGGCCGTTGTCCGTTGTCATCGTGGCATCAGCCGACTTTGTACAACCGAAGTTGTAGTTGGCTGTAATCTGGAGATGGTCTATGATGGTGGCACCGACACCCACATTGATGCTGAGGCTGGAGCTCTTGAGCGAGTAGCTGCTGCTCTCGTTCCACTTGAAGTCTTTGTCGCCTACATTGATACCCCACTGCGGACCGGCAAAGAGAAAGATGTTTGCCACCTTGGCAAGTCCTACGCCGTAACGCACGTTGACGGGGATGTCGATAGTCTTCTGGGTAATGGTGGTCTTGTGGCTGTTGTCCTCGCTATAACCGACTTTGGCCTTGGCCTGGTTGTACAATGCGGCAGCATCGAAGCTCAAACCAGTTATAGGAACGGTCAGCTTGATCATCGGGCCGAGGAAGAAACCATCCTTGTTTGATGCATCAAACACCTTGTTGTCGAACGACATGCTGTTGACATTGAGTCCGGCTTTTACACCGAACTTTACCTGCGCATTGGCTTGCTGGGCAAACATCATGGTTGCGGCAAGCATCATTATCATCAATATCTTTTTCATCCTATGTGTAATTTTTCCTTTTTGTGTCCCCCTTCTTTTTACCTTTTTACTTTTTTACCTTTTAATGCCTTTCGCGGCGAACCGACACTCTGGCTTGGCTGCCTGACGAGACAGAAGACTTGGCACGGCGTGTCTTTACGGTAGTCGATGAGCCTGAAGCACGGCGCGACTTCTTCTTCTTGGTAGCCTTGACATTCTCTCCAGCATTAGCTATGCTGTCGAGCGAGTCCTTCTTTACCTGGTCGCCCCAGATATTCTTCTCGAACGCTGCCAGTTCTGCTTCTATGCGCTTTTGTTCCTTCGCCATGGCAGAGTCTGTAGGGCAGTACTGTGCAAGGGTCTTGCCCAGCATGTTGGTAGTCTTGTATATCTTGCCCTTGTACTGGTTGCGAACGAAATAGTCGTCAATGCTCATTGTGGCAGCATTGTTGAGGTTGCTCGTCATGATCTGCTGCTTGGTAAGATAGGGAGCCAGATCATCATATTTCATCCAGAAGAGCGGGTACTTTGTTCCAGCATCGCCAAAGTCATCGTCACGGCTCATAATGGGACACAAGGCCAGTACCTTCGTGTGGAACGTGGCAGTGCGCTGGTCGAAATAAGAAGACTCCTTGACGTAGTATGCCTTCACCTCGCGCGAAGGGATGTCACTGTCATCGAGTGTCAGCGAACCGTTCTTACGCTCGTAGTAGATGTGGTAGTTGTCCATGAATGTCTTGGGCACCACCCTGTCCTCATAATTGAAACTCTCGTTGCCGTCGAGCCTGTACTGATAGGCGCGTACCCTGCCGCTCAGCATGAGCTTGAACATATAGGTGAACAGGTTCATCTGGCCGCCTACAGGTTCTACGGGGTAATAGAGTGCTGCGTTGGCATCGTTGTTGAGGTCAATTTCACGGTAGATGTCACGTCTCCACACTACGTCTTCATCCATCGAAGCCGATGTTGGAAACATGATTTGTGCACGTGTTGTCATGTTGTTGGCGTTAGACTGCTTCGCCTTCTGCTGGGCTTGTCTGCGCGCCTCAGGCTGGGCATCCATTCCCTGCACAAATGCAGCGAGTGCCAAAAGCAAAAATATCTTTTTCAGTCTCATTTATGTCTAAATCTAATGAATTCTTCGTTCTTCACTCTTCCCTCTTCGTTCTTCACTATCTTACGATTACTTCCATGGCGGCAGAGAGGTTGCGTGTGATGCCGTCCGGTCCTACTGCCTTGATGCGCGAGATGTAGAAGCGCCTGTTGCGTGACAGTTTGCGGAACTCCTCACGCTGACGTTCTGAGAAGTTGGCACCGGCAGAAGCCAAAGGTACTGCATTGCCCATATTGTCGAAGAAGACGGTCTCGAAACTCAGAACCTTGAAGGGGATGTCGAGCAGACCGTCGTCTATGGCGGCATGGATGCCCGTAGCGCCCATGAGTGATGCCTTAGGCAGTGCACCGCCCCTGTAGCGATTGGTGCCAAGTGCAAGGTATGCTGTCGGGTCGGGCAATTTTCTGACATGGAAGGTGAACGGCGGCATGGTGCGCGTCTGTCCCTTGTCGCGTGCCGTCACTTGTATTGTTACATCCTTTCCCACAGCCGAGGGTACAGCGACGAAATGGCCGTTGCCTTTCGACGTGAATGTGCCGCCCGTCATGGTAGCCGAGATGGCGTTGGCCGGCACTCCCGGTACACTGATACTGATGGGGTTCTGGAACCCGGCATAGAGCACATTCATCATGTCTGCTGCGACAGTAGCCGTATTGGGGGCGGGGATAACACTGTATTTCTGGGTAAAGTTGCGGCGAAGCACATCACCTTTGGCATTGTGCATGACGATGTATCCGCCAAACTGATGGTCGCCTACGCCACCGGCTGTAAACGAATAGGCACCGCCGCGGGTATTGACACGTACGCCGTTGACGTATATCTCGGGTTGCTGAGTGGTGTCGACTGCAGCCATCACGATGTTGGCATTGAAGCGTTCGCCGGGATAGAGTGTGGTCTTTTCGGGGATAACGAAGGCGTCGAGCTTGTTGACGCGTATGTCTTTCATGTCCACGTTCGATACCAGTGTGTGCAGAACCTCACCCTCGGCATAGCGCACGTCGCTCTGCAGTTTGGAGAGCAGGGTGACGGCAGCAGCCACCGGCATGTTCTCGAACATGTACTCCTGCCAATTCTTTCCCAGTGTCTTGGCACCCTTCGGTACCACAGTGGCGAGATTGCTGGTAATGACCTTCTTCTGGTGCTCGTCAGTAACCATCGTAAGTATGCGCTCGCGGTAAGCATTGATGGCCCGGTAGAGCTTGTCGCCCTTACCCGAACCGGGGGCAAGCATCACGATGCCCGCAGCCTCCAGATTGTCCTTGTTCTCTATATGGCTCACGTTTCCGTCCTTGCCGTCGGCTTCTTTGACGATGGCTTCTTTCAGTTGTTGGGCAAAATTATAGAGCGAGTCGCTCATCTCCTTTACCTGTGTGGCCTTGTCAAACCATTCCTTCACCTTTGCCGGGTTCTGCTTCATCTGACCGGCAAAGTCACCATACAGGGCTGCGTTCTCAGCAGAAGAGTTGGCCGTGGTGCGGTTCAGACTTTCCTCCACGATAGAGAAGCCGTTGAGCACCTCGGTAGAGATGTTCAGGGCGAGCATTGCCATCAAGACGACATACATCAGGTTGATCATCTTCTGGCGTGGGGAAACAGGTCTTTTCTTGATTGCCATTTATTTGGATTAAAGAATTTAATATTTAAAAGAAGTTGGATGTTAGGGAGTTGAAGGTATTAAGGTAATGGCATTTTTTCCTGCCTACAGTGCTCACTGGTGTGGCGTATGCTTTTTTACCTTTTTACTTTTTTAACTTTCACTCTCTTTACTCTTCACTCTTCATTCCCGGGGCAGCGGCTCTCATGTTGACGGTCATTGCCTCTATCATGCGTGTGTAAATCTTGTTCAGCTGCTCTATCTGCTGTGCCATCTTGCGGCTCTGCTCGTTGATCTGGTCGATGGTGCCAATCTGCTGGCTGGCTCCCTTAAGCTGCATTTCGTACACCTTGCTGATGCCGGTCAGCGTACGGTTGAGGTTCTCCATCTCTTCGCTGTCGCGTGTCAGTCGGCTGCTCTGCTCGTTCACCTTCTCGAGGGTTTCTACGAGTTTCTTCAGTTCTTCCACGTAGTTGTCCTGGGCTTCGGCCATCTCGGTTGTTACCTGTTGCTGTCCTTCAGCCCATGCAGGCTGGGTATACTGCGTAATTACGGGTTCTGACTGGACAGCATGTTCCGTCTGCACGGATTGTTCTGCTTGTTCTGCGGCGGTGGTCTGCCCTGCTTCTATGGTTTGTCCTGTCTGGACAAACTGGATAGGCTGGGCTACAGTCTTGCCACCCTCGTTGTGAACCGGTGCTGATGGTGCTGCATCGCCATACTGTACCATGCCACCGCCAAGATAGTCTTCCGTGACATGGGTAGGTATATCCATGCCGTCGGCGGTCTTGTCGAACGGTCGGTCGAAGGCAGAAAGGAAGAATACGAACACCTCGGTGCCCATACCTAAGAACAACATCAGGTTGGCACCTGGCAGGTGGGTCAACTTGAATAAGGTACCCAGGATTACGACCGATGCACCCCAACTGTAGGCATAGTTGAGGAAAGTTTGTCCGGGCACACTGTCCATCCACTTCTGCAGACGGTAGACTATGTTAAATTTGCTGTATTCTGACATTGTCGTATATGAATGTTATTTGCTTTTCTTTGTCTTTGCTGGTTTCTGTTTGGCGCTCGACGTAGTGGCGAGGCTTCTTACGCATCGGAACCCGATGTATGACCGTGGCTGGTTCTGGTATTCCCATGAGCGCCATGCCGATCGGATAAACGACTCCGGGTCTTTCCAGGAACCGCCCCTCACGCTTTTCTTCTTCAGGCGGTACGGGTCTTCCTTGGCGGCATTGTATACCAATGTTGGGTTCAGGTCGTTCATGGCATCCACGCCCGCCTCGGTATATACGGTACTTGTCCATTCAGCTACGTTGCCGGCCATGTCGTACAGACCGTTGCTGTTGGACGAATAGATGCCCACCTTGCTGGTTATCAGGTTTCCGTCCTTGGTATAGTTGCCACGGTCAGGCTTGAAGTTGGCGTAGAAACATCCGTCTCCGTTCTTCACGTTCTTGTTCTCCCAGGGGAACTCGTTCTGGTTCTTGCCGCGTGCGGCAAACTCCCATTCAGCCTCTGTCGGCAGACGGTAACGCTGCACGAAGCGTGCTTCGGGCCCCAGACCTTTCAAAAGGTAGTCGGTGCGCCATGCGCAGAAGGCGTTGGCCTGCTCCCATGTCACTCCTACCACGGGATAGTCGTTGTATGCCGGATTGCTGAAGTAGCTGCGCAGGTAGGTTTCGTTGTCTGAGTTCTTGAAGTCATTTACCCAGCATGTGGTGTCGGGGTACACATTTACAATATAGGTGTTGAGGAAGTCCCACGGACCGCTCAACGGACGGTTGATGGTCTGCGTCACGATGCGTCCCTCGTCATCGATGTAGGCTGTGTCCTTGGATATCATCACCACTTCGTTGGCGTCTGCGGTGACATCAGTGTTGAGGTTGCGTTCCTGCGGATTGATGCGGTTGCGGCGCAGAGCGGCTGCTGTGTAGTCGTATATCTCGTATTTGTAGTTGAGCTGTTTCCAGTCTATCAGTTTCTCGCCCGTTACGGGGTTGGTGGTGTATACGCTCTGTATGGCGCGCTGTTCGTCTTCGTTGGGCTTGCGCGGCAGCGGCTTCTTCCAGTTGAGGTGCGGCGTGACGGGGTCGCCGTGCCTGTCTTCTGTAATCATGTAGGTCTCGTCACCGCCATAGGCAGGATCGGCCAGACGTGTGCGGACTATAGAATCGCGCACGTATGCCACAAACTGCTTGTATTCGGAGTTGGTAATCTCCGTGTCGTCCATCCAGAATCCGTCTACGGAGATGTCCTTCTTCGGTGTGCTCTGCCCCCATAGCGAGTCGTTTGTCTCCAGACCCATGTGCAGGAAACCGCGGTTTACCTTTACCATGCCGTATGGCGAAGGCTCCGTGAAACTTCTGCCTCCTACTCCTACCACTTCGCCCCCACGGCCGGATATGGATGAGGATTTGGCTCCGAAGCAGCCTGTCAGCGTCAGTGCCGCAATGGCCGAGCAGAGGTAAAATATACTTTTTTTCATATTTTTTCTTTTGTCTTGTTTTCTTACTGATAGCTGGTGTTCATACTCCCTGTAAATAGCCGTCCGTATCATGCTGTCACACCTTATTATTATAGGGACCTGCTTACAGCACTCTTACACTCTTGTGCTTGTTTCTGCCTTTCTTCACAAGGTTGATGTCCGTTTGGTATCCCACGTACAGTTCGTGGCTGCCGTTGCCCGCCGAGATAGCCGATGTGTAGAACTCGTAGCTGTAGCCTATCACCACACCGTGGAACTTGGCACCCAAAAGACCGGTAACCGAAATGGTGGGCGTGTAGGTAACGCCGCCGTAGAACATGGTTTTCTCGTGCGCATACATCAGACGGCAGGTTATGTCACCTCGCCATGCCACTCCGTCGCTCTTTACCAGAAAAGACGGCTTCACTGTTAAAAACGGATTTCTCAACTTAATATTGTATCCACCCGTCAAATAATACATCGGCGAGATGGAAAATTCGTTCGTTTCGCCCATCTCGACCTTCGGGGAGGTGAGGTGCTGTGCCGAGATGCCGGCGTACCATGCCCCATGCGTGTAGTACAATCCGGCACCCAGATCGAATGTATTTCCGTTAACTTTTGATTTGGGCAGTGCCGGGTCGTTGCTCTCTTCTGCATCCAGTTTGCTGCCGTCGAAGCTCACGGAGATGAATCCGCCCTGTATGCCGACGCTCATCATTCCGCCAAACAACTTGTGCTTGAATGCATACTGCAAGGCCAACCGCTGATTGGTGTACAGGCCTATCTGGTCGCTGATTAGTTGTATGCCGCCGCCATGGTAGTTCTTGAACAGATAGAAGGGCATGTCGGCTGCCGCATACAGTGTCTTTGGGCTGTTTTCATAGCCAACCATACTCAAGGCGTATGCTGCCGCCACGTTCAGTTGTGACTGC
The DNA here is from genome assembly GCA_963624905.1 of Oscillospiraceae bacterium. GTDB lineage: Bacteria > Bacteroidota > Bacteroidia > Bacteroidales > Bacteroidaceae > Prevotella. The sequence goes on from CAVFRG010000031.1 coordinate 24,324, forward strand.
TTTCCGACAGAAGCCGGGTCGAATGATGGCTCCATGTCAAAATAGTGGCTGAACGAAGGGTCGTACTGCGCTTTTGCGCCCAATACACCCATAAACAGCGTCAGGCAAAGTATGATTATACGTCTATTCACATCACAATAACGCTGAAAAACGGTTATTATTGTATTCAAATGTGTAATAAGCTAAAAAAGAATCTGTCTGCCTATAAGCAGAATCTCCGTTCGGTGTCACCGTATGTGCGTACGGTGTCACCGTACGGAGATTTGATGTAGGGATAAAAAGGGGTTATATGGGATAAAAGCTACACATCTTTACTTGATGATGCGGTAGTAATCCTCCTTGCGGGGCTTTACGGTGTGGGGATGGGCCGATGCATAGCCGAGCGACAGGGCACCCACGCCCATCAGTCCCTCGGGCAGGTTCCATTCCTTCATCAGCTTCTTGCCCTCCTCCGTAGCGAACATGATGTCCTCGCGGTTGATCCAGCAGGAGGAGAGTCCGATGGAGTGGGCGGCAAGCATCATGTTGCCGAGGATGAGGCTGCCGTCTTTTATGTTGTTCGGGTCATCCTCACGGGCAAGAACGATGACGATGGTGGGTGCTCCATAGTAGGGGTCGCTCTCTACGCCCATGGCCTCTGCGTTCATCTTTCGGAGCAGGGCACAGGTGTCTGGATTCTGCACTGCGATGATGAAAGGCTCTTGTGAACCATGGCCGGTAGCTGCCCATGTGCCGGCTTCCAACACCGTATTCAACTCCTCGTCGGTAATTTGGTCTTCTTTATACCGGCGAATACTTCTTCTCTCCTTAATGGCTTTCAATACTTCGTTTTCCATTGTCGTTTATTTATTTTCCAAATGTATACCAAAGAGTGAAGCACGAAAAACATTTGAATTCTTCACTCTTCGTTCTTCACTCTTCACTCTTCACTCTTCTCTCTTCACTCTTCACTCTTCGTTCTCCCTACATCGGGCACCCAGTGTCCTCTTCGTCTATATATTGGCTCAGCACTTGTCCGATTCTTGCCAATCCCTGCATGAGTGTCTGTCGCGGGCAGGCGATGTTGATGCGCAGGTAGCCTTGTCCGGCTTTGCGACCATACATTGTGCCACTGTTCACGAATACTTTTCCGTCCTTTATCAGTTTCTCGTAGGCTTCGTCGGAGGAAAGCTCGAAAGGCAGGATGTCGAGCCATACGAGGTAAGTGCCCTCCAGACGTGTGACGCGTGCCTGGGGCAACTCGGAGCTGAAGAATTCCTTTAGAGCAAGGTAATTCTCGTAGAGGTATTGGTTGAGTTGGTCGAGCCATTCCTCCCCCTCGTTGTAGGCAGCCTGCAGGGCAATGACACCAAAGGGGTTGACGTCGCACACCTCGTTGATGTTGATGGCGCGGTCGATGCGGCGTCGAAGACCTTTGTCTGGACAGATGATGTTGGCTATCTGCAGACCGGCTATGTTGAAGGCTTTGGTGGGTGAATTCAGTACCACGCAGTTGTCACGGCATGCCTCGCTGATGCTGGCAAACGGGGTGTAGTGATGGCCCGGCATGATGATTTCGCAGTGTATCTCGTCAGCGATGACCTTTACGCCGTGCTTCCGGCAGATGTCATTCATGCGCTCCAACTCCTCCTTTTTCCATACGCGGCCCGCAGGGTTGTGAGGGTTGCAGAGAATGAAGGCGGTGGTCTTCTCGTCGGCACACTTGCGCTCGAAATCGTCAAAATTGATCTCGTAGGTCTCGTTGCCTATGCGTCTAAGCTCGTTTTCCGCCACTTCGCAACCGCTGTTGGCGATGCAGGAGAAGAAACAATTGTATACGGGTGTCTGTACCAGCACCTTTTCACCCGGCATGCAGATGGCCTTCAGACAACAGGAAATGGCAGGAACCACACCCGATGTGTAGAGAATCCAGTCTTTCTCCACCTGCCACTGGTGGCGGCGTGAGAACCAACTCGTGATGGACTCGTAATAGGAGTCGGGCACGAGGCTGTAGCCGAAGATGCCGTGTGCCACTCGTTTCTGCAGTGCATCAATAATACAGGGAGCTGTCTGAAAATCCATGTCGGCCACCCACATCGGGATGATTCCGTCCTCCTTTACCAAATCCCATTTGTAGGAATTGGTACCGCGGCGGTCGATGATCTCGTCAAAATTATATTTCATGTTTCTTTTGCTCTTTTACCTTTTACCTTTTTACTTTTTTACCTTTTTATGATTTCACAAGTCCCCTTGGGCGACTTGGCAAATTCTGTGTAAGTGACGCTTCCTATTTCGTCCGCTACGATGCGGCCGGAGATAGGATTCTTGATGTTGGTAATGGAACCGATGATGTGGGCATCGATGTGCGAACAGTCTTCGAATGCACGGTCGCACGCTGCGTCAAAAGTGCAGTCTTCCAGTGTTACATGGTCCATGTAGCAGAGGGGTTGCTCGCCACTGATGTGGCAGCGCACCAGTTTGATGTCCTTGCTGTGCCAGGCGAGATATTCGCCGTTCAGCTCGGAGTCGTATACCACTACGTTTTCGCATTCCCAAAAACTGTCCTTTGTCGTAATCTTGGCATGGTGGACCTCCACGTTCGTGCAGTACTGGAACACATACTTGGAGTCGCTAACCAGCCCGTCCACATAGATGTTCCTTGAGAACATGAAAGGATAAGTGCCGTCGTGGAGCGTCACGTTCTTCAGTCTCAGCCCGTCCACCTTCCAAAAGGTTTCGTCTGCATCCGTAATGTTCACGTCCTCCAGTTCGAGGTTGCTCATCTCGCGGAAGAACTTCGGCCCGTCGATGACGCAGTTTTTCATTACCATATTGTCGGAATACCAGATGGCAGACCGGCTCTCTGGGGCAAAATAACAGTCAGTGATCAGTGAACCGTCCACGTGCCACCAAGGGTATTTCCCATAGAACTTGGAGCCGTGGCATTCTATGTCCTTGCAACACTTGATGCCCGACTCGCCGTCTGTAATCGTGATGTCTTCCAGACGAACGTCATGGATGCCAAAGAGCGGACGCTCGCCTCCGAAAGTCTTGTTTTTGATAATTTCCATTCCCTTTATTGTTTCTTCTACTAGTTAGTAAAATTTTTCTGCAAAGTTACAAAAATAATGGGAGGTGTATACAAACCAATGTACTGAAAAAAGTATCATTATCACTGATGTTCTTTGTAGAGAGGCTTATGGTGGAACAAAAAAGCTGAACCGTGATGCTTGTCACGATTCAGCCTTTATCTGGTTTATTCTAATGTTACCAAGCTGTGAATTACAGGTTGGGGTTCATCTCTTTCCATTCAGCTACAGGAGGAACGATGCCAAGCTCAACGATCTCGTCGCGCATCTTGCAGAGGTGTTCGTACGACTTGGCGAGGCTTGCCAACTCCTCCTCGGTACCTGTAGGCTCTGTGAAGTGAACACCCGTCTTGTCGATAGTGGTAGGCATGGCCATCATCACGTTCTTGAAGCCGAGCTTGTCGTGGTTAACATAGCAACCTGCAGGCAAGGTGAACTTCTCGCCGCCCATGGCTGCCTCGATCATCTTCACGGCATTGTAGGCAGGGCTCTGGAATGAAGAGCGACCGCGGAGCTTGATGATGTTCGAACCGCCCTGTACGGTGTGGTGCTTGATCTCCTCCCAACGCTCGGCTGAGAGACCCATCTCTGACAATGGCTTGCCGTCAACCTTCACCTGAGATGCGAATACGGCCATCTGCTCGCCGTGGCCACCATAAGTGTGGGCACCTGTTACCTTGTCCTGCTGTACACCGAACTCGAGGGCCAAAGCCTGCTGCAAACGGGTAGAGTCGAGGGCTGCGAGTGATGTCAACTGGTTGGGCTTCAGGCCAGAGTGAATGAGGGCTGTGAGGGCTGTAACGTCTGCAGGGTTGAAAATGACAACCACGTGCTCCACCTCAGGACAGTACTTCTTGATATTGTCACCGAACTCAGCGGCAATCTTGCAGTTGCCCTTGAGAAGATCCTCACGGGTCATACCCTCCTTACGGGGAGCACCACCTGAAGATATGATATATTTTGCGCCCGTGAATGCCTCTTCGGGATTGACAGTATAGGTTACGTTGACGCCGGGGAATGCGCACTGCTGAATTTCGTCGAATACGCCATGGACACCCGGCTCGAAGATGTCGTAGAGACAAATGTTAGGAGTGAGGCCGAGCATCAAAGCGCTCTGTACCATGTTAGAACCAATCATGCCGCCGGCACCGACGATCACGAGTTTGTCATTAGTTAAAAATTCCATAACTACAAAATATTAAAAATGTTGATGTTTAACACTACTGTGTGGGGATGTTTTTGAATGCCAACATTCTCTACACTCCCCTCTTTTTCGACCGCAAAATTATAAAAAAGTAGTGTAAAACGAGCATTATTTTGCACTTAAATTTGTGATTAATTCTTAAAATTCTTATCTTTGTAATCTCTAATTGACAAATCGTGGATATGAAAAATAGTATAGAGCAAAGACTGGAACGTCTAAGGGACATTATGAGGCGTGAACATTTGGCGGCATTCATCTTTCCGAGTACGGATGCACACCAGAGTGAGTACGTTGCCGCACATTGGAAAGGCCGTGAGTGGATATCGGGATTTGACGGTTCTGCAGGTACTGCAGTCGTTACTTTGACGTCGGCTGCCCTCTGGACGGACTCCCGCTATTTTCTTGCTGCGGCGCAGCAGTTGGAAGGGACTGAATACCAGTTGATGAAGTTGAAGGTAGAAGGTACGCCCACTATCGCCCACTGGCTTGCCGGCCAACTGGCAGATGTGGAGTCTCCTGAAGTGGGAGTGGACGGCATGGTCAATTCTTACGATGAAGTTTGCTGTTTGATGGCCGAACTTCGCAAGATGGGTGGTATCACGGTGCGCTATAATTTTGACCCTTTGGATTTGATATGGACTGACCGTCCGGCCATACCGGCTAATCCTGTAGAGATGCAGCCAATGTGTTATGCCGGCGAAACAGCTTCGTCAAAGATTGCACGTCTGCGCAACGCTTTGAGGCAGCGCCATGCCGACGGGATGTTGGTGTCTGCTCTTGATGACATTGCCTGGCTGCTTAATATTCGCGGAACAGATGTACACTGTAATCCGGTAGTGGCGGCTTATCTCCTTGTAACGTCTGGTGGGGTGTCTCTTTTCGTCGACCCGTCAAAACTGACGGATGAGGTGAAGCGTTATTTGGAAGAGTTGGGTGTAAGTGTCCATATATATAATAAGGTGGAGGATGCATTGCGTGCATATCCGGATTACAATATTCTGCTCGATCCTAACGAAACGTCCTACTGCCTGTGGAAAGCTGTGAACTGCAAGGAAATAATACCCGCTCCTTCGCCTGTTCCTGCTATGAAAGCTGTCAAGAACGCAACTGAAATAGAAGGATTCCGTCATGCAATGTTGCGTGACGGGATTGCCATGGTCAAGTTTCTGAAATGGTTGAAGCCGGCTGTTGAGGCCGGAGGGCAAACCGAGATGTCCATAGACCGGAAACTCAAGGCTCTGAGGGCAGAACAGGACCTGTTCCGTGATATTTCCTTCGATACGATAGCCGGATATGCAGAACATGGTGCCATTGTGCATTATGAAGCAACCGAAGAGACGGATGCAGTTCTTAAACCGGAAGGACTCATCTTGATAGATTCCGGTGCCCAGTATCAAGACGGTACGACGGACATTACCCGTACCGTTGCGCTCGGACCTGTTACAGACGAGATGCGTAAAGTCTATACGCTGGTGCTGAAAGCGCATATCCAGCTCGAACTGGCCAAATTCCCTGACGGGGCAACGGGGACGCAGGTGGATGCCCTTTGTCGGGAGTGCCTTTGGCGAGAAGGCTACAATTATCTGCATGGAACAGGCCATGGGGTAGGGTCTTATCTCAATGTGCATGAAGGTCCCCATCAAGTAAGGATGGAGTGGAAGCCGGCACCGCTTCATGCCGGCATGACTGTAACGGATGAACCGGGCATCTATGTGGAAGGCAAGTTTGGTGTAAGAACAGAAAATACGCTGTTGATTACCGAATATATGCATACACCGTTCGGAAAATTCCTGCAGATGGAATCGCTTACGCTCTGTCCCATAGACCTTGCACCAGCTGACCTGAGTATGCTTACAGAAGAAGAGGTAGCGTGGCTCAATGCTTATCATGCAGATGTGTACGAAAAACTGTCCCCTTATCTGGAGAAAGACGAAAAAGAGTGGTTGGAAAACGCCACAAAACTCGTAAAAAGAACGGAATAAGGCAAAAAAACGCTTAAAACCTTGGTGGTTTGACAAATAAGATGTAATTTTGCAGCCGCAAATTGTGGCATTGTGCCAGTTTGTACAGAAAATACATAAGTTTAACATAATAAATTAAAAGCTAAAAAATGATTATTGTACCAGTTAAGGACGGTGAGAACATTGAGAGAGCTCTCAAGAAGTTTAAGAGAAAGTTTGAGAAGACAGGCGTTGTGAAGGAACTTCGTGCCCGTCAGCAGTACGACAAGCCCTCTGTCTTGAAGCGTCTCAAAATGGAACACGCCGTTTACGTACAGAAGTTGCGTGCTAACGAGGATTAATTTCCGTAAATAAATGCGGAAAAATTTGGCGAATTGAATATAATTTCGTATTTTCGTTGCCGAAAACAGAAGTTCGGGTGCAATGGACGTAAGGAAATATCTTAGCTATCTGTCGTGTGAACTCAATAGGTCAGACAGAACTGTTGGTAGTTATGCAGATGACTTGTATAGCTTTGAAAAGTATTTCCAGAGTTTGGATGACGGCTTGACATGGGAAAGTATCGATAGGGATATCGTCCGTGGATGGTTGGAATCTATGGTGGACCAGGGAAACAGTCCCGCTACCGTGGCTCAGCGTCTAAGCGCTTTGAAAGGCTTTTACAAGTTTGCGCTCTCAAGAGGTATGGTTGCTGAAGATCCTGTCCATGGATTGAAGGGACCTAAACGCGACAAGTTGTTGCCGCAGTTCTTGAAGGAGAGCGAGATGGACAAGCTCCTGGATTCCGAGTTGTGGCAAAATGACTTTGTCGGAACCCGAAATCGTCTTATATTGATGATTCTCTATGAGACTGGAGTTCGTTTGTCGGAACTCGTAGGGATAGACGACGATGCTGTAGACTTGGGTGGTCGTAAGTTGAAAGTGACTGGCAAAGGAAACAAGCAGCGTATCGTTCCTTTTGGAGAGGAACTCAAAAATGCATTGTCCGTATACCAGATGCTTAGAGACAATGAAGTGGACTGCAAGGGTAAAGCATTGCTGGTCTCTTCGCGAGGAATCCGATTGTCTCCGGCTTCTATTCGTAAACTTGTTGGCGATAACCTCACAAGGGTTTGCTCGCTTAAGAAGAAAAGCCCTCATGTCTTGAGACACACCTTTGCTACGGCAATGCTCAACCATGGTGCTGATATAGAAAGTTTGAAACAACTGCTCGGGCATTCACGGTTAACAACAACCGAGATATACACGCATACGACATTCGAGCAGTTGAAGAGTGTTTATACTAAAGCCCATCCAAGGGCATAATAACCTTTAAATTAAAGTTGGAGGTAACTATGGAAATTAAGATTCAGTCGATTCATTTCGATGCTACAGAGAAATTGCAGGCGTTTATCGAGAAGAAAGTCGCCAAGTTGGAAAAAACTTATGAAGATATACAGAAAGTAGAGGTGCAATTAAAGGTGGTCAAGCCGGCTGCAGCACTCAACAAGGAGGTTCAGCTCTCCGTGATAGTGCCTGGCACAACGCTCTTCGTGGAAAAAGTCTGCGACACATTCGAGGAAAGTGTTGACCAGACAGTGGACGCAATGAAGGTGCAATTGACCAAATTCAAGGAAAAAATAAGAAATCACTAAAAAAAATGTCCAAAAATTTTGGAGATTCAAAAAAAGTCATTACCTTTGCAGCCGTTTTACGACAATAGCCTTTTTAGCCGTTATGCGGCTGCAAGGATTTGCCTCTTTAGCTCAGTTGGCCAGAGCACGTGATTTGTAATCTCGGGGTCGTTGGTTCGAATCCGACAAGAGGCTCAAGTAAGACAAGGGTGGTTACCAGAGTGGCCAAATGGGGCAGACTGTAAATCTGCTGGTTATACCTTCGGTGGTTCGAATCCATCACCACCCACTTCAGTTGAAGTTTTGCGGAAATAGCTCAGTTGATAGAGCACTAGCCTTCCAAGCTGGGGGTCGCGG
>CAVFRG010000032.1:0-32366 GCA_963624905.1 Oscillospiraceae bacterium
GGCAATTGCCGTGATTGTGGATGGCAATTGCCGTGATTGTGGATGGCAATTGCCATGCAATCGTAAGAAGGGCTTTCTTGCATCATATAACTTAGGTTCGTGAGTGTTAGTACATGTGCTTTATGAATGTTTATCATAAGGTATTTATGTATGTTGTGCGTAAGAGAATATAATTACCAAACACAAATGCACCGAGGTGCGATGAAGATTTTATTGTTGTCTAAAAAACTACACATTTCTTCGCCCTTCTGCATTTTCTTTGTACCTTTGCACCCGGTATTAGAACAAAAAGCCGGTATTAGAACAAAAAGCGTATGAAAAAAATCTTTACTTTGGCAGCACTGTGCTGCACCCTGCTTACTGCACACGCAGACAACGAGACATTCAAGGTATGTACCTACAACATCGACGGACTGCCCACTTCTCTGGAAGTGATGGGGGTTAGTATCCCTATCAAGAAGGACGGAGCCGGAGCGGATGGTACAAAGAAAATAAGCGAGTACTTCGCCGGAAAGGACTATGACATCATCGGCGTGAACGAGGACTTCCAGTATCATAACGAACTCATGTCGAGCCTGTCGGACAAGTACAATGCAGGAAAATGGCCTGGTGCCATAGTTGTTACTGCCACGTCAATAGGCGACTTGCTTGCGAGCATCCCCTTCAAGGTTGACGGACTGAACCTGCTCTGGAAGAAAGACGAAATCAAGGCAGAGAACGAGACCATCACTCCCTTCACCAATGCTTATGGACTCATCGACAGCGAGAACGACTCGCTCGTGACGAAGGGCTTCCGTTACTACAAGGTAACGCTGAAGGGCGGTACGGAGATAGACATGTACATCACCCACATGGATGCCAGTGTGAACCTGGACGATGCGGAGGACATCCGTGTGCGCCGCATCCAGCTGAAGCACATTGCCGACAGTATCAATGCCAACAAGAACGGACGCCCCATCATCCTCATGGGCGACACCAACTGCAACTACGAGTATGACGACGTGAAGGGGCTTCTCCTCGATGCCATCAACGAAAAGGGCGAGAAGACCATCTACGATGTCTGCACCTACCTTGACCCGAACGGCAAGGACATCTGGGACAAGGTGTTCTTCATCAACCAGAAGGGCGGCAAGCAGATCAAGCCCCTCAAGTACGAGATAGACGAAACTGCGAAGCTCAGCGACCACGACCCTGTGGTAGTGACTTTCGAAGTGACAGACCCGTCGACAGCCATTGCCGAAGTGACGGCAGACAGCACGTCGGCAGACGACATCACGGCAGTCTACTCGCTCTCGGGAGCCCGCCGCCAGTCGATGGAACCCGGCATCAACATCGTACGCCTGCGTGACGGCCGCACCGTCAAGGTCGTGAAACGATAACATAGGGACAAGACAAATTTCCATTGTTTTTGTAACAAGAAACAACAGAAATCTTTCCCCGACAACACCGACAACTCATACAACAAATACAACTTGGACAACCTTTTTCGGCCCTGCTGCAGAAGAATCTTAGTTGTTTTTGTTGTATGTGTTGTCGTTTTTTCTTTTAGACTAAAAAACGTCTAAAACCTATAAAACGTTTCATGTTTTGTTGTCGTTATTTCTTTTTCTCATAACTCCGCTCCATTACGGGTCGCACAGAGGCCCCGATGGAGCGGTCGTTCATATAGAGGGAGTAGTGGCCGAGGTTGAAGTAGAGGCAGAAAGCCTCCCCGCAGGAGCGCGGAGAAAGCGTGGCCGACCAGTATACCGCATCAGAGCCGTCCAGAAAGCAGTTCTTGCCGTTCTGCGCTCCCGAGGCGGGGAGAAAGAGAGTGCGCCCGTTGCGCTTGCTCTTCACCTCGTAGCCATGCACCTTGTCGCCCTTGGGCGAAGCCTTCTCCACCCACGTCCAGGCACAGTTGGCCGTGTCGCCCAGTTCTTCCATCTCTTGGAAGGTAGGCATACGGAAAGCCTTGCCCCATGCCGCCGTAGCCGCATCGTCATCGGTCAGGAGCACGGTGAGCGTGTCGGCAGCATTGTAACGCGTCATCTTCTCGAAGGCTGTGCCGTAACGGTAGGTAGCCTGCGAGCAGTCGGCCTTGGCCTTTGTCTCGCCCCATGAAAAGTGCAAACCATAGTCGGTGGGCGTTTCCGCACCCACATTCGTCTCAGCCCAAAGCAGTCCGCTCGGCAACTGCAAGTCGACTAACCGGTGGCCGTCCACCTCTACACTTCCGTCGGCAGACGGAGATGCACATCCTGTCACTGCCATACCCATGGCAAGCAGGATACAACCCAAAACAACATTTCTCTTTCTCATAATGCTATGCGCCCGTTCTTCCTCATTGGAGGGGTAGGGGGGCTTCCCTTTTTTATAATGGCGTGTTCTAAAAATTCCACGCATTGTTAAATTACTTCTTTAGACGGATTGCTCTTTGTGTCTTTTTGATTTTATCCGGCATCTTTTCCTTCCTTCTTACATAAGATAGGCTGCGCCTCAGCAATTGAAGCAAGCTTCATTGCGTTCGGCTTGCACTATCTTTCAGTCGCATAGCCCGCTATGCTCCTTCAGAAAGAAAGTAAAATCTGCTCGGCTAAAATACAAAAATCCTACAAAGGTAATTTTTAGAACCCGCCAATACTTATACGCTGCAAAAATACCATTATTTATCGGAAAAACAAGAGACAGTAGGGAAAATAGTGTTGCACATACATCAATCATCAGCTTCTGAGTGGTACGGCCAAACTCATAAATTTGAGCAGCCCTTCATAAATAAACGTTAACGTTTGCGTAAATTTTTATAAAGGCTACCCCCTATTATATAAAAAATAGGTGTAATTTTGCACCTCGATAAAGTCGAGAGACTTTCTTTGTATGATTTTTTTACTAATCTAACCAAAATAAATGTATGTCTGGTAATTCAAACAAAATCAAACTTGCGTTGGCAGGTGGACTCTTGTTTACTGTAACAAGCATCTCAGCGCAAACCGTAAAGGGTACAGTTACTGACAACACGGGTGAGCCTATCATAGGTGCATCCGTCATGGAGGTAGGTGTGTCAGGCAATGGCAGCGCTACAGACCTCGACGGCAACTTTACCCTTTCGCTGAAAGGAAAGAGCAACAAGGTCAAGATTTCGTACATCGGTATGAAGCCCAAGACCCTCAGTGTTGCAGGTAAGCAAACTATTACCGTAAAACTGGAAGATGAGGCCAACGACCTCAACGACGTGGTTGTAATCGGTTATACCACCGTGCGTAAGAAAGACCTTACAGGTGCCGTGACGCAGGTAGGTGCAAAGCAGATAGAGAATGTGCCTGTCACCAACGTAACAGAAGCGTTGACGGGTAAGATGGCAGGTGTGAACATCACCACTACGGAAGGTTCGCCAGATGCTGACATCAAGATACGCGTGCGTGGTGGCGGTTCTCTCTCGCAGGACAACTCGCCTCTGTACATCGTAGACGGATTTGAGGTGAACTCCATCTCGGACATCGCAGCCTCGGAAATAGAGACGGTCGACGTGTTGAAGGATGCTGCCTCTACTGCCATCTATGGTGCACGTGGTGCCAACGGTGTTGTCATCGTTACCACCAAGAGCGGTAAGGAGGGCAAGGTACAGGTAAACCTCAATGCTTCTACCGGCTGGCGCAAGATGACGAAGGAAATCGATGTCATGGACCCCTATAACTTCGCACTCTACCAGTACGAGGTGTCGTCGGCATCACAGTCTAACGCCACCACATCAAGCTACGGCAGCTACGCCGACCTCGACCTGCTCAAGGCCATGCAGGGACGCAACTACCAGAACGAAGTGTTCGGACGAACAGGTACACAGACCACATACGACGTGAGCGTGAACGGTGGTAGCAAGGACGTGAAGTTCAACGTGAGCTACGCACACACCGGCACAAACGCCATCATGCTCGGCTCTGACTACAAGCGCGACAACATCAGCGCCAAGCTCAATGCCAACATCAACAAATGGCTGTCGCTCGACTTCAAGGCATCCCTCGCCAACGAGAAGACCAACGGTCTGGGTTCAGGTGCCGATACCAACGAGAGCAATGCAGCCAACTCTATCGTTGCCAACACCATCAAGTTCCAGCCCATCAGCTCAATAACAAGCGATGGCGAAGAGGACGAGGAGAACAATACCTCTACACGTGTAGATCCTACCACACGTATCAACAACACGTACAAGCAGAAGCGATCATTCACCCAGACATACAACGCAGGCCTTACATGGAAGCCCTGGAAGGGTTTGAAGTTCTCTTCTAAGCTGCAGTACCAGTGGAAGAATGTCGATACGGACCAGGTATGGCTCGCACCCGCTGCCACCAGCTCGAAGTACGGATACAGCGGAAGCCCACAGGCCCTCCTCATAACAGACGACAAGAAGACCATCATCAACACCAACACGGTGCAGTATGACAAGAAGAAGCTTTTCTGCTCTGACGACAAGTTTACGATTCTCGTAGGTCAGGAGTGGAAGGAGACCAAGGAGACTGACCGCGAGATGATGTCAGCCAACTTTGACAAGACATGGACCGTAGACGGTATCCTGTCCAATATGTCGGCTGGTACCACCATCCCCAACTATTCATACGTTTATCCCGAAGACCGCCTTGTTTCCTTCTTCGGACAGGTGCTCTACACCCTCAAGGACAAGTACCTCCTCAACGCCACGCTCCGTACCGACGGTTCGAGCAAGTTTGGCAAGGGCAACAAGTGGGGCGTGTTCCCTGCTGTAGCCGTAGCCTGGCGTATGAGCGACGAAAACTTCCTGAAGGATGTGAAATGGCTCTCCAACTTGAAGACCCGTCTCTCGTTCGGTACAGCCGGTAACAACCGTATCTCAAGCGGTCTTACCTCCGTGCAGTACAAGATGGGCGGCAATACAGGCGCTGCAGCATACTTCGACGAGAGCCGCGCTCCATACCTGGAGACATCCGGCTACCTCTACAACCCCAACCTGAAGTGGGAGACCACCATCACCCGTAACTTCGGTATCGACTACGGTTTCTTCCGTGGTCGTCTCTCGGGTAGCGTAGACCTGTACTGGAACACCACCAAGGACCTTTTGATGAAGGCCCGCGTGCAGAGCTCTGCCGGTTACCTGTACCAGTACCAGAACTTCGGACAGACTTCCAACAAGGGTGTCGAGTTCTCTGCCAACATCGTGGCCGTCGACAAGAAGACCCATACGATGAACGTGAACCTCAACATCGCATACAACAAGAACAAGATTGACAAGTTGACAAACGACGACCCATGGCAAAGCTCAAGCTTCGCCGGTTCTACCTTCGGCGAGTACAACGACTACTACATTACAGAAGGCGGTGCACTCGGTGAGGTATGGGGTTACAAGATGAACGGCTACTACACCGTTTACGACCCAGCAACAGGCCAGGGCGACCTCGTGCTCCAGGGTACCAAGTGGGTGTTGCGTGACGGCAACAACAGCAAGTCGTACACCAAGACAGGCTCTAACCTCTATCCCGGCGGTCCCAAGTTTGAAGAGGACGAGAACGGCAACCCTTTAAAGCAGCGCTTGGGCAACACCGTTCCTACCGTGACAGGTGGTTTCGGTCTGGACGGTCAGGTACGCACCAAGATAGGTACGTTCGACTACAACGCATTCTTCAACTACTCACTGGGCAACAAGATCATGAACGGTACGAAGGCAGCCAACGCTTTCTACTCAGGTTCTTCGGCAGGTTACAACCTCGTGAGTGACTTCAATATCGAAAACCGTTACAGCTGGGTAGACCCACAGACTGGTCTTAACCTCGGACGTCCGTCAGACAACATCGTATCTTACTATGGCGGTGCAGAAGGTCTCATGGCCCGTCTGAACCAGATCAACGCTGGCAAGTCGATGTACAACCCTGCTGCTGCCAGCACGATGGTCATCACCGACTATGCACTGGAGAATGCCGACTTCCTGCGTCTGCAGAACGTAACCATTGGCTACTCTCTGCCCAAGCAGTGGATCAAGAAAATCTACCTTGAGAATGTACGCATATACTTCACCGGCTACAACCTCTTCTGCCTCACCAGCTACAGCGGTTACGACCCAGAGGTGGACGTGAGCAAGAACGCCATGTGCCCAGGTATCGACTATGCGGCATACCCCAAGAGCCGTTCGTTCGTAATGGGTATCAACGTAGGTTTCTAACAAGCACTCCACCTATATTATATATAAGGTGGAATGCCAATATCTTACATTCAACTTAAAAATAAAAATATATCTATATGAACAAGATATTCAAGACAGTCACCATGTGCCTCTGCGGTGCGGCTATGTTGTCATCGTGCAACGACTGGCTGGAGACAACCTCCACTTCACTCAACGACAGTGATGTGACTTTCACCTCGCCAGCCCTTACCAAACTGGCCTTGGACAAAGCATACGGTTACCTCTGCGGTAACAACTATACACAGCTGATGACCATCCATCAGGGTGCAGGCACCGACGTAGAACTCATCGACGGTATCGGTTCTACTGCCACTGCTGCCAGCGAACGCGGTGCCATGAACTACAACGCCACTTCCGGCGGATGGAACAAACTCGGCACGCTGTGGGAAGAACAGTATGCCACTATCGAGTCGTGCAACCTCATCATCGACGGCATAGAGAAACACCAGAAAGACATTGAGGCAATGGATGAGAGTAACGCTCTTAACATGATGAAATACTACGCCGAGGCAACTACCATACGCGCTATGGTTTACCTCGACCTCGTAAGAGTGTTCGGCGATGTGCCTATGCAGTTGCACAGTGCTAACTCTGACCTCAGCAACGTAAACGTAGGCAAGACTGGCCGCGACGAGATTCTCGACTCGCTCATCGTTGATCTGAAAGCTGTTGTGGATAGTGTTCAGGTGTTGCCGGATGCTGGCTCCGTTACCACTGAGCATATAACACAGGGATATGCCGAGGCTCTTCTTGCCAATATCTACATGACACGTGCCGGCTACGCCATCCGCGAGGCTGCAAACGGAATGAATGCCGACTACTGCGTAGATGCACTGAAGGCCAAGGGATACGTAAAGGCAGACTATTCTGACGACGTTTATCAGACTATGCGCCCAAGTGACGAAGACTGCAAGTATTTCTACGAGCAGGCTGCTGAGTATCTTGCCAAAGTCATCAAAAAGGGCAACTACAAGATGAACAGCTCTTTCACCAACCTGTGGGCAAACATCAATGCGCTGAAGACAGACGACTCTCACGAGTGCATGTTCGAGATTCCGATGGGATTCGGCAACACGGGTGAGCTGGGCTACACTGTCGGTGTGCGTCTCAACGGCGTTACCGACGACTATGGCTACGGCAACTCCTCTGGTAAGCTGAAGACTACAGCCGTACAGCTGTACTCTTACGGAACGTGCGATACACGCCGTGACATTACCTGCGTGCCTTACGAAATCAAGAACTACGAGCGCACTGCTGCCAACGGCGGTACCAAGACCATCGAGACCTGCCTGGGTAACAAGCCATTCGGCCTCTACATCGGCAAGTGGGACGTTCGCAAGATGAGCGACCAGTGGGCTACCACCAACAAGACTGCTACCGCCAAGTTCGGCTACGGCATCAACGTGGTGCGCATGCGTTATCCCCAGGTGTTGCTCTGGTATGCCGAGTGTATGGCACAGTTGGGTTATCTCAACAGCGACCCATACGGATGTGGCTTGACAGCCATCAAAGCTCTGGAGATGGTTCACGAGCGTGCTTACAACGATGCCAAGACCAACTATCTTGGTACCAGCCCGGCAGAGGAACTCGCTGCATGGAAGGCAGAAGTTGAGACTATAACCGATACAGACGAATTCATGAAGAAGATTCGTCAGGAGAACCAGTTGGAGTTCTGCGGCGAAGGCTTCCGCAAGTGGGACTTGATCCGCTGGAACAAGTTGCACGAGGTAATCTGGACTGCCAAGACCAACTACAAGAAGTTCTGCGGTGCCGACGGTACACGTGCCATCGACAAGATATACTACAAGTACACGAACGACTTGGAGAAGCAGATCGACCCTGCAAGCATCACATGGTACGGTATGCCTAACGGTGACGTGATTCCTACCAACACCAAGAAGGGCAAGAGCCCGGACAACGCTTGGCTGGAGGCTTACGGATACCGTTATCCCAAGGGCAGCGGCGAGTCTGCTGGACTGGGCACCGACGGCAAGGGTCTGAATGCAGACAGCTACACCAAGGCTGGCTTCGGCCAGGCTTACAGCAACGAAGACTCTGAGCTGAACACCATCTGCGGAGGTCTTGTAGGTACGCAGAAGGTGAACAGCAGCAGCGACGAATGTACGGATGCCGGTGTTACGGTGAAGAACCGCTACCTCATGCCTATCTACGACAACACGATACAGTCAAGCAACGGCCGTCTGTATAACTCATATGGGTATTAATACTATAACAAAAAGGTAAATCATGAACAAGATAATCAAGAATATAGCAGCGGTTCTGCCCATGGTCGCCTTCTTGGCGGCATGTACGGAGACCAACGACTGGACGGTGGACAGCTCGATAAACCGTCAGCCCTCGCTCAGCTCGTTTGAAGTTACGCCTGACACGGCAGAACTGTCAATGGCAGTGAAGTTCGAGACGCAGAAGAGTGCATCGGGTTACGAAATACAAATCAGCACCGACTCTCTGAAGGAGGGTTTTGACGAGTCTACCGGCTATGCCAATCTGAAGACCATCAAGGTGGACAAGACTAACACGGGTTCACTGGACATCGACTACGGTACGGGTGACGACCAGTATCCCTGGGTAGAGAACACCACATACTATATGCGTGTGCGCGCCCTCTCTGACAGCAAGGACAAGAGCAAGTGGTTCACCAGTGGTATTATGGGTGACGTGAAGCCGGTCAAGATGACACCGATGTTCACCGTAAGCGGTCTGGACATCAGCGCTGACGAGATAACGCTCCACTGGATCAAGAAGTACAAGTCGGGTACACCCGAATACATCGCTGTGGTGGATGCTGAAGGCACCGTGACACGTGAGGATCTCTCAACCGATGAAAAGGAAGAGGCACAGAAGACCATCACCGGTTTGACAGGTGGCGCAACATACACCTTCTACATCTGCGATGCCGAAGGCAACAAGTTGGGTACTACTGTCGTTACCACAGAGACGACGCCTAACATGGAGAAGGCATTGAGTATCTTCGGTATGCCTAACTTCATCAAGCAGACTGTTGGTTCTGTACAGGAATTCAAGGATGCCACTGGCACCTTTGTAGCCAAGTTCATTGACGCAGGCGGTAAGTTCAAGATGGATACCAACAAGAGTGACGCCTTCTTCAACCCTGTCAAGGAAGTGTTCAAGACCGGTGATATGGAAGGAGCCGATGGTGGCTACCGTATGTCAACCGGCGGTAAGGCTGGCGAGATAGACATGACGATTCCTGCAAAGGGACGCCTCTATGTTTACACCAGAGGCAATGCTGGTCGTAACATCATCTTCAAACAGAACAATGTGACACTGCTTGAACAAGAAGTTCCATCGGAGAAAACGGGTGATGCCTACGCCTTCACCAAGGTCAACGTAGAGGCAGGCACTGTAGTCATCACATGGAGTAACTCTATCTACATCCAGGGCTTCCAGTTTGTTCCTGATGAGGAATAAGATTGACATCATGTAGAAAGAGAGGTTTACGCCTGTCTTCTCTGCAAGCGATAATGCAAAGCGCAGACCCGTCCATAAGTGGCGAGCCTGCGCTTTTAGCTTTTGCGCTGTTCCCGTCATTACACTTTTTTCCTCTCTTCCTCTTGGATGTTATTAAAGAAAAATGTATCTTTGCAGCACGATATTCAAAAGACAAAGAGCATGGCAAGATACATCAACCCATTTTCGGACTGGTCGTTTAAAAGAATATTCGGCCAAGAATACAGCAAAGACCTGCTTATAGAGTTCTTGAACCAGCTGCTCTTAGGAGAGCAGCACATCACGGATGTAAAGTTTAAGGACAAGGAGATGTTGCCAGATACAAAAGACCAAAGAGGAATCATCTATGACGTCTTTTGCACAACAGACAAAGGGGAACATATTATCGTGGAGATGCAAAACAAGAGCCAGGCATACTTTATAGACCGTTCGCTCTACTATGCATCAAAGTCGATAGTAGAGCAAGGTGTAAAAGGAAGATGGGACTACCATCTCACGCCAGTATACGTCATCTGCTTCATGAATTTCGATGTGGATGAAAATACACCCAAAAAGTTCAGGACAGACGTTGTGCTCGCAGACAAAGACAGCGGTGAGGTATACTCGGACCGTATCCGGTTTATCTATTTGGTAATGCCCCTGTTCAAAAAGAAAGAAGAAGAGTGTAAGACATTTCTAGATTGTTGGATCTATAATTTAAAGCATATGGAAACATTGGAGAGAATGCCTTTTGAGGCACAGCATAGAATATTCAAGCGGCTGGCAGAAATAGCCGACTCCAAGTCGTTGACCAAGGAGGAACAAGAAAAATACGACAACAGTATGATGGTCATGTGGGACAACTATGCCGTCTACAAGCATGCCGCCGATAAAGGCCTAAAGGAAGGCATGGAAAAAGGCATGGAAAAAGGCATGAAGGAAGGCATGAAGGAAGGCATGAAGGAAGGCATGGAAAAAGGCATGAAGGAAGGCATGAAGGAAAAAGCAAGAGAAATTGCATTGAACCTCCTTTCTTACAATATGCCTGTTGACATCATTTCGAAGTCAACAGGTTTGCCTGTTAACGAAATAGAGAATCTAAAACATTGAAGGCGGATTCTAAAAACCGCCCATATTTATCTTTTGCCAACATGCAGCCCTACGACAAAGCCCGTAGTCCATGCGGCCTGTAGGTTGAAGCCACCCGTAATGGCGTCGATGTCGAGCACTTCTCCAGCAAAAAACATTCCCGGACACACTTTGCTCTCCAAGGTATGTCCGTCGACATCAGCAAGTGAGATGCCTCCACAGGTGACAAACTCATCCTTGAAAGAACCCTTGCCGGAAACCTGATATACGTCGTTGGTAAGTGTTTCTATCAGTTGGTTGATGCCTTTGCGCCCAATTTCCGCCCATTTCTTCTCAGGGACAAAGCCCGTTTTCTGCAAGAGATAAAGCCAAAGGCGAGAGGGCAACCCATAGGGGCGAAGGGTACCCATCTGTTTCTGCGGGTTGGCAGATGCCAACCTGCGGATATCCTCCTCCACCACCGACCGGTTGGACTCATGTACCCAGTTGACTCCTACCAGGAAACGGTAATCATTCTCGTGCAGATAACGTGCGGCATGCGAGGAGAGCTTGAGTATGGCAGGTCCGCTCATGCCCCAGTGGGTAACCAAGATAGGTCCCTCTGCCCTAAACTTGGTGCCTGGCACCATGACCGTCACAGGGTCTACTACTGTACCCATCAAGGCACGGAACGTGGGGGCTGGCACATTGAATGTGAAAAGTGACGGAACAGGTTGCTCTATGCGATGGCCTAAGGTGGCGAGGTAGTCGAAGCTCGCAGCACGTGGATGCCCGCCAGTGGTAATTGCCACACGGTCGAACATCATCTGCCGCTGCATGGAGCCATTGCCAAACGTGAGCGAATATCTGCCGTCATCCTTACGCTCAACAGCCATCAGTCGCTGGCCCGTAATGACACGTACACCCAACCGGGTGGCTTCGTCTACCAGACAGTCGATGACTGCGTGCGAGTCCTGTGCCTGCGGAAACACACACTGGTCTGCCTGCGTCACCAACGGGACACCGTGGTCTTCGAACCATCTGTAGGCTGCATGATGGTCAAACTGCCTGAAGAGACGTTTCATAAATTGGTGGCCACGAGGATAGACCTGCTTCAAGTCGGTCACCCCATCGAATGAATTGGTAAGGTTACAGCGCCCTCCTCCTGTTATCTCCACTTTGGCAAGAACCTTGGCGTTCTTCTCAAAGAGAACAATATCAGCTTCTGGGCAACTGCGCTTGGCAGATATGGCAGCAAAAAAGCCGGCGGCTCCACCGCCTATGATAGCTATGTGTAATGTCTCTGGCATAAGCTCACTCCTATTTTCAGTCTTTTTACCTTTTTACTTTTTTACCTTTTTCCGGCAGTCTGGACAAATGCCTTTGATGACAAAAGAGATGGAGTGGGGTAGGAAGCCCTCGGGCAGCACAATGTCCGGGATGCGGATGTCCTCCAGACAGAAAGACTGACGGCACTCCTCGCAGTAGAAATGGAAATGGCTGTCATGGTGACTGCAATGTCCATCCTCATGGCACAGTTCGTAATGGAGAACGCCGCGCCCGTCTTCAAAGGCATGTACCACCTCACGCTCCAGGAACAAGTTGAGCACCCGGAAGATGCTCGACTTGTCCATAGACGGCATGAGTGCCTCAAAATCGGCGAGAGCCATGGGACGGCCTTGTGCCAGCAGCGTCTTGAATACGAGTATTCTGTTGGCTGTAGACCTGATGCCCTTGCTCTCTATGCGTACAGCTATATCCTCGCTACCCATTACTTGTTCTTCAACAGGTCGCGTATCTCGGTAAGAAGTTTCTCCTCGGCACTGGGTTCTGGAGCCTTTGGCTCTTCGGCAGCAGGTGTTTCCTTCTGCTTCTTTGTTACCTTATTGATAACCTTGATGAGCATGAAGATGCAGAACGCCACAATAAGGAAGTCGAGACAGGTCTGCAGGAAATTGCCGTAGTTGATGGTGGCAGCCTGCAGTTCCTCATCTCCCACTTTTACGGTAGGGAGCGTGATTTTCAAGTCGGTAAAGTTGACACCACCGATAATCCATCCTATAGGAGGCATGATGATATCGTCGACCACCGAACTGACGATCTTGCCGAAAGCACCACCGATGATGACACCGACAGCCATATCAAGCACATTGCCGCGCATGGCGAACTCCTTGAACTCATTCAAAAATTTACTCATAATTGTTGTTGGTTTGGTTTATTACTTATACTTGTTACTATTCTGTTTCTTGGATCGACACCTTATTATATTATAGATGCACACCATTATATTATACATGCACACCCCATCGTTCCTTTTATCCGTTACTGGATATGAAAATGCATTTTGCAACATGGAGTTGTCACTCTTGCCTTCATTGCTGCTGTAGGGAGGCGATAATGAGCCGAAGAGTCCGTTTTTTTATATTATTTAAGACTCTATCCAACTGCAAAGTTAGAAAAAAATTAGTAACTTTGCGCTCGTAAAAAGAAAAAAATGATCGATGCGATGCTTTTTGAATGTTTCAGCTCATGACGGCACGCTCGACAGCTAAAAAAGATTATTTTCAAACTTTAATTTAAATATTAAGAAAATGACAAAAGTAGCAATTAACGGTTTTGGCCGTATCGGTCGTCTGGCTTTCCGTCAGATGTTTGAGGCAGAGGGTTATGAGGTAGTTGCAATCAACGACCTTACATCTCCTAAAATGTTGGCTCACCTTCTGAAGTACGATACCGCTCAGGGTGGTTTCGCTGGCAAGTTCGGCGAGGGCAAGCACACTGTAGAGGCTACAGACAACTCTATCATCGTTGACGGCAAGGAGATTACTATCTATGCTAAGCCTAACGCTGCTGAGCTTCCTTGGGGCGAACTCGGTGTAGACGTAGTTCTCGAGTGCACAGGTTTCTACACATCTAAGGAGAAGGCTTCTGCACACATCACAGCCGGTGCCAAGAAGGTTGTTATCTCTGCTCCTGCAGGCAACGACCTCCCCACAATCGTTTACAATACCAACCACAAGACTTTGACTCCAGCAGACACAGTTATCTCTGCAGCTTCTTGCACAACTAACTGCTTGGCTCCTATGGCTGACACGCTGAACAAGTACGCTGCCATCCAGTCTGGTATCATGTCTACAATCCACGCTTACACAGGCGACCAGATGATTCTCGACGGTCCTCAGCGCAAGGGTGACCTCCGTCGTTCACGTGCAGGTGCTCAGAACATCGTTCCTAACTCAACAGGTGCTGCCAAGGCTATCGGCCTCGTTATCCCTGAGCTGAACGGTAAGCTCATCGGTTCTGCACAGCGTGTTCCTACTCCTACAGGTTCTACAACTATCCTCGTAGCTGTCGTTAAGGGTAAGGACGTTACTGTTGAGGGTATCAACGCTGCCATGAAGGCTGCTTCTACAGAGAGCTTCGGTTACAACGAGGATCAGATTGTTTCTTCTGATATCATCGGTATGAAGTACGGTTCTCTCTTCGACGCTACCCAGACAATGGTTAGCAAGATTGACGACGATACATACCAGGTACAGGTTGTTTCTTGGTACGACAATGAGAACTCATACACTTCTCAGATGGTTCGTACAATCAAGTACCTCGCTGAGTTGAAGTAATACCGCTCACACAACAACCATTATAACAGCGCCCGGCATCATTGCGATGCCGGGCGTTTTGGCTTCATGCGGGCATGGTCTTTTGGTGTTTTTCGCATTTTTATGCCCTTTTTGTTTGTCGGTAAAAGAAAAATGCGTAACTTTACATGCGATGAAACAGACGATGATAACCATATTGGGGCCAACGGCAAGTGGCAAGACGGGACTTGCCACGGCACTTGCTGCAGCCTTGCCGCATACAGCAGAAGGCATGGAGGCTGAAATAATCAGTGCTGACAGCCGTCAGGTGTACCGCCGCATGGATATTGGTACGGGGAAAGACCTGGCCGACTATGTGTTAGACGGCATGCAGATTCCTTTTCACCTTATAGACATCTGTGAACCCGGTTCCAAGTATAACCTGTTCCAATACCAACAGGATTTTACGGATGCCTACAGTGATATCTGCAGCAGGGGCAGACTGCCCATTCTCTGCGGAGGCACAGGACTGTATATCGAGTCGGTACTGAAAGGCTACAGCCTCTCGCCCGTTCCGCAAAACCCAGAACTGAGAAAAGCCCTTGAAGGAAAAAGTCTCGAGGAACTGACGCAGACGCTGCAGCAACTGAAGGAGAAGACGGGCAGTAACATGCACAACCGCTCGGACGTAGACACAGCGCAACGGGCCATACGTGCAATAGAAATAGAGACATACAATCTGGAACACCCTGTTCCGGAAAGAAATATTCCTGCCGTACCATCTGTTATCTTCGGTGTCAACATAGACCGTGATATGCGTCGCGAGAAGATAACCCGTCGGTTGAAACAGCGTCTGGAAGAGGGGATGGTTGACGAGATAAAAGGTCTTTTGGACAGTGGTATACCGCCGGAAGACCTCATCTACTATGGTCTGGAATACAAGTTTGTAACGGAATATGTGACGGGGAAGACTTCCTACGACGAGATGTTCCGCAGTCTGGAGATAGCTATCCATCAGTTTGCCAAACGGCAGATGACATGGTTCAGGGGCATGGAACGCAGAGGCTTCGTCATTCACTGGATAGATGCCGCCCTGCCTATGGAGACAAAAGTAGCAAATATCATAAGACTGTACCAAGAACAGAGTTGAGAAAAATGTGGAATTTAAGGGCGTTTAGTAATATGCAAAAAATAACTTGGTATTTTTGTTGTCAAGAATTAGAGAATTTAAGAATTCTTCTTCTGACGGGAATTTACAAGAATTTTAGGATAGTCGGCTTGACGAGTCAAGCCTTTTCCCGTAATTCTCATCTTTACCCTTTTACTTTTTTACCCTTTTACTTTTTTACCTTTTTACCTTTAAAATTATGGCAGTAAGCGAAACGAAATGGGGGGTGCTCTATTGTCCGCGCGGCGGATACGGCAGCAGCAAACGCTGGAAGAAGATAGAGAAGGCTTTGCACGACAACGGCATAGACTACGACCTTGTACAAAGTGAGAGTCAGACGAGCGTGGAAAGGCTTGTCAAGATGTTTATCAACAATGGATACAAAACCATCGTCATTGCAGGAGGCGACTCTGCGCTTAACGATGCCGTCAACTGCTTGATGCAGGCAGATGACAGTCTGCGTGGGCAGATAGCCTTGGGTGTGATACCCAATGGTTTGATGAACGACTTTGCGCATTTCTGGGGCTTTACCGACGGCAATGACGATGAGACTGTAAAATGGCTGAAGCAGAGAAGGGTGAGGAAGATAGATCTGGGCTGTATACGCTACACGAACAAGCATGACGAAAAATGCCGCCGTTATTTCCTCAACTGTGTGAATGTCGGTCTGATAGCCTCCATCATGAACCTGCGACGCCGCACAAGGCACATCTTCGGCTCAAGGACACTGTCTTTCATAATCTCCTTTCTGCTGATGGTGTTCCAGCGGTTGGATTATAAAATGGACATTAGGATAAACGGCGAGACGGTAAAGCGGCGCATCATGACCTTATGTATAGGCAATGCCTCCGGTTACGGGCAGACCCCCAATGCTGTGCCCTACAACGGACTGCTTGACCTGTCGTTGGTGTGCCACCCCAAGATAACGCAGCTCTTCGAAGGCATCTACCTGTTTGTAAAAGGCAAATTCCTCAATCACCGCAGCGTGCATCCCTACCGTACATCGGAAGTGGAGGTGAGGGAAGCGCAGTATGCGCTGGTAAGCATAGACGGCAGACTCATCAACAAGCCTAAAGGACCCTTTACCGTTACCGTGGAACAGGAAGTTGTCAACTTCCTCATCCCCGAATAAAAAAACTATCCTTCTCTTGATATCTTCTGCAGCTTGTTCATGTCAAGAAGGCTGATCTTCTTTCCGTCTATAGCGACGAGACTGTCGGCTGCAAAAGAAGAGAGGGTGCGTATGGCGTTGCTTGTCGTCATATTGGAAAGACTGGCAAGTTCTTCGCGGCTCATACAGATGCAGAGCGAACAACCGTCTTCCTCCAGACCGTAGGAATCTTTGAGGAAGAGAAGGGCCTCTGCAAGGCGGGCGCGGATATGCTTTTGAGTAAGGTTGACCGTGCGTTGGTCAGAATGTCCCATCTCCGTGCAGAGATACTTGATGAAGAAAAAGCCAATGTGGAAATTGTGCTCCATAAGAGAGGTCACAATGTCAGCCGGGATTCTTGCCACAAGAGAAGCCTCCATGGCCATGGCAGAAGTGCGGTACGGTTCGTCGGCGAAAATGGCACGGAAGGCAAAGAATTCCGAAGGCTTGAGGGCACGTATAATCTGTGTTCTGCCACCGATGCCCTCCTTGTAGATTTTCACTTTGCCGTATACTAGGAAAAGTACGTCGTGGGGTTTCTCCTCACTTCGGTATATCATTTCGTTCTTGTTATAGGACTGCAGTGTTACGTTATCCTGCAAGATGCCGTACTGCTCGGCATCCAATCCACCCCACAATTCTGAAATCTCCTGTACAATCGCTGTCGTTTCTTCTGTCGTTTCTGGCATAGTCCGTTTTTTTCTTCAAGTCTGCTACAGGCTATGCACCCTGTCTGTTGTGGCAGACGAGGACATACCTTACCCCTACCGTTTGCACGACTGTATTGATAGAGGATGATGCTGGCAAGCCTGAGTGTTTCTGTTGTAGTGTTATTCTTTTTACAAGGCACAAAGGTACATTTTTCCTATGATATAATTAAATATTTTGACAAAAAATGTTTTATAAAACATAAAATACCGCTTTTTCGAGAATTTGATGAAAAAAAACTTTGCCGTACGACAAAAAAATCTTACCTTTGAAGCATCTATAGACAATTTAAAACTAAAACCTTAATACAAATCTATGAGTTATCTAAGATTCGAAAAGGCCCTAATGACCAACCTACAGGAGTCATTGCCCAAGGAACTGTTGCGAACCAACCGTTCCGGTGCTTATTCGTGCTCAACGATTGTAGACTGCAACACGCGCAAATACCACGGCCTGTTGGTTGTCCCAATACCGGAACTGGACGACGACAACCACGTACTGCTCAGTTCGCTCGACGTTACAGTAATTCAGCATGGCGCTGAGTTCAACCTTGGACTGCACAAGTACCAGGGCAACAACTACAGCCCGATGGGCCATAAGTACATCCGTGAGTTTGACTGCGACAATGTTCCTACAACCATCTACCGTGTGGGCGGTGTCGTACTGAAGAAAGAAGTGGTGTTCCAGCACTATGAGAACCGCATCCTGCTGCGCTATACGCTGGTAGACGGCCATTCTGCCACTACCCTGCGCTTCCGCCCGTTCCTGGCATTCCGGAGTGTACGTCAGTTCACACATGAGAACAGTACTGCCTCGCGCGACTACACAGGTGTGGACAACGGTATCAAGACTTGCATGTACGCAGGCTACCCCGACCTCTACATGCAGTTCTCCAAGCAGAACGAGTTTGTGTTCCGTCCCGACTGGTACCGTGGTGTGGAGTACCCCAAGGAACAGCAGCGTGGCTATGCCTCCAACGAGGACCTCTATGTGCCCGGCTATTTCGAGATGGGTATCAAGAAGGGCGAGAGCATCGTCTTTGCCGCCTCTACATCGGAGATAGAGTCGGCTGGACTGAAGAAACTCTTCGACAAGGAGGTGAGTGAGCGTGCACCGCGCGACAATTTCTTCCACTGCCTCGTCAATGCTGCCCACCAGTTCCATATCCGCGAGAAGAATGACGACCGCTATATTCTGGCGGGCTATCCATGGTTCAAGTGCCGTGCCCGCGATACGTTTATCGCTCTTCCCGGACTTACGCTCTCCATAGAGGAGGATGACTACTTCGAACTGGTGATGAAGACAGCCATGAAGGGGTACTATGAATTTATGGAGGGGAAGCCCCTCAGCGTACACCTTACCGAGATAGAGCAACCCGACGTGCCGTTGTGGGCTATATGGGCACTGCAGCAGTATGCCAAGGAGGTGGGCAAGGAAGAATGTCTGAAGAAATACGGCAAGTTCATAAAGGACGTTATCCGTTACATACAGGACAACAAGCACCCCAACCTCCAGCTCAAGGAGAACGGACTGCTGTACACCAACGGCAAAGACAAGGCAGTGACATGGATGAACTCAACTGCCAACGGACGCCCCGTTGTGCCCCGCACAGGATACATCGTGGAGTTTAACGCTCTCTGGTACAACGCACTATGTTTCTGCGCATCGCTCGCCGAACTGGCAGGCAAGAAGACAGAGAATGAAGAACTGCTCGTAGAAGCGGACAAGACCAAGCAGGCGTTCCTGGATACCTTCCTCAATGAGTATGGTTACCTCTACGACTATGTAGACGGCAACATGATAGACTGGAGCGTACGTCCCAACATGATATTCCCCGTGGCTTTCGACTATTCGCCTCTCTCTCAAGACCAGAAGAAGAAGGTGCTCGATATTTGTACGCGCGAACTGCTCACTCCCAAAGGACTGCGTTCCCTCTCTCCCAAGAGCGGTGGCTATAACCCCATCTATGTGGGACCACAGACACAGCGCGACTATGCTTACCATCAGGGTACGGCATGGCCATGGCTCGGCGGATTCTATATGGAGGCAAGTCTGAAGCTGTACAAGCGTACCAGACTGAGCTTTGTGGAACGGCAGATGGTGGGTTACGACGACGAGATGTCATACCATTGTCTGGGTACCATCAGCGAACTGTTCGATGGTAACCCGCCCTTCCACGGACGAGGAGCCATGTCGTTTGCCATGAACGTGGCAGAGATTCTGCGCGCCCTCGAACTACTTGAAAAATACCAATATTAACCTTCGGAGGACTGCTATATGAAAGTATTAATGTTTGGATGGGAGTATCCTCCTCACGTATTCGGTGGTCTTGCTACCGCCAATTTCGGCATCTCGCAGGGACTTCACGCACAGGGCGATGTAGACATCACGCTCTGTCTGCCTCATCCCTTCGGCGACGAAGACCGCAGTGCCGCCAAGATAGTGGCCATGAACAGTGTGCCTATAGCCTGGCGCGATGTCAACTACGACTATGTGCAGCAGCGGGTGGGAAACATCATGGACCCCAACGATTATTTCCGCTATCGTGACCATATCTATGCCGACTTCAACTACATGCATGTCAACGATCTGGGATGCATGGATTTTGCAGGTGGTTATCCTGCCAACCTGCATGACGAAATAAACAACTACTCGGTCATTGCCGGTGTGGTGGCACGGTCGGAAGAGTTTGATATTATTCACGCACACGACTGGCTTACCTTCCCTGCCGGTATACATGCCAAGAAGGTGAGCGGCAAACCGCTGTGCATACACGTACATGCCACCGACTTCGACCGTAGCCGCGGCAAGGTGAACCCTACGGTCTACTCCATCGAGAAAGACGGTATGGACAATGCTGACTGCATCATGTGTGTGTCAGAACTGACACGCCAGACGGTCATTAACCAGTACCATCAGGACCCGCGCAAGTGCTTTGCCATGCACAATGCCGTATATCCGCTGAAGCAGGAGTGGCAGGACATTCCGCGCCCCGACCACAAGGGCAAGGAGAAGGTGGTTACCTTCCTGGGACGCATCACCATGCAGAAGGGACCGGAATACTTTGTGGAGGCTGCCAACATGGTGCTGCACCGTACACGCAACGTGCGTTTCTGTATGGCAGGTTCGGGCGATATGCTCAACCAGATGATCTATCTGGCTGCCGAGCGCGGCATAGCAGACCGTTTCCATTTCCCAGGATTCATGCGCGGCAAACAGGTGTACGAGTGCTTGAAGGACAGCGATGTGTATGTCATGCCGTCAGTGAGTGAACCTTTCGGCATCTCGCCTTTGGAAGCCATGCAGTGCGGTACGCCTACCATCATCTCCAAGCAGAGCGGTTGTGGCGAGATCCTGACCAACTGCATCAAGGTGGACTACTGGGACATCCATGCCCTTGCCGATGCCATCTACGGTATCTGCCACAACGAGAGCCTCTTCGACTATCTCTCCGTGGAGGGCAAGAACGAGGTGGACCAGATTACCTGGGAGAAAGTGGGTGAGCGCATCAAGAACCTGTACCTCAAGACGCTGGGATGGAAGTAACTTAAGTGAAGAGTGAAGAATGAAGAGTGAAGAATGAAGAGTGAAGAACGAAGGATGAATAATTCGACGGCTTTGCGATTCATAAATTTCAAATTTCAATTTTAATATTTATGAAGACAATTTGTTTATATTTCGAGATACATCAGATTATACATCTGAAGAGATACCGTTTCTTCGACATAGGCACCGAACACTATTACTACGATGACTATGAGAACGAGCGCAGCATCAACTATATAGCAGAGCATTCGTACATGCCTGCCCTTGCTGCCATCGAAGAGATGATAAAGAAGAACGGGCAGTACTTTAAGGTGGCATTCTCGCTTTCGGGCGTGGGACTGGAGCAGTTGGAGATGCATGCTCCACAAGTGCTGGAAAAACTGCAGGAACTGAATCGCACCGGATGTGTGGAGTTCCTGGCTGAGCCTTACTCCCACGGACTGGCTTCGCTTGCCAACGAGGAGTGCTTTGCTGCCGAGGTGAAGAAACAGGCCAAGAAGATAGAGGAATACTTCTCGCAGAAGCCTAAAGTGTTGCGCAACTCGTCGCTCATCTATAGCGATGACATCGGTCTGCAGGCTTCGCAGATGGGCTTCATCGGTATGTTGACAGAGGGTGCCAAGCATGTGCTGGGTTGGAAATCGCCCCACTATGTGTACAACTGTGCATTGGCTCCCAACCTCAAGCTCCTGTTGCGCGATGTCAACCTGAGCGACGACATCTCCCTCCGCTTCAACAACAGCGAATGGGACGGTTATCCTCTCTTTGCCGACAACTACATCAACCAGATAGCTGCCCTGCCACAGGAGGAACAGGTCATCAATATCTTTATGGAACTGTCGGCACTGGGCATCGCCCAACCGCTGTCTAGCAACATCCTCGAGTTCCTCAAGGCTCTGCCAGCTTGCGCCAAGGCACAGGGCATCACCTTCTCTACACCTACGGAGATATGCCAAAAGATGAAGTCGGTGGGCGAACTGAACGTTCCCGACACCTTGAGTTGGGTGGACGAAGAGCGCGATGTGAGCACATGGCTCGGCAACTCGATGCAGCGTGAGGCTTTCGACAAACTGTATAGTGTAGCCGACCGCGTGCGTATAGCCGACGACCCGCGCATCAATATGGACTGGGCGTACCTGCAGGCGAGCAACAACTTCCGCTTCATGACGACAAAGCCAAGCAATGTGGGACTGGACCGCGGCATCTACAGCGACCCCTTCGATGCTTTTACCAACTATATGAATATCTTGGGCGATTTCCTCAACCGTGTCAACGGACTTTACCCCTCTGAGGTGGACAACGACCAGTTGGAGGCTCTCCTTACCACCATCAAAAACCAGAACGAGGAACTGGAGGTCAAGGACGAGGAGATAGTCCATCTGCAGGCAAAGATAGCGAAGATAGAGAAGCAAATAAAGAAGGTTGCCGACAAGAAGGCTGCTGCTACCAAGAAGGCTCCTGTCAAGAAGGCTGCACCTGCCAAGGAAGCGGCACCGGAGAAGAAAGAGGACAAGAAATAATACAGCCCGATAAATAAAAAATAAGGGGGTGTCACAGATCAGAGTGGCACCCCTTACTTTATGCCCAGTCAAAGGCATCATGTGTAACCTTTATTTGGATACAACAAACTTGCTGTTGTTGTAGACATACACGCCGTTGGCAAGTGTGTTCAGATCTGCAGTTGAGGCATTGGCCTTAACCATGCGGCCGCTCATGTCGTAGACATTCCCGGAAAGCAACTTTTTTCCGGTTGTTACACCACTGATGCCACTTGATGAATCAACATAGAGCGTAATGCCAAAGATGCACTGTTTGCCTTTTGGAGTAAAAGTCAAACTATGTTCTACTGGAGTGTTGAAATTAATTGTATAATTCTTTACACTCTTGTCTTTTGGAAAGCTATATTGTGTTGCATCATAACTCAAACCGTTCACTTCCCCCAAGTAGGCATCGGCAATGTCGTAATTATCATTTCCCTCAATCTCCATTTTGCCAATCTTGATACCGTCAGGGATGTTGATGGTATACTGTGTGGCGCTGTACTTGATGTAATTCGTGCCAGAGCCAACGGCGTATGTTTTATTAGCCCCGTTGGTTATCGTAAAACCATTGCTGAAGGTAGCTGTAGAAGTTGAACCGTCGGAAAGTGTTTTTGAGTTCAGTATGTAAGAACTGGCAGTAGGGTCGGGGGTAACATCAGTCGACGTAGCGTTACATTGGTCGTCATAGGTTGAATCATAATTCATAACCCATATTTTACCGCTTGACACAGTGATCTTTGAACCGTTCTTAAACACCAGATTGTCTACAAAACGGATGTCGATACCCGTCTTGGCACTGATCTGAACATTGTCGAGTGTCACATTCTTGATGTGGCTTTCCGGGCGTCCGACAAGGAAAATGGCTTTGCCCGTACAAACATCTGTAGTCTTCACGTTCTGCAAAAGGATACCGTTGTAGGCAGGAGTAGTATTGTCAACCTTTCTGGCGTTTGCCTCGTCAGTAGCAGGATCGCTGCTGTATTTCTTGTCGTAATAGC
The DNA here is from genome assembly GCA_963624905.1 of Oscillospiraceae bacterium. Classification (GTDB taxonomy): domain Bacteria; phylum Bacteroidota; class Bacteroidia; order Bacteroidales; family Bacteroidaceae; genus Prevotella. Next base: position 23,413 of record CAVFRG010000032.1, read on the forward strand.
AATCTATTGAGAACGGACTTGGAATCTTTGTCATGGTGAAATTGGTAAACTTCCAGTCTTCTTCGCCACCGCCGCGGAGCGTGCCGTCGCTATTGATGCCGGTCTTCATTCGTATGCCGGAGGTAGTACCGTTCATTGTAATCTGGTCGAACCAAACATGCTTGACATTGCTAGTGTAACTGCCGATAGATGCGCCGTGACCTGTTCCGAAAGTACAATTCCAAATATGTATGTACTGTGAATATGAGTCGCAAACTACATTATCATCCCCATTGCTAATATCACAATTATAAATATTTACATATGGATCCCAAATAGGAATACCATCTGTATTATGTGAAGGATATACGCTTCCAGTCTTGCTCAGTTCCGAAGCAGGAGCATAGATATTAACGTCATGTACCGTGGCGTTCAACCTGTATGAACTGTTTTTTGAGGCTGACTTGTTGCCAAGTGTCACATTAGTTCCTGGGGCATTCTTGAATGTCAAATTCCTGACGAGAAATCTTGTTCCTGTAGTAAATCTTATCATAGACCCTCGTTTAAGTTCCGTTCCTGCATCCAATGCTCGCCACCAAGCTTCACCTTGTCCATCGAATATAGATGTCGCTTTGTCTTCACCTTCTATGACAATATCTGTAGCATTCTTTTTTTCAGTAATAAAATTCGTTTTATCATTAGGGAATGTGCCATACGGTTGCTGGAGAAGAGTACAATTCTTAGCCAAGTGTAAGATGGTTTTAGAAGGGATTTGGAGTGCGCCACAGAGCCATGTGCCGGCAGGGATCACGACCATACCGCCTGTGGCGGGAACGGCATCCAGTGCTTTCTGGATAGCCTTCGTGTTGTCTTCGGAAGAAGTCGATGCACCATAATCTGTTATGTTGAATGTGTTGGAGGATGTAATCTCAGGCAACTGCGGTAGAGACACTGCCGTCCATCCTTCAGGGGTGTTCTGCGCATTCTGCTCGGCAGTAATACCTGCAAATGTCTGCGCCTTCATCCCCATGCTGCATGCCACGAATGCGGCAAACAACAGGGACTTGATAGTTGTTTTGTTCATTGTTTTTGGTCTGTTTTTGGTTATTTCCTACAAATATACAACTTTTCCGCATTACCCGTATCACTGCAGACAAAGAATATGTTGCAAACGATTACGTTCATGCAGAAAGGATCCTCGAAGTCTGACGATATGTTTTTTGTTACTTCTCTTTGTCTTATTATAGGAAGATATGTCAATGATATGCGGCAAAGCGTGTCAGAAGTAATGAGATTAACAATAAATAATACTAAAATGTTATATATAATAAACTATGTGTGTAAATTTGCTGCAAAATTAAATGTGTATATGTTTAATCTAAACTACATAGTTATGAAAGAATTTGCATTTTTGGACGAGGTTGTTTTGGGCGAATCCGAAATGCTCGAAATTCATGGAGGTGCAAGCGACACGGTTACATGTGGAAGTAATTGCGGTCACAATTGTGGAAGTAATTGCGGTAATGACTGTGGCAACAATTGCAGCGGTGGAACTTTACAGCCAACTTTGCCAACAGAGTAAGAATTTTTCATAGTCAATTACGATGGCAGTATACACAAATGTAACGGAAGGACATTAGGAGAGCAAACACAAGAAGGAGTGCTGGATACTGACGGATTTAAAAATCTCCTCACATTTCTAGAAGCAGAGAAGACATACTGGTTGCTATTGACACTTGAATGGTCATTACACAATGGCAAACTCTTGGTCTAAGCCTCTTGACCTTATGGGGTAAGGGGGAATTATACACCTATATTAAGTATTTAGTAGGATTTCTAGACCATCTTAGCATTTTGTAACCAAAATTTCCGGCAGGTTGCTCATTTTTTAAGTCTGCGGATTTTAGGACAAGATAAAATGCGATGGTAAGTTCTGTATTGCTGACCCTGGTAAAGGAAGAATAATCTATAACCGCAAAGAATTTGAACAACATTGGATAAGCACTTGCTCCAAAGGTGAAGATAAAGGCATAGCTATGTTTTTCGAGATTACACCGGATTTCTTTACATACAAGATGGAAAATGACGGCGACCGAAAAGAGAGGCGTTCCTTCAAATTCCTCCTCGACTACATCAAGCAATACAGTAAACAGTTCTCAGTCGTTATCCTAGGGCTGATGCTTGGCAGTGGACTTCAACTGGTATTGCCATTTCTCACCCAGTCTATCGTGGATGTCGGCATCAAACACCAAAACATAGGGTTCATTTGGCTGGTACTTTTGGGGCAATTGATGCTGACCGTCAGTCGTACAGTGATAGACTTCATGCGCAGATGGCTCTTGCTCCGCATCTCTATGCGCATCAACATATCCTTGGTAAGCGAGTTTTTCGTCAAGCTGCTGAAGTTGCCAATGGCGTTCTTTGATACGAAACTGACGGGCGACTTGATGCAAAGGATGAACGACCATAGCCGTGTGAACAATTTCCTCACGCAGCAGACTCTCAGTACCATCTTTGCTCACCTTTCTTGTGTTCTCCGTAGTTCTCTTTATATATAACAAAGTGTTATCTTCCTCGATGAAGCTACCAACTCACTCGATGCCAACAACGAGCGGACTATCGTAGAGAATCTTGACAAATTCTACTATGGTAAGACGGTGGTAATTGTAGCCCACCGTCTGAGCACGGTAAAAATGCAGACCAGATTGTCGTACTTGACCATGGCAAGGTGGTGGAGGTTGGCAACCACGAATCGCTTACAGCCAAACGAGGGGCATATTATCACCTCGTCAAAAACCAACTGGAGTTAGGCAATTAGCAGGCATAGCGATAACTTTTCAAAAAAGGCATCAAACATTGCGCGCTTTCTGACTATTTTCTGTCAGGCTATTCTTTCAAAAACGAGAGCAACCGTACAGGTAGACTACATCAAGTCGCATTTCTCCTCGGTGTTTTTCTCCACCTTTTCGCCATCCTTCAGGATGCGGGCCTTGTAGCCGAACTTCTCGAAGCCTTTCTGGAGCTTCTCGGGAGAGGTCTTGTCGGCATTGTAAGTCACCGTTACCGTTTGGTCGGCGACGGAAGTCTCGATGCTTTTGATGCCCTTCTCGAAACGGAGGTTCATCTTGATCTTGTTCTCGCAAGCCTCACAGTGCATCTGTGGAGTGGTGGTGAACACTACAGTCTTGATGTCCTTGGCGAAGGTTACCATCGCCACCATCATCATCACGAATACTAACAAATACTTTTTCATATCCTATTCTGTTTTGAAATATTATTGAATCTACTTTCTCATCGCTTTCACTATCTTTCCCATATACATTGAATGGATGCCGGCTGGGAAATCAGAGTAAAGTTCCTTGGGCATTTCTCCGAAACCCTTGGGGTCGAAGGGGGCATGATAAATCATCTCGCACTCGAAGACGGTCTTGGCTTCCTCGAAATAAGGTGTGCCGTGCTCGGTGTAGAGGGTGTGCAAACCGAGTGCTTTCGCCTTGTCGCCATCGCGACCGCTGTGGGTGCCCATGTATTCGAGGATATCCTTGTGGTCATCGTCAAATTCCATCACCGTGAAATACTTCGCTTTCTCCATATACTTGAAGGTGTGGCGGGCTGGAGCTACATAAACGGTCATCAGCGACATGCCCTTTTCCCAGATGTTGCCGAGCGCACCCCATCCGATAGTCATCTCGTTGTGGTCGGCCTTGTCGCCGGCGGCAAGCAAGAGGCCCTTACCCTTGAAGAAAGTGAAGGGATTGCCGTGGAAATCCTTGGTCACGTCAAACTCCTCAAACTCCTTCTTGCTTGTCGACTTGTCCGTCTCGGAAGCACTGGATGAAGCATCCTTCTTGCCGCCATACACTTCATACGACACGTTCTCAGACTTCCACTTGTCCTTTGGTGTGGTCTCGCCCTTCGGATAACCGATCACGATGGTGGCAAATGGGATAAACTGACTTGGCAGATGCAACAAACCGGAGATGGCTTCGCAGCGTTTCGGGTCAGGGTAAGTACCTGTCCATACAGCCCCCAGTCCCATGCCGTGCGCCTGGAGGAGAATATTCTCCGTGGCAGCAGATGCATCCTGACTCCAGAACTCACGTACCATACCAGGTTTCTCGTTGGTCATGTCGCCACACACCACGATGGCAAGCGGAGCGTCCTTTGCCATGCGGGCGTTCGGAGTCAACTCGGCTATCTGCTCCAGGGTGGCCTTGTCCTTCACTACCACAAAGTGCCATGGCTGGACATTTACCGCAGAAGGTGCCGCCATACCGGCATGCAAGAGTTTTTCTATTTTCTCATCCTCCACAGGTCTGTCGAGATAGGCACGCACAGAGGTACGGGTCATGATGTTCTGATACACGATGTCGGCGGTGTCTTTCCCGCTGTCCGATGACTTTGTGGCACTTGCGCTCATTGCCCATCTTACACAAACGATGACGAGGGCTATTGCCAATACGATATTCAATAATGTAGCTGGTTTCATATTTATAATGTTTAATGTTAAGTGTTGAGTTGGGGCGTATGCCTTTTTACTTTTTTACCTTTTTACTTTTTTACCCTTTTACCTTTAAAAGACTTCCCATGGGGCAAACGAAGCGGCAATAGGGTCTTGTCACAATGAGCGATAAGAGTACGAAGACGGCAGCCAAAGTGATGACTATCCACGACGCCGACTGGAAGATGAAGGCCGAGAACGGTTCATAGTCCGTCCAGTCAGCCCATACACCGCTCCAGATGCAGAGCATCAGTACAGCCCAAAGAATCTGGCGGAAGTGGTCGAGCCTATGCAAGGTCTTCGGACTCATCCTCACCTTATACTTTACGCATTTGCCTGCCACCTGTTGTAGCGAACCGAAGGGGCAGACGTGGGTGCAATAGTAAGTCTTCTTGCCGAAGAGCGGATAGACGAATGCCGTAATGAGCATAATGACGGGGATGATGACGGCAAGCACGTTGACGCCGTGTGCCATATAGCCTATCAGCGAGGTGTAGGAGAGGAAGGCCCCACACCAGAAACCGAGTACCACGACATTGAGCACCAACTGGCAGAGGTGGTACTTCCTGTTCTTGACGAAAAGTGGCAGGATGGCAGCCATCAGCACCACTATCAGTCCGATGATGTTCTTGGCGGAAGCATCAAACGTCCCCACCCCCGAAACGGAAGTCTCCGTTTGTTGACTCTGCGCATACTGCAAGCCTCGCTGCATATTGCCGACAATCGCTTTCGAGGAGAAGGTGGCACCCGATACTGCATCCACTTTCGTGGCCAAAGCCTCATCGATGGTCTTGCCGTTCCACTTGAAGAGCAGGGCGGACGCCAGTTCGAAGAAGTCGGGAGTCTCGGCGTTGTCGAGTGCCTTGACATTCATCACCTTCCCGTCCTTGACGGTAATCTCGAGCGGTACCTTGCCGGCATAGCCCTGGATGTCTGCCCCCAGACTTGTGGTATTGATGACCATCGAGCCATCGGCGAGCGTGCGCACCGTATCGTTTTCCACACTCTTTGCCGTCTCCACCTTTGGTTTCAATTCATGCCCCATCCACTCGCCATACTTCACGATGGCAAGCGAAGAAATGAGCAGCAAGCACACCAAAAGGCTGCATACCTGTTGCAATTTATTCATTGTCTTCATTATTTCACTTCTTTTTTACCTTTTTACTTTTTTACCCTTTTACCTTTATCAGATTTCCACTCTCACTCCGGCGTAGAACATCCTGCCTTCTACAGGTCCCCATACCAGAGTCGGTTCGAAGTCCTTGCCCCAAGGGTTGCTTGTTCCGTAGATGGGAGTCTTCTGCTTGAAACCAGTGAGGTTCTCGCCTCCTACATAGATGCTCCAGTGGCGGAACCAGCGCGTTATCTGTGCACTCACCTGCTCATAGCCATGGAAACGAGACGACCATGACGGAGTTCCGTCTTCCAACAGATACGGGTCGGGATTTCTGCCGCCGCCATTGAGTTGCAGGGTTACATCGAACTGCCAAAGGGCCAGAGGAGTCTTGTAGGATGCCGTAAGGAGAGCCTTGTACTTACTGGTAAGGGGTTTCTCCTTCAGCGCGCGGTCGATACCATAGGTACACTTTACGTCGTTCAGACGATAAGCTGCTGTAAGTTCCAAACCCTTCAAGAGAGGATAGGTAGCATCTATCTGGAAAGTGTGTGAATAGGACTTGCCCTGCAAGTTGTCGAGCAGGATGTAGCTGGCGTCATAGTCGTAATCCACCACCGCCTGGTTTTTGAAATCGGTGTAGTAATACTCGGCGTTGAGCTTCAATGTTTTTCCTGCCAGCGGAATGTAGAACGCAGTGCTCACTCCGTAGTTCCATGCCTCCTCCTGCTTGAGTCCTCCGTCCGTAACCTGCAGTTCCCTTCCGCTCGCAAGCAGATAGTTGTATTCTGCCAAACCGAACACCGTGCGATAGCCCTTGCCTGCCGACAGGCGGATGCTGAAGGCATCAACGGGCGAATACTTCACGTGGAAACGAGGAGTGAAGAACGTACCATGTATCGAACTGTGGTCGAGGCGTACACCCGCCATAGCCGTCAATTTCGTACCCAAGGTATAGGTGTATTGGACATAAGCTCCGGGAGTGGTCTCTTTCTCGTTTACATAGGTATGCTGCCCCAGGTAGTCGTGGTTGACGCTCAAGCCGGCAGACAGGTTGTGATGGGGTGAGAAATTAGTCTCGAACATAAGTGAGCCGTAAAGATTTTTCTCGTTGAGGTTGTAGAGCTTTTTGCCATATTGGGCATCGAACTGATGCATCGAGGCGGAACCCATAAAGGCGATGTTTGTGCCATGCTCCTTGTCCAGGATAAAAGCATGCTTCATATAGCCTTCATAGCGATAGGTATGGAGTCTGATGCGGTAATAGCCATTGGCATAGGACGAAACGGTGTTGGGATATGAAAAATGGAGATGCCCCCCGTCCTGTCCGCTGGTGCGTATCTCCTTCATCGCCCCCAGTCCACCGTGGAAGATATAGCTTGAGCCTTTATACACCCATCGGTTCTGCACGTTGTACTGCTCCCTGCCGGGCATGTCGTAAAAGCCGTCACCGTTGTCATCGTGGTTCTTGAGGATGTTCTCGTGGTGGAGCAGTATCTCCGTTGCCCATTTGGGCGATAAGTGTATGTTGGCATCAGCGTTCACCTCGATGCGGCTCTTCGTATCGCCGAAGAGGTTTGCCTCCACCTTCTGCTCATCCTCCGGTTGGAGATAGTCTACGTTTATCTGTCCCGTAATGGACTCGTATCCGTTCTTCACCGAGGCACAGCCCTTCGATACCTGGATGCCCTTCATCCATGGTCCCGGCACATAGCCTAAGGCGTAAGGGATGGCCGCACCACGGAAGTTGGGAAGGTTCTCCGTGAGCATCTGCACATAGGTGCCGGACAGTCCGAGCAACTTTATCTGGCGTGCCCCCGTCGTAGCATCGTTGTAAGCCACGTCCACAGAGGGGTTCGTCGTAAAACTCTCGCCCAGGTTGCAGCAAGCCGCCTTGAAGAGCTCGTCCTTATTGATGGAAATACCATTTACTGCCCCCGATAGGCGAGAGGTTCCCACCTTGCGGGCCACCACCTTCACCTCCTGCAGTGTTTCGTCCTTAAAGACGGAGTCTTGCAAAGCAGAATCTGCAGAATTTATATTTTGTGGTTGGGATTCATCTCCAACCGATTTGTTGTTTGCGTAAGCTCCAGCACCCACCACAAGTAAGGTGCTGAGCAATATATATTTTTGATACATTTTGTTTTTCCTTGTTATCATTAATGAAGTTGAGGGGTTGAGGAGTTGAAGTGTCAAGGAGTCAAGGAGCTAAGAAGTTAAGGCAACAGCCTAGGTAATAGGATTCTTCACGCTTGGGAAGTTAAAGGAGTTAAGGGAAGTTAGAGGAGTTAAGGGAAGTTAGAGAAGTTAAGGGACAACAGCTTTTGTTGTGTATGCCCTCTTTTTACCTTTTTACCTTTATTAGACTCTTCACTTAAAACTACATGCTTCTTGGCTGCAAACGTACGAAAAAACTTTTGCAACCTATTTGCGAATCGAAGGAAAAATCAAATTATCAGTGTATTAAGTAGGGCTAGATAAGTTCTCGGTGGCGAATGCGGAACGTTCCGATTCCAATGTCTAACCTTTTGGATGTGACATACGGCAGGGTGGGGAAGAAGCGACCAGGCACCCGGTTGGATGCCGGCAAAGACAGGCACTGTGTCGAAGTCAGCCTTTTGTACGGAGAGCGTAGGCGAAAGCTTCACCTGTTGATATTCCATGCAATGCGACTTCCATTGCTTGCCATGTTGTCCGCCATGGCAACAAGCATGGTGCTGTTTGCCGGCAACTTTCTGTCCCATGCTTTTCTTCGCACAACAATCAGTCTTCGCCATCATCTCCATGACTCCCATCTTCACGGTGCCGGAGCGAAGACAATGCATGAAGGTCGTGCCCACGCTCAGGAACACCACCATGAACGAGAGTAACGATACGAGTAAAATGTTGAGCGAACGTTTCATGGGTACAAAATTAATACATTTCTGCATGACTGCTCCCAATCGGTTCTGAAATATAAGATTATTTAAGAGTCAATGGTGCGTTAATGTGATTTTGTATTTACTTCCGCCTGAAATCTCCGTACGGTGTCACCGAACGTACGTACGCTGACACCGAATGTGCGTACGCTGACACCGAACGGCCGTACGCAGACACCGTACGGAGATTTCGGTTATGCAAAAGTGTTCCTACAGTCATGTCACTGACATTCTTGTTTTAGTTCATTTCTTTGCAAAAGTTCGAAAACATCTCGAAGTATACCTTAAAATAATTCGCAAAATACTATCTTTGCACCCATCAAACCAAAATGAAGATATGGTAACTTTCTTTCCGTTAGGGGTTAGGAAATCGGGCGTTGGATTGTAATATAGGCAAAACAAGGAAGCTCGGAGGTAAATCATCATGATGCTCCTTGGACTG
>CAVFRG010000033.1:0-29842 GCA_963624905.1 Oscillospiraceae bacterium
AAAGCGTGTATTCCCCTAAAGGGAATCGTAGGTTCGAATCCTATCCTTTCCGCAATTGTTTTTTGGAGGCCGTTTGCCTTCTCTGCATATATTGCATTTACATCTCAGCATATATGATGAAGCATAACACACTTATTGCACGTTTGGCAATATTGCTATTTTCGCTCGTTGCTTCTTCCATGCCTCTGATGGCGCAAGAAGAAACGGTGGGATTCCACCAATCATTGAAGACCAAGTTCATAGAGGGTAACGCAGGCTTTATGTCGCTTGTTGCCATAGCCTTGGTTATTGGTCTGGCATTCTGTATAGAGCGCATACTTTACCTGAGTCTTTCCGAGATTAACGCCAAGAGGCTTCTTGCTGACATTGACCGTTGCGTGGAGAAGGGCGATGTGGAGGGTGCCAAGACGTTGTGCCGCAACACGCGCGGGCCTGTTGCCAGCATCTGCTGCCAAGGCCTGATGCGCATCGATGACTCGCTGGAGGACATCGAACGCTCGGTGGCAAGTTACGGTACGGTGCAGGCTGCCAACCTTGAGAAGGGCTGTTCGTGGATTACACTCTTTATAGCCATGGCCCCGTCGCTGGGATTCCTCGGTACAGTGATAGGTATGGTAATGGCTTTCGACCAGATACAGCAGGCGGGCGACATCAGTCCTACCATTGTCGCATCGGGTATGAAGGTGGCTCTTATTACTACGATCTTCGGCATTATCGTGGCCTTGGTGCTGCAGGTGTTCTACAACTATATCCTTTCGAAGATTGAGCATATCGTGAGCCAGATGGAGGAGAGTGCCATTACCCTGATGGATATCATAGCCAAGCACAAGAAGAGTGCCGGGCTGTCTAAGTGACCATACTGACATGAAGAAAACTGGACTGAACATGGGCAAGGTGCCCACCGAGAAACTGTCGCAGCGCGTACTCTATATTCTTGTAGGCGTAGCAGTGATTGTTTTTGCCCTTTTCTTTCTGGTGGGGTATGACATGCCATTTGACGAAAACCCCGATTTCAATGCTCCCCTTTTTACTGATGCTCTGATCGTGCTCATGGTGGTGATGCCGATACTTGCCCTGGCAGTGGTGGCAGGAGGAATGGTGCGCCGCCAACGGTTGCACATTGAGCAGCAGGATGCCGTGCAGAACGGTGTGCCGGCCCGCAGAATATCACGCATTACGTGGCTTGCTACGTTTGTGCTTCTGGCGGTATGCTTTGCCGTTGGCTCTTCCGCCACGATGACGGTGAACGGCAGTGACTATACCGACTGGTGGTGGCTCAAGGTGAGCGACATGTTCGTCAGCGTGGCTGTCATACTGCTGGTTGTTGCTGTGGCTGCCGTACTTTTCGGCATGACACGCTATGTGAGAAAGGATAAGAAAGGGAATGGCAGTCTATGATTTCTGCTGACTTAAAAAAGGAGATGTCTATATGATAAGAGGTATGCGCAAACGGCTTGGTGTACCAGGACTCAACACTACATCTACGGCAGACATTTCGTTCATGCTGCTTATCTTCTTCCTTGTCACCACCTCGATGGATGTGGACAAGGGTATGGTGCGCCAACTTCCCGAACCTGAGCCGGAGAAACAACAGAACGTGCAGACGCAGGTGGACAGCAAGACGCTCATGCAGTTGCACCTCACGGCTGGCGGCAAGTTGCTGGTGAATGAAAAGCCTCTTCCCATGGAACGACTCCAGCAGGAGGTGGTGTTGTTCGTCAACCGCTTGGGGGCAAAGCATCTCATTTCCATAGATTGCGACCGCGAGGCATGCTACGATGACTATTTCCGTATGCAGAACTACATAGCCATGGCATATAGTCAGTTGCGGAGCGACTATGCCCGTAAACACTATCGCAAGACTTTCTCCCAACTCTCTTCCTCCGACAAGGACCAGGTACGCAAGGCTGTGCCGCAGCGCATTGCCGAGTCGTATGCCAAAGCACGTACCTATGGCGACCGCAGTGTGAGTGCTGATGCGGAAGAGCAGAAGCCCGATAGTAACTCTGCCGCCGAAAGCAAGGAAGGAGGCAAGCCATGAGCATGTTCCGCCGCCGTATCCGTGAAGTGCCGGGACTGAATACGTCTTCCTTGCCCGACCTTATCTTTTCGGTACTTTTCTTCTTCATGATCGTGACGCACATGCGGCAGGTTACGCTCAAGGTGCAGTACCGTGTGCCGCAGGGCAAGCAACTGACCCGCCTTACCCGCAAGTCGGCTGTGTCGTATGTCTATATAGGCAAACCAGCCAAAGGTGTGTCGCATGCCGATCGTACCGTTGCTCCTCAGGAGGGCGGCGTGTATGTGCAGCTCAACGACAAACTGGCTACTCCCGAGGATGTGCATGACTACATGACTTCCGAGAAACAACGCATGTCGGCAGAAGACAAACGGTTGATGACGGTCTCCATACGTGCCGACCGCAATACGCCGATGGGGGTGGTGATGGATGTGAAGCAGGCGCTGAGGCAGGCTCGGGTAACAAAGATAAACTATGCTGCCGAGGAAAAGGGCAAGTAGCTTTGTAGTTATATCCTACTCCCTTTTAGAGTGTACACAAGTGGTGCATAAGGGCCGCACAAGCGTTGAATAATATTAATTTGTGATTATTTATGCATAAAACATTGCTATTGTTAAATAAAAGTGGTAACTTTGCACGCAAATTAATATAGATTATGGCAAAAGAACAATTAGACTACTTAGACAAGCAAATACTGAAGCTTATCGCACAGGATGCCCGCATCCCTTTTCTGGAGGTTGCGAGGATGTGTAATGTGAGTGGTGCAGCTATACACCAGCGTGTGGCCAAGTTGACCAATTTGGGTATTATCAAGGGGTCGCAGTTTCTGATAGACCCGGAAAAGATAGGTTACCAGACGTGTGCGTATGTAGGACTTTACCTCAAGAACCCCGAGCAGTTTGACCATGTTGTGGAAGAACTGAAGAAGATTCCCGAGGTAGTGGAGTGCCATTACACTACAGGTGGCATGGACATGTTTATCAAGATATACGCAGTCAATAACCATCATCTTCTGCAAATCATACACGACAAGTTGCAGCCGCTCGGACTTTCACGCAGCGAAACGATCATTTCCTTCAATGCAGCCATCAACCGTCAGTTGCCTCTGCTCGATATGCCGGACCCTGACAGCATCGGCGAGGGATAATGGAGGACACACTTCGATACTTATATAGTACATACATAAGGTACGTAACATACAAAAGCCAGTTTGCACATCTGCAGACTGGCTTTTATTCCAAAATATTGTATAAGTAAAAGATGATAAAGCATTTCCCAATGCCTTGAGTTATTAACTATTGCAAAGATAGGGATTATATGTTTTTCAGGGGTGTATATTTTGCTTTTTCAGGGGGAATATCCGTTTTTCCTTGTTTTGTGGTGCATATTCCGACGATTTTACTTACTCGCAGGACAATTGTTCCCCTCTTCCCTATTATATTTTCAGCACTCCTTTAGGGTTTGCGTAGGTCGAGGAAAGTATAATTCAGTGTTCCTTCCCGCATGTCTTTTTGCAGAACGATGCTCCATCCTTGTACCAACAGTTGTCCGACAGTGGCAGGAAAGAAGGTATCTGCATGGCTGGGTGTGTCATGTACGACTGTAAGGTAGAGGCGTGAGGCTAAAGGAAGCAGGGTGCGATACACCTCTTCTCCTCCCATGACGAACAGTTCTTCTTCAGGGTCAATATGGGCAAGCGCCTCTTTTGTGCTGGGGTATACCTCGCAGCCGGGTACTGCCTTGAGGGTGGTGCTCAGTACGATGTTGCGCCTGTGGGGCAGTGCACCGTGGGGTAGTGACAAGTAGGTGTTCCTGCCCATGATGACGGTGTGGCTGGTAGTGAGTTGCTTAAACCGTTGCATGTCTTCAGGCAAGGTGTAGAGCAGTTGGTTGTCTGCTCCAATGGCTCCGTTTTCTGCCATGCAGACTATAATATTGATGGACATGGGTGGTAGTAGTGTTCTTGGGGGGTGTTTTTTACCATACTATGACGGGTGTGTCTTCCTGCGGCACGTGGGCGCTCTTTATTTTCCATTCTTGCGGGTAGAGGTTGTTGGCACGGTTTCCTATGTTCTTTTCCCATCCCAACGGAATGCCCCTGTAGGTAACAAGTACGTATCCGCGCGGTGTGCCTTCGGGCAGATTGACAGCTTCCTTGCGCAGGAAACGCAAGGCATCGGTGTAGCTCAGCTCAGCACAGGGGAAGTTGTCTCTCTGCAGATGGGGGGAGAGCGCCAGTCCCTGTGCCGGGATAAAGTCTTTCCCCTTTCTTGTTCCCGTCTGTATGCCGGCGTGAAGTATCTTCAGTGTGTCGGCGGCTTTCTGGTAAGTGGGTAACCAACTCGTGGGTATGGCACATAGCGTGCCGGCCAAGTCGGCGGTTTGTCGCTCTGTGGCGTTGTCCAGCCAGTTGTCGGGCAAGTTGCCGGATTTTAGGTCATGCTTCTCCTTGTTCTTTCTGTCGTTATTCTTGCTTTTTGCTGTATGACTGGCGGTGGCTAGGGTGTTGTCATCGTCATCCCGCTTGCGCAGTACGGCAAGAAAGAGTCCTTCGCCTTTCGTCTTTCCGGGCAGGAAACGGTATACCGGGAAAGAGCCTTCGCTTTTCTCCGTCAGGTTGCCTGTGATGCCCCATGCAGGGTCTGTGTCGAGAGAGACATGGTCGGCATCCATTTCTTGTGCTATCCATGCCACGTTTTCCTCGTCCTCGTGTGCATTGAAAGTGCAGGTGCTGTATATGAGCAGTCCGCCGGGCTTGAGGCACGGCCAGATGTCGCGCACGATGTCACGCTGCAGTTGGGCACACTGCTTCACGTTCTGTACAGACCATTCTTCTATGGCTCCTTCGTCCTTGCGGAACATACCTTCGCCCGAGCAGGGCACATCGGCAAGGATAGCATCGAAAAGGATTCCCGCCTTTTGGAAGTCGCGTGGATAGTTGTTTGTGACGATGACATCCTGGTGTCCGAACTTCTGCATGTTCTCTGCCAGAATCTGTGCACGTGTGCGCATCGGTTCGTTGCTGACGAGCAGGCTCTCTTCAGGCAGGGCAGCCCTCAATGCCGTCGACTTGCCTCCCGGTGCCGCGCAGAGGTCGAGCATAGTTACGGGCTGGTGTATGAGTTGGCGCACTGCGAGGTCTACCATCATCGAGGAGGCTTCCTGTGCATAGTATAGTCCGGCATGGAAGAGCGGGTCGAAGGTGAAGTTGGGTCTCGCGCTCAGGTATCTGCCGTAGAGTGGGCACCATGGCACATCCTCCTCTTGCAGTGTGGCGTATGTGCCCTGTGGCGTCTTGAAGGGGTTGAGCCTGATGCTTGTGGGCGTGGCATCGCTGTTGATGCCGTCCGTCAGTTGGCTGAACAGACTGTCGCCCATCAGTTGGCGTGTGTATGTGGTGAACTCCTCAGGTAGGTTGCGTGTCATGTTTGTCGTGTGAATATTGGCGTGTTATGGAAAATCTCCGCTTGGTGTCTCTAAAAGTCGATGTCGAAGGTGTCTTCGCCCTGCTTGTTCTCTTTCTTCTTGGGTTTGGGTTGTACCTTGAGGTTACCCTGTTTGTCGAAGAGACCGTAGGTGGTGCGCAGCACGATAAACTCGGTACGGCGGTTCATCTGGTTGCATATCTCCTGGTGCTCCTTGGTTTGCTTCTTGATGAAGTCGGTAGTGAGCTTGTCACCCTCTTTCAGCCACTTGTATTTCTCGGTCACCTTCTTTCGTATGGTCTTGGGCTGTTCCCATCCGTAGCCCACGGGGGTAAGCCTCTCCTTCTCTATGCCGTGCTTGATGAGGTAGTCCACTACTGCCTCGGCACGTTTCTGCGACAGCCGTTTGTTGTATTCGGCACTGCCTTTGTAGTCGCAGTGGGCACTCAGTTCGATGGTGACATTGGGGTTCTCCTTCAGCAGGTTGACGAGTTCGTCGAGTGCCTTGGTGCTGGCGGGTGTGAGCGTAGCCTTGTCAAACTCGTAGAAGATGTTGTCAATGAGAACAGGGGCGGTAATGGATGCCAGGGGGAACTGTAGGGTATACTCCCGGCTCTCGGTGGCAGTAGAGTCAATGCGCAGTTCCTCCTTGTGGTTGAGGAATCCCTTGCACGAAGCCATGACGAGGTAGTCTACCTTTTCCCGTATGGGCATGGTGAAAGAACCGTCGCCCTTGACAGACAGCTTCTTCATGGTGCCGTCGTTGCCCACGACGGTGACTTGTGCCGCCGGCAGTTCGTAGCCCCCCATTTCGTAAACCCATCCCTTGATGGTGGTCACTATCTCCGGGTTGTCGAAGGAGTAGATATGGTCGTACCCCCTTCCGTCCTTGCGGTTGGAAGAGAAGAACCCGCGGTTGTGCAGTCCTTCGAACGTCATGCCGAAGTCGTCGCCTTCCGAGTTGAGCGGATAGCCCGGGTGCAGCACCTTGTATTTCCCGGTCTTGCTGTCCACCTTTGCCACGTAGATGTCGAGACCGCCCATGCCCACGTGTCCGTTGCTGCTGAAATAGAGGTCGCCGTTGGGGCGGAACGTAGGGAACATCTCGTCGCCCGGCGTGTTGATTGGCTCACCGAGGTTTTCCACACCGCCCAGTCCGGCGGCGGTGAGTCTGATACGCCAGATGTCGAGACCGCCCATGCCTCCCGGCATGTCGCTGACAAAATACAGCCATTCGCCATCGGGGCTGACGGCGGGGTGTGCATAACTGCTCAGTGTGTCGCGTGTAATCTCCAACTGTGTAGCCTTTCCCCATGCCGCATCAGAGCGCGGTGAGTTAACGATAGTGGCATAGCGTGGCGAGGTAGGGTCGGTAGTACACTGTGTGAGGTACATGGTACTGCCATCGGGCGAGAAACAGCATGCCCCCTCGTCGTAGTCGGTGTTCAGTCCGGTGCCGATGGCCTCGGGCTTGCTCCACTTTCCCTTGTCGTCCTTCTCCGAGTAGAAGATGTCGCCTGCCTTGGTGCCGGTGATGCCGCTCAGTTCGTCGCCCTGTGCCTCGTTGCGTGTAGAGGTGAAGTAGAGTCGGTCGAAGTCGTCACCGTAGAGCATGGGCGAGTAGTCGTGCCGGCGGGAGTTGAACTGTTCCATGCGCTTCACAGTGTATCGGCTTCCCTGTTTCTTCCATTCCGGTGCCTTCCGTGCCGAGAGGAGTCCGTTCTTGGCGAGTATGTTGCCGGGCATGGAGTCGAGGAGAGCCGTAAACTCTTTTTCTGCCTGCCTGTAGTCACCGTTCTTGAGCAGCAGGCGTGCGTAGGCGAGTTGGTCCTGCGTGGTGGCTTGTCCGTAGCGTATGGCATTGCGGTAGGCAGCGATGGCTTTGGGCGTGGCATTGATGCGCTCGTAACACTGCGCCATTTTCAGGGCACGTTTGCCACGGTTGTCGCGCTCCTTGGCGGGAGTGCGACTGTATGCCCGCTTAAACTGGTCGGCGGCATCGTAATATTCGCCCAGGGCGAGGTACTTCTCGCCCTTCTTGATATTGCGGTCTATGCCGCATGCTGTTGTCAGTATGCAGCACAGCATCATGATGTATAGGAAGCGGTAGTGTCTGTTCATCTGTATTTGTGTAACTCCATTTATATATAATAACGTACGCGCGATACATATTATTATATATGCCACTTTCTAAATGTGTAAATTTACATATCGGTTACATAGCTGCTACATGTCGGCGAAGGGTTGCCGGTACTGGCACCCCGCCTTCCAGTTGCTGCATCCGTATGCCGTTTTCCCCTTGATGACGGTTCCCTTTCCGCAGAGCGGGCATGGCTGGCCTACGATGCTGTTGTCGTTTTTCTTGGTTGCCGTCTTTTTGGGTGCGGCTTTCTTCTTGGCAGGCTCCTTCTTTTTCTTCTTGGTGTCTTCGTCGGTGGTGATGGCAACGTGGCGGTTGCTGTTGTCGGCGAGTACATCGTTGACGATGTGTGTTATCTGCTCCTTCAAACCGTTGATAAACTCGGCCGGGTCGTATTTCTTGTGCTCTATGTCGCGCAGTCGTTTTTCCCAGATACCGGTCAGTTCGCAACTCTTCAGTAGGTCTTCCTTGATGGTGTCTATCAGTTCGATGCCCGTGGGAGTAGCTATGAGGTTCTTGCGCTGGCGCTGTATGTAGTGGCGCTTGAAGAGGGTCTCTATGATGCCTGCCCTGGAGGACGGTCTTCCGATACCGTTCTCCTTGAGTGCGGCACGCAGTTCTTCGTCATCGACAAACTTGCCCGCGGTCTCCATGGCGCGCAGCAGTGTGGCCTCGGTATAGTACTTGGGCGGGGTGGTCCATTTCTCGGTGAGGGTAGGGGTGTGGGGTCCTGTTTCTCCCTTTACGAACGAGGGCAGCGTGCGCTCCTCTACATTCTCCTTCTTGGCGGTGGTATCGGTAGCGTCGGTATCGTCGTCTGCCGACTTGTTCTCCTTGGCATATACCTCACGCCATCCGGGCGAGAGAATCTCCTTGCCGCTTACCTTGAATTCTATTTTTTCTTCTTTCTCCCCGTCGGTGTTGATAACCTGTCCCAGTACGGTGGTGGTGGAAAACTTGCAGTCGGGATAGAAGACGCTGATGAAGCGCGTGGCTACGAGGTCGTATACGTTCTGCTCCATGTCGGTAAGTCCGGAGGGTGTTACGCCAGTAGGGATGATGGCATGGTGGTCGGTCACTTTGGACGAGTCGAACACCTTCTTGCTCTTGGGCAGTTTCTTGCCGCACGTCTCCACGAGCCTCTTCACCAGGGGCAGGTACTTCTGCATGCCGAAGGTACGAGCCTGGCTCACGCCGTTGAGTATCTGCGGGCACTTGGGGTAGATATCGTCCGACAGGTACTGGGTGTCCACACGCGGATAGGTCGTTACTTTCTTCTCGTAGAGGCTCTGTATGAGTTTGAGGGTCATGTCAGCCGAATAGCTGAACTTCTTGTTGCAGTCTACCTGCAGTGAGGTGAGGTCGTAGAGGTGGGGTGGTGCCTCGCTGCCTTTCTTCTTGCTCACATCGGTGACGGTAAAGGGCTTGCCATCTATGGTACTGAAGGCTTTCTCGCCCTCTTCCTTGCTCGTAAACTTGCCGCTGGTGGCAGTAAACTGCGTGTCGCGGTAGATGGTGGCCAGAACCCAGTAGGGTTCCGGTTCGAAATGGTCTATCTCCTTCTGCCGGTTTACGATGAGGGCAAGGGTAGGTGTCTGCACTCGCCCGATGCTCAGCACCTGCCTGTTCTGCCCGTACTTCAGCGTGTAGAGACGTGTGGCGTTCATGCCGAGAATCCAGTCGCCTATGGCGCGCGAAAGTCCGGCGAGGTAGAGGGGCTGGTAGTCGCTTTGGTCCTTCAGCTCCTGGAATCCCTGCCGTATGGCCTCGTCGGTCATGGACGATATCCACAGTCGCTTGACAGGGCATTTGGCTCCGGCTTTCTGCATCACCCATCGCTGTATCAGTTCTCCTTCCTGTCCGGCGTCACCACAGTTGATGATACTGTCAGCAGCCTGCATGAGGCGTTCTATGGTGGCAAACTGCTTCTTGATGCCCTGGTCGTTGATGAGCTTGATGCCGAAGCGCTGCGGTATCATGGGCAGGGCGGAGAGGCTCCACCTTTTCCACATAGGGGTATAGTCGTCCGGCTCTTTCAGTTCACACAGGTGACCGAAAGTCCACGTTACCTGGTATCCGTTGCCTTCCATATATCCGTCGCGTGCCGAGTTGGCACCTATGATGCGGGCAATGTCTTTGGCTACGCTGGGTTTCTCTGCGATACAAACTATCATGTCTCTTTTCTTGTTTTCGGTTTGCAAAGATACAACAAAATAACGAGATAAGGGAATTGTGAAAAAGAAAATAAAAAACGAAAGGCATGCTTGCTTTAATAGAAAAGAATTATTAATTTTGCAGCAATTAAAGGCACGACAACTTGTTGTGTGTTCGAGAGTGACTGTATGGTAAAAGATAATACACAGAAATATTTTACTAATTCAAATTTATGGTTAAAAAGATTACATTCATTGCACGAGCGGCCTTGCTGATGTTGCTGCTTGTGGCACCTTCCTACATGTTGGCGGAAGTAATACCGTGGGTGGAATTGTCAAGTGATTGTACTGTCTTGACATTCCATTATAACGACAAAATCGACAAAGCAGACGATGCGTGGAAACTCCCTGACAAGGGCTGGCCTGAATGGTCAAACGTTAATGTGTATGCACATAAGATCAAAAGGGTTATCTTCGAGCCGGAATTCGCTTCGGCGCGTCCGACATACTGCGGTCATTGGTTCAAGAATATGCCTGCTTTGGAAAAAATCACAGGCATGGAATATCTCAACACATCAGAGGTTACTTCCATGCAGGCTATGTTCAGAGGTTCTTCAGGCCTGAAGAACATCGACTTACGCCATTTCGATACCAGCAAAGTAACCGACATGAGCGAAATGTTCGCTGGCACGTCGTTGGATTCGCTTGACCTGACCAGTTTCGATACGAGGAAAGTTACCACATCGGAAAAAATGTTCAATGGCTGTACAGAGCTGAAATATATCCTTGTTTCAGACAAGTTCAAGCTGGATAGTGTGACGAACTCTAATCAGATGTTCTGTAATTGTACTTCGTTGCCAAATTATAATGAAAAGGTGGTGGACAAGGCCCAGGCTTCCGTTTTGCTTACCAATATGGACCAGGCGGAAAAGAAACCATGGGCTTTGTATAATGCATCCGACAGCAGCCTGACGTTCCGTTATGACGGCTGGAAACCCTATATCACCGCTGGCGTATCGTATGATGTGCCGACATCCGGAAAGCCCGACTGGCTTACAGACACCACAGGTTCTGAAGACAATAGCGAAACCGTTGCCGCCCGCGTAACGAAGGTAATTATCGGTAGCGATTTTATAGCGGCAGAAGTTCCGTCAACCGCCTATTGGTTTAGCGGAATGAGCCGTCTCACAACTATAGAAGGTCTGGATTATATCAATACCTCAAAGACTACCGACATGACAGAAATGTTTGCCGGTTGTAAATCGCTCACCTCGCTCGATATCAACAATAATTTCTTGGTTAGGGACGTGAAGAGCCTGAGGGGAATGTTTGACGGCTGTACGGGACTTACCTCGCTTAATTTCAAGGACTTCATGACTGAAAACGCAGAGGATATGAGCAGAATGTTCAGAAACTGCTCGCAGCTTACTTCGCTTCCGACCGGCAGATTCGTTACCCAGAACGTGACCTCCATGGCAGAGATGTTCGCCGGTTGCCAGTCTCTGAAAGAACTTGAGTTGTCCCAATTCAAGACCGCCAAGGTTACCAACATGGAGTCGATGTTCCACGACTGCAAGTCGTTGTCATTCCTCGACCTCAAAAAGTTTGACAATTCAAAGGTGATGTCCATGAAGGACATGTTTAACGGATGCTCTTCGCTGGACTCTATCTATGTAAGCGACAAGTTCCTCCCCGTAAGCACATGCGACGCTACTGACATGTTCAAGGGCTGCGTTAACTTGCCCAACTATGATGCCTCTGTCGTAGGCAAGGAGAAAGCACTGGATGTGAAGCAGAAGGGTTACCTCAATATCGTAGAAGCCTCCGCCCTGCCATGGGTAGAATATGCTGACGGCACCCTTACTTTCCACAATGACAACCAGAAATACTACACCACGTCAGAAATAGCGTGTGTGCTGCCTGGCAATACCACCCCAGCCTGGATAAGCAAGGCAGCAGATGTGAAGAAGGTAGAGTTCAACCAGGAATTTGCCTCAGTCTGTCCTGAGTATTGCGTAAGCTGGTTCTCAGGCATGAACCAGATTGCGTCCATCGAGGGTCTCGCTTACCTCAACACCTCCGCAGTAGTATCCATGCAGGCCATGTTCTACAACTGCGAGAATCTTACCTCGCTCGACCTCAGCAAATTCAATACTGCTAAAGTGACGAATATGCAGGGAATGTTCAACAACTGCAGTAGCCTGAAGAACATCTTTGTCACCAACAGTTTCTCTACAGATGCTGTAGAGCAGTCTCAGAACATGTTTACCGGGTGTGTCAAGCTTAAGAACTACAACAATTCCGATGCACACGACAAGGAGAAGGCTTGCGACACGTCCAAGGGCGGCTATCTCAACAACTGGGATGTAATCCCCGTTGTCACATGGGTAGAATACCAGGAGTCCGACGGATCGCTGACTTTCCGCCATGACAAACTGAAAGGAATCATAGATGCCACAGATGTCTATTATCTCCCTGACGGCAGCCAATATGACCTTACTCCGGCATGGAATGAGCGTGCCGACAAGATAAAGAAGGTCATCTTCTACGAAGACTTCCTGGATGTACGTCCTGTTACATGCTACAAGTGGTTCGACAGTATGGTGAACCTTACGGAGATACAGGGACTTACCAACCTGAACACGGAGGCCGTAACCACTATGGAGTACATGTTCCATAACTGTAACAACAAGCAGCTCACCGTACTTGACCTTACTTCGTTCAATACCTCAAGGGTTATGGACATGACGTATATGTTCTATGGCTGCAACAACTTGAAGGAAATCGTAGTGAGCGACGCTTTTGTTACAACAAATGTCCTCAAGAGTGACAGCCTGTTCTACGGCTGCGCCAATCTCAAGAAGTATTATGTTAGCAATAAGGAAAACTATTATGGCATTGGCAAGGCCAAATACATCCTCGACGGCGGATACTTCTCTCAGCCGGTACCGTTTGTATGGGCTTCCTACAGCTCAGCCAGCAGAACAGCCACATTCTATTATGACCGTACCGGCGACTGGGATTACGCTTATCTCTACAAGCCTACATCTGGCTGGAGCGGCGACTGTAAATATGCACAGAAGGCAGTAATCGACGAGAGCTTTGCCGATTACAAGACCACCGACATGAGTTATCTGTTCTGTTGTCTGAGCTACGCAAAGGAACTCCAAGGCATGGAGAATCTGAACACCGAAGGCGTTACCAACATGAGTCACATGTTCGAGGACGGAGCCTTTACCAGCCTCGACCTTACCCACTTCGATACCAGGGAAGTGACAGACATGACTTCTATGTTTGACTGCTGTAGTGCGACGCAGAACATCTACGTCACCAAGGATTTCACTGTTGATAAGGTTACACAGAGTAACAATATGTTCTATTATTGTAAGAAATTGCCGAATTACTATGATGGTTATAAGAAACAGAACAAGGATTATGCTTCGTACACCGGATGGGGATACCTTACCTTGCGCCAGCATTTCCGCGTGGGTGACAAAACGTATAATATCGACCAGAACAGTAAGCAAACCCATCCTTTCTGCTATGAAAATATATATATCGACAATCAGTATGCCAAGGACAATTTCCAGTCTGACGCAGAATTCTGGTTTGCCGACGACAACCAAGCTCGTTACTCTCGCTCCTTGAAAGAGAAGTGGGGTACGCTCTGCTTGCCGTTCTCATTCGATGTGGAGGAAAATTCATTCACCGGGTGTTACTTCTATACCATCGACCATATCGATAACGACAACGTCATTGTCAAAGAAGTGACTACGGGCACCATAGAAGCCGGTACTCCCCTCATTTTCGCCAGAAGGGTAACCACTCAGGAGACATTGAACTTGGTAAGTGTCAAGAACTCAAAAGTTGTTGTAGCACCCAACGATGGTCTCCTCACAGGTACATTCGACACGACCTATCTTGCCGACGGCAACAGCTACTACCTCAACGGAGACAAGTTCTGTAAGGCTCCCGGCGTAGAGGAAGGGAGTGTGGCTGTCAAGCCGTTCTGCGCTTATATCACGCCAGACGAGGAAGGTGCGCAGTATGCATCTGTTCTCAATATCAAGGTTGACGACGGAACAGGTATTGACAATGTTGTCGACGCCCTTAACAACACCGACGGCAAGACCGAGATTTACGACCTCAACGGTCGCCGTCTCGATCATCCGCAGAAGGGTGTGAACATTGTCAAGAACGGTTCACGTACCATCAAGGTTACGGTAAAGTAAGGCGCAGGTAACTGCATTGTTACAATCATATAAAGAGAAGACTCTTATGGGAAGTTCCATTCCGTAAGAGTCTTCTCTTTATATAGCGGACCAATTTGGTACAGCGGGGGCGCTGTACCTCCTATTGTAGCCAACACTTGCTGGAAATTTTGGTACAGCGAGGGTGTTGTAGGAGGTACGGCGCCCTCGCCGTACCATTCAGTCAGGCAAAGGCAATCGTAATAGGTGCAGCATCTCACTGCGCCCATCCCAATCGGTCATAGTAATGACGGGCCTTGGTCACTAATAATGACGAGCCTTGGTCATTAGTAATGACAAGGCTGTGTCATTAGTAATGACTGATTCCCGTTGTTTGCCTCCTGTTTGCAACATGCAGTTGTCAAAGGGGCAAGTACGAGCGTTAAATAAAATCAACGCCGGGCATTCGTCTTTTTGCCGTTCCCCCGTCTGCCGATTATTTGTTACCTTTGCAGTACATTATTATAAAAAGGCTAACAAGATTTATATTGTCAACTATGAAAGTCGGATTATTCGTCCCTTGCTATGTGGACGCCCTCTACCCGGAGGCTGGCGTGGCCACATACAAGTTGCTCAAGCATTATGGCTTGGATGTAGGATATCCCGAAAAGCAGACTTGCTGTGGCCAGCCGATGGCAAACGCAGGTTTTCAGGATAAGTCGGAAAAGGTGATCGGGAGTTTCGACCAGCTCTTCAAGGACTACGATTACATCGTGGCTCCATCGGCCTCATGCGCCGCTTATGTCAAGGTGTATTACCCTAAGATTCTGGAGGGTAAGCACGAGTGTGTTTCCTCAGATAAGATTATGGACATTGTGGAGTTTCTTCATGACGTACTGAAGGTAGACCATGTGCCGGGCAAGTTCCCCCATGTGGTGAGTGTCCACAACAGTTGCCATGGTGTGCGCGAGTTGGGCTTGTCGTCGCCTTCGGAGCGCCACATCAAACCCTTCAACAAGATTATAGACTTATTGAATAAGGTGGAAGGCATTACCATACACGAACCGGAGCGCAAGGATGAGTGCTGCGGTTTCGGCGGTATGTTCTCCATTGAGGAACCGGCAGTCTCCACCCGCATGGGCGAGGACAAGATACGCCGCCACATGGCTACGGGTGCTGAATACGTGACGGGGCCTGATTCCTCCTGCCTGATGCACATGGCGGGCATCGCCAAGAAGGAGAAGTTGCCAATCAAGTTTATCCATGTTGTTCAAATATTAGCTGCAGGACTATGAGTACAGAACATTCCAAGAGAGCCGCTGTCTTCAACAAGGATGTAGAGAAGACCACGTGGCATGACAATACATTCTGGTCGGTGCGCCAGAAGAGAGACCTGATGGCTCAGCAAGTGCCTGAGTGGGAAGAACTACGCGAGCATGCCTCGCAAATCAAGAAGCACACCATCACCCATCTGGCCGACTATCTCGATATGTTTTCCAAGAATTTGGAGAGCCGCAGCGTGAAAGTGCACTGGGCGAAGGATGCACAGGAATTCAACGAGATAGTGCTCGACATCTTGCAGAGCCATAACGTGAAGAAGATGGTGAAGTCGAAGTCGATGCTTACCGAGGAGTGTGAGATGAATCCCTATCTGGAACAGCATGGCATCGACGTGGTGGAGACAGACTTGGGTGAGCGCATCATCCAGCTCCTTCACCAGAAGCCCAGCCATATCGTGATGCCCGCCGTGCATCTGAAGCGCGAGGAGGTGGGAAGGATGTTTGAGGAGAAGGGTATCTCCAAAGAGATAGGCAACTACGACCCCACATACTTGACTCGCTGCGCCCGCTATCATCTGCGCAACCAGTTTATGGAGGCTGGAGCTGGCATGACGGGCTGCAACTTCGGCGTGGCTGCCACGGGCGACTGCGTGGTATGTACCAACGAGGGAAATGCCGACATGAGTACTTCCATGCCCAAGCTCCACATTGTGGCGATGGGTATCGAGAAACTGGTGCCCGACTACAAGTCGTTGGCCGTGTTCCAACGCTTGCTTTGCCGTTGCGGTACGGGTCAGCCCACCACTACTTTTACCTCTCATTTCCGTCAGGCTCGTCCGGGTGCCGAGATGCACGTGGTGTTGGTGGACAATGGCAGGAGCGACATCCTTGCCGACAAGGACCACTGGCAGACGTTGAAGTGTATGCGCTGCGGTGCTTGCATGAACACTTGCCCTGTGTATCGCCGTTCGGGCGGATATAGCTATACCTACTTTATACCAGGTCCCATCGGCGTGAACCTCGGTATGTTGAAGAATCCCCAGCAGTATTCGGATAATGTGTCAGCCTGTACATTGTGCCTCTCTTGCGACAATGTATGCCCATCGAAGGTAAGCCCTGGTTCGCAGATCTATGTATGGCGACAGAGTTTGGAGAAATTGGGCAAGGCAGACCCTGTGAAGAAGGCGATGTCGTGCGGCATGAAGTATCTCTTCGACCGTCCGGCACTCTATACCACCGCCTTGAAGTTTGCGCCACTCGCCAACTTGGTGCCTGATTGTATGGCTGGCATGGGCGGCCTCAATGCCTGGGCCTTTGGACACGCCATGCCTGAGTTTGCCAAGAAATCGTTTCACCAATTATGGAAGGAAGGAAAGGTGAAGTAAGTGAAGAGTGAAGAACGAAGAGTGAAGAATTCATTAGTTAGAAGGAAATAATGAAGAAAGAAGATTTTCTGAACAAGTTGCGTAAGAATACGCATATTCAATATGATAAGCCCGAGGCTGAGGTGAAGGGCATCCAGTATGAGGATACCTTGCAGCAGTTTGTGGAGGCTACGAAGACGGCTGGTGGACAGGTGATTGTGGCTGAGGAGGGTGAGAGCCTTGACGAGTTGGTAAAGAAGGCTTACCCCGAAGCCAAGACCTTTGCCTCCAACTTGCCCGGGATTACCATCGCCCAAAAGAACCCCGACACTGTTGCCGAGGCCAACGACCTGAACGGTACCGATGTGGGCATCGTTCGGGGAGAAGTGGGTGTGGCGGAGAATGCTTGCATCTGGATTCCGCAGACTATGAAGGAGAAGGCCATCCTCTTCATTTCGGAATATCTCGTGATATTTCTGGAAAAGAAGAACGTGGTCAATAATATGCACGAGGCTTACGCCCGTATCAAGATGGATCCGAAATACAATTTTGGCACATTCATCTCCGGTCCCAGCAAGACAGCCGATATCGAGCAAGCCCTTGTGATGGGAGCACAGGCTGCGAGGGGAGTCACCGTGGTGCTTGTTTAATATCAACCATTCATGGTACTGCGAGGGTGCCATGCTTTTTATTTGGTACAGCGAGGGCGCTGTACCTCCTACAGTTACCAATTTTGACAGAAAAGGTATTCACTAGGAGGTACGGCGCCCCCGCCGTACCACTCAGTCAAGTAAAGGCTATATGTTACAGCTCCCATTCATAGGTGTCGTAAACAATACCTCTTCCCCCAAATCCTTCCTTCTGATAGATGAGCGAGGTGTTGAGCACCTTGCCACCGTCTTCGTTGGAAGTGCCGAAGTCGAAGAATTGGCAGTCTCTATATTCTTCTTTTAGCAGTTTTCGGAAGATGGCATCGATGGCATGGTTATGTTTCCCTTGGGGAGTGGCGGAGATGTATTGGGCGTGTACCACTTGCGGTGTTATATACAGCAAGGTGCCACCCAATACATCTTCTTTTTGTTTGGCGACGTAGAGTCGTATCTGTTTAGGAAATCTCGACTTGAGAAGCAGGATTTCCTCTAGGGAATGTACGGGCTTGGCTTGGTAGGTGAGCATCAGGTTATCTTCCAAAATTTGCCAAAAGGCCGGGAAGTCTTGGCTTTCCTCTATGGTTATGCCCTCGGTCGCCGCCTTGTTGGCTCCATAGTGGCGGTCTCTTCTCCATTTGAGTGGATGGCTCATGTCGATGACGGAGGCTATGTTGCGCACGGTGATGTGGGCATGACATTCCTTGACGATGGCATAGAGGTCTTCCTCAGCGGGTATCTGGTGGTAAATCCAGGGGATGGCCTTGTAGACGATCTTTTGGAAACCTGCTGATTTCAGATAGGCATTGATGGCGATGAATACTTGGCAGATGTCTTCGGTTGTAGCCTTGGCGCTAGTCAGCAGTCCGGCGTAGGTGAGTCCTTGGTGGGAGTAGAGCGTATGGTCTCGCTCGTTGGCGGGGAGCAAGGCATAGAGTTTGCCCTGTCTGTAGATGAGAAGCGAATGGTCGGTGAAGCGGTCGCTGTGGTAGTCCATATACGAGCGGTCCAATAGGAAGGTGCCCTGTTTGCTGTCCTTCACAAACAGGTTCCATTCTTCCTTGTCTTTGCTGCCGTCATATCTTTTGATTTCAAATGCCATTGTTCTCTTTTGCGTAAGTCAGAAAATCATCGTATTCGTAGATATAGTCATCGGCATCGTATAGGTCGGATGCCAAGACGAGACAAACGGAACCAGTGGCGAAGTCTTGTAGAGTACGCCAAACACCCGTGTATACCAGCAGTCCTTGGTCTGGGCGGTTCAGCAGGTAAGTTTCCTTCTTGTTTCCGTCATCTATGGTGACAGTAAACGAACCGCTGGCAGCGATGATAACCTCAAGACATTCCTTGTGGGCATGACCGCCACGGGCTGCTCCTGCCGGGATGTCGTAAGTCCAGTAAGTGCGCTTGATGTCAAAGGGTACGCCTACAAGGGAGTCTACAGATGTGTAGATTCCCTTGTTGTCTTTTTGGTGGGGCAAATCAATGATTCTTCCTATGTCTCTCATTTCTTCATATAAGGGTCAGTTCCCAGCACGGTCTTGGCCAGTCGCTTGGCCTTGTCGCGCAGGGCATCCATGCTGTCGCCCTGTTCGCCATAGCAGAGCACCACGCCCATGCGGCGTCCTACATGTGCCTCGGGCTTGCCGAAGATGCGGATGCGGGTATGGTCTTCCTTGAGGGCATCGAGGAGGTTGTAGTTGAGTGGCGCTGTGCTTTCCTCGGGAGAGAGGATGACGGCAGAGCAACCGATGTGCTCCAGGTGGATGCCTGCGATGGGCAAGCCCATCACGGCGCGGAAGTGAAGCTCAAACTCGCTGAGGTTGGTGGTGTGTCCCAGTGTTACCATGCCCGTATCGTGCGGACGGGGACTCAACTCGGAGAAGATGACCTCACCCTGCTTGCTCAAGAAGAACTCGACTCCCCAGAGACCGGCACCCGTCAAAGCCTTCGTTACCTCAGCAGCGATATGCTGTGCCTGCTTCAGTGCTTCGTCGGGCAACTGGAACGGTTGCCAACTCTCGCGGTAGTCGCCGCCTTTCTGCACATGGCCGATGGGTGGGCAGAAGAGGGTAGGACCGTCTTTCTGGGTAATGGTGAGAAGGGTAAACTCAGAGTCGAAGTCGATAAACTCCTCGATGATTACTTCCTTCACGTCGCCACGGCCTTCCTCCATCGCTTCCTTGTAGGCTTCCTTCAGTTCGTCGTCGTTGTGGACGTAGCTCTGGCCGTGACCGCTCGAACTCATCAGGGGTTTCACCACGCAGGGGAACCCTATCTCGTCGGCAGCGTTCTTAAACTCCTCGAAAGTCTTGGCATAGAAATACTTGGCTGTGCGCAGTCCCAGTTCCCTGGCGGCAAGGTCGCGGATGGCACGACGGTTCATCGTGTAGTTTACGGCGCGGGCTGACGGCACTATCTGTATGCCCTCCTTCTCGAAGTCGAAGAGCCGTTCGGTACGGATGGCCTCTATCTCGGGCACGATGATGTCAGGGCGGTGCTTCTCCACGACAGCCGTCAGCGCATCACCGTCGAGCATAGAGAAAACCTCTCTTTCGTCGGCTACCTGCATGGCGGGTGCGTTGTCATACTTGTCGCATGCTATCACGTACTGGCCTGCACGCTTGGCTGCGATGGTGAATTCCTTGCCCAGTTCGCCTGAGCCCAAAAGCATAATCTTCTTCATTGTTGTTTTTGTTTGGGGGAATTAAGGAGTTGGAAGGAGTTAAGACAATAGTTGCAGCTGCTGATTTCTTTAGTCAAAATGATTGGCTACAAAACATTTGTCTTAACTTCTTGACTCCTTTAACTCCTCTAAGTTGAACTTCTTCCTGATAAACCCGGCGATAAACTTCACCGTTTCTTCCATTCCCAGCAGGCTGCTGTTGATACAGAGGTCGTAGCTCTCGCTGTGTCCCCACTGCTTGCCCGTATAATAGTTGTAGTAGGAGGCACGCTCACTCTCGTGGTTCTCTATGTATTTGCGGGCAGCCTCGGACGTGATGCCCCTACGCTCGCTCACAGCCTTGATGCGGTCTTCCATGTTGGCAGTGATAAACACGTTCACCACATTCTGGTATTCGCGCAGCACATAGTCGGCTGTGCGGCCGACAAACACGCAGTTGCCCTCGTCGGCAGCCCGCCTGATGGCATCGCTCTGAAACTTGTAAAGTCCCTCTTGTGAGAAGTCGTTGTGGTAGAAAGTGCTGCCGCTCAGGAAGGGCAGGTGCGTGCTGAAGAGTGACCGCAGAAAGCCTTTCTGCTCATCGTTCTGTTCGAAGAACTTGGCTGAGAAGCCGCTCTCTTTGGCTGCAAGGTTCAGCAGCTCGCGGTCGTAGCACTTGCAGCTGAAGTCCTCTGCCAGTTTCTCCGCTATGATATGACCGCCGCTTCCTATCTGGCGACCTACGTTGATAATAATCTTCTTGTTCATGTGTTTTGTTATTTGGGGTTAAGGAGGTTTTTTAAGGAGAACTTTTAAGGAGTTAAAGGAGTTAAGACAACAGCCTTTTTTGCGTGTCAACCGACAACTTATACAACAAATACAACTTATACAACTTTTTTCTGCTGCCGCTGCAGCATCTTTGTTGTTTATGTTGTCTGAGTTGTCTCGGTTGTCTGTGTACTTGGCGTTAAAGAAGTTAAGGGAAGTTAGAGAAGTTAAGAGGCAACAGCCATTCTTGCTTGAGGTGGTACAGCGGGGGCGCTGTACCTCCTACAGATACCTTTGCCGTTGGATTCTTCTCTCTTCACTCTCACGGCGTATGCCCTCTTTTTACCTTTTTACTTTTTTACCTTTTTAAGCTTCTTCATGTACCATACCATGATGACTGCAGCGATGACAGTGGCAGCAAAGTCGGAGAGAGGCATACTGTACCATACACCCTCAATGCCCCACATCAGGGGCAGGACACCCAGGAGCGGCAGGAGAATGAGCATCTGTCGGGACAGTGACAGAAAAATGCTTATCTTCACTTTTCCAATACACTGGAAGAAATTGGTTACCACCATTTGGAATCCGATGAATGGGAAACACAACATCATCACTCTGATGGCCTTGATGCCCATCTCTATCAGTGTCTTGTCGGTAGTGAACAGTCTGGCACAGTAGTAGGGCAGGAACATGGCTATCAGCCAGCCCACCACCATCAGGGCAGTGGCGGCAAGGATGCCGAGGGTGAGTACACGCATCAGACGGTCTATCTTTTGTGCACCGAAATTGTATCCGGCAATGGGCTGCATGCCCTGGTTGATGCCTATTACCAGCATGACGAACACCATGGCGATGCCGTTGGCAATGCCGTAGGCACCCACCGAGAGGTCACCGCCGAAGCGTACCAACTGGTTGTTCATGAAGATGACGATGACGCAGGCGCACACGTTCATAAGGAACGGTGACACGCCGATGGCGATGATGTGCTCCACGAGATTCTTCTTCAGACGGTAGATGCCGCGCTTGAAGTGGAGCAGTTCGTCCTTGTTGCTGAATAGCTTGAACTGCCAGCACAGCGCCATGAACTGCGAGAGGATGGTAGCGATGGCTGCACCCCGTATGCCCCAGCCGAAACCGAGAATGAAGAGTGCATCGAGCACCACGTTCATCACCACCGTGAAGATGGTGGCAAACATGGCCTGCTTGGGTTTGCTGGCAGCCCTGAGCAGGGCATTCATGCCGAAGTACATGTGGCTTATCACGTTGCCCAACAGTATGATGACCATATATTCGTGGGCATAGGGGATGGTCTGGTCGCTCGCTCCGAAGAACCGCAGGATAGGGTCAAGGAAGAGCAGGCAGATAATGCTCAGTCCGATACCTACAATAAGGTTTAGCGAAAAAGTGTTTCCCAGAATGTTCTGCGCCGTGGCATAGTCTTTCTGCCCAAGTTTTACGCTGATGGCTGTGGATGCTCCGATGCCGATGCCGGCACCGAAGGCAGCGGTGAGGTTCATGAAGGGGAAGGTGATGGCGAGTCCGGAGATGGCCATCGCTCCCACCCCCTGACCTATGAACACACGGTCCACAATGTTGTAGAGTGAAGAGGCCGTCATCGCTATCATGGCGGGCAGGGCATACTGTACCAGCAGCTTGCCCACGGGCTTGGTGCCCAGTTCTAATGTCGCTTGTTTATTTTCCATTTGTCTTACGTAACGCTTACATCTCTTCTAACAGTGTTATAATACCGTTAGAACACTGCAAAAGTACAAAAAATATTTCATAGATGCGTAAGCCCGATACCCAAATGTGTGCTTTTATACCAAGACGTGGCCTTAAAAGACAAAAAGAAGCATACTTATTTGGCGGTCTCATAGGAAACGTGTAACTTTGTACACTTGTTACAATGACATGACAAACCCTATAACGGCTATGATCTTAAGCATGAAGCAAACCTTATATCTATTCTGTTTCCTTCTCGTTCTTCTTCGCCCGCTAACGGCAGGGGCTGCTACGGAAATGGTATCCTATCCGGGCGGAAAGACCCTCATGTACCGGCTCTACCTCAAGGACAAGGATGCACCCCATTCTCCCTATAGCATCTCCAAACCGGAGGAATTCCTCTCGCTTCGCTCCATAGAGCGGCGCAGAAGGCAGGGCCTTGCTGTGGACAGTACCGACCTGCCTGTGGCACCGGCTTACGTCAAGGCGGTGCAGGATGCTGGCATTGAGGTAGTGGGCAGCAGCAAATGGAACAATACCCTTCTGGTACGCATACACAAGGATAAAGAATTGCGCCGGCTCGACGGTCTCGCCTTTATAGACCGTCGACTGAAGGTGTTCTCTTCGCCCGACAGTATCAGTGAGCGTCGCCGCAGCGGACTGCGCAAGAACACGGAGACCGTGGAGATGCAGGGCAAGGAGAACGGTGCCGCCGAGGCGCAGATACATGCCCTTAACGGTAAAGCCCTCCATGACAAGGGATACCGTGGCAAGGGAATGATGATAGCGGTGTTCGACGGCGGGTTTATGAATGTCGACAAGATACAGGCTCTGCACGACATCCGCTTGGCGGGTGTCAAGGACTTCGTGGTTCCAGGGTCGGACAATGTGTTCCAGGAGATGGACCACGGCACGATGGTGTTGTCTACAATGGCAGCCAATACACCTTATTATTATATGGGAACAGCTACCGAGGCGGAATATCTTCTGGTGAGGTGCGAGGACGAGCGCACCGAGAGCCTTGCCGAAGAGGACTACTGGGCGGAGGCTGCCGAGTATGCTGACAGTGTAGGGGTGGATATCATCAACTCCTCACTGGGATATCACGGTTTTGACGATGCCAAGACCAACCATACCTACAGTGAACAGGACGGCATCACCGCCCTCATATCGCGTACGGCTTCCATGTGTGCCGACAAGGGCATTGTCTGTGTCAATTCTGCCGGAAACGAGGGCATGGGTACCTGGAAGAGAATCAACTTCCCTGCCGATGCGCGTGACATCCTTACCGTGGGCAGCATCAACGAGTTTGGTGTCAATGCACCTTTCAGCGCAGTAGGTCCTACAGCCGACGGCCGTATCAAGCCTGACGTCATGGCGTACGGCAGTCCTGCTTCAGTGATAACGGGGCGCGGGGCGATTATCAACGACAACGGTACCTCCTTCTCTTCGCCGCTCATCGCCGGTATGGTGGCTTGTCTGTGGCAGGCGCTGCCCCACAAGACGGCACGCCAGATAGTAAAGCTCGTGCGCCTCTCTGGCAACAACCAGCAACACCCCGACAATGTCTACGGGTATGGAGTGCCCGATTTCGGCAAGGCTTACCAGACGGGAAAGGCGATTAAGTGAAGAGTGAAGAGTGAAGAACGAAGAGTGAAGAATCCAACGGCAAAGGTATATGTAGGAGGTACAGCGCCCCCGCTGTACCATCTCAAAGGAGCATCCCCCGTTGTACCATCTCAAGCAAGAAAAGCTATTGTCCCTTAACTCCTTTAACTCCTAAAATATATGGAAAAACATTTGTCTCTATACGAACTGAACACGCTTGTGCGCGATGTACTGTCCGTGTCGCTGCCGGACAGCTATTGGGTGGAGGCAGAACTCTCCGAGGCACGCGAGGCTTACGGAGGTCACTGCTATATGGAACTTGTCCAGAAGGATGAACGCTCCAATACTCCCATCGCCAAGGCACATGCCTCCTGCTGGCGTAACCGATGGGTGGCGATAAAGCCCAAGTTCGAAAGCGTAACAGGACAGCACCTGCATGCGGGCATGAAGGTGCTGCTGAAGGTACACGCCCAGTTTCATGAGAACTACGGCTTCTCATGGATAGTCGACAATATAGACCCTAACTATACGCTCGGCGACATGGCGCGCAAGCGTATGGAAATCGTTCAGACACTGAAGGAAGAGGGGGTGTTCGACCTGCAGCGCGAACTCTCGCTGCCCATGTTCTGCCAGCGCATAGCCGTCATTTCGAGTGCTACGGCTGCCGGCTACGGTGACTTCTGCAACCAACTTGCCGACAATGCCTACTCCCTGCAGTTTTGTACAGCCCTCTTTGCTGCCACCATGCAGGGCGAAGGAGTGGAACAGAGTGTCATCGATGCCCTCAACCATATCTACGATGAGTGGGAAGACTGGGACTGTGTGGTTATCATCCGAGGCGGCGGTGCCACGAGCGACCTCTCAGGATTCGACACGTTGGCACTGGCAGAAAATGTGGCTAACTTCCCTCTGCCCATCATCACCGGTATAGGTCACGACAGAGACGAGAGTGTGCTCGACATGGTGTCCCACCGCAGGGTGAAGACACCTACTGCGGCTGCGGCTTTCCTTGTGGATCATTTGGCTGGGGTGCTGGCAAGGGTGGAAGACGCGCAGGAGGCTATCGCCAACTGTGTGCAGCGCCGTCTGCAGGTGGAGCGAATGCGCTTCGAACGACTTTCGGGAAGCATACCGACGCTCTTCTCTCTGGTCAAGACCCGCCAGGACGCACGCCTCGACCACCTCATGGACAATATGAAAGCCAGTGTGCAGTTGGCGTTGGCCAGTGCAAGGCGCCAACTGGAAATCCTCTCGCAGAACATGCAGCCGGTGCTGGAGCGCAAGATGCTTACCGAGAGCCATCGCCTCCAGATGCTGCAGCAACGCATAAAGGCACAAGACCCTGAAGTGCTGCTTAGGCGCGGTTACAGCATTACACTGAAAGACGGTAAGAGCGTGAGGGACGCATCGCTTCTGAAAACGGGCGACCGCCTGGAGACTCGCTTCGCACAGGGAAAAGTTGCATCGGTAGTAGAGTTTATAAAGGCCGATTAAAGGTAAAAAAGTAAAAAGGGAGAGAAGAGTGAAGAATGAAGAGTGAAGAATCCAATGGCAAAGGTATCTGTAGGAGGTACAGCGCCCCCGCTGTACCATCTCAAGCAAGAAAAGCTGTTGGCCCTTAACTTCTCTAACTTCCCTTAACTTCTTTAACTTCTCTAACTTCTTTAACTTCCTTTATTCCTAAAAACAGACAATTATGGAAAAGAACAATGTAAAATACGAGGATGCTGTAAGGCAACTCGAGAATATCGTGCGCAAGATGGAAAACGACGAACTGGACGTAGACCAGCTTTCCGAACAACTGAAACTTGCCAAGACACTTGTCAAACTCTGCAAGGACAAACTCACCAAGGCCGATGACGAGATAAAGAAACTCCTCAGCGAGGACTAATGCCTTGAGATGTAAATTTGTTATGCAGAAGTTGACGGAAAAGTTGCAAAGTATCAGAATAATTTGTACTTTTGCAGCTAAATATTAGTAGAACATTAAAATAAATATGTTATGAAAGACTTGGATTGGTCTAATTTGTCGTTTGGCTACCGCCAGACAGACTACAATGTTCGCTGCTACTATCGCGACGGCAAATGGGGCGAGATAGAGGTTTGCTCCGACGAGTATTTGAAACTGCACATGGCTGCCACCTGCCTGCACTACGGACAGGAGGCTTTCGAAGGTCTGAAGGCTTACCGTTGCCCCGACGGCAAGGTGCGTGTGTTCCGTATGGACGAGAATGCTGCTCGCCTGCAGAGTACGTGCCGCGGCATACTCATGCCTGAGGTACCCACCGAGCTGTTCGAGGAAATGGTGAAGAAGGTGGTGCGTCTCAACCAGGAGTGGATTCCTACCTACGAGAGCGGTGCTACGCTCTACATCCGTCCCCTGCTCATAGGTACAAGTGCACAGGTGGGTGTACACCCCTCTACGGAGTACTGCTTCCTTATCTTCGTCACGCCGGTAGGTCCTTACTTCAAGGGCGGCTTTGCCAGCAACCCTTATGTCATCATGCGCGACTACGACCGCTCCGCTCCACTCGGAACGGGTATCTATAAGGTGGGTGGCAACTATGCCGCTTCGCTCAAGGCCAACTCCATCGCACACGAGAAGGGCTACGCCTGCGAGTTTTACCTTGACGCCAAGGAGAAGAAATATATGGACGAGTGTGGTGCTGCCAACTTCTTCGGCATCAAAAACAATACGTATGTTACGCCCAAGAGCACATCCATACTGCCCTCCATCACCAACAAGAGCCTTATGCAGCTTGCCGAGGACCTGGGTATGAAGGTGGAACGCCGCCAGATACCCGAGGAGGAACTGGATACTTTCGAGGAGGCTGGTGCATGCGGTACGGCTGCCGTCATCTCTCCCATCAGCTATATCGACGACCTGGAAACAGGCAAGCGCTATGACTTCGGTTCTGAACCCGGACCGGTGTCCAAGCACCTATATGAGACGCTTCGCGGCATACAGTATGGTACCGTGGAGGACAAGCATGGCTGGACAACGGTAGTGATAGAGTAAATGAGCAAAGGAAAGTTAGCGAAGTTTGCCGATATGGAGGCATTCGAGAATGTCTTCCAGTATCCTTACAGCGTGGTAGACGACGTGCCTTTCGACATGAAGGGCAAGTGGCGCGAGATGTATTTCCACAACGACCACCCCATCGTCCTCGAACTGGGGTGCGGCAAGGGCGAATACACTGTCGAGCTGGCCAAGCTCTATCCTGAGATGAACTTCATCGGGGTGGATATCAAGGGCGCACGCATGTGGACAGGTGCCAAGAAGGCGATAGAGGAAGGCCAGAAGAATGTGGCCTTCCTCCGTACCAACATCGAGATTATCGACCGCTTCTTTGCACAGGACGAGGTGCAGGAAATCTGGCTTACATTCTCCGACCCGCAGATGAAGAATCCGCGCAAGCGTCTCACATCCACCTACTTCATGAACCGATACCGCCATTTCCTTGTGGACGGCGGTGTCATTCATCTGAAGACGGACTCCAATTTCCTCTTTACATATACTACATATATGGTGGAGGAAAACAAGTTGCCGGTGCTCTTCCGTACCGAAGACCTCTATCACCATGAGGGCATGGACGAGGTGACACGCAAGATTCTGTCTATCCAGACTTACTACGAGAGTATGTGGATAGAACGGGGTTTGAACATCAAGTACATGAAGTTTGAATTGCCGCGCGAGGGTGTTCTCGTGGAACCTGACAAGGAGATTCCGCTCGATGATTACCGCAGCTACCGTCGTGACAAGCGCAGCTCGAAGGAAACGGCCAAGTAACCTCTCTTCATGAGAGAGGGCTTGGATGCTTCTGTCCCCGTGGCTTGTGAGGGGGAAGTAATGGAAAAACTGTGAAAGCACATGGTTGAAACCTCTGGATTTATACGTCAGAACAATAAGGAAGCATGGAGCATGGATACGGCGGTATGTCATCTCGAAAGGCGTGTCGCCGACGGGAAAGCCATGCTTTGGAAGAGTCTGTCCCCACGCTTCCTGACAGACGAGAGGATGCGCCATTGCTTGCGCAAGGAGTATGAGGTAGGATGCCGGCTCTCTGAGGTCACTCCTTACGTGGTGGGCTACCATCGCTTTATAGATGCTCCACAGGAGTGCGCTGTCGTCATGGACTTTGTCGACGGCAAGACACTCGATGCCTTCCTTCGCGACAATCCCTGCTATTTCGCTTCCCGCTCTCATCTTGACAGTTTCCTCCAGCAGTTGCTCGAAGCCTTGAAGGCTATCCACCATGCACAGGTCATCCACATGGATCTCAAACCCTCCAACCTCTTGCTGACGGCTGTCAACAACGAACTGCGCATCATCGACTTCGGACTTAGTTTTATGGAGGCTCAAACGGGTACGGTGGGCATGACGCCTGGTTTTGCCGCTCCCGAACAACTCGAGGGTGCCTCTTCTTTCGATGCGCGTGCCGATATCTATGCTGTTGGCAAGGTGCTGGAATTTATCGAGACGGTCATGCGCGACAACGGTTCTTCTTTCTCCTTGCCGCGGCATATCAGGCACCTCAAGCAGAAGTGCCTACAGAAAGACAGGAAGAAACGCTGGGAGTCGGTTGTCGAGATGCAGGATTATCTTCAGAGGTCGGTTTCCCGTAGGAGGATTTTCTATAAGACTGCCGCCTGTGTTGCTTTGCTTCTCATAGCGGCAGCAGTCACGCTCTTCTTTCGCAATCCCTCCTGTATGGATTGTTTTTCAGACAGATATGGCAACACCTATAGGGTCAAGTCGGAAGACAGCCTTACCTGCATCTTGACGGGAAGGGCAGACACCTGTCGCCTGTCCGACCTCTATATCGAACAGTCTGTTGCCTGTAGCAACAAATATTATAAGGTGGTGGGCATTGCCGACTCGGCCTTCCTTTCCGACACGCATATCGAGACCGTCTGTCTGCCCCATACGCTGCTCAGTATAGGCAGTTGTGCCTTCCGTGGATGCAAGAATCTCATTGCTGCCGATATTCCCGACCATGTGCAGTCGTTGGGGAGTATGGCTTTCTGGGGCTGTTCGCGCCTTTCTGATGTCCATCTGCCCAAGGCTTTGCACCGTGTACCTTCTTCCTGTTTTAGCAAGACGGCACTTGTCAGGGTCTATGTGCCCGATGGCGTCCGTTCCATAGGCTATGATGCCTTTGCTATCTGCACGCGTCTCTGCGAGGTTCGTCTGCCAGCCTCCCTGCGCTCCATAGAGCGCGGCGTGTTCTGGAAGTGTTCGTCGCTCCGTAGTATTCATCTTCCTGGTGGGGTGGAGGAGATAGGGCAGTTTGCGCTGATGGATTGTCCTTCGCTCTGCGATGTATACAACGATGCTGTCGCTCCGCAGCATACCATCCGCCTCTTCGGAAAAACTGCCCGGCAGGTTACCCTTCATGTCCCTGCTGCTTCCATTTCTGCCTATCGTGACGCCGACTGTTGGAGCAGTGTCCGCCAGATTGTGGCGCAATAGCCTTTCCCGTAATTCTCATCTTTCAGAACAAACGGGGAAATTCTCTAATTCTCTAATTCTTGACAAAAGAAAAAGGACAACAGCCTTTGCGGCGTGTCACCCGACAACTTATACAACAAATACAATTTGGACAACTTTTCTATGCTGCCGCAGCAGCATCTTTGTTGTTTATGTTGTATGAGTTGTTTAAGTTGTCGGTTTTTCGTTGCATCGTTTTATGCGTTTTAGTGACGAAAAAAAGAATAGAATCAAATCGTACCAACTTATTTTTTAGTTATTACTAAGTAGCTTGGTTAGCTATCCTAAGTAGCCTAGTTAGACATCGTAAATAGCCTAGTAGTCTGTAAAGTCTAAAAGTTGCCCAAAGGATACAAGTGTTTCAGCTTA
>CAVFRG010000034.1:0-28972 GCA_963624905.1 Oscillospiraceae bacterium
GCGCATCACCGAGGCACAGGAGAAGGGCGAAAAGATATGGCTCACCATCGTGTAGGGCATGCTGTAGGAGGTACGGCGCCCCGCCGTACCACTCAAGGAAGCACCCGCTTGTTTGGTACAGCGAGGCGCCGTACCTCCTACAGCTACCCACGCCCGACAGGAAGGCCGTGCCTCCTACTGTATGGTCATGTACGCTGCAGCTCCTGCAGCTCACTGATTAGTTTCCGTCGGGCTTGGTAGTGTCTTGCTTCACCGACGGATACCACACGAACTTGCTGAAATCATCCGGCTTGGCAGGGTCAAAGTCCTTCCAGTCGGAGCGAAGATACTTCACGATGGGCAGGTTGAGCTGCTTCATCCCCATCACCACCATTTTGGAAACCTCATAGGCCCCGTAGGGATTGAAGTGGGTATTGTCGGCCAGAGCCTTGGTCTGTCCGGGGAAGCTGTTGTCTGGATAATGCACCAGGGCCTTCGTGCTGTTCTTATAGCCGAGCGCCTCGAAGAAGGTACGGGTCATGTCGTGCAGTTCGATGACGGGCACGCCCTCCCGCTTGGCCACGGTGCGCATGGCAGCGGGATAGTCGCCATGGGTCTCCTGTATCTTGCTGTGGGTGGCGTCATCGAAACGGCGGCGCTGGGTGGGGGTGACGAAGATGATGGTGCCACCCTTGCGGCGCACCTCGTCGACAAACTTCTTCAGATAATAGGAGAAATTATACCAGGCTCCGCTGCCCGCCGATTTCTCCTTCTGGTCGTTGTGACCGAACTCACAGATCACATAGTCGCCCTTCTTCATCATAGCCAGCACCTTGTCGAGGCGGTTGGAACCGAGGAAGGAGCCTGCCGTCAAACCGCTCTCCCCATGATTGGAGATGGCCACCTCGGGACCGAACCATCGGGTCACCATCTGCCCCCAGCTGGCGTAAGGCTCGAAATACTGGTCTACCACGGTAGAGTTGCCGCAAAGGAAGACGGTCGGGACATCAGCGGACGCAGGCTCCACCTTGATTTCTTTCACCACAGGAGCCGCACCCGTAAACTCAAGGGTAAGTTTCTCGTCCCAGGTGAAATAGTCTTTCTCGCGCTCCTTTATCTTCACTTTCTTCTTGCCATTGATGGAAGGGCTACGCTTGTTCACGATGAAAGAGCAAGTCTTGAACTCGCCCTTCCTGGTGCTCACCTCATCGAGCATCAAGCGGCGGTTCTCGGCACGCACCACCGTCTTGCCCGCCTTCTGCCTGGAGCCGAGCACCACGGTTACCTTGTAGTTGCCGTCGGCCACTTTCACAGAATAGAAAAAGGGAGAATTGCTCTTGGCCGTGGGGGCACTCACGACGTCGTAGCCACTGCCATTCTCTGCAGAATAGACAGGCTGCGCCCGGGTCATGTCGATGTCTATGACTTGGGCATTTGCGCCTACAGCAGATGCCAATGCCAACAGACTGGTAAATAAAAGATGTTTTGTTGTCATATTGTTTGTTGTTTATGAGATTTCATCTTACGTTTCAACTCGTTGGCAAAAATACGAAATATGGACAAAAAGCACATAAGCTTTTTGTCCATATACCCTAAATTTTGTACGCACCTACTTCTTTACCTCTGTTTTCTTCGCCCCTTTCTGCAAGTATGCCTTCAGATTGTTGATGGATGTGACCCTAAAATTCCGCCATTTTCCAATCAAGCAATCCCTTGCCATCGTCGTCCAGCTCAATGCCGAGACCAATCACCTCTCTCTTGTCTGCCATGAATGGCTCCATGTATCGGTTGGCGAGAATCTGCTGTACAGCTGCCTCTTTGCCGCCGCTGTTCTTCAGCTTCAACTCTATCACATAGATATAGCGGGAAGATGAGGCAAGGACATCGATTCTGCCGGTGGAAAGCATGTGCTCCACTTCTGTCCTCATGCCTATGGCATTGAGAATACAACTAATGATGAGGCGATAGCGTTCCGCCATGTCCATAGAGGCAAGTCTCTTGTTGCTATAAGGCACATCGGCTATCAAAGCCTTCAGGGACTTCATAGCCTCCGGCACCTGTCCGGTACCCAACTGCATATACAGATTAGCTTGCAAGGACTGGGTGTCACACTCTTCACGCATGGTCAAGGCTGGAAGTGCCATTTCATAAAGAGCTTGCTTCACTTCCTCATTAGGGAACCCCAGCACATACCCGAACTCATCACTATCCTTGATGGTAAGATAACCCGTCTGATAGAGGAACAAGGCTGCGCCACCTCCCGTGACATCCGAGCTTTCCAAAATATTGCGCAAAATACGACAATTCTCAAATTCACCCAGACGCAATTCCGCATTGCTTACAAACTTAGGCAACAGAGAGGTGGCTCCAGACGAAGCCCAAAAATTCCCCAATTCCTTTGTTTTGAGAGCATTGACAAGGCTGTAAGGGTTATAGATATCCACCATATTGTGTCTGCAAAAATGGTAGCCATCATAATACGTTTTCAGTCGGTCGTGAGTTTCTTGGGCAGACCAATGGTTGAATTCTGCCATTATCTCCAACTCTGGTTTGAAGTTCTCACCTATCTCCTCCTCCGTGATTCCACAGAGAGGTGCATATTCCGGCAAGAAACTGATATTGGTCAGATTGTTGAGTACGGAGAACAAGGAAATCTGCGTAAACTTGGTGATACCAGTGATAAATACGAACCGTTCATACTCATCGTCGGCCTTCAATATGGCAAATACACTTCTGTAAATTCCAGTACATCCTTCATGCTCTGGAGTTTTCCATGAGTGCTGAAGCGGTGAGTCATATTCATCGATAAGGATAACGACATTCAATCCGGTTTGTTGGTTGGCAGCACAGATAATCGCATTGAACCTGTTGCCCAACGAGTCGGAAGAACTGGCATTTATACCATATTTGTCCTCATAGAACTGGAATACCTTGTCAAAATAGGCCGTCAATTCCTTCACCGTGGCACCACCACGGCTCATGTCTAGCCGGATGACTGGATATTGTTTCCATTCATCCTCCAAATCCATAACCTTCAAGCCTTCAAAGAGTTCTTTTCTTCCTGTAAAATAGGCTTCAAGCGTATCGACAAGCACAGACTTGCCGAAACGGCGGGGACGGCTCAAGTAATTGTACTTGCACCCATTATTCGCCAATTGCCAAACTATATCGGTCTTATCAACATAGAGGTATTTCCCCCTTCTGATTTCCTTAAACGATTGTATGCCTACAGGCAACCTACGATTATTTTTCATCATATATTTTTATACTCCTATAGTGAGCTTATCCAGCGCAAAAAACTTGTTTTCTGATTCACAGCTTTGTCATTCCGCCACCACCCAATCTTCGATGCTTCTCTGATCCTCAGAGAAGTTGACTCCTACCTTCAACACCTTTCGGCTGTCGTCGGCAAAAGCCTTGGCATAGTCCTTGCCGCTGATTTGCGACATGGCGGTACCGGCAGACTTCTTGTATTTCAGCTCGAAGATGAAGATACTCTGCTCCGTCTTGAGCACAAGGTCTATTCTGCCGTCCGAGGTAGTATGCTCCACCCGCACATCTTCGCCCAGCATGGTGAAGATGGTGAACATCACGGCTTGATAGTGACGCTCGTTATTATTGATGATAGTATAAGGGAACTTGTCATAGAACGCCTTCAGATGGGGCATAAAGGCTTGCATGTCATCATTGATGAGCACATGCTTGGAATAAGCATAGACGACGGCATCGTATCTGTTCATGTCTTGCGCTGTATAATACCTGACGAGACTTTTCGAGAAGCCCTGCCTTACCTCCATGTTGGGGAAGCAGAGACGATACAACTTGCCTTTCCGCTCATATCCCTTGATGGTAAGACAACCGCTTTGGAAAAGAACCGGGATGGGGTCTGTCAGTCTTTCCGTAGGAGTGTCAAAGCGGTCATCGTTAATCCACAAATCGTTCAGATTGAGCATATCCAAGTTCTTCTGCTGCATCAGTTCTATCAGGAACGTAGGCGTGCCGGAGCTAAACCAATAGCTGTTAAACTCCTTGTCGTCCAAGGCATTGATGATGCTGTAGGGATTGAAGATATCCTCGCTGTTGATGCTGAAATGATAGCCATCGTAATGCTGCTTGAGTTGCTGCAAGGTTTCTTCATAGGTAAGTCCATTATGCTCTGCCATCTCCTCGATACCCTCACGGAAATACTGAGTCAGTTCCGTCTTGGTAATGCCGCAACAACTGCTGTATTCATCCTTCAGCGTGAGAATCTTCAGATTGTTCAACTCGCTGAAGATGCTGAGCTGGCTAAACTTGGAGATGCCAGTGATGAAAACAAAGCGAATGTTACCCTCTTGCTGCTTCAATGGGCTGAAGAAATCGCGCATGATGTTGCGGATGGTCTTCTGCAAGTCCTCGTCACTCACGGAATCGTGCATCGGGGCATCATATTCGTCGATGAGGACAACAGCTTGCCTGCCTGTCTGGGCTGTGGCAGCAAGCAGGACATTCTTCAGACGGGTGCCAAAGCCTTTACGTTCGGATTCCAGAACCTTTACACCATATTTTTCCTCTTCATATTCCAGTATGCCGTTTAGAATCGAATAGGTATTCTCCAAACTGTAATACTTACCACAGCTCAAGTCCAAGTGGATGACAGGATAAGCCGTCCACTCCTTCTCCAGCTTCTCGATGGCAAGTCCCTTGAACAGTTCTTTCCTGCCCTCGAAGTAAGCCTGGAGGGTAGA
Organism: Oscillospiraceae bacterium; assembly: GCA_963624905.1. Taxonomy (GTDB): domain Bacteria; phylum Bacteroidota; class Bacteroidia; order Bacteroidales; family Bacteroidaceae; genus Prevotella. The sequence continues at coordinate 4,707 of CAVFRG010000034.1, forward strand.
TACAAACAAGGATTTTCCGAACCGGCGCGGGCGACTCAGAAAATGAAACTTGGCATAATGGGCCAACTGATAGACGATGGCCGTCTTGTCAGCATAGAAGTAATCCCCCCTCACGATTTCGGAGAAGGTCTGTATTCCCAAGGGATATCTCTTTGAAGCCATAATCTTTTCTTTTTCACTGCAACCTTTCTAATGCAAAGATACTACCATCATTCGAAATATACAAGTAAATCCATAACTTATTTTGCCCGTTTATCGTTGCAAATGAACAATAAGCACAAACTTTGCACGATTCTATTCATTTTCTTTTCAAGTTTTCCTTACCTTTGCCACACATCACAAGTGATGCCTTCCTGGCAACAACAATCATAAAATAACAAAATAACGAATATGAGAAAAATCCTTTTTTTGCTCACGCTCATGATCAGCCTCACAGCGTCAGCCAAGAAAACTATTCCAGTTTTCATCACGGCAGGACAGTCGAACACCGACGGGCGAATAATGAACGCATACCTGCCCGACTACATCAAGCAGAACAAATACAAACACTGCTACTGGAGCTACAACAGCGGTTCGCATAGTGCAGACGGAAAGTTCGAACTCTTCTGGCCACGCATCATCAACAGGAACAAGCCTGGCCGCTGGACTTACGATGCCGTAGTATACTATTGGCTGGAGCAGTCGCTGAAGGAGGACTTCTACGTCATCAAGGAGTCGCTCGGCGGCACTGCCATCGCCACAAGCTGCAAGAGTACGAACAAGATGTACTGGTGCGCCTCCCCGGAATACCTCGACTCCGTTGCCGCAGCAGACAAGGGCGGCAAGAGTCTGCTTAAGGCTCTCTGCGAAAACATCGACCTTGCTATAGACAACAGCCTCTCGAAGATGGACGGCGACTACGAAATCAAGGCACTGCTCTGGCACCAGGGCGAGAGCGACCGCCACGCCAGTGGCAAGTACTACGAAAATCTCAAGGCGGTAATGGCATACATACGCCAGCACCTTGTGGAGAAGACCGGCGACAAGAAGTACGCCAAACTGCCTATCATCCTCGGTGGCATCTCACACAAAAGCCGCGGATGGAGCCAAGGCGTGGAGGACGGACAGAAGAAGTTGCAAGCCGAAGACCCTAACGTATATCTCATCGAAGTGCCGGACGCTACCCTGCAGGACGACAACATGCACTTCGATGCTGCCGGCGGCGAACTGCTGGGCAAGAAGATGTACAACAAACTGGTAGACCTGAAACTGGCCGGCAAGAAAGCCAAGCACCTATAATCCAGCGACCATGAATAGAATAAAATCAATACTCATATATACTGTCTGTGCATTCGTCACCCTGGAGGCGAATGCACAGATACGTATTGCCAAGTACTACGACAACAAGCAGGCTGCCCTCTCCTTCACCTTCGACGACGGACTAAGAGAGCAGTACACCATACTCTTTCCGAAAATGAAGCAGCAGGGAATCAAGGGAACATTCTGCCTCATCGGAGCATGGATGGACAATCCGCCGAAGAACCCCAACAAGCACCCCTTCACTTGGGAACAGGCAAAGGAGATGGCACTCGACGGACAGGAGATAACGAGCCACGGATACTCCCACAAGAACGTGACAAAGCTGACACCCGACGAGCTGCGCTATGAAGTGCAGCACAACGACACGCTCATCTACCGGCACACTGGCGTATTCCCACGCACATACTTCTACCCCGGCAACAGGAAGAGCGACGAGGCAGTGGCCTATTGCTCCCAAAACCGCGTAGGCACACGCACCTTTCAAATAAGTCTGGGCAGCAAGCGGACGCAAGAGTGGTTCGAACAGTACCTCACCGACATCATCCAAAAAGGCGACTGGGCTGTGACGATGACCCACGGACTGCGCATCGGCTACGACTGTTTCGGCGACGAGACACGTCTATGGAGAATGTTCGACTACGCACTGGCGCAACAGGACCGGCTATGGATAGCCACCTTCCACGACGTAGCCGCCTACCAGCAGGAACGCGACAATACCACGCTGAGAATCAAGGAAAAGAAAGACCGCATCACCATAGAGCCAAAGATGGCAAAGGAGACCCGGACGGAGCCAAAGATAAAGCTGGACAAAGATATCTTTAATCATCCCTTGACCCTCGTACTCGACTTCAAGCCGAGAAGTGCCACCCAAGCCGGCAAGCCACTTGAAGTAAAAGAAAAAGGAGGGAAGTTCTGGCTCAACTTCTCTCCTACCGAAGAAAAAATCACATTAGAAAAATGAGGCTCTCTGCAATGTGGTATGGATTACACTTCGTCCATCCTATGCAGCTTATATCCATCAAACTGTATGACGATTTTGTGCAGTTGCGTACCCTGCCGTAAAGCCTCCACACGTGGGGCTGCGGCATAGCCGTTTATCTGTTCCTCTGCCTGTTCCCACTGTTCCTTGATGCGGGCGGCATGGCCCTCCTTACTCTCTCCTTTTTCCCTCTTCGGCATCAGTTTCAGTTCCAGGATGTAGCTGTGCTTGGTGGCATAACGTGTCAAGTAGGGCAGAATACACCTTCTCACCCTGTTCGTTGAGAACGGTATTGGTGAAGTTGTCGTATTCGTCGATGATGAGATAGAGGGGATAACGCAAGAATTTTATTTGGATTATCCATATTTTAGAGGGCAAAAGTTATTCCCTCTCCCCCATTTACTTCAGATACTTGGCCAGCGGGCTCTTCATCTTCTTCAAGCCCTTGGCCACGCACTTGGCATTGTGCTGCGCCCCCTTGAGCGAGGTGTGGGTATGATCCTTCTTGTAGTAGTCCTTCACCTTCTCCTTGCCAATCTTGTCGTAGGAGTCGGCAGCAATGTTGTGGAGGTCGAGGAAGGCAACGCCCGTCTCGTCCACCACCTCACGATACCACTTGCCGTAGGTGTCGTTCCGTCGCTCTATCTTGCCTTTAGGCCACTCGTTGCGAGGGGTCAGAGAGACGAGGATGGGGGTGGCGCCCTTCTCGCGCACGTCCTGAATGAACTTCTTCAGATACCAGCCGAATGAATAGACCACCTCGTACTGACCGTTGCTGAGTTTGTAGACGTGGCAGGTGTCCTTGGCGCAAGCGATGGAGCCGCGCGCCTTCTTGTCGACCATCGAGCAGATGTCGTTGTGTCCGAACTCAATGAGCACGTAGTCGCCGGGCTGCAGACTGTTGTACACCTTGTCCCATCGGCCCTCGTTGAGATAGGAACGACTGCTGCGGCCAGCCTTGGCTGCATTCACGCAGGTGATTTTCTTGGAATCGAAGATGGTGTAGGCCTGCGAACCCCAGCCCCACATGCCGTCCTCTTCCTTGTCGGCATTCTTCACGGTGCTGTCGCCTGTGAAGAACACCACAGGCTTGCCGGGCTCGCGCTTGAAAGCCTCGGTGGGCAAGGCCACGTTGACCATCATCGCCTGCAGGGGAGCCAAAGAAGGGTCCTTGCTCCCCGCCAATCCCTCGGCGGCAGAGCGGGCGTTCATCATCGCTCCAAAGCGGGAGGTGTGGATATGGTCGGTGAAGAAATGATATTTTTCCTTCCAGTGGCCATAGCTGTCGAGTTTGTCGGCTGAGATGGAGTTCAAGTCCACATAGGGCACGCCTTCCTGCTCGGCCACCTGCTTGGCCCAGAGTCCGAAGGTCTTGTCTACCCTGACTATCTTGGCGTTCTTGTCATAGGCGTCGCGAGGGGTCAAAGACATAAGGATGGGGTGTGCGCCCAGAGCCTTGCAGTCGTTGATATACTTGCGCATGTACTCGCCATAGGTGTAGACCGTCTCCTTCACGCCCGTCTCCTTGATGGTCACGTTGAGCGAGTCCTTGCCGATGCCGGGGATGCTGGCACGGGCACGACCGCTGTCGTAGGGGCCGTTGTCGTTGTGACCGATGGAGATGATTACCCAGTCGCCCGCCTTGATGCCCTTGCGCACGGCGGGCCAGAGGCGGTTGTAGAAGGTGCGGCTGCTCATGCCGCCGAGGGCTTGGTTCTCCACCGTGATTTTGTTCTCGTCGAAAAACTCATGCTCGTAATATCCCCAGCCCCACTGGCCGTTGCTGCCATTGCCCAGCGTGCCGTTGCGCATGGTGGAGTTGCCGATGAGGAAAAGCACCGGATTGCTGCCCTTGCGGCTCGTGCCGGGGGTGATGCGGGCCGTCATCGCCTTGTTCAGGCTGTCCGCAGTATTGTCTATCACTTTGTTTACGTCTTCCATCGGCTTGGCCACCTGTGCGAAACCGGCACTAGTAGCAGTCATCAATGTCATTGCTAATATTATCTTTTTCATTCTTTCTTGATATGATTATAAAATTAAAAGAATTCTTCGTTCTTGGGGAGTTGAAGGAGTTAAGGGAGATTTAGGGATTAAAGAAGTTAAGGGAGATTTTTTTACAATTTTTACCTTTTTACTTTTTTACCTTTAAATCGCCCTTTTACCTTTAATCAGCTTTCTCTGCATAGTCGGGCAGGTAATAGCCAAGATGGGGAGGCTGGTTATAGCCCACGTTTTGCCAGGCTATTCCCATGCGATACACATGGTCGTGCATCAGGGTGGGCACGCGGTAGTCGGTTGGCTCATTCGTGGTGAAGATGTTGAGGTGGGAGGCATCGCTCTCATCCCAGTAGATTACTTCCTCGCGCCAGTCGCCGAAGAGGTCGGCCTGCAGGTTGGGGGTGGCCTTCGACCAGTTACAACTCACGCTATGGCCCATCTCGTAGAGCTGCTTGCCGTTGCTCAGCGGCAGAGCCACCGCCTGCTTGCCGTTCCATTTCTGGAGATAAGGAGGAAAATGCGGTGCACGCCCATTCGCCAAGATTTCCTCCTGCAAGTCTCCGTCCCAATAGATTCGGAAGTTCATCGCCGGCATTTTGGAGAAGCGCTTGAATGACCGCTTCTTGCTGTTCCCCCTATTATCGGAGTCTTCTTTCTGACAAACGGGCTGTCCCTTGATGTCTCTCACGTAAGGCGTATCGGCGCTCCATAGTTCACTGCCGCGATGATTGGCATCGATGTCGGCGGCAAGTCCACGCCCCGTATCGCCCTTATCGTATGTTCTGAGCAAGATTTCGCCCGTCTTGGCATCCCGGAGGTCGGAGCCGTAGGGATATTCCTCGTGTACCATGAACAATTCCAGTCCGGGGCGGTCGGGGTCCAGGTCGCCCAGATGCTGTGCGTCTCCATGTCCCAGGCCGGTGGAATACAAGAGGGAGCCGTCGTGGTCGATGGCTGCCGAACCGTAGGTTATCTCGTCGCAACCGTCACCGTCCACATCAGCCACAGCTATGCTATGAGCACCCTGACCGTAAGCACTGGGCTGTTTGGAGGAGACGGAGGCGTGGAGCCACTTGGTGGTGAGTTGTTTTCCGTCAAAATCCACAGCCCAGAGATAGGCTCGGGTGTAGTAGCCACGGCACATCACGGCACTCGGATGCTTGTCTGCCCCATCGAGATAAGCCACGCAAGCCAAATAGCGATCGCCACGGTTGCCATAGTTTACCTTATCGCCCCAAGCCGAAGAATAGGCAGGGTAACCCTTCTCCAAAGCCTCGCCCTCAGCCACTTGCGTTCCTACACCGAACGCACGGTTTGGATTATACCATACGGTATGAATCGCCTTGCCGGTAAGTCCGTTGAATACCGTCAGCATCTCCGGTCCAGTCATGATTCGACCTACATTGTTGCGATAATCGGTGCTATTGTCTATCTTTTTTATGTCTGAATCGGTAGCTGCCTCACTCACGAATTTTCCTTTTCCATCCACGGAACCAGCCGATGTCTTGCAGATCATCTCCGCCTTGCCATCGCCATCGAAATCGTAGACCAGGAATTGGGTATAGTGAGCACCGGCACGGATATTCTTTCCCAAGTTGATGCGCCAGAGTTGCTTGCCATTGAGTTTGTAACAATCGAAGACGACATCTCCCGTATAGCCATTATGAGAATTGTCATGTGAATTGGAAGGATCCCATTTCACGATAAGTTCATACTCACCATCGCCGTCCACATCACCCACACTGCAATCGTTGGGTGAATAAGTATAAGTACTTCCGTCGGGAGCCACGCCTCCTTTTGGCCGGTTTACGGGCAACGACCGATAGAGGTCGGTCCACGGCTTCACCTCACGGGACAGCTCCATCTTGGCAGATGCATCCATCTTGGGCTCCTGCTGATAGGTGACGATGCGATACACATCCTTCGAGGTGCCTTCTTTATCTATAAAGTTGGTATGGCGGATATGCTGGGCTATCACCTTGCCGTTTCGCTCCACATCGAAGCATGTGGTAGCTGGATCTGTGCCTAGCAATCGCCAACTCACAAAGATTCCCGTATCCTTCGCCGGCAAAGCCACGACACCTCTATCCAACCGTTCCATCTGGGCAAACGGTGTTTTCTGTGCCACCATATAGATTGGCGACAATAGACAGAGCATCAAAACCGCACTAAATAATCTCGATTGTTTCATTCTTGTTATAGGCTTTACGATTCTGTATAGTTGTTCTTACCAAGTTATTGCAGGTTTGGTATTGCAAAAGTAAACTATTTGTCCCTTGCATAACCCTCAATATTGTCCAAATGCCTTTAATATTTATCCGATATAGGTATTATGGACAAATATTCACATTTTTAGATAAGTTTTTTATATGGAGAATCCTATACTTTTGAATATATTCGACAAGAAAGGTACCAAGATATTTTATTGCGTTTTACTTGATGTTCCACCGCAAACCCAACTGGAAATTAAAGTTGAACTTACGTTTCTTGAAAACATTCTCGATGTTGCTCCCGTTGTCGAAATAATACTTGACACCCGGTTCGGCATAGACACCCAACTGTGGAAGAATGTCAAACTGCACACCCGCCGACCACTGCGCCGACCACTGCATGCGGTCTCGCGGGGCATCCCCTACCCTGCTGCCGTCTTCTTCCACGGTACGATTGCTCACACACACGGCTCCTTCTGCTCCCACAGAGACATAGGTTCGCAGCCAGCGTGTGCTCCACAGACCATAGTCAATGCCTACGGGAATACCTACGTAATGGAGTGTCTGGGTAGTGGTAGACTCTGCCCCATAGTGATGATACGCAAACTCGGAACGGGCTTGCGTGTATACCAATCCCGTGGAGAGCGACAGATGGCGGCATAGGGGTATGCCTACCTGCATGCCCACGGAGACGGGCATGTGGTGGGTGGTGCGCATGGGGACTTCCTGTACTGCCGTAAGCAGTGTGGGTAAAAGGTTGGAAGATTCGCCGTTGCCTGCCGCCGGAGCTGCCGAGGCGACAAGCATGTCCGATGATTGACCTCCACGCCCCGAACCGCCGCTTATCAGTCCGTTCTCGCCATAGAGGCGCACGCTCCATCCCGCCGGCTTGCCCTGTTTCCCTGCCACAAGGATGTCGGTGTTGTCAGAAGCAAGCAATACGCCGTCCGTTGCCGTTGCTGCACCAGCAGTCGGCGTATCTGCAGACGTGAGACTTTCCACCCTGCGCATGGCTTTCTCTGCGGGGGCATCGGATGTGCTCTTTTCCACGGCAAGAGAGTCGGCCTCGGGCTCCAGTTCTCCGCCCTTCATACCGACCCTTGCATACTGCACCGGAACAGCGCACAGTGCTACCGGCGAGGCACTGACGGCATGCGGCGGTGTCGTCTTAGGCGGGCATAATGATACCTGAACGGCAGGAACGGGGACTTCGCCACTTGCCTGCTGTATTGTCTGCATGGCTTGCAGCGGACGGGAAGGACGCAGAAAGACATAAGAGCCTCCTGCCACCAATACCGCAAAGGAAGCCGCCATACCCCACTTCAGCAAGGACAGACGTCGGCGGGGCAGACCGCCCTTTACGGACGGCCTTTCGCCTTCAGGCACGTGCAGGCCATCGTCAAGCCTTTGCTCTATGTCGGCCCACAACCCGTCGGGCGCAGCCACTTCATAGTCATCCAGTTGCCTGCGCAGTGCGTCAGTCCAGTCTGTCGTCTTGCCCTTATCCATTTTCCTTGAGGTATTGCTTGATTTTAGATGCCAAGAGTTTCTTGGCTCTGAGATATTGGGATGCCGATGTGCTTTCGCCTATACCCAACTTGGCGGCTATCTCCTTGTGGCTCTTCTGCCCGAACACGTACATGTTGAGCACCAGTCGGTAGCCGTCGGGCAGTTCGCCGATGAGACGTGTAAGGACATCGCGAGGCACTTGCGGCACGTCGGCACCGGCATCATCAGGGGTATCGGGAATGTCCTCGACGAAGGTGATGCGTGCCCGCCGCCTGACATGGTTGATGGCCTCGTTGGCCACGATGCGGAGTATCCACCCCCTGAGCGAGCCTTCGCCACGATAGCAGAAACTGCCGATGGCGGAAAACACCTTTACGAAGCTGTCCTGCACCACGTCGCGCGCCTCTTCGCCATCAGGCTCATAACGCATGGCCACAGCCATGGCCAACCCCACATAGCGGTCGTAAAGCCCATGCATGGCCTTACGGTCGCCACGTGTAACAGCCTCGGCGAGGGTTCTCTCTGAAGTATTCTCTTGCCCCATGTATATGCGTTACTCTCTCTCAACCCAAAGGCCCGCGGCTTCGAGGTTGCATCTCTTATTAAGATAACAAGTGCAAGGCCGGAACCTTGCACAGGAAGTACAGTTTTTTTTTATTTTTTTCGCCCCTGCACATCGAAAACCTTGCCCTCATCGGTAAGGAAGGATGCGGGGAACACCTGTTGTGCCTCGTGCAGAAGCACTTGCTCGTCGTTATAACGCGCACTGTAATGGCCCAAGAGCAACTGCCCCACCCCTGCCCTATGGGCTATGGTAGCGGCCTGGCGTGCCGTAGAGTGGCAGTAGAGGCCCGCACGGTCTTCATTCTCGGAGGTATAGGTGCTCTCATGGTACAGCATGTCCACACCCCTTACCACATCGGCAATGGCAGGAACGTAACGCGTATCGCTGCAATAGGCATAGCTGCGGGGCGCATCGGAAGCATCGACAAGCCGCTCGTGCGGTACGTCCACACCGTCCCCGGTAGTCCATCCCGCCCCGTTCTTGATATTGTTGATCTGGCTCAGCGGGATGCCGTAATAGTCGATCATGTCGCGGCGGATGTGGGGCAGCGTGGGCTTCTCCCTGAAGAGGAAACCGCAACAGGGCACACGATGCTGCAGGGGGATGGTGCTTACCGTGAGCGAATGGTCTTCGAAAATAACCTTGGCCTGGGTGGTGTCTATCCCCACAAACTCCACCTCATATCCCAAACCGGACATGAAGAAGTCCATCTGCCGGCGGAACAGGTCTTCGTAGGCCATAGGCGCAAAGACCTTGAGCCTGCTGGTACGCCCAAGCATGCCGAACGTGGAGAGCAGCCCCGGAAGACCGAAGCAATGGTCGCCGTGCAGATGGCTGATGAAGACGGCCTGCAACTTGGCAAAATGGATGTGGGTGCGGCGCAGTTGCATCTGCGTACCCTCACCGCAGTCTATCATGAAAAACTTTCCGCGTACCTCCACCACCTGCGAGGTGGCGTTATGCTGCAGGGTGGGCAATGCGCTGCCGCAACCCAAGATATGTATTCTGAATGGTTCCATGCTCGTTATGTTTTAGGCGGGGTATAAAAAAAATCAGAACACGCCTACACGCTTTCCGTTTCCTTTCCGCTTCAGTCGTTGTCTTCGCCCGTTATGTCGAACGTGCGCTCACTGGCGTTGGCTCCTATGCAGAGCTGGCGCAGGTCATAGTAACTGCCGTTATAGATGTCAAAGTCCACATATCCCTTTATGCCAGGCAGTTTGCCGGCATCGGTATGCTGCCAGAACTTCCACTTCCCCTTGTACTGTACCTTGTCCACATAGTAATGGGCTATCCAGTAGGGGTAATCGTCAAAGACGGGGGCGCCGAGATATTCTTCCTTAAACTTGTAATTGGTGTAGATGATAGGCTTGACATGGTAACGGTCTTCCACGATGTGGAGCCATGTCAGCACGTCGCGCTGGAAGTCGTCCACGTTCTTGTCTTCCGGCTTGTGCTCTATGTCAAGCACCGGCGGAAGGTCGCCGTCGGTAAGGTGTACCTTGTCGAGGAAGAAATAGGCCTGGTCGCGCGCTGAGGACTTGTTGCTCCAGAAATGGTACACGCCACGGATAAACCCATAGTCGCGTGCCTGGTTGAAATTGCTGCGGAAGTTTTCGTCAAGACGCGAAGCCCCTTCCGTACTCTTGATGATGACAAAACGCACGGGGCATCCCTGTATCATGGCATTCTTGAGCTGCTCCCAGTCGATATTGCCCTGATAATGGGAAATGTCTATGCCGTGTATCTCATACCCCTCCGGATATTCGGCATCGCCATAGAGGGCACGCCATCTGAAACCGGTGGGACTGACAAAGAAGTAATTGAATGCCCATACGTACAAAACCACTATCGCGACGCCGCCAACCAGCCAGGCACAACGCCGCCGTGCGGCAGCACTTGTGCGCCGGGAGCCACTGCGCCCCACCCTACGGTTGTTCTTCTTGCCGGTTTTCCTCTGTGTACTGATAGACATGTTTGTATTGTGGCATAAAAACGGAAAGGGTGCATCAGCGCTTACGGCTTGATACACCCTTCCCTATGATGATTTGGGTTATTGTTGTTTCCTGTTGTGTATCATGAACACGCCAAGGGCATTACTTGCCCTGCTCTAGCTGGAGCGTCTTGGTAGTCTGGTCGCAAACCTCGGAAGGTCCCCAGTACTGTATCGGACCGGGATAGACGTAAGCAGTCTCCTTGGCCCACTGGTCGCGCTTGGAAGCGAAATACTTGAACGGGGCACCGTCCAGTTCGACAAGGGCCTTGCGGATTACGGGCTTGTTGGCACCGTTGCGGCGCTCGATGTTCATCATCATCGTGATGGGCACACCGCCTGCTATCCATTCTGCTGCAGGGGATGTAGTATTCTTGATGACGGACATGTAACCCGTCTTGCCGTTGGCTATGAGGCGGGAGGCATTGAAACCAAGCGAATAGCAATAGTCTGCATCATAGTTGGACGGAGCCGCGCAACGGCCTTCGTATCCGAAGAAATGATGCTGGGCGGAGAACTTGCCGTTGTACTTGCCTTCTTCCTTCCATGCCGCCAGCTTCTTGGCCACCATGCGCGAAAGGAGCTTCTCGGTCTCGATGAGCGATACCTGTACGTTGCCGTGGGGGTCACGGTCGAGGCAGAGCTGGCGGGCCACGTCTGCAGGCAATGACTCGAGTACGGCGAGGTTGTCCTTGGCGATGGCACCCTTAACGAATGCTATCTGCTCTTCGGCACTGCCAAACTCGCGGCTCTCGCCCGTAGCGGGGTCGGTGAGCACTTCGTTCAGTTCGGCAATCAGCTTCTTGATGGCGGGGATGAACTCTATCAGGCCCTCGGGGATGAGCACGGTACCAAAGTTGTTGCCGTCGGCTGCACGGTTGGCCACAGCCGTAGCGATGTACGTCACCACGTCATCGAGCGACATCTCCTTGGCCTCCACCTCTTCTGAGACGAGGCAAATATTGGGCTGTGTCTGCAGGGCGCACTCCAGGGCGATGTGGGAAGCCGAGCGTCCCATCAGCTTGATGAAGTGCCAGTATTTGCGTGCCGAGTTGCAGTCGCGCTCTATATTGCCTATCAGTTCGGCATAAGTCTTGCAGGCTGTGTCAAAACCGAAGGATGTCTCTATCTGCTCGTTCTTCAGGTCGCCGTCGATGGTCTTGGGGCAACCGATTACCTGCACACCGTACTTCTTGGCAGCATAGTATTCGGCCAGCACGCAGGCATTGGTATTGGAGTCGTCGCCGCCAATGATGACCAAAGCCTTGATGCCCAGTTCGCGCAATATCTCTATACCCTTCTCAAACTGGTCTTCCTTCTCCAACTTGGTACGGCCAGAACCGATGATGTCGAAACCGCCGGTGTTGCGGTACTCGTCCATCAGCTCGGGCGTAATTTCCATATATTTGTGGTCCACCAGTCCGCCAGGGCCGAGGATAAATCCGTAGAGCTTGTTGGCGGGGTTGAGCGACTTGACGCCGTCGAAAAGGCCGGAAATGACATTATGGCCGCCAGGTGCCTGTCCGCCCGAAAGGATAACGCCGACATTGAATGCGGGAAGCTCCTTGGCCTCGCCAGCCTCGAACGTGATGACGGGCATGCCATAAGTATTGGGGAACAATGCCTTGATTTCTTCCTGATTTCCTACCGACTGTGTGGCAGCACCCTCAACTGCCTTCACCGGCCCCTGAAGAGCCTTGGGCAATTTGGGCTGATAAGCAGCTCTTGCCTTCTGCAATGCACTTTTTTCCATAGTTATTCGTAAATAATTTAGTTAGTTGAAACTTCAAAAACAATGCAAAAATAATTGTTTTTTTTCATATTGTGAAACATTTTATACTAAAATTGAGTTAATATTTGTTTTTTCATCTTTCTTTTGTTGGTTTCTCGATATTTTTTACTATCTTTGAACGATATTTTACAAGTTACACCATTAAACTCATAAAACTATGGCCAACAAAAGACAACTCAAACAATCTGTAAATTACATACTGAGCGAACTCTTTGCCGAGTGTGTGGCAGCGTCACTGTACAGCAGCAAGACCGCAAACGAGGATGTGGACGGCATCCTGGCCGCCATCGTCATGATGCGTTCCGACTTCATCGCCCGCATATCACATCCGGAACCAGGAATGGAGCAGAAAAAATACTTCGCCAACCTGAAGGAGGACTTCAACAAGAAGGTTGACGAAATCGTTGACCAAATAACAAGTCTTGCATAAAGGGCCACACACCTTATTATATAATGATACAGCAACTCTGCAACTGGATACTATACCGGCACTTGGGATGGAAGAAAGACGTAACGGTAGATTTTCCCGACAAGTGCATCATCTGTCTGGCTCCGCACACCAGCAACTGGGATCTCCTCCTGGGACAACTGTATGCACATGCCGAAGACATGAAATGCAACTTTCTGATGAAGAAGGAATGGTTCTTCTGGCCACTGGGGCCCATCTTCCGAAAAATGGGAGGAATACCCGTATGGCGCAGCAAACACACAAGCATGACCGACAATCTGGCACAAGAGGCAAAACGGAGAAAACAGTTCTGCCTGTGTATAACGCCCGAGGGCACACGCTCGCCCAACCCCGACTGGAAAAAGGGCTTTTATTTTATTGCGCTGAAGGCTGAGATTCCCGTCCTGCTTTACGGTGTGGACTATGAAAAGAAAATTATACGCTGTACGCGCCAGTTGACCCCCACGGGCGACATTGACAAAGAAATGCGCGAAATAAAACTATACTTCAAGGACTTCAAGGGCAAGAAACCCGAAAACTTCACGACAGGCAATCTGTAGGAAACAGCCGTCTCTCCCCCCAAGGAGGGCAAGGGAGGGTACAAGATTATATAGGATAAACGACATTGAAAGGAAAACCACACAACACAACACTTAAAGTATGCCGCGCCATGGCATGCTCACTGCTCATGTTGTCCGTATCGGCAAATGCCGGAACGGCGACTCACCCCGCGAAGGGGGGAACGGACGTGAAGCCTTCTCCGCTCGATGGCAACACGGGGGCATGGAATGGCATAGAGTACACGGGAGACCCCTGGGTGTTCAATGCTTCACGACCTTACTTCATCACGCAAGGTCTGCAAAACCGCCACCTGTCCATCTGGGCATCGCACGGCCGTTATTACGACACAGGCACCAACAGATGGAAATGGCAGCGCCCTAACCTGTTCTGCACCAACGAAGACCTCTTCACACAGACCATCGTCGTACCTTTCCTCATGCCCATGCTGCAGAATGCCGGTGCCATAGTCTTCACACCGAGAGAACGCGACTGGCAGAAACATGAGGTCATCGTAGACAACGACGATGCCCTGAAACGCCCCTACTACCTCGAGGTGGAAACGGGCAAGAAATGGAAAACATGCGACTCCTTGGGCTTTGCGGCAAGGCAAGCATCGTACGCCGACGGCGAGAACCCGTTCAGAAACGGCACCGTAAGGAAAGCCAAAGCCACACGCCGAAAGAACTGCAGCGAGATAAGCTACCAGCCAAACATCCCGGAATCGGGGCGCTATGCCGTGTACGTCAGCTACGCCACACTGCCGAAGAGCGTGCCCGATGCCAAATACATCGTATACCACAAGGGGCAGGCCACCGAGTTTACCGTCAACCAGCGCATGGGGGGCGGCACATGGGTGTATCTCGGCACCTTCGACTTCGACCAGGGATGCAATGCCTTCAATCGCGTCGTCGTCACCAACCATGCCTCCAAGCGGGGGGTGGTAACCTCCGATGCCGTGCGCTTCGGAGGAGGCATGGGCAATATCACCCGGGGCGGCTACCGAAGCGGACTGCCCAGATGCCTCGAAGGGGCACGCTACTATGCCCAGTGGGCGGGAGCACCCTACTCCGTATACGGAGGACGCAACGGAGCCAACGACTATGCCGATGACATCAATACACGATCGCTCATGACCAACTGGCTGGGCGGCGGGAGTGTCTACATGCCGCCTGTCGAAGGCAAAAGCGTACCCATAGAGCTGTCGCTTGCCCTGCACAGCGATGCCGGCTACAACAAGGACGGACACTCCACCTGGGGGACGCTCGCTATCTGCACTACCGACTTCAACGACGGTATGCTATGCAGCGGCCTCTCGAGAATGGCATCCAAAGACTTTGCCAAGGCACTACTGAAGAACCTTGTCGGCGACCTGCAGTCACACTACGGCGACTTTTCCGAGCGGTACCTCTGGGACCGCAACTACTCGGAAACGCGACTACCGGAAGTGCCCTCGGCCATCATCGAGATGCTCTCTCATCAGAGTTTCCCCGACATGAAGATAGCGCAGGATCCGGAAGGGAAATTCTGGATAGCACGATCCATCTACAAAACCATTCTGCGCTACGTCTCCTCCAACCACGGCAAGACGTACACCGTACAGCCGCTCGCCCCTGACAATTTCTCTGCCGAAGCAACCAACGACGGATACGCCTTACTTTCATGGAACCCGCAGACGGACAAGGACGAACCTTCTGCCATGCCCGACTCCTACATCGTCTACACCGCAACCGACAAAGGCGGCTACGACAACGGTACCATCGTAAAGACTCCCTACTGCAGGATACCCGTAGAACAAGGCAAGCTCTACAGATTCAAGGTGGCTGCCGTCAACCGCGGCGGCGAGAGTTTCCCCTCTGAAGAGCTATGCGTGGCACACTCTCAGCAGGCCAAGAAAAACATCCTCATTGTCAACAACTTCCATAGACTTGCCGCACCACAGGTCGTAGACAACGACTCGCTGCAGGGATTTGACATGGAACGGGACCCGGGTGTAAGCTATGGCCTCACGGTTGGATGGCTGGGCAAACAGCTCGTCTTCGACCGCCAGCGCATGGGCGTGGAAAGCAGCAACGGACTGGGATACTGCGGCGAAGAGATGGCAGGCCAGTTTGTGGCAGGAAACGATTTCAACTATGTTGCGGAACATGCCGCCACACTTGCTGCATCGGGCAAGTACAACGTTACAAGCTGCTCGGCACAGGCCCTGCTGTCGGGGAAAATGAAGGCGGAACGTTACCAGGCGATAGACCTCATCAACGGACTGGAGCGCAATGACGGGTACACCCATACGTACTACAAGGCATTTACGCCCGCAATGCAGCAGCTGCTGCGTTCCTACACACAAGGGGGAGGGGCACTGCTCGTAAGCGGGTCGTACACGGGGGCGGACATGCCGACGGAGACCGAACAAACGTTCTTGAGCGACATCCTTAAGGTAGAATACGAACCTACCGGCACCCACTATACCTTAGAAACGACCGTGGCAGAAGACTCTACCGTACTCTTGCGTGACAGCATCGTGCAGACCTCGGCACACGTAACAGGACTGGGCATGGATTTCACTTTCCACAACATGCTCAACGCCAACCACTATGCCGCCACGCACCCGGAGATACTCAAGGCTAGGGAAAGCGCCAAGGCTTTCACCGCCATGAGGTACAGTACGGGCACCAGTGCCGCCGTGGCATACCGGGGCAACGACTACCGATGCTTTACCATGGGGTTCCCCCTGGAGTGCATCACCGACGAACGGCAGCGCACGGGCATCATCCAGGGAGTCATCAAGTTCCTCACGGAATAAAGACAAAGGTAAAAAAGTAAAAAGAGGGCAGATTAAAGGTAAAAGGGTAAAAGGGTAAAAAGTAAAAAGTAAAAAGGTAAAAAAACGTCAGCACGGCAAAGAGAAAGTTGAAAAAGTGGTGGGGTCAAAATTATTGAGGGTACCACTTTTGCTCAGAACGGACGTAGAAGAGTCTTATAAAAGTAAAAGGGTAAAAAGAGGGCTTACGCCAGAAAAGCTGTCATTAGGAGGTACGGCGCCCCGCCGTACCACTCAAAGAAGCAAAGGTAATGTCTGTTTCGCTTGCTTGGTACAGCGAGGACGCTGTACCTCCTACAGATACCAATACTCGCCACAAAAGCTGATGTCCCTTAACTTCTCTAACTTCCCTTAACTTCTTTAACTTCCCGTCCCTTAAGTGCCCATACTACATAAAAAAAATAACCCAAAGAACAAGAATATGTACAAGATTCAAGCCAACCAGTCAGGTACACGCTCCATCGAAGTGAGCGACCTGCATTTAGAGACCATAGACAAGTATCAACTGCTGCGCAACCTCGTAGACAGCAACGGTATCATCGACGAGGAGGTGCTCGACAAACTGAAATATAACGTGCGCTCGCTGCTCGAGTCGACCGGTACCCAGGACAAGGCACTGCTCGACCTCTGCCTCGATGTCATCTACAACCAGAACATGAAGGCTCTCGCCCTCCACAATCTCGTGCTGCTATTCGTAGACTGGAAAGACAAACGCATGTCAGAAGAGACAGCAGAAACTTCCTCTGACAACATAAACGACTAAGCATAGGGGCACAGAGACATGGAATATAAGTTGACCGACTTTCTGCCTACCACCAAGAAGGAATGTGAACTGAGAGGTTGGGACGAACTGGACGTCATCCTCTTCTCGGGCGATGCCTACGTGGACCATCCCTCCTTCGGACCTGCCGTGCTCGGCAGGATTCTGGAGGCACACGGATACCGCGTGGCCATCGTGCCGCAACCCGACTGGCACGGCGACTTCCGCGACTTCAAAAAGTTGGGAAGGCCACGCCTCTTTTTCGGTGTGTCGCCCGGTGCCATGGATTCTATGGTAAACCGATATACGGCCAACAGACGCATGCGCAGCGAAGATGCTTTCAGCCCCGACTCGCGCCACGACATGCGGCCAGACTACCCCTCTATCGTCTACACCCAGATTCTCAAACGCCTCTACCCCGACGTGCCCGTCGCACTCGGGGGCATAGAGGCTTCGCTCAGGCGCATTACCCACTACGACTACTGGCAGGACAAACTACGCAAGTGCATTCTCTGCGATTCGGGGGCAGACCTGATACTCTATGGCATGGGCGAGAAGAGCATCGTCTACCTGGCCGATGTCTTGGCACAGGGCAAAAGCATGAGCGAGATACGCGATATGCCGCAAGCCGTCTTCTACCTCAGAGAGGACGAGATTCCCGGCGGATACAAGGAAGACGACATCATACTGCACAGCCATGAAGAATGTCTGCGCAACAAAAAGGGACAGGCCGAAAACGTACGCCACCTCGAGGAGGAGGCCAACAAGATGCATGCACAGCGCATGATACAAGAGGTGGACGGGAAGTTTGTGGTGGTAAACCCGCCCTTTCCGCTCATCACGACTGAGGAGCTGGACGCTGCTTTCGACTTGCCTTACACACGTCTGCCCCACCCCAAGTACAAAGGCAAGACGATACCGGCCTACGAAATGATCAAGTTCTCCGTCAACCTGCACCGGGGATGCTTCGGAGGATGCTCCTTTTGTACCATTTCTGCACATCAGGGCAAGTTCGTGGTGTGCCGCAGCAAGGAAAGCATCCTCAAGGAGGTAAAGAAGATAACGGAGATGCCCGACTTCAAGGGCTACCTAAGCGATCTCGGAGGACCCTCCGCCAACATGTACGGCATGCACGGCCGAAACCTCAAGGCATGCTCCGTATGCAAAAAGCCCTCGTGCGTGCATCCACAAATCTGCCCCAACCTTGACACCGACCATAGCAAGCTGCTCGACATCTATCATGCCGTTGATGCCTTGCCCGGTATCAAGAAGAGTTTTATCGGAAGCGGTGTTCGATACGATCTCCTGCTGCACCGCAGCAAGGACGAAAAAGCCAATGAGGCGGCTCGCCAATACACGCGCGAGCTGATAGTGCGCCATGTGAGCGGTCGACTGAAGGTGGCTCCCGAACATACCAGCGACGAGGTGCTCCGCTTCATGCGAAAACCCTCGTTCAAACTGTTCTACGAGTTCAAGCGCATCTTCGACAAGATTAACAAAGAGGAGAGACTCAATCAACAGATTATCCCCTATTTCATCAGTTCACATCCGGGATGCCACGAAGAAGACATGGCCGAACTGGCGGTCATCACCAAGGGACTGGATTTCCACCTGGAGCAGGTGCAGGACTTTACCCCCACCCCAATGACCATTTCTACGGAGACATGGTATACGGGCTATGACCCATACACACTGGAACCGGTATTCAGTGCAAAGACACAACGGGAGAAACTGGCGCAACGTATGTTCTTCTTCTGGTACAAACCCGGAGAAAGACCCAACATCGAGGCTGAACTGCGACGCATAGGCCGTACGGACCTTATTCCTAAGCTATACGACAAGGCCGGCAACCACCGCGGACGCACCATATACGACGAGAAGGCCATCGGCTCCACCTACGACAACCCCGGGGTAGGCCATCCTATTAACCGTAAAAGCAGGGACTCTGCCAAGAACAGCCGAAACGGACACAACACCGACCAGAAAACAAGCCGGAAGAACCGCAACGCCACACGTCCCGAACGCTTCGAGCCAAAGGGATTCGGCAATGTGGGTTGCTACGACGATGACAAATATCTGAACGGCGGAAAGCCTATACAACAAGGCATACGCGAAGTTGTGGCACAAGCCCGAAAGGAACTCCACAACTCCCGGCAGGCCGGTTTTTTCAAGGACAAGAAGAAAAAGAGCTTCAACCCCAACTTCGACAAGAACAACAAACCAAGGAGAAGAAAATAAATGTGTGTAACCCAGGGAATGCAACCCTGGGTTATGCGCTTCTGCCCTCTTTTTACTTTTTTACCTTTATAAGTCTCTTCCACGTCCGTTCTGGGCAAAAGTGGTACCCTCAATAATTTTGACCCCACCACTTTTTCAACTTTCTCTTTGCCATGCTGACGTTTTTACCCTTTTACCTTTAATCTGCCTTTTTTACCTTGTTTACTTTTTACCCTTTTACCTTTATTTATTACTGTGTACGTAAACAACACAAAATGCAAAGTAGACTTAGCAAAAAGTACAGTAAAAGTTTGGCAGAAATGAATAAAATATGTACATTTGCATCATAGAGAACAAAAACAATAACTAACAATCAGTAACCTATTCAACAACATGAACGAAAAAAGAGTTTACATCTTCGGAAACGGTAAGGCTGAAGGGAACGCGCAAATGCGTGAGGCACTCGGTGGAAAAGGAGCCAACCTTGCAGAAATGAATCTTATCGGCGTACCCGTACCCCCTGGTTTCACTATTACGACAGATACTTGTAATGAATACTATAAGGTCGGCGAAGAGAAAATCAAGGAGCTGCTTCAAGACGAGGTAAGTGCCGCAGTAGCCCATACCGAAGCCTTGATGAACTGCAAGTTCGGTTCGGTGGAGAACCCGCTTCTCGTATCGGTGCGCTCCGGTGCCCGCGCCTCCATGCCCGGCATGATGGACACCATCCTCAATCTCGGCTTGAATGACGAGGTGGCCCAAGGACTGGTGAAGAAGACCAACAATCCCCACTTCGTATACGATTCCTATCGCCGCTTCGTGCAGATGTACGGCGACGTGGTGCTCGGCATGAAACCCGTGAACAAGGAAGACATCGACCCCTTCGAGGCCATCATCGAGAAGGTGAAGGAAGAGCAGGGCGTAGTACTCGACAAAGACCTCTCCGTGGAGTCGCTCAAGAAGCTCGTACAGTTCTTCAAAGCTGCCATCAAGGAGCAGACGGGGCAGGACTTCCCCACCAACCCCATCGACCAGCTCTGGGGCGCCATCTGCGCCGTGTTCCGCTCCTGGATGAACGAGCGTGCCATCCTCTACCGCAAGATGGAGGGCATCCCCGACGAATGGGGAACAGCCGTCTCCATCATGGCTATGGTGTTCGGCAACATGGGCGACACATCCGCCACGGGTGTTTGCTTCTCCCGCGATGCAGGTAACGGCGAGAACCTCTTCAACGGCGAGTATCTCATCAATGCCCAGGGCGAGGACGTAGTGGCAGGTATCCGCACACCGCAGCAGATTACCAAGATCGGGTCCCAGCGCTGGGCTAAACGCGCCGGTATTCCCGAGGAAGAGCGCATAGCCAAGTATCCTTCTATGGAGGAGGCTATGCCCGAACTTTACAAGGAACTTGACGCACTGCAGGACAAGCTGGAACACCACTATCACGACATGCAGGATATGGAGTTCACCGTGCAAGAGGGCAAACTCTGGTTTCTCCAGACCCGCAACGGCAAGCGTACGGGTACGGCTATGGTCAAGATTGCCATGGACTTGCTCCACGAGGGTATGATAGACGAGAAGACCGCCATCCTGCGCTGCGAACCCCAGAAGCTCGACGAACTTCTGCATCCTGTGTTCGACAAGCTTGCCCTTTCCAAGGCCAAGGTCATCACCCAGGGACTTCCCGCCTCGCCGGGTGCCGCTTGCGGACAGATTGTGTTCCACGCCGATGATGCACAGGTTTGGCACGCCGACGGCAAGAAGGTGGTGATGGTGCGCATCGAGACCTCGCCCGAAGACCTCGCCGGTATGTCTGCCGCAGAGGGTATTCTTACCGCCCGTGGCGGTATGACATCTCACGCAGCCGTGGTGGCACGCGGTATGGGCAAGTGCTGCGTATCAGGTGCCGGAGCCATCAATGTGGACTACAAGACGAAGACAGTGGAAATTGACGGTACCACATACAAAGAGGGCGACTTCATCTCCCTCAACGGAACCACCGGACAGGTGTATGCCGGACAAATAGAGACAAAGGCTGCCGAACTCTCCGGTGACTTCAAAGAGCTAATGGATCTCTGCGACAAATATACCAAGATGGAGATTCGTACCAATGCCGATACTCCTCATGATGCTGAGGTGGCTCGTGCCTTCGGTGCCAAGGGCATCGGTCTGACACGTACGGAGCACATGTTCTTCGATGACCAGAAGATTGTTGCCATGCGCGAGATGATTCTCGCCGATTCGGTAGATGGGCGTGAGAAAGCCCTTGCCAAGCTTCTGCCTTACCAGCTGACAGACTTCTACGGCATCTTGAAAGCGATGGACGGTTGCCATGTCAACATCCGTTTGCTCGACCCCCCACTCCACGAATTCGTACCACACGACCTTGCCGGTCAGGAGACGATGGCCAAGGAGATGGGCGTAAGCGTGGCTGAGATTCAGAAGCGTGTCAACTCCCTCGCCGAGAACAACCCGATGCTCGGACACCGCGGTTGCCGCTTGGGCATCACCTTCCCTGAGATTACTGCCATGCAGACTCGTGCCATCCTCGGTGCAGCCTGCAAATTGAAGCTGGAAGGGTATAATCCATGCCCGGAAATCATGGTTCCGCTCATCGGCACCGTGGCAGAGCTTAAGCAGCAAAAGGGAATCATCCTGGACACAGCCAAGGAGGTGTTCGCCGAAACCGGTGTAGAGGTTGAGTTCGAGATTGGCACGATGATCGAGATTCCGCGTGCCGCCCTCACCGCTGGTCAGATTGCCGAGGAGGCACAGTACTTCTCCTTCGGAACCAACGATCTTACCCAGATGACCTTCGGCTACTCCCGCGACGACATCGCTTCCTTCCTCCCGGCATACATGGAGAAGAAGATATTGAAGGTTGACCCGTTCCAGGTGCTCGACCAGGAGGGCGTGGGCCAGCTCATCAAGATGGCGGTGGAGAACGGCCGCAAGACTCGTCCAAACCTCCGCACAGGCATCTGCGGTGAGCATGGCGGTGAACCTTCATCGGTCAAGTTCTGCGCCAAGGTAGGCATGAACTACGCCTCTTGCTCTCCATTCCGCGTGCCCATCGCAAGATTAGCTGCGGCGCAGGCGGCGGTCGAGGAATAGTCACAAAACGTTGAATATCAATAATATAAGTGGAAAGTACCTGTAACAGAATGCTTTCCACTTATTCATATATTATCATAAGTACCACTTGTTTGCTATAAATGAC
Source organism: Oscillospiraceae bacterium (assembly GCA_963624905.1). Classification (GTDB taxonomy): domain Bacteria; phylum Bacteroidota; class Bacteroidia; order Bacteroidales; family Bacteroidaceae; genus Prevotella. The sequence continues at coordinate 27,076 of CAVFRG010000034.1, forward strand.
GATGATTGTTTTACCAATGTTTCGCAAATTCCGAGCGTATGTTTTACCAATGTTTTACAACTTTTGGAGGACGCATATAGGAACACTTAATGACGGAAAATATATAATAAAGAAGAAATATGGCAACATTCAAAACTGTGGTAATAAAACAAAGAGCAGACGGTTTCTGGCCTGTTTACATTCGTGTGACTCATAACAGGAAGTCGAAGTATCTGAATACAGGCAAAGTAATAGAAACAAAGTCTGTGGACAAAAAAAGCCATGAGGTCAAGGATTCTTTCGTCCTTGAATCATGCCTTGTGAGAATAACGCATTTCATAGAAATGCTAAACAAACAATCCATTCGCTCATGGAGCGTTGAGGATGTGGTTACATATCTTGAGAGCGGTACGGCTGACGTGTGCTTCTCCGAGTATGCCCGGAAGTACCATGACATGCTCTACAACAATGGGCAGGAACGCAATGCGAAAAATTACGAGCTTGCTTACAAGCATCTTGAACGCTATGCCGGAACCACCCATGTCATGTTCTCTCAACTTACGTCAAAATTCATAAACGGATGGATAAACTCTCTTGCATCAACTGCCAGAGCCAAGGAAATGTACCCTGTTTGCGTCCGACAAATATTCAAGCAAGCATTATTGGATTATAATGACTATGATAACGGGGCTATACGTATCGCCACCAATCCGTGGTTGAAGGTGAAGATTCCAAAGTCTGACACTCCTGAAAAAAGAGCAATCACCATGGAGGAATGCCGTGCCTTTTTCGCTGCCCCCATTCCCATTAGTGACCGCATAATGCCGCTGGCGGAACTTGGGCATGACGTGGCGATGATGGTACTTTGCCTGGCAGGAATGAACACTGTTGATATTTTCAACCTTCGCAAAGAGGACTACAAGAATGGCATCATCTGCTATGAGAGAGCCAAGACTCGCAAATTCAGGGCAGACAGAGCTTATATAGAAATGAAGGTTCCCGGAATACTTCTTCCTATATTCGACAAATATCTGGACAAAACGTCTTCGCCCTACCTATTCAATTTCCATCAGCGGATGAGCAGTAGCGACAGCTTTGGCGCAAATGTAAACAGTGGAATCCGCCAGATATGCGAGAAAAGCCTTGGAATTGAACACAGCAAGACTTATTGCGTCTATACATTTCGCCACACATGGGCTACTGTTGCCCAGAACGAATGTGATGCTTCTATTGACGAGGTGGGATTTGCCATGAACCATTCTGACCGCCATCGGGTAACGAGAACGTATGTCAAAGTGGACTTTTCCTCAGCTTGGGCGTTGAACGAAAAAGTCCTGGAGAAGATTTTCTTCACAGAAGACAAGTCCAAAAATCATGCAGAAGACGAAAACGCTTCTTTTGAACGTTTTTCGTTTCGCCAAATGATGAAAGGTTCCATCTATTTCCGTGGCAAAAAACTTGGAGAGGTTGCAGACGTTGGATTCAACAATGTCGATGAGATTATATCTGCGCTTATGAAGTATTTGCCAGACACAATTCCATCACGTTCCATGGTACTGATAAAGATTGAGAATATGGACAAGGGGCAGACACAGACCTACAGCCGAATGGTTGAATAAAATCCTTCACCTTCTTCTATGTAAGCATATCTATCGTTTCATTTATTTCCCTTTCGCCTTGTCTTCTCCATTCACTCGGCGGTGCGGTGGATGCGCAGACAGGGCGAAACTGCACAGGAGTGCGTTCCGGCACTCCAGAGCAGCAAGGGAGAGAGGTCGAACATTCGAGGTGGGGCTTCTGCCGCCACGCCCCCTCGACGGATGGAGCACTCTTCTCGGGCTGCCATCAGGAAGGAAGGGTTGCCCTTTTCCGCAGAAGCCGGACTGTTCCCGACTTCACCCAGGACAATGCTTGCTTC
>CAVFRG010000035.1:0-28899 GCA_963624905.1 Oscillospiraceae bacterium
TATAACTGTGCTGACTGGCATAGTGGGTATGGTCGGGTAAGAGGAAGAAGTCGCAGTAGCCGTGGTTCAGTTCCAATTCGGGAGCTGTGATATAGTAGTCGTTGAGATTGAGATACGCCATGAAGAATCCCTGCAGGTTGCGCTCTGCCTCGATGCCGTCGCGCACGGAAGAAACCTTGGTATAGGCATCCGCCATGAAGCGAAGGCCTTCCTCCCACTTCCCATCGTACGCCATGTCGTAATAGTAGTCGGTCAACTTGTTGGTGTCAACATATGACTTGGCCTGATACTCTTCTTCCAAATAGCCATAATACTGCTTGCGCACATTATTATTAGGTATGCCCAATATCAGCTTGGAGCCACGTGCCCCTTTGATGGTGAGCATGCCATAATAGAACAGGAGGCTCGGGAATATCTCTGCCTTGGGTATCTGATAGGCAGAGAACTGCGGTTCCAACTGAGCCACGATCTGCCCCTCCTCGGCTATCTTGCGGATGATACCCTTGCGCTCTCCGTCCAACTTGTCGAACTGCAGGAGTTTCTTCATCTTGCCGTAGTCGGTCTTGGTGTTGGGGTCTATCATCTGACGGGGAGGACGCCCATCGTCCATATAATGGCGGAGATAGTAGAGCACCATGTCGCAGTTGAACATTCTCACCTTTTTCTCCAAAGCCTCTTCCGCAAAACAATAGTTGTCATACCAAGGCTTCATGTCGTTAACCATTGCTTCCACGTTGCTGTCGGCAGGGAGTAATCCGTTATCCTTGTAATAGGTAAACATCTCTATGACATCCTTGGTAGAGAAGCCCAGCATCTCGTCAAACTCGGGCTTGATGGAGATGTTCCAGCCTACATTATAACCACTCGTTACATCGTCGAGGGTTACAGGACTTACGCCCATCATGAAGATACGCGAGAAATTGCCTTTGAACTTCTTGAAGACATCGCGGTAGAATCCGTCGGCGTGGGTAATGGCATGATACACCTTCTCGCCATGCTCGTTGAGCACCACATTGGTAAAGTTGTCGTACTCGTCGATGATGAGGTAAAGAGGATAGCCGTGTGCTTTGGCAGCCTTGAAGATAAGCTCCAGTTTGTCGGCATATTCCGTCTTAGACAAGATCTCGTCCTTCTCATCCTGATAGTATTGGACATATTGGCGTACAAAAGCATTAAGATTAATACTCATATAAGCATTGAATCGTTCCTCCAGTATGTCTATTCTGCCAGTAATCTGTGAGAAGTCAAGGAACAACACTTGATATTTTCCCTGCAAGGCGGTAGGATGCTTGCCAATCCACAAGTTGCCGAAGAGTTGTTCAAATTTGTCCTTCTGGCTGCAGTCATAGTAAGAATAGAGCATACTCAGGAAGATGCTCTTCCCGAAACGGCGAGGGCGGATGAAGAAGAGATTGTCGGGCTGCTTTTCCAACTCAGGCAAGAACATCGTCTTGTCAACATAATATTGATTCAGCTCCATGACTGCCCTAAAGTCTGATACACCGTAGGGTACTCGTTTTACTTGTTGCTCCATAATCCTATGACTTATGATATTGTGCACAAAGATAGACAAAAACTTTGGTAATCCAAAATGTTTGCGTGATTTAATGTGCAGGGTGGTTTCTTTAAGGCTGCGCTTAAGGATGCGTCTTGTAGTATTCTCTCTGCAGCTTGCCGTTGTAGGTACGCTTGATGCTGTCTACTTGTTCGTACAGCATGGGAACCTTATAGGCTTCCAGTTTCTCTTTCAGCGACAGGGCAAGCGCGCGCTTGTCGAGTGACTCGTTGTCGGTAGTTACAACCAACAGTTTGAGCACCGTGCCCAGTACGGGGTGCTGTGCCGGGATGCAGATGCAGTCGCGCACGCAGGCATCCTGCATGGCGGCATCTTCCACCTCTGTAGGTGCCACTTTGAACCCTCCTACGTTGATGATGTCGCCCTTCCTGCCGGTAAGGTGTAGCACTCCGTTGCTGTCCAGATGCCCCATGTCAGCCGTATGCAGTCCCCCGTCATACAGTACTGACCGGGTAAGTGCTTCGTCACCGAGATAACCCGTCATGAGTGTCTTGCCATGGCACACGATATGTCCGTCGTCGGCAATGGAGACGGAAGAATGGCGCATGACACGGCCTACACATCCTGCTATGCACCCGTTGGACCGGTAGTCGTATGTGGCGATGATGCCCGTTTCGGTAGAAGCATAGGTGTTGTACAGGCGACTTTGGGGCAGTACCTTGCAGAAACGCTCCATGTCAGCCTCGCTGATGGGGGCTGCCCCCGTTTCTATGAAGTCTACCTTCCCTGCCAGTTGTGCAAGGCGGTTGGCGTTGAAGGCAAGCATCATGCGTATGCTGGCCGGTACCATGAAGGTGGCAGCCTTCCATTGTGCCCCCTCTATGGCGCGTATAAAGGCATCCATGTCTTTCATACCCTCCAGTATGTGGAGGGTGCCGCCTGTAAGCAGGGTAGGGTATACCTTCGACAGACTGCCGATATGGTTGAGCGGACCGCATATGATGAAGGTGATGTCATGCCGGTAACCTTGTGCCTCGATGAGGTTCTCGGCATCTGCCACGATGGTGGCATGACTGATGATGACACCTTTCTGTCTGCCCGTCGTGCCTGTGGTAAAAAGAATGTCTGCCGTGCCATGCGGCAAGGTGGCTTGGGCCACTTCCGCCTTGATGGCATCAACGGTTTCCTGCGGTGTGCTCTGCTCCAGTGGGACGGCCACGCCTCCAGCCATATGTATAGCCATATAGTCTGTGAGGAATCCTATGGTCTGGGAGGCGCGGAACACGTGTCCCTTTCCTTCTATGCCGTCGAAAGTCTTGGCACGAGCTGTCACGTTGTCGTACCATTCCCGGTAGGTTAGCCTTTCCTTGCCGCAGATTACAGCCGTTTTGTCACCGTACTGCTCTGCATGAAGCCTCAGATAGTCTTCGAGTCGTGTCATATGTGGTATGTTAGAAGGTACTTCGAACCGTGTTGGAATGATGTTTGAATAGTGTTGAAATGATGTTTGAACAGCCTTTATGCTTTATTCATCTTGCTTTCCACTAGTGCTACGATGCTGTCGAGCGTGCGGAAGTTCTTGGGGGTGACGTCTGATGATTCCAGACTCACCTTAAACTCGTCGGAGAGGAGCATCAGGATGGTAGTAATGCCCAATGAGTCAAGTTCGTTGAACAGGAAGTCGGAATCAAGGTCTACCAAGGGCAAAGCCTCTTCTAATATCTTTCTTATTTTCTCTTTCATAGTTTTAGTATGTTGATGGATGGATAAATCTTTTGACTTGGGGTGGTAATGGGGACTACTTGAAAATTCTGGGTAGGAAGTCTACCAGATACTTGCGCCAGTTCTCCCAGCTGTGTGCACCGTCGGTTTCGTGGTAGATGTACTTGTAGTGCGCAGTGTCGAGCTTCTTGCGGAAGTCGGTGTTGAGTTTCATCACAAAGTCATCCCTTCCGACAGCGATATAGTAGAGTTTCAGTCCAGAGGCGAACTGCGCCTTCAATTTATTGTCTACGTCGGCATAGATGTTCATGTCACCATTGGTAAACCGTGCACTTACGTCTCCAATCTTGTCACCCACGGCAGTATCCTGCAGCGATGGCATCTTGTTTATCATCTTCTGCAGTCCACTCGCCACCTTACCTAGGCGTTTCAGACGGCCGTCGGTCATGGTGTTGGTGGTTTGTGCGGAGAACAGTCCCACGTATCCGAACGTAGTAGGGTTGTTGGCAGAGATGAAGATGGTGTGCAGTCCTCCGAGCGAGAGTCCGGCAATGGCTCGCTTGTCCTGTGTGGGCAGGGTGCGGTAGTGTGCATCTACATACTTTACGATGTCATTGACAAACGTGTTCTCGTATAGCCCCATCATCGAACTAACGTTCATGGCCGACGGCTCGCGGTTATAGGCAGTGCTCTCGCCCGGTGCGGCCTGCCAGTCTACGAGTCCGTTGGGCATAACTACTATCATGGGCGCTATGCGTCCTTGTGCCATGAGGTTGTCCAGTATCTGTGCGGCCCTGCCAGCCTCGGTCCAGGCATTCTCGTCGCCGCCCGAACCATGTAGCAAGTAGAGTACGGGATAGCGTGCCGACGTGTTGTCTTCATACTGTGGTGGTGTATATACCGTCATGCGGCGCTGTGCCATGCCGTCCCATGAAGAGGGATACCACACCTTCGACACAGTACCGTGCGGCACGTCTTTTATCATATAGTTGTCTGCTATGCCGTCGCCCACAAAGAAGCAGTTGCTGTATTCTGCCACATCGCGGATGATGTTCGTGTTGGCTGGGTCGAGAATCCTTACCCCATCCACAATGAAGTTGTAGGTATACAGCTCCGACTCCAGTGCCGATGACACGTATGTCCACTGTTTGCCCTTCTTCTGCATGTCGGGTTGCTGGCTCTTGCCGAATGTTCCCATAGGGGTCTTTATCTGTTTTACCTTGGGCAGGAAGCTACCCTCTATCTTTACCTCCTTGGCGTCGGGAGCCTCGAGGGTGAACGTCACGGTCTTGTCGGCATTGACGGTGGGTCGCATCGTCCTGCTGTCGTCTGTTTGGGCATGGCTTGCCACGCATACAGCTGTAGCTGCCATCAGTGTTAATAATCTAATCTTTCTCATCTGTTTACTGTTTTTCCTTGTTCTGTATTGTATGTGTGTCGAACGTTTGCCTATTCAGCCGGTGCGGCAGAATTGTCCTCTTTGCCCGACTTGACGCTGAGGTTGGGGACTATTCCTTCTGCCGCATATGTGATGAGTGCCTGTTTCTCGTCGTCCGGTTCGATGACTGTAATCTTCTTTTGCGGATGTACGAGAGCATAGAGCAGTGCCGCTTCGCCGTAACTCCTGTTCTCCATCACGGTTTTGTCCGGTGTGTCGGTAACAATCCACGGCTTGAAGCCGTCGGCCTCTCGTCTCAGGTTCTTCATCGTCTTCTTCACGCTGTTGAAGATGTCGGTGCCCTTGTAGCGGTAGCGGTCCTTGACGAGGGATGTAAAGTAAGCCTCGTCTTGCAGGCGTGCTGCCAGTTTGCCGTACTCCTGCCGGTAGTAGGTATGGACGGCTTTGGTACGTTCTGCGTAGCCGTTGCCCCATGACTTGTCGTCTGCGGCGATGCGCGGATGTATGTTTACTGTCATCTGGCCAGGGTAGACAGCCCAACTGTTGCGCGGCAACACATCGTTGAGGCCGTGCAGGAAGACAGGTATGATGTCCAGCCCCAACTGCTCCGCCATGTAGAAGGCACCCTTATGGAAACGGAGAATGGACGAGTCGGGGTTACGCTCTCCCTCGGGGAATATCACCAGACTGTATCCGTCGGCTATGCGCTGGCGCAGCGTGTGGAGGTTATCCTCCATATTGTCTGTCAGTGCCACGCACCCCATCCAGCGGTAGATGCGTCTTATCACGGGGTTGTTGCTCGGATTGCTGTTGGACACAAGTACCACCTTGTTGCTCAAGGCCATGAATACGGCTGCGTCGAGCATAGACTGGTGGTTGCTTACGATGATGGCCGGCTTGTCGAAGCTCTCTCCACCAGGATTCTCTACCCGGTACTTTACTGTCGGGATATGGGCAAGGTCAAAGCGGTAGAGCCGCTGTATGAAACGGCGGAACGACTGCTGCTGTTCAGTAGACTTCAGTATGCAGAAGGAGAGAAAGCCCCTAATGTAGACCACCGCCAATTGGCAGAAGAATACTACGATGGCTTCAGCCATGACAAGCATGGGCACCAGGGAGAGGGGACGCTTGCGGTATTCGCCGCGTGTCTGTATCAGGAACTTGAAGATAAGCGGCGGGAAGACATAGGCCATGAGTACCACCGAGAACATGCCCGCTATGGTTACTTCGGCCAGCGAGTGAAGTGCCGGATGGCGCGCCACGATGAGCGTTCCGATACCGATAAACATGATGAGTGCCGAGATGATGATGGAGTGCTTGTACGAGGCCAGCATCTTGCGCCGGTAGGCATACTCGTACATGGCTCCTTCTGTCATGAAGATCGTATAGTCATCGCCCTGTCCGAAGATGAAGGTGGCGAGGATGATGTTCACGATGTTGAACTCCATGCCGCACAGGGCCATGATGCCCAGTATCCAGAGCCAGCTTACGGCCATGGGGATGAACGACAGCACTGCCAGTTCGATGCTGCCCATGGACAGCCACAGGAAGAAGAACACGATGCATCCGCAGGCTATGCCGATATAGTTGAAGTCGTTGGACAGGTGGTTGGCTATGGCACTGTTCATGCTTACCACGTCAAAGCTGTAGCAGCCCTCGCGCTTCAGGGTGTCTTCTACCTTCTGTATGTTGCCGTCCTTTACGGAGAGCACGTTCACCACATTGTATCTTCCCGCTGTGGTGTCTGTACTCAGGTTGGAGGCAAATATGGTACGTGTCAGAGGTGCAAAGTATGCGATGTCCTGCGGATGGTATTCTTTCTCGGTCAGGGCATAGAACCCGTCGAAGCTACCTGTAGCAAAACCTTCTGCCTTCATGTGGGTTTCGAGCGATGTCTTGATAGCATCCTTATGGCGTTTCAGGAAAGAATGCCATAGCGTGAGCCTGCGTTTCTGTTCTTCCTTGCTGGCTATGAAACGGGTACAAGTGATATAGTCGTGTGCTTCCTTTCTGTCCACGATGCTGTCGAGGCACGACTGTAGCCGTAGACTCTTGTCGAGGGCACCGTCTATGGTAGAGTCTGACGAGATGGCGTACACCTTCTGGTATTCTCCGCTTTGTGTCATGGTGCGCTGGAAGTATGCCATGTCAGCCTTCTGTTCATCGGTCATGTAGTTGATGTGCCCCATGTTGGCATCAAACTTGGTCTGCAGACTGAAATAGCCGAATACGGCGGTAAGTATGACGATGACAGTCACAAAGACTGGCTTGTTCTCAAGCGATATGTTGCTGATGCGGTCGAGGATGGTATGTTTTACCTCCTTGGTCTCTTTGGAGAGATGGGGCAGGTAGAAGAGTACGAAGAGGATGGTGCCTATCAGCAGAAACGAACTGAACAGCCCTAAGTCACGCAATGCCGTCGACTGCAGGGGTACCAGTGCCAGGAATGCTCCCACGGTAGTGATGTTGCCCACGAGGAGAGGCATCACGATTTCGCGGAGGGCTTTGCGTTTGTCAGGTGTGTGAGAGAGGTGGGCTATGAAGTGCAGCGGATAGTTGACTGCTATGCCGAGTATTACCGAACTGATACCGATGACGATGACCGATACCCTGTCGTGTACCAGTGCCAGCCCGCCCATGGCAAAAAGCCACCCCCAGGCTATGGAGAGGGCTATGAGCAGCAGGTTGCGTACATTGCGGAATGAGAAGAGTAGCAGACTGAGGATGAGCGTCACTGAGATGATGACCGACAGGATGCTGTCTTTCTTGATTTGGGTGGCGTTGGTGACGGCGATGACAGGACCACCGATGATGTGCACGTCTATGTTGGGTGTCTGCGCTGTGGCTTTATCAGCGCAGGCTTTGAGCATGGCTGTCAGGCGTGAGTTGTTCTCCGTCTCGCTTGCCCCGTAGGGTGAGTCCATCATGACGATGGCTTTCTGCATGTCGGGCGAGAAGATATGTCCGTCGTACATCTCGTACTTGAGACCGGAATCGGAGTGCTGCAGCCGTTGTACCACAGGTGTGAAGAGGTTGAGCGGGTCGCGCTGTATGTTGCTGGCCAGGATGCCGCCCGTAGGGAACATCAGCATCTGCTTGTCTTGCTGCAATTGCCCTGCTACATAGTCGGGGCGGGCCAGCAGACTGTCCATGCGCACATAGTCGCTGTCCGACAGAAAGTAGGGGATGTTGTTGTACACGAAATCGGTTACTTCTGTCATCTTCTCCAGGTCCACCTGTGCCGTCAGGTTGGTGAGGACGTGTGCCGTGTCAGCCTTTTCCACTTCTTCTGCAAAGGCATCTATAGTGGATACCATAGCGTCGGCATCCGTCTGGGTTGTGTCGCGGTATTGGAATATGGCAAATATCTTGTTGGCACCCGATATGTCCTGAAATACTTTCAGGGCATTGTGGTGCTCGCTGTCTATGGGCAGGAAGTCGGCGATGTCCTCCTTGTATTCGAGGCGTGATACAGAAAGTATCAATAGCAGTGTAACTGCCATGAAGGAGAAGAGACACATCATGCGGTGTCTCTTCATGTAGGCGTATGTCTTTAGGATAAATTCTGTCATGGATGTATGGTTTATGGCATGTCCTAAAAATCCTACAAAGGTAATTTTTAGAACTCGCCTTATACTATTTATTCGTTACGGGGTTGGAATAGATGCCCAGGAAGATGTCCTTCAGTTTCTCTATGTCGCAGGTGTCATAACGCTCCAGTTTCTTGAGATGTTCCACAAATTTTTCTTTCTCTTCCTGTGTGTAGCGGTCCTTGTAGCGTGTGCTGCCATAACGCAGGTCGTGTGCTATGTAGTTATTGGGGTAGAGCCGGTAGGCAGTGCGTATGCGCTTGTCTATGAGTGTGGCCACGGCCTTGTGGTACTCGTTGTTGGTCAGGTTCTCCAGTTGGTCCAGTTCTGCACGGGCGATGGCCTCGCACAGTTCGATGTGTACCCTTCCCTTGGGTTGGACGATGCCGGTGAGGATGCTGTTCAGGTCTTCGCCGGGCTTCTTGGTGTATTTGGCAAACTGCGACTCGTACAGTTCGAGGGTCTTGAGAATGTCGCACGACTCCCATTCGTAGGAAATGGAAACTGGGACGATGTGCAGCTGGTCTATGGCCTTGACCTTGTCGTCAGGGCATGACATGCAGAACATCTTGATGATGCCTTGGTCTGTAGTATCGTTGCCGTCCTTGGTCCTGCCGTTGCGCTGGGCTATCCATACCGACTGTCCCTTCTCGGTAAGTACATGGCGTATATAGTCTGAAAGGTGTTTCGAACAACGGTAGAACTCTTTTATACTGCCACCCGGACGCTCTACCTTGAACATCTTGTTGCTTTTGCCGATGTCTATCACCAGTGGGTTCATCATCAGGTTGGCCCCGAAGGTTATCTCGGTGGTGTCGAATCCGTTCTGCACAAGGAAATACTGCAGCAGACTGGAGTCCAGCATGATGTCGCGATGGTTGGATACGTAGAGGTACTGTCTGTCAGGACTCAGTTTCTCAAGCCCCGAACAAGAGAATTCGGTGATGCTGTTTCTGATGATGCGCTCGTTTACCATACTCATGGTCTCTTCCTGGAATTGCCTTACGGTCTTGTAGCCCGCTATGCGCTGACGTACCGTTTCCAACGGCTCGTCCGGGTAGACGTATGCCGCCAGGATGGGGAACGATGGACTGGCGGCTATGCGCTGCATGGCATCGGGTATCTCCTCTGCATTGTAAGGGCGTATATCGTCAAACTGTGTTGTCTCCATTGTTTTTTACTTTTTTCTTATCCACTTCAGAAATTCTTCCTTCCACTGTCTGCATTCCGCAGTTCCTTTGTGTTTGCTGGCACCGAAGCCGTGCCCGCCATTCTTGTACTGTATGTAGCGGTGAGGCACATGGTGGGCGGTAAGGGCCGAGTCGAGCAGTTCGGAGTTGTGATACTTCACGATGGGGTCGTCCTTGCAGTTGACGAGGAATACCGGTGGACAGTCATCCGGCACGTGCCGCTCCAGTGACAGGGAGTCTCTGAGCATTTTGTTGTTCTTCCTTCCGTCTCCAAGCAAAGCTCTGCGCGAGCGCTTGTGTACACACTTCTCGGTCATGGTAACGACGGGGTAGACGGGCACTACGAAGGCAGGACGCTCCACAGGCTGTAGCAGTTCGGCGGCAGACATGACGAGATGTCCTCCTGCCGAGAAGCCCATAGCCCCGATGCTGTCGGGGTTGATATTGTATTCGCGTGCGCGTACCTTTATATATTGTATGGCTTGGTGCAGGTCGTCCAGGGCGTCCGGATAGCGGTTGCCCCTAAACAGGTAACGGTAGTGGCTGAAGAATGCCCAAAAGCCGGCTGCACGGTAGCGTAGCACAAAGGCCGATATGCCGTTCTGCTGCAGCCACTGTCCCACGGCGGTTCCCTCGGCTTCCATGTCGTGCCAGAAGTAGCTGCCACCGGGGCATACCACTACGCCTACATTGTCCTTGCCTGGAGCGAGAAATGGTGTCATCTCTACCCTCTGCTTTACCTCAGTTCCCTGCCATATGTTTACAGGGTTGCCAGTCTGTTGGGCAGACATGCCGACTGCGAAACATACCAGCAGCCCTAATGTCATCATGATTCTTTTATACATATTCTTCACTCTTCGTTCTTCACTCTTCGTTCTTCACTTTTCCGGCGTATGCCCTCTTTTTACCTTTTTACTTTTTTACCTTTAACTAGACTTCTTCGTTAATCTTGTTCAGTATGTAGTTTCTGCCCAGGATAGCCTCTGCCGTGTTGATAGCTGTCAGTGGCACACCACAGAAGCCGTGCAGGTTGATGTTCTGTCCCGTAAGGTATAGGTTGCTTATCTTTGTCACCACCGGCACCTGCGACAGTACAAGGTTGTGGCAGTCTTTGCTGTATCCGCTCAGTGCACCCTCCTTCACTCCGTAGAAGTCGCGTATGGTGAGCGGTGACGAGGCGTTGATCTTGTCTACGCATGCTATGAAGCCCGGATGCATCTCTTCCACTTTCTCCAGGAGCTGCCGTGTCTTCTCTTCCTTCCACGTCTCGTATTCCTTCCCACGGTGCCCCACGGTAGTGTCTTCCCATTGTTTCACTTCGTCGAAGAGCATGGGGGCGGTAATCAGCACCTTGCTGGCATACTCTCCCTGGTTGCTTTCGGGTGGTGTCATGAAGAGGAATCCCAAGGGCCATTCTGTGTTTCTGTCACCGAAACTCCAAATCTTCTCGTAGCGTGTCATGTAGTACTCCGAGCTGTTGATGTATGGGAATGTGTTCGGCTTCAGTTTAATATAGATGGAGAATGCTGAATAGGAATTGGGAATACTTTCCAGTCTTGTGCGGTAAGCCTTCGGAAATGCCTTCTCCGGCATCAGCTTGAGCAGAGTGCAAGGGTGAATGGCCGAGATGTAGCAGTCGCCTTTATATTCCTCTCCTTTACGCGTTCTGACATAGTCCACCTTTCTGTTGCTCACTTCTATCCATTCCACACCGTCACCGGTAATGACCTTGCCGCCCGCCTTCTCGACAACCGAAACCAACAGGTTGGCAAACTTGTCGCTGCCTCCTGCAAAGCGGCTCGCACCTTTTATGTAGAGGGTGGTGATGATGGCATGGACAAAGGCCGGTGTCTCGTCGTGCCTTCCCCCGTAGAGCGGGTTCATGTACGATACCACACTGCGCAGCTTGTTGTTCTTTATATACTTGGCCACAAAGGCATCTGCCGCCAGGGTGAAGTCTTCGGTATGTATTTTGAACTGTTCGGTAGAGGGACGCAGATTAAAGAGGTCTACGTTGTCCGTTATGTCAAAGACTGCATCGACATATGCCTGGAGGTTGACCCTTTCTTCCGGGAAATGTTCGGCCAGTGAATCTACGAATCCCTCCTTTCCCTTGCGTATGCGGTATGTGGTCTTGTCCTCTGCAAAATACAGGCAGTCGGTACAGTCATTGTCCACGTCCACCAGGTCTACCTTGTCTGCTATGCCGAGATACTGGCATATGCGCCTGATGTTTCCGTCAGGCTGCATGCCTCCGATGACGTGCATGCCCGTGTCAAAATTCTCGCCGAAACGGCGAAAGGTCTGCAAACCTCCTCCTGCCGTAGCATTCTTTTCGAGTACAGTCACCTGCATGCCTTCCTTGGCAAGGATAGCTCCTGTAAAGAGTCCGCCCAGTCCTCCGCCTATGATGATTGCCGTATTCATTTGCTTGCTTCTTTTATTTGTTCGTATATGGTTCTTGCCGTCAAGAACTCACTGCATGTTACGATAGTTCCTACCAGTACACCGAGCATACCGTGTGAGTTGATGTTCTGGCCGGTAAGGTACACGTTCGGTACGCGTGTACGCTGTGGTACCCTGCATGCGGCTCCTAAGGAAATGTCTTTTGCATTGCCGTACATGGAGCCGCCTTCTGTGCCGGTATAGTCGAGATAGGTCAGAGGGGTGGAGGTGTAGTACTCCGCTATCTTGTCGCGCAGACCGGGGAAATGCTCTTCCACGGCATCGATGAGGCGCTCTGCCTTTTCGCGCTTGAAAGCCTCGTAGTCGCTGCCGCGGCGTCCTATCTTCGTTCCTTTCCATTTTGCCACATCCTTCATCTGCATGTACGAGAGGATGACTCCCGCTTCTGCATACCGGGGGCTTTCCTTATGGCAGAAATGCATGTAGAGGAATCCTTTGGGCCATTCGGAAGGGGTATAGTGTTCGCAGTTCCACGGTGTGTCGCCCTGGTATCCGTAGTAGTTGTAGTTGGCATAGGGCATGGTGTTCTCCTTGAAACGCAGGTATACCGAGAATCCGCCTACTGTCTGTGGTATGCTGTTAATGCGCTGGCGGAAGGCAGGGCGTATCAGTTTCGTGTCGAGCATTTCGAGCGTTCGCATGGGGTGCGTGTCGGAGATGACATAGTCGCATGGAATATATTCGCTGCCGTTTACTTCCACCCCGGTGGCATGTGTGTCATCACAAACGATGCGTGTTGCCTTGCTGCGTGTGCGCACCTCGCCGCCATACCGCTTGATGGTCTCAGCAAGCGAATGCGATACCGTGTCGCTGCCTCCTGCAAATCGGAATGCACTCTGGTTGTAGAAATCAGTAATGAAGGCATGGGTGGAGAAGGGGGTCTTTCCCTTTTCTGCAGCATAAAGTGGAAGGTTGCCCACCAGTACCTTGGCGAGTAAAGGGTCGGTGATGGTAGCGTCTATCACTTCGTCGATGGAGCGCAACTGGTATTCGGTGTTGACAGCGGCATCCGTCTCGGCATCCTTCAGCGAATGGAGCGACGAAGCGTTGGCAATGCGCTCTATCAGGTCATAGTATCTTTCCAGGTTGTCGTGCTGGTCGGGAAAGTATTCCGTCATCTGCCGGATGAATGCTTTCCTGCCGTTGGCAAACTTGTACTGTTTGCCTCCCAGCCCGATGATATCATAACCGTCCGGATTCAGCCGGGACAGGTGTATGTCCTTGTCCGCCTCCAGGTAGCAGAGAAGTCGCTGCAGGGTCTGTCCCTCGTCGGCACTGCCCACAAAATGCATGCCTGTCTCGAACTTCACACCGTGGCGGCTGAAGCACTGCAGACATCCGCCCGTCTGGTTCGACTGCTCGAGTACGGTGACCTGGTAACCGTTCTTGGCTAATATCACACCGCACGACAGTCCGCCCAGTCCGCTTCCTATGATTACTATCTTTTTCTTCTCCTCAGACATGTTGTTCTATTTGGTTTGCTATCTCGTCGTATTTCTCGATGTAGTGCTGGCGCATATACTTGGCCTGTGCCTTGATGTCCCCTTTTTGGGCAAGTTCTTCGGGCTTGATGGCCTTCCCTACTTCTACGTAGAAGAGACCCTTGCGCAGGTGGTATGACTTCTTGGGCAGTATCTTTCCGGGACCGTACAGGTACATGGGCAGAACCTCCAGGTGCAGTTGCTGTGCCAGATAGAAAGCCCCTTGGTGGAAACGCATGATGCTGCAGTCTTTGGAGCGTGTTCCTTCGGGGAATATCACTACGCTGTAGCCTCGTTCTGTAAGTGACTGCAGATGGGGCATGATGGCCTCTATGCCGTCCGTCACGGGTAGGTATTCCGCATTGCGTATCAGTATGCCGTAGAGCGGGTTTTCCCATACCCACTGGTTGGTAAGGAACACTACTTTCGGACTGAATACCAGAAGGCACATCAGGTCGAGGTGCGACTGGTGGTTGCAGATGATGACACGCGGCTTGTCAAAGCTCAGACCTGCCTCTGTCTTGTAACGGTATTTCGTACCGGGGATGCCGTGGTGCAGCATAACGAAGCGTGACGTGTAGTATATCAGTTGGTGCAGGCGGTAGCGTTGCTTTTCGCTGCGTCTGCTCAGTTTGACATAGAGCCATGTCATAGGGGTGAATACCACTGAAACGAAGAAGAGGAAGAAGATCAGCGAATAGACCGTACGCAGTGTTATCATGAACACCCTTCCCAACCGTAGGGGCAGTCCGTATACAACGGCAAGGAAGCAGAGCACCGTGTTGAGCACGCTTATTCTGGCGAAGTCCTTGCCCGGACGGAAGTGGCTTACGCGTTCGTTACGGGGAGGGTAATAGACATTGATGGGGATGGATACCAGTTCTACCCCATGCCATGAGGCGAAGACAAGCAATTCCAGTTCCGCTTCGTAACGTGAGGTAAGGTATGACAGACCATACAACTTGTGTAGCGGATAGAGGCGGTATCCCGTTTGGGTGTCTTCCAAGGCGCAGCCTGTCTGTACATAAAACCAGAAGTTGGCAAACTTGTTGGCAAAGTCGCTGCCCTTGGAACGATCCACGCCCTCCAACTGTCTGCGGCCTACGATCAGTGTACCCGGGTGCTCCTTGTTGGCCTTTAGAAAGAGGGGTATGTCCGATGGATAATGCTGGCCGTCGCTGTCGAGCGTGACGGCATAAGCAAACCCCTTCTTCAGGGCTTCGCGGAATCCAGCCTTCAAGGCGTGCCCTTTCCCCCGGTTGTCGGGGTAGGCCACGACGGTGATGCCGTCTATGGCGTGCAGTATGTCGGATGTGCCGTCGGTACACCCGTCGTTTACCACGATGACATCGTCACAGTAGCGTAGGGTGTGTCTCACCACCTCGCCTATCGTCTTGGCGTTGTTGTAGGTGGGTATGATGACACAGATACCCCTCGCTCTGAGTTGGCGTTTCAATTCATCATTCTGCATCAGTAACATTCAGTACTAAGGACATCTTGGCTTTGGCTTCTTCGCCTGCACTTACCACCACCTGGGCTTTCAGTTCGGTGTTGTCTTCGGACATTTCCACTTTCTTCATCTGGTAAACTACCGTCGTGTTGTCAGCTGGCGACAATACCGAGAGGAACTTGACGTTCTTTACCATCGCGAGTTTTGTCGTATGGGGCAAACCTGCACACTGCAGCATGTCTTCCAGCAGTTCCTGTGCGGTCTGTACGATACACACTCCGGGGGTGATGGGCTCTCCCGGGAAATGGGCCTGGTAGATAACGCATGCCGGTTGCAGCTCCAGTGTGTAGCAACCCGTCAGTCCTTCCGTGTTGCGCTGTGTGACAGTATAGAGATTATTCCTCAGTTGCATCTTCTAATAAGGTGAATTTATAGTCTATGTTGAATCTTTTGTCCTGGTAGGCGGGTATGCCTTTCGCCAGGTTGTGCATGAGCTGCACCAGGTCTTTTTTCAGCACTTTCCTGATATACCACTTGTCGAGCATCTTGATGACGTTTACGAGCTTTACCTTGTCGCGTGCAGGACTGTAGGTGAAGTCGAGTGCCGAGATGCCGAACTCGTTGAAGAGGCATCCCTTTATCTGCTCTCCATCGTTGGCAAGGATGCACACGCCACTGAGATAGCCTTTCTTCATCTCTATCGTGGCATTGTATTTTACCTTCTGCCCCGCGCTGTCGGGAAATACCAGTTGCTTCTGCCCCATGGCGGGCAACGTAAAGAGGGTAAGCAGGAGTATACTAATTGACAGTAAATACTTTTGCATTGACAGGAGTGTTGGTTTTTACATTCTGCAGTTCGATGACCGTGCGGTCACCTTTCTTCTCTATCAGTTCTACCTTCGATACGGTAGACTTCTGCCTGTTGAAGTGCAGCACTATCTTCTGGAACATCTGCTGCATCTGCTTCTGCTGGGGCAGGAGTGTGGCGACATATTCTGTCTGCGTTACGGCAATGCTTGTCTTGAAGTCCTTCTTCTCGGTCAGGCATTTGCCCACCACACTGTTCATCATGATGCGGGCTATCTCCTTGAAGAACTTGCTCTGGTTTACATTGATCACATCGCTGCGGTTGCCCTTGCTGATGAGTACCTTGCTGCCGTTGAGCACAAAGGCGTAGGTATAGGGTGAGGTATATTCCCAGCGCAGTTTGTCGCTCTGCTGGTAGTACATCTTGCCGCGCGACACCATCTTGTCGTTCAGCATCTTGATATACTTGGTCTGGACAAAGTCGCACTGCATGGTCTTCATGGCAGAAGCCACAGCATTGATTTGCTGCATCACCTTTGTCTCGTTGGCAGTTTGTGCCGTAGCCTTTGTCAGGCAGAGGCACATCACGATGGTATACAATATCCTTTTCATCTTTTCTTCTTACCGTTTACCTTGGTCATTTTCTCTTTCTCTCTTATTTGGCTATCAGGCAACACCCTGTCATGATGAGTGCAATGCCTATCCATTTAACTGCCGATACCGACTCGTGGAAGAACACGATGGCGGCAAGCATGCCGAACACATAGCTCAGACTGATCATGGGGTAGGCGACGCTGAGCGGGTAGTGCTTCACGATGTACATCCACAGCACGGAACTTGTCCCGAAGAACGCTCCGCAACAGGCAAACTGCCAGTTGAGCAGCAGACTGGTCCAAAAAACTCTGGTCCATGCGAAAGGCATCATCTTGGCCAGGGCGAACTTAAGGAATACCTGACCTCCTGCCAGCAGCGCACTCTGCAATATTGCCAGTATTACTGCTCTCCACATGTCAGTACCATCGCTACAGAGTGTACGGCAGGCATTGGCGCCTGTCCTGCTTTTTTGCGCAGGGCATTGAATTCCTGGGCACTCTCGTCATGACAACCTACGAGCACATTCTTCACCTTGCCGCTCTCGAGTAGCAACCGTGCATCGCGCAGTGCCCATGCCAGCGACTCGGTGCCCTGTGTGTAGGTAACGTTGTAGCCGTGACAATGGGTCTTGATGGCCACGTTGCTGCCTATAGTGTTGTGCGTACTCTGCATGAAATAGGTTGGTTTCAGCATTTCCTCACCTTCTTCCTTTATTTGCAATAGCAGCAGTTCGCTGTTCTCCAGGCATCCGTATGTAGTGCCTGTGATGATGGCATCGGGCGTTTCTATGTCTGCCTGTGCCAAGGCTTCCAGTGACGATAGGAGCGAACTCTTCATAATCTTGCCCATGCGGCGTGCCTCCAGAGGCTTGACGTACTTGCGTATGTCGGCCAGTTGGTCGGTCGATGTTATCTCCACCTTTGCGGCTATGCTGATATGGGGGGCATGGTTCTCTTCCTCGTCTTGCTGTGTGGGGTGTGCCGAGATGACGAGTGCCGAGTCGTTGCCTCCGAACCCAAACGAGTTGCACATGACGTTTTCCAACGGTATGTTGCTGATGCCGGTGGAGGGGGTAATGCCATTCTCCATCTGGTGCTCCCATCCGAGGCTGGCTGGAACGAAACTGTGCTGCATGGCCAGTATGCAGATGACGGCCTCGATGCTTCCCGATGCACTCGTGGTGTGCCCGGTAAACGACTTGGTGCTCGATACCGGCGGCATCTCGTTGCCGAAGATTCTCTCCAGCGATACGCTCTCGCTCACGTCGTTATTGGGGGTGCCTGTGCCGTGTGCATTGACATACTGTATGTCCTTGGGCTGCAGGTGCGCAGTCTCCAGTGCCTCTTTCATGGCGAGGTACGCTCCCTCTCCGTTTTCCGATGATGCTGTCTGGTGGAAGGCATCGCATGCATTGCCGTAGCCAGTGAGGTAAGCATGTATGTCTGTACCCCTGCTCTGTGCCGTCTGCTCAGGCTCGAGTACGACGAACGCTGCCCCTTCGCCGAGGTTCAGTCCTGCGCGTGTCGCGTCAAAGGGACGGCACTGCTCGTGGTCGAGTATCATCAGCGAATTGAACCCGTTGAGGTGGAAACGTGAGAGGGCTTCCGTTCCTCCTGCCACCACGATGTCAGCCTGTCCTGCCTTGAGCAGTCGGGCACCGAGCATGATGGCGTTGGCTGCCGATGAACAGGCGGTGGAAAGGGTGGCTGTCTCACCGAAGATGCCAAAGTAGTCTGCCATGAGTTGCGTGCTGCTGCCGCAGTCGTGGTGTTTCAGAAAGTCGAGGCTTCGCTCCTCTTCCGGCAGGTCAAAACACAGTTCTGTCATGTCCATACCGCCCACAGTGGTGCCTGACACAAGCACGATGCGCGGCTTCTTGTCCGTGGTGTGCATGGCCGACTTTAGCTTTTCCACATCCATGCCTGCATCCTCGAGCGCCTGACGTATGGCCAGCATGCCCAGCAGAGCTGTACGGCTCATCATGTTGCTGGCAGGGATGCCCAGCATCTCCTTCATCTGGCTGTTGGACAAGTCGACTTCGCCTACAGGCAGTTCGTGGTGTACTGACTGTAGGTGCTTCATCTCCCCGATGCCAGTCTTCTTGTCGAGCAGTGACCGCAGCACTTCTTGCTTGTCCAGACCTATGGCTGAGACGATACCTTCACCTGTGATAGCAATGTTCATCGTATGGTTTGTTAGCCCCCTTTGGGGTAGGGTTATTTCTTTCGGTTTTTGCTAACGTAGTCGGCGATGGTAGCTACGCTCTTGAATATTTCCTTGCCTGCTGCCGGACTGGCCAGTTTGATGCCGTACTTCTTCTCCAGCAGCACTATCAGTTCGAGGGCATCGATGGAGTCCAGTCCCAGTCCCTCGCCGAAGAGGGCATCGTTCTCGTCAATGTCTTCTGGTGTCATCTCTTCCAGATTAAGTGCCTTGATGATTTCTTCTTTCAGTTCTTTTATTAGCTCTTCCATTGTCTTATGTCTGTTATAATGCGTTTGTATGGTGGTTATAATACTGTTTTAATGTTGTTCTAACGCAGTTTTAAGCGTTGCTTAGTCCTGCCTCTCCACGATGCGCAGCTCTGCCTCGAAGTGGTGCTCGTCCTCATAGTCTATCCATCCCGTCAGCATGCTCTTGGTTGTTGGATCCATGAAGGTGCTCTCCATTACCTCCTTCATCTGCTGTTCGTCCTTTTCGGGCAGGATATAGAATGATGTCTCGCCGTGGTACTGGTTTCTGATGGCTATCTCGCCTGTCACGATGTTGGGCAGGGTGTAGACGAATACCGACGGACTGGGATAGTAGTTACTTTCGTCCTGTATCGACTCCAGGTATTTCCTGTCTGCGGAGATGGACGAGGAGTGGTTGAAGAGTACTACGGCACGGTCTTCGCACGGCGTAAACCTCTCTTTGCCTTCTGCCTGTAGCAACAGTTCTGAAGCCACAAAGCCAAGGCGGCACAGTCCGTCCATCTTGTAGTATTTGGGATAGTCGCCCGTGTGCTTCTTGTAGAGTGTGGTGAGCAGGCTTGTCGTGTTGTTTGTCTCCTCCGTATGGAGCGGTTCACCGTTCAGCCAAGCACCGTCGGGCGTGATGTGTACGGTTTGTGTCGTATGCCCGATGCGTGGCTCCCCGGCGTGCATGTCGTTCTCCTCTCCTTTGTCCTGTCTCTCCGTCTCCGTAGCCAGGAGGGTGGCGTTGCAGCCGCCGAAGCCTGACAGCATCTTTATGAATGCATGCTTGCTTGTAGGACGGTTGTCGGGGGAGATGTCCACCTTGCCCGAAACGCCCAGTTCCTCATATCCTCGTGTTCCTGAAACGGTGTGGTCTTCTATGGCCTTCATGCTCAGTATGGTCTCCAGTATGCCGGCTGCCCCGAGCGTGTGGCCGAAATAGCCTTTCAGAGCATTGGCGCGAACATCAGAAAGGGCTGCCCTCTGTATGGCTACCGACTCCATCTGGTCGTTGAAGAGGGTGGCTGTGCCGTGTGCATTGACAAAGGCCAGCTCCTCCTTCGTTGTGCCGGTAAGTGTGGCGGTAAGGGCCTTGTATAGTCCTTCTGCCGTCTTGGACGGTGCACTGATGTGGAAGGCATCGTTTCTGACGCATCCATGGCTTATCTGCCATGTCCTGCTGTCGGCATCTCTGTTGGCAGTGGGGCGTTTTGCCAATACCATAGTGGCTGCCGCTTCACCGAGGTTCAGTCCGCTACGTTCCATATCGAAGGGACGGCAGGGCTGTGCCGACAGGGCTTTGAGCGACTGGAAGCCGGAGATGATGAAACGCTGTGGATTGTCGCAACCGCACACCACGGCATAGTCGTATCTGCCCATGTTCAGTAGCCTTTCGGCAAGTATCAGGGCCGACAGACCGCTGATGCAGGCATTGCATACCACAAAGGCTTTGGACCGTATGCCCAACCTGCCGGCCATGCGCTGTGCCACTTCTCCCAGATACAGGCTCTTGTCACGGTCTTGCCCCAGTTGTTCTACCGGGCCTTTGGTGGTGCTCAGTATGAACGCCACACGCTCCCCGCCTACATCTATGCCTGAAGCGGCTATGGCGTTAGAGGCAGAAGTGGTGGCGATCGTTTCGAAGTCACCCGACATAAGTGAAGCGGTGAAGCCTTCAGGTATGCCGTGACTCCCCGGGGGGTAGACACGGAGCTGCGACTTGCCTGCCTTTACGGCCTGGTAAGTTTCGCCGGATGTCTGCCCCAACGGCGAGATGATGTTGTCTGCTATAACGTATGCCATCCTGTCACTCCTTTATTCCACACTGTTTGTCTCCCACTCTTCGCTGATTTGCCCCCAGCGTTTCTTCCATTCCAGATAGAAGTCGGGGTTGGTCCATACTAACTGGTAGTTGGTGTCCATGAATACCTGTACCGAGTGGCCTGTGGCTATCAGGCTCTCGTCCTCCGGGTCGTGTATCTCGTAGTCGAACACAATCTTGGCCGCCACCGTGGGGCGGTAGATGATGTCTATGCGCGGCTTCATGCCATACTTGATGGCTTTCTTGTAGTGGAAGGTGAGTTCTACGAGCGGTGCAAAGTAGCCGTGGTCGAAGAAGCTCATGTATTCCAGTCCGTATTTCTTGCCGAATGCCTCGCGGGCATCCTCGAAGTAGAGCGGATAGGAACCGTGCCATACCACGTTCATTGAGTCTACCTCGCTGAAGCGTATCTCAAACGTCTTTGATTCTTTCAGTTCTTTCATTGTCTGTCCTCCCGGTTCTCCTGCTCCTCGTTCCTTACTGCTATCTTTATCTCTGTGCGTACCAATGTCCTGTCACCGCAGGTGACGGTGGCTTCTGCCAGCGTCATGCCGAAGACATCCTCTTTCACCTCCATGTGGGTGGTGATGATGTCTCCCACTTCCGGAAGGTCAAGGACTTCGAAGTTTCTGACTGCCCCGATGAAGCCCAACTGTATACCCTTCTTCAGAATGTATTTGTTGCAGAAGCCTATGCGTGCAGCACAGGTTTGGGCAATGTTCTCCATCAGTCCCGATGCCGAGAAGTGGCCGTTGTCCACAAAGATGTTGTCTGCCTCTATCTTTGTCTGCGTGACGGTGGTTGTACGGTCTATGTGGGTCAGGCGGCCTATCATCACAAACGGCTCCTGCTGTGGCAGGAGCTCGTGTATGTCTATGGTCCTAAGTTCTTGTTCTGTCAGTTTGTCAAAGTCGAAATTCGTCATTCAGTGTATCCTTTACTTGGTGTGCCTATGCCCAGAAGTCATAAAAGTTGAACCATTGGGTAGGGTATTGGCGTATGGTACGCTCGAGAACCGCACTGTAGCTGTCGGCCAACTGTTGCATCTGCTCCTTGCGCGGTGCGTTCTTGTCGTAGTGCAGTGTGTCAACGTATGCGGTGTATTTTTTTGTGCCGGTCTTCAAGACGTTGACAGCGATGACATCCATGCCTCTCATTGTTGCCACGGAGAACGGCCCCATGGGCAGATGTGCCTCTGCACCCAGGAACGTGACCTTCACCGTTTTGGGTGAACCCAATACGCGGTCTGCCGGCATGCTTACTGTCTCGTTGTTGGCCAGGGCTTCGTTGATGAGGAAGAGGTGGCTCATGTCTGGCTGGACGGGTATCATGTGGACGTTGTTTTTTTCCAACTGCTCTTTTCTTCCTTCCATGACGGTGGCCTTCTCGCCGCCGTACACCAGGGCGTTGAAGCGTTTGCATTTGGCATTCAGATTGTAGCCTGCAGCCTCGTAGCATCCTACATGCGAACTGAGCTGTACAAACCCCTCGTCCTGTTCTGCCACGCGCTGGAAGTGCTCGTAGCCTACCACCTCAACCTCGAAGTGGTTGCCGGCAAACATGGCGAAGCGGTCTATCACCACCTGGCCGAACCTGTAGTGGTTGACGTATGCCGCCCATGCTGCTTTCCACTTGCCGTACCCTATGCGCCTACGGAAGTAGCGGTATGAACAGGTGCGGCTGTTGTTGGTGTTGATGAGCAGACAGATGGGCATGATAACCAGCATGATGAGCAGGTAGAGCAAACGGATGTCCAGTACCCGCAGCGAGCTGATCAGCCATCGGTGCATCCACGCTGTGCCGAAAGTGGTGTTTTGATTGTTCTTCACTGTTTACTCTTCACTCTTCGTTTTGCCCTCTTGTTTATCCTACTTTGCTCTCGATGTAGTCGCAGAACTGGCTGAGGGTAGCTACGCCCTGCATCTCCTCGGGCTTGATCTTGAAACCGAAGTTCTTTTCCACGATGACAACGATGTCCACGAAGTCAAGGCTGTCGATGCCGAGGTCGTCCTTCAATTTAGCCTCGGGGGCAATCTTCTCTTCGTCTATCTCCAAATCCTCGATAAGGAAGTTTCTTACTTTCTCTTCAATTTCTGTTCTTTCCATGCGTTGTTGTATTGTTTTATGTTTAACTTGTCTTTGTTGCTTTAAGGGAAGTTAGAGAAGTTAAGGGAAGTTAGAGGAGTTAAGGGAAGTTAGAGGAGTTAAGGGACAAAAGCCCTGCTATTGGATTCTTCACTCTTCTCTCTTCTCTCTTCACTCTTCACTCTTCACTCTTCACTTCAATTTCACTTCCATAATGGTGTGTCCCTGTCCAATGCCGTCGTGTATAGCCACTATCTTTAGTCCGGCGCGTTCTATCTGGCGTGCCATGTCGTCGGAGTGGTACATCTTGCTGTTGCCGTTGGCCATGGCTGTGAAGTAGACACTTGTTAGTGTGAGGCACATCGATGCCGTCTCGAATTTCTGACGGTCCCAGAAGGTCTCCATTATATATAAGGTGGTGTCTTCAGTCATTACCTTGGCGGCACGTGAGAGAATGCTGCATATCTGGTCTTCCGAGAAACAGTCGAGGAACTGGCTCATCCAGATGGCGTCCCATTCCCCTGCGGGCAGTTGGTTCTGCTCGTTGAGGATGTCTGTTGGGTGGTTGTCTATACGCTCTGCACCCTCCCTGCCCTCTATGTTCTTCTTCATCATGCCTATCTGTCCGGGCAGGTCTACGATGGTGACGTTCACGTCCTTGTCGTAATCTACACAGCGCAGGGCGAAACGTCCTGTGTTGCCGCCTACATCCATCAGGTGCCTGGGCTTCTTGCCGAAGACAATCTCCAGTGCCGTGTCGAACGAATGGTCACTGTAGAAGTGGTCAAAGCCGAACCAGCTTTTCTGTACCTGTGGGGCAAGCTTCGACAGTCCTTCGTAGATGGTAGGCCAGTCGCCGAGGGTCTTCAGTCCGGCAGGCTTCCCTTCTTTCAGTGCCTCGTCCAGGTAGAACATGCCCTGATAGTTGACGTCGTGGTTGAAGTCCATATTGGCACGTGTACTCTCGTCCGTCACCAGAAACCATCCTGTCTTGGAGATGGTGAAGCGGTCGGTGTTGCGGTCTACCAGCACAATGCCCGCGCTCAGCGAAGCCTCCAGCAGTATCTTGGCGGCATACTCAGATATTCCCTTCTTTTCAGCCACCTCGCTGATGGTAAGGCCGTCCATACTGTTGCGCAACTCTTCCAGTATGCCCCATTTCAGCATGAGGCGCGACACCTGGAAAATAACTGGTGCCCATGCGATGTACTGCGCCATGCGCTGTGCCTCACGGGCAGAATATTGCTCCTGTGTGTATCTGTCGCTTTCTGACTTGAATAGGTTCATAAGTTGTATGATAGTTAAGTATTGTTCTTACTCTTAGAAGCATTTCGCCACAAAGGACGCCATTTTACTTCCGCTGTTCTCGTAACCGTCTCCGATAAGGTTGGCCATCGATCCGAAAGTGCCTCCCGACCCCGATGCCATGAATTTTACGAGAACATTGCCGTTCTCGTCCAGGATACTGCATTCGTTGGTGTTCTTCCCGTTCTTTTTGATAGAGATGGGGCAAACTAATAAGGTATACTTGGCCGAACCTGTGGTAGTAACGAAAGCACCTTTCTTTCCGAGCTTGTCGTTCAGCTCTTTTACGATCTTCTCTTGCATCTCTGGCTTGAGCTCTTTCTCCAACTCGTCTTTTGCGTTATAGTCGGGTTGCTCTGTCTGTCGGTATTCCAACCAGTCGGGTATCGACTTGTTTTCTATTCTCGTGTCAGACAAGTCCAACTTGAGATTAATCTTTGTCTCGCCTTTCAAAGATGGTTTAGAACCCTGTAATATCTTCTGAGCGTTCGCCGACAGTGTGAAAACCATCGCTGCCATGAGTAACAATACTTTCATAACTACTCCTTATGTTATCGTTAGTAACTCTTTTTTATCTGTTCCCTAAGAAGTTCCATCCCAATGTGACGAAGAACGAGGTGAGCATGCCGTCATGCTCGTAGAATCCTTCTTTGTTGTCGAACATATGGTCTTTCAGTCCGAAGTCGAATCCGAAGTTGAAGCAGATCCGCCTGTAGTTGATGCCGCAACCCAGTCGCAGTCCGTAGTCCATCTGCTCGAAGCCGCAGTTGTATGCGGCAAACGGACCGAAGAACGGTTCGATGCCCAGATTGTAGGTGGGGTAGAAGTGATAGGACAGCATCACGGGTACCATCAGCGAGAAATTGTTCTTGGTAAATCTGCGGGTGCCGTCTATCACGTCCACACCGCGGTTGGAACCGTAGAGGCCAGTCTCCAGATAGAGGGGTTTTCTGATGAGTCTTGTGTCAAACGATACGCCCGCCATAAATGACTGGCAGTTCCATTCGCTGTGGCCGTCCAGATGCAGGTCGTGCCATACATTGGTCTCAGCATATCCTACCTTCACGCCCAGGTGATACTTCGGTGCTTCCTCTGATTCCTGTGCCTTGGCGGCCTGGCCGGCTCCCAACAGGAGAGCGGCGCAGACTACATATTTCCAAATGTTTCTTTTCATGGTGTCAATGGTGTTTAAAGTCTGTATATTAGTCCAGCTTCTTTACCATCTTCACAACGGCTCTGGCCAGTTCGTCGAAAGCCGACTGGATACGTGAGCTTTCGCTGAAGTCGATCAGACCCTTTACGTTGTCCACACGCAGCACCAGTACGGTCTCGCCTGTAGAGGCATCCTTCACGGTGATGTCGCCCACCAGACCGATGCCGCCCTGGCCTTTCTTCATTGAGAAGAAGCCTACGGCGAAGTTGCCCATATCCATAGACTCTACGTTGAAGGTAGTGGTATACTTGCCAGCGGATTTGTTATCAAACTTGAATGTCTTGCTCTTGCCGGAGAAACGCTTGGCAAACTGCTTGCCGCCGTTGGCCATGTCCTTGGCATAGTTCTCCAGAAAGTCCTTGTCGCTACGTGTCTGGGCATAGCCATCCAGTGTCAGGTCATTGATCTTCACGTTGCTGTAGTCTACGTTGAATGTAGAGGTTGCAGATTCTTTCAGTACAGTTGCGTTGCCGCTCTTTACATACAGTAGTTCGTCTGCTGCCATGGCGTTGATGCTCATCAGCACAGCAAACATCAAAAACATAATCTTCTTCATACTCTCTATTGTTATAATTTTCCTATTTTGTTAGCTTTACTTCAGTTGTTTCTTCATCAGTTTGGCCATGTCCTCGCCCAACTCGCTCAGAGGGTCCTGGAAGGTGATGTCATCGTCGTTGTCACCGTCGTCCGTGGCAAAAGTGAAGGTGGCTATGCTCTCCGATGTCTGGCTGTCCTTCAGGAAGACAGTCCCTTTCAGTCGCCCTTTGGTGTCCACGCTACTGGGGCAGATGTACAGCACATACTTGGACGTGGTGCGCACGGGAGCCGACATCAGTCCGTACTTTATTGAAATCTGATTGAAGTAGAGGGAGAAGGTGCGCAGCGACTTCTCCTCCCAGTCCTTGGCGCGGGGTGCCAGCGACAGGAAGTCGTCCAGGGGGCGTGTCTCCTGATATTTGGTGCTGCTCAGGTCGAGCACCACGTCTATCTGGTGCTGGCCTTTCAGACAACTTGCAGATCCCTCCGTCATCTTGACGGTGGCAAACGAGGTGATGCTCGTCAGGGCCATGACCAATGCCAATAATATTTTCTTCATAGTCATCTTTTTATTCCTTTACTTTCTTGATGACGAGTGCCGAGTTGGTACCGCCAAATCCGAAGCTGTTGCTCAGAATGGTGTTCAGCTCGGTGTCTACCGTCTTGGCAGCGATGTTCAGCTTCTCCGAGTGCTCGTCCGGATTCTCGAAGTTGACGTTCGGTGCCACGAAGTTGTGCTGCATCATCAGCGTACTGTATACTATCTCCGATGCACCTGCCATCCAGCACTCGTGTCCCGTCATGCCCTTGGTAGAGGAGATGAGGGCGTGTTTGCCGTGGAACATGCGGTCGAGCGCAATGGCCTCGTACATGTCTCCCTGGTGCGTACTGGTGGCGTGGGCGTTGATGTAGTCGATGTCGTCAGCCTCCACCCCTGCACACTTCAGTGCGCGTGTCATGGCGATGACGCTGCCGTCGTCTGACGGCTGGCTTATGCCGCCTCCGTTGCTGGAGAAACCGTATCCCACCACTTCTGCGAGGATGTTGGCACCGCGTGCCTTGGCATGCTCATAGTCTTCGAGCACCACCGATGCGGCACCGCCGCTCGGTATGAGTCCGTCGCGGTCGCGGTCGAAGGGGCGGCTCGCCTTCGTAGGCTCGTCCATGCGTATGGAGAAGGCACTGAGTGCGTCAAACGATGCCATGGAGTAGTAGTTGGTTTCCTGTGCACCGCCGCAGAGCACCATGTCCTGCAGTCCCTGCTTTATCATCATGAAGCCCAGGCCTATGGAGTGGCTGCCGCTGGCGCACGCCGAACTGACGGTAAAGTTGACACCGCGCAGATGGAATATGGTGCTGAGGTTCATGTTCACCGTCGAGTTCATCGACTGGAAGATGATGCCGTATCCCAGCATTGCCGAGTCGTGCTTCTCGTCCATGATCTTCGATGCCTCGATGACGGGCTTGGCCGACGAGTCGTTGCCGAAGATGCAGCCCACTTCGTTCTGCTGCAGGTATTCGTCGGTGATGCCTGCCTGACTGAATGCCTGCAGGCTCGACATGTATGCGTAGCGTGCCTCTTCCGACATGCCTGCACGGGTATGGCGGTCCAGCATCTGCTTGGTTATCTTCGGCTCCTCCACGATGCCGGTCAGTGCCGAACGGTATCCGTATTCCAGACGCTCGGGCTGTATGCCGATGCCCGACTTTCCGTTGTATAGCGATTCCTTGACAGTGTCCAGGTCTGTGCCGAGGCACGACCAGATACCCATGCCGGTAATTACTACTCTTCTTTCCATGTGGTGTTGATGTTTTTTTTATGTGTACAGACCGCCGTTGATGCTAACTACCTCACCCGTGATGTATCCTGCCTCGTCCGATGTCAGGAACTCTACCAGTGCTGCCACCTCCTCGGGTGTGCCGAAGCGTCCTGCCGGCACCATCTTCTTTAGGTCGTCCTGCGGCAGGTTCTTGGTCATGTCAGTCTCTATGAATCCGGGTGCTACGGCGTTCACGGTGATGTTGCGTGCCGCCACTTCCTGTGCCAGGGCCTTGGTGGCACCAATGAGGGCCGCCTTCGCCGCACTGTAGTTTACCTGCCCGGGCAAGCCCTTCAGACCGGAGAGCGATGCCATGTTGACGATCCTTCCTCCGTGCTTGCGCGGCATCATGTGCTTCAGCAGGCGGCGTGTGGTGTAGAAGAAGCCGTTCAGGTTGGTGTCCAGTACCTGGTGCCAGTCTTCTTCCGGCATCATGAACATCACGTTGTCGCGGCGTATGCCGGCATTGTTCACCAGTACCGATATCCATTCTCCCGGGTGTGCAGCCTCCCAACGGTCTATGGCCTGTTCTATCTCCTTGGGTTTGGAGGCATCAAACTGCATCAGTTCGGCGTTGCCGCCGTTCTGTTCTATCTCTTCCTTTACGGCGTTGGCGCAAGCCTCGTTGCTCAGGTAGTTGATGAGCACACAGTAGCCCTTGCTGCCCAGTCTCAGGGCCACGGCCTTTCCTATGCCGCGCGAGGCTCCTGTAATCAAAGCGTATTTCATCGTTTCTTATTCTGTTATGTTTGTAATCCTTTTCCTATATGCTGTATAATAATATAATAGGTGTTGAGGGTTGATAATTTGTGCAAAGGTAATGATTTTCTCTGAAAGGTGCAAGATTTTTCGTGGAAAGTGACATTTGTGTACTGTATATTACAAGACAACGGCCGTGCCGCTGCATGTCACCATCAGCATACTTCCGCTGCTGCCCACGGTCTCGTAGTCGAGGTCTATGCCTACTATGGCGTTGCAGCCCAGTGCTTCGGCGCGCTCGCTCATCTCTCGCAGTGCCGTGTCCTTGGCTTCGCGCAGCACGCTCTCGTACGAACTGCTCCGCCCACCTATGAAGTCGCGTATGCCGGCAAGGAAGTCCTTCACGATGTTGGCGCCTATGATGCTTTCGCCTGTTACTACGCCGCGGTATTCTCTGATGGGGTGACCTTCTATGGTCGGTGTTGTTGTAAGTATCATGTTTCTTTGGGTTTATGTTGTTTGATTTATATTAATTTATGGTGATTTGGTACAGCGGGGGCGCTGTACGTCCTACGGTTGCCAGTCCCGGACTGCAATGGTATTCAATAGGAGGTACGGCGCCCTCGCCGTACCATTCATTCAAGTACAAGCATCATTGTAGTTGCAGTTATGCTTCCACCTCTTTCCAGTCTACGAGCCCCTTTCCCTCGCTGTCGAGTTCCACGGCGAGGGCGACAACCTTGCGCT
>CAVFRG010000036.1:0-27262 GCA_963624905.1 Oscillospiraceae bacterium
TAGACCCACTGATTAAGAGTCAGTTGCTCTACCAACTGAGCTAAGGGTGCATTCTGAAAAGCATCATTTCTGAATTGCGAGTGCAAAGGTACTGCTTTTGTTTGATTCCACCAAATTTTTCTCGTACTTTTTTCTATTTTTTTTGTTCTGAGCGTTTCTTGAAGTAGCCTAACGTGTGCTCTATACCTTTGTTGGTCACCGACTTAACTGTAAAAAATCCTATACCTATCCTATGCGTGCCTATACGGTCTTTCTTGTTGTCCGTGATGTAGACCGTCTGTCCCTGCTGGTTTTTGACAAGGAGATACTTGTAGTCGGTCAAGGTCGCTACAGAGGGTAGGATGACATATTCGCCGTCGGTTTCCAGTAGGCGTGCAGCTCCTTCGGACTGTGTTTTCTCCAGTGGGGTACATCCGTCCTGTTGGGTGGGCTTGCTCTCGTTGCCGTAACGGTCCGTGCTAGTGACGGCAAAGTAGAGCGGTTTGCCGTCGTCCTTCTGCCACCGTATACGCTGCTTGTTGCTTCGCACCAGTATGAGGTTGCGTGCATCCTCCGTGTCCACGGGATAGGTGCGGCTCGCATATACATTATTATATATATAGGGGGCGGTAATGGGTGTTCCGTCTTCGTAAGTCGTCACGTTGGTCCACGACAAGGTGGTCACGCTGTCGTTGTCGGTAATGGACATGTGTGTGGGACTTGCCGGTCGGCGATTGCTCTGCCATGTCATGGGCGGCACAAGGGCGGGGTAGCGGTCGAAGGTACGTGCCGTGAAGTCAAAGATGCCCTGGTGGTTGTCCAGCAGGAATTTGTTGCGGAAGAAAGCGTGTCCCTGTCCTATGTTGCGCAGATGGTACATCTCCCGCTCTACGTCCTCCATCCGCCAGTTGCCCTCCTTCGGGTCGAGGAAGTAGATGCCCAGTCCGCCCGCCACTATTCTGCCGCAGCTATTCTCCTGCCAGTCTATGGCAAAGGGAAAGAACTGGTCGCCGCGGAAGTACATCATCGGGAACAGTTCGTCCATGAGTCCGTCTCTCAGCCACTGCTGCGCCTCCTGGGCCCCTTTGTTGTATGCGTTCCATCCGTGGCTCCAGTAGCGGCTCAGGTCATCATACTTGCCTATGGGCGAGCAGCTCATCTTCACCCACGGCTTGATGCTCTTTACAGCATCGTGTATCTGGCGTACGATGCGTGTGATGTTCTGGCGTGCGGCCTCCTGGGTCACGTTGCGTTTCCATGTCTCGGGATAGCGTATATAGTCGAGGTGAATGCCGTCCACGTCGTAGCGCTGCGCCACCTCGCGGCAGATGTCGGCCAGGTAGGCAGCCGTCTGTGTTTTTTCCGGATTCATGTATCCGTCGGTGTCAATCTTTCGCACCATGCCCTTGTGACGCTTTCGCAGCTGGCTGCAGCCGAGTGCGTTCCATTTCCCCAGGGGTAGCGTAACTATCCAGGCATGCAGTTCCATGCCGCGTCTGTGACATTCTTCTATGGCAAACTGCAAGGCGTCGTAGCCCGGTGACTTGCCAGGGAATCCCGAAAGACAACCGTCCCACGGCTCGTACTGCGAAGGGTAGATGACAGTTCCGCGTATCCGCGTCTGCAGTAGTACGGTGTTGATGTTGGCCTTCTGCAGACGGTCCAGTATGTGGGTAAGTTCCTGTTTCTGCCGGTCGGCGGATCGTGCCGACTGTGCGTAGGAATGGGGCCAGTCTATGCCGCCAATGGTGGTGAGCCATACGGCACGCACCTCGTGTTTGGGCGTGTTGGCATTGTATACGGAAATTTGCGGATAGGCACATAGTGCCAGGACAAGGAGTAGGGATAATATGAATATTCTGCGCATAATCTTTGCTATTTGGCAACAAAGATACTCATATTTTTCCGTATTTCAAATAAAAATATTACTTTTGCCCCAAAGAACGGGCTGTCTTTCTTTCCGTTCCGGCCGTAAAAAGGATATGGGACGGAGGAAGAGGCGGTTCGTACGTATCGGAAAGAACAAATTAGTATTAACCTAAAGAATATGCAATTATGGGTTTGAAGAAATTAGCAATTATGGCTGTGGCTTTGCTCTCGACGGTGACAGCCCATGCCCAGTTCGAACAAGGAAAGGTTTATTGTGGTGCCTCTCTCTCAAGTTTGGGATTGAGCTATAACGGAAGCTCCGAACTCAACTTCGGTGTACATGCCCAGGTGGGATACCTCTTTGCCGACAATCTGATGGGTGTGGGCACTTTGTCATACAACCATTATGGCAGTTCCGAGACCGATGATTACTTCTCTGTCGGCGTACAGGGGCGTTACTACATCATTCAGAACGGCCTGTACCTCGGTGCGGGTGCCAAGTTTACGCATGTGGGCAATTACAACGACGTGCTGCCAGGCGTGGAGGTAGGGTATGCCTTCTTCGTCAGCAAGACGGTGACCATCGAGCCTGCCCTCTATTATGACCAGAGTTTCAAGGATCATTCCAACTACTCCACCATCGGACTGAAGGTGGGCGTGGGCGTCTACCTGTAATTCCACTGTACCAACTGTCGTATGATGCAGCAATACCCTTCCCAACTTCTGGAAAAAGCAGTGGGCGAATTTGCCAAACTGCCGGGCATAGGGCGTAAGACAGCCTTGCGCCTTGTGCTGCATACCCTTCGTCAGAGCGATGATGAGGTGGAAGCCTTCGTGGGTGCCCTTTCCCGGCTGAAGCATGAGGTAAAATACTGCTCCGTATGCCACAATATCAGCGATACCGATATCTGTCCCGTATGCAGCGACCCCAGAAGGGATGCGTCGCAAGTGTGCGTGGTAGAGAATGTGCAGGACGTGATGGCGGTGGAGAACACGCAGCAGTATCACGGTCTGTATCATGTGCTGGGAGGTATCATCTCGCCCATGGACGGTATCTCGCCCTCCGACCTGCAGATAGACTCGCTGGTGGAACGTGTGGCGCAGGGCGGAATTAAGGAAGTTATTATGGCCTTGAGCAGTACGATGGAGGGCGACACCACCAATTTCTTCATCTCGCGCAAGTTGGCTCCCTATTCCGTCAAACTGTCGGTCATAGCGAGGGGCATCTCCGTGGGTGACGAACTGGAGTATACCGACGAGGTGACGCTTGGACGCTCCATACTCAACAGAATCCCCTTCTCGCAGTAATCTGAATTTTCCCGAAACAAACCGAAAACAATGCTTGATATAAAGACGGCCCAGCGTGTGTTGATGGTCAATTTTCTCGTTATGGTGGGGGTGAGCCTGCTGGTGGTATTGCTCTACGAGCTTGAACTGCTCGTACCGGGCACCCTGTCGGTCGACGGCCAGGCGGTGTTCCTGCTGCAGGTGGTGATGGAAGTGACATCCATCGTAGCCGTTCCTGTAGCCCTCAAGTTGTTTGCCCTCGGAGCGGTGCGCCGCCGTCTGGTGGCGGGCAAAGGGTCGGCGCTTGTCAGGTGGGGTACGGTGCGCATCAATCTGCTGTGCCTCCCTATGCTTGTCGATACCTATTTTTATTACCAGACTATGTGGCCTGGCTTCGGATATCTGGCTATCATCCTCCTGCTGTGCCTTTGTTTTGTCTACCCCTCTATTGCGCGGTGTGAGCAGGAGACAAGTGGAGGAGGCAAATGAAACTCTCTGTCATTATAGTCAATTACAATGTGAAGCATTACCTCGAGCAGTGTCTGTTGTCAATTCAACGAGCATTGCAGGGTATGGATTCCGAAGTGTATGTCGTGGACAACCACTCCGCCGACGGTTCGGTGGAGTATCTGAAACCACGTTTCCCGTGGGTGCATTTTGTTGCAAGCAACCACAATCTCGGCTTTGCCCGTGCCAACAACCGCGCCATACGCTTGTGCAAGGGCGAGTATGTGTTGTTGCTCAACCCCGACACCATTGTGGCAGAGCGCACGTTGCGCGAAGCCGTAGCATGGATGGATACCCATCTCGATGGCGGGGCTTTGGGTGTGCGTATGCTTGATGTTAGCGGGCGTTCAGCACGCGAGAGCCGCCGCGGAGTGCCTACGCCCATGGTGGCATTTTACAAGATGGCAGGACTCTGCGAATACTTGCCCGGCCACCGCCGTTTCGGCCATTACTACATGGGCTACCTGCCCTGGGACAAGCCTGCCCGTATAGAGGTGGTGAGCGGAGCCTTCTGCATGTTGCGCCATACCGTACTCGACAAGGTTGGGTTGCTCGACGAAGATTTTTTCATGTACGGCGAAGACATTGATCTGTCCTATCGTGTGCTCAAGGGCGGTTTTCATAATTACTACCTTCCCGTCCCTATTCTCCATTACAAGGGCGAGAGCACCCATAAGTCCAGTTTCCGTTACGTGCACGTCTTCTACGAGGCTATGCTCATCTTCTTTCGCAAGCACAACAGCGGCATGTCGCTGCTTCTTACGCTGCCCATCAATGCCGCTATCTATGCCAAGGCATCGCTGGCCCTTGTCCATATGCTGACCAAACGCATGCGCAAGAGTCTGGGCTTTGTCGCCCCCCGTAGCAAGTCGTCACCCCTGTACCTCTTCGTCGGTAGTGCTGGTAGTCTGGCCGAGTGTCGTGAAATCAGTTCGCGCGCTGCCCTCGATGCTCTCTTCCAGGAGGGTACTGCCCAGTCGCTTCCGCTCGGCCATCTTACTCCCGCAGTCCGTCAACAGATAGAGGGTAGGGCAGGTGATGTGTATGTAGTCTATGATGTCAGTGCCTATACTTACGGGCAGATATTTGACATATTTATGGAGGAGAACGTCAACAGCTGGAAAATGGGCACTTTTGACCCTGCTATCCACAAGGTCATTACTGACCGTGACGTAATGGAATGATACTTTCCTTTTTTTTATAATTACGCTATGCAGAAAATACCGCAAGACTTGCCAGTTGTCCGCCTCAGGGCTTTGGAGCCCGAAGACCTTTCCGTGCTTTACGAGACGGAGAATGATACCGCTATATGGGACGCCGGGAGTACGAACGTGCCATATTCCCGTCACGTGCTGCTCGATTACATCACCAATGCGCGAGCCGATATCTATGCCGATTGTCAGGTGAGGTTGATGGCTGAGAATGGTCATGGCGAGACGGTAGGGATGGTAGACCTCGTCAATTTCGATCCGCGCCACCGCCGTGCCGAGCTTGGCGTTGTTACCAGACAGGCGTTCCGCCGCCAGGGGTACGGGGGGGCTATGATACGGCAGGTTGTAGAGTATGCGCGTCATGTTATCCATCTCCATCAGGTTTATGCCATCGTGTCCCATGATAACGTACAATGCCTTTCTGTACTAAAAAACGTTGGTTTTAAGGAGGTTGCACGTCTTGAGGACTGGCTGTTTGATGGCACATCTTATAAGGCTGCACTACAATTGCAATTAATTTTATGAAAAAAGTTGATGAAAAATTTGGTGGAATGAAACAAAAGCAGTACCTTTGCACTCGCAAATGAGAAATGAGTCTCAAAGTGATGAGACGAGAAAGATAAATGGTGCGTTAGTTCAGTTGGTTAGAATGCCTGCCTGTCACGCAGGAGGTCACGAGTTCGAGTCTCGTACGCACCGCAGAAAGCCTTCGAGAGTTACTCTCGGAGGCTTTTTTAGTAGTGTTTTACCGGCTACGTGCTGGGGATAGAACGTTGAAAAATGACTTATGGTTATAATATTGACAATACTGGCTTACTTCTGGATACTCATCATCTTCAGCAGATTTACGTCCAGACAGGCCAATAACGAGACATTTTACAGGGCCGACCGCCGTTCGCCGTGGTACATGGTGGCTTTCGGCATGATAGGGGCATCCATATCGGGCATCACCTTTGTCAGTGTGCCGGGCATGGTCATGTCTTCCGGCATGACCTACCTGCAGATGTGCCTGGGGTTCATTGTGGGGTATGTCCTTGTGGCTTTCTTTCTGTTGCCCGTCTATTACCGGTACAATCTCACCACGATATACACCTATCTGCTCCATCGCCTGGGCAAACGGTCTTACAAGACAGGTGCGGCCTTCTTCCTGCTCTCCAAACTCACGGGTGCGGCCGTCCGCTTCTTCGTGGTGTGTATCATCCTCCAGCGTTTCGTGCTCGATGCACTGGGTGTGCCGTTCTGGATAACGGTGCCCGTCATGGTCATGCTCATCTGGCTCTATACGCGCAAGGGTGGCATCAAGACGCTGGTATGGACTGACTCGTTCCAGACACTTTGCATGTTCATTGCGTTGCTGCTTATCATCTTCCAGGTGGTAGAGCATCTTGGCCTTACGCCCGCAGAGGCTGTCAAGGCCATTTGGAACGACCCCAATTCACGGGTGTTTGTCTTCGACGACTGGATGTCGCGCCAGAATTTTTGGAAACAGTTCCTTAGTGGTATCTTCGTCGTTATAGTCATGACTGGTCTTGATCAAGACATGATGCAGAAGAACCTGACGTGCAAGACCCTGCGCGAGTCGCAGAAGGACGTTTGCAGCTACGGCGTCGCCTTTGTCCCCGCCAACCTCCTTTTCCTTTCGCTGGGTGTACTGCTTGTCATGCTGGCGCGCCACGAAGGCATGGCGTTGCCCGAGGCCCCTGACGACCTGCTGCCCATGTTTGCCGCCTCTGGCTTTATGGGAGCCACGGTAGTAGTACTTTTCACGGTTGGTATCGTGGCAGCCAGTTTCTCCAGTGCCGACTCTGCGCTTACCGCCATCACTACGAGCGTCTGCATCGATCTCTTCGGGCGTGACGAAGATATCGCCCTGCGTAAGAAGGTACATCTTGCCGTGGCTGTCGTGTTCATGGTGCTCATTATAGCTTTCCGCGCTGTCAACTCTACCAGCGTCATCGATGCGGTGTACATACTTTGTTCCTACACCTATGGTCCGCTGCTGGGCCTCTTTGCCTTTGCTCTCGCCACACACCGCAGGGTAGGTGACAGGTGGGTGCCGTTTATATGCGTGGCCAGTCCGCTCTTGTGCCTTGGCGTTGCCTATTTTGTTGAGCGTGCCACGGGTTATCGTTTCGGCTATGAGATGCTCATGCTCAATGGTGCGCTCACCTTCGCAGGGCTTTTTGTTTCTTCGATAGGCCAGGGTACCGTAAGGGACAAAAACTGTCGCGAAGTGGATGCAAACGGGTGAGAGGGGAATTGTTTTCAATAAAAACGCACGTACGTAACTTGGAGAAGTCACGTACGTGCGTTAGTCAAAGCTCCTACGTTAATTGTTAGATGCACCTATGCGCGATGTCGTATGCCCTTCTACCTATTCTTATCTTTTATTGTTCTTCAAGCCATGCGTCTATGATACGTCGTGCTATGGATAGTTTTTCGGGGATAGTGGGTAAGGTATCCTTGGTAAACCATTTTCCGCGCGACAGTTCTTCCTTTTGTAGGTGTATCTCGCCAGACATGTAGTCAGCGGTAAATCCTACCATGAGTCCGCTGGGGTAAGGCCATGGTTGCGATCCGAAGTAGCGTAGGTTGGTAATTGTGAGTCCTGTCTCTTCCATTACCTCGCGGTGAACAGCCTCTTCCAGCGTTTCGCCCGTCTCTACAAATCCTGCCACAAGCCCGTAGAAATTTCCCTTGAAGTTGCGTGCATGTACCAGTAAAACCTCTTCCCCTTTGCGTATCAGTACGATGACAGCAGTGGCAAGCGAAGGCCAAGCCTGTTTGCCGCAGACTGTACATTTCTTGCTGATATCGGTAGCCATCTCCATTGGTGCGCCACACACTCCGCAGAAGTGGGTGTTCTGGTCCCAATAGTTGAGCTCCTGACATTTGCCGGCCTTTAGGTAGAGGGCGGCGGAGAGCTTGTAATAGCTGGGGCGCAGTCCGCACATCTCGTACTGTGGATTGTCACAGACGGGTTCGGGAATAGTGAATGTCTTTACCTCCGTATCGTCCTCCATAGGTGTAATGTTGAGGACGTGTGTCCAAGGCTTTATTTCTATGGGGCAGTGGTTGCTGCACGGTATGGTATAGGTGCCGTCTGCTTTCTTTTCGAGAAGGAGGTCGGTCTTGCAGAATATAAACCAGTATGTCATTGTTTTTTTTTCTTGATTACTTTTTCTTGAAAAGTAAGAGGGAATCACGTTCTGCAGCGGGCTTTGTCCATTCTTCAGGTACAAACCGCCAGTTGTTGTTGGCTTTGGCCTCTACGGTTCCCATCTTCTCGATCTCCTCCATAAGGTAATAGCGCTGGTCGCGCTCGCTTCGCCATACGATGCGTTTGTCGAGGCTGTCCTTCGGTATGCCGGCACCGCGTGTGAGGAGTTCACCTCCACCATTTCCGCGGTAGCTGTTTACGGCTACGGTATACCACTTGGCTGGGTCGAACGGCTGGCCATTGCTCATACGCAGAATACGTACCTTTTCTCCGTTGGGGCGTGTGACATCTACCACGTAGTCAATACCTGCAGCACTGTCAAAGTTGAAGGAGAAATTCTTGAACCCCAGTCGCTGCTGGTCACCGTATGTACGCTCATCGAGGAGCAACAGGTGGTCGTCGGCACTTTTCATCGTGTTCACCCACAGGTCGTAGCTCATTTCCAGATGGCGGCGTATCTCTTCGCCCGTAAGACGCATGGTGTAGAGCTGGTTCTCGTACTTGTACAGGTTGAACATGTCTGCTACCCTGATGGGACCTTCCTTGATGGCGGCATCCATCTGCAGAGGTGCGTTGAAGGCGATGTCGGCATGTGTTATCTGCAGCATCAGGTTGAGGATAAAGTCATTGAATGCGCTGCTTCCGAAGAATGCCTCACGGCTGTAGATGGTGTTGCGGAAGGTGCCTATCTGCTTTTCTACATAAGCCGTTACCTTTTCGGTCTGTGGCTTGAAGGTATCCATAAACTTCTCGTCTATGGCGCACGGTGTAACGTCTGCCAGATGCCCGTTTACCTCCTTGTGTTGCAATATGTGGGAAGTTTTTCCGCCAATAGTGTGCTCGTCTATAGTGACCGTTATCTCGGCATCGGCTACGCTCATGGCATTGTTGGCCGGATCGAGCAATACCACCTGCTTGCCTTCGCTATTGGTGATGGTCTCGCAGCAGCGTGTATGGTCGTGTCCGAAGAGTACGAGGTCGAATCCCGGCACTTCCTTTGCCACGCGTAGGGAAGCGTCTTCTTCGTATTCGGCCGTCTTGATGCCGCCGTCCTTTCCGCTGTGGAAGAGTCCGATGACAACGTCCGGTTCTTCGTGTTCTTTCAGGTATTTCATCCAGCGGCGTGCACTTTCCACCATATTCTCGAATCGCATGCCACTCCATAGGTTGGCAGTAAGCCAGTTGGGGATGGCCGGGGTGAGCATGCCGAGTACGGCAATCTTTACGCCCTCGCGTTCCAGGATGACATAAGGTTTGGTGTATGGTTGGCCTGTCTTCGTGTTGATGATGTTGGCGCCGAGTACAGGACAGTTCAGTTCGCTTATCCACTTGTCGTAGACGGCATGTCCTGTCTCTACGTCATGGTTTCCGAAGGCTTGTGCGTCATACTTCAGATAGTTGGCTACATCGGCGGCTACGTTGCGCGAGGCCGTGTCTATATAGTTGTAGTAATAACATGTGGGTTGTCCTTGCAGGATGTCACCGTTTTCCAGCAGGATGAGATTCTTGCCGTAGATAGAGCGCAGTGAGTCTACATAGGAGGACACGCGTGCCAGCGAACCGGCCTTTGGACAGCGGTTAATAAAGTCATAGGGGAAGAAACTTCCGTGTACATCGGTAGTCTCTACTATCCTCAGACGTACGGTACGTTGTTGTGCCATTGCTTCAGTGTTAAGGGTGAGCGCCACGATGAGTGCCGCCATGAGTTGCTTCATATTTTTCTGTCATTTAATGTTTGTCATGCAAAATTACAAAAAATCCTGTTATTCGGCACACTTTTTGTTATATAATCGGTAAATAAAAAACACAAGCGATTATGGCATTCGTAGATTATTACAAAATACTTGGTGTGGACAAGAATATTCCACAGAAGGATGTGCGTGCTGCTTACCGCAAGCGCGCCAAACAGTTTCACCCCGACTTGCACCCGAACGATCCGAAGGCAAAGGCGAAGTTCCAGGCACTGAACGAGGCGTATGATGTCATCTCTGACCCGGACAAACGGGCGAAGTATGACAAATATGGCGAACAATGGAAGAACGCACAAGCGTATGAACAGGCAGGTGGGGGTGGTGGCTTTGGAAGCGGAGGCAATCCTTTTGCAGGATTCGACTTCAGTAATTTTGGTTCTGGCGGTAGCGGTTTCAGCAGCTTCTTCGAGAATCTCTTTGGAGGTGGCAGACAACGTTCGGGAGGAAATCCTTTTGGTGGATTTCGTGCCAATGCGGGTGGAGGCGACTATAGTTACGGCTATGGTGCCGGCCCTGATTTTGGTACCTCTGGTTGTGGCGGTTGTGGCGGATCCGGAAACGGGGATGCTACCCTTGACATGAATGTAGACCTCTATACGGCACTGTTGGGTGGTGAGGTGGTAGTAGCGTTGGCAGGTGGAACCAAGATAAAGCTGAAGATTAAGCCCGAGACGCAGAACGGTACAAAGGTACGCGTGCGCGGTAAGGGGCAGAACCGCAGTGACGGCACAAGGGGAGACCTCATTATAACCTATCGGGTGTTGCTGCCCACATCCTTGAACGAAAAACAGAAGGATTTGCTCAGACAAATGAGGGATATGGGAAAATAATTCCTCTGTTTTTTCGGCAAAGGAGGAAGTGAAAAGAAAGAAGGGAAGTCAAGAGAGATGTGATTATCTCTTTTGACTTCCCCTTTTTTGTTCTTTGGGCGTGTGAGGTTAGCTTTCCTTCTTTTTGCTCTTGTGTTTGAGCTTGTCGAAACCATTGCCGTAGACACCTATCACGGCACTCTGACTCACGAATGCTTGGGGGTCTATCTCCTCGATGAGGCGAAAGATGGTTTGTGACTGGCGTTGCTTGGCGAGTACGAAGAGCATCTTGACCGACTGGCCAGAATAGAATCCCGATGCATCAACCACCGTTACACCGCGGTCAGCATCCGTGTTGATACGCCGGCCTATTTCCTCATATTTCTGAGAAATGATAAAGAACTGTACAGAGCGTCGGCGGTTGTTCACTACCTGGTCTATACAGAAAGCCTGTACGTAGAGCACCACATATCCGTAGAGCACTTTCTCCCAGTCGTGTACGACCAGATAACTGGATGAGATGATGAATACGTCGCATATCATGATGACACGTCCCAGGGAAATGTCACGGTATTTGTTGACGATAGCTGCCACGATGTCTGTTCCTCCGGTACTGCCTCCTGCAGAGAACCCAAGACCGATGCCGCATCCGCAGAAAACGGCTCCCAGGATGGCTGCCCAGAGCGGTTGGTCGGACAAAACCTGGATGTCACGTGTGTAGTGGGAGAAAAAAGAAGTGAGGATAGTCACGACGATGA
Organism: Oscillospiraceae bacterium; assembly: GCA_963624905.1. GTDB lineage: Bacteria > Bacteroidota > Bacteroidia > Bacteroidales > Bacteroidaceae > Prevotella. The sequence continues at coordinate 11,392 of CAVFRG010000036.1, forward strand.
CGGCATAAATCGTCTTGATGCAGAACTTCTTGCCGACAATGAGCAGCGCAGCTACCAGCAAGGCTGCGTTTACAGCAAAGTAAGTTATCTGCACGGGGCATCCTGTGGCCCAATAGATAATAGATGAAATGCCGGGCAGTCCACTTGCCGTCACATTGGTGGGAAGGAGGAAAATGTTCCAGCCAATGGCATACGAAATCATGCCAATGGCGATGAGCGCATAGTCTTGTACCTCTTTATATAGAGGGCGTTTGGTAAAATCTGTTGTCATAGTTGTTTTTTATGAAGGAGGACTCAATGTTTGGGTGAGAATATGCGATAGGCGTATAGCAGGTAGCGTCTGAAAGGGAACAGCCGTGTCCAAAGAAAAGAATAGGTACGCCATTTCTTTCCTGTAGTACTGTCGAGCGTGTTTCTTCCCTTACGGTAAAATCCCAGTGCCTTTGCCTTGATGTCTACAGGGCGGCAAGTCTCTGTACCGATGTTTCCGTCACCGCGCAATACCGCCTCAGTGGGTGTCAGTCTTATCAGGCGATGCAACACGTAGTGCCCTGGATAGTTCTCTGCCAGCACTACATCTCCTACAGTCAGTTCCCCAGGAAGGGAGAGCAAGGCTTTGTCGCGTCCGTCTTCCAGAAAAGGACGCATGGAGAATCCGCGCAACGGCAGTGTCACCGTATGTCCCTCGTTCAGTAGCTTAACTACCTCTGGCAGGAATTCGCTGTTCGAAAAAATCTTGGCGTTACAGTTGAGGCTTGTGGTTGTCATCTTTCGCGTAGGTGTGACAATTTTTTTTTGTCAGTATGGATGTTATCCTTTGTTTTAGTGCATTTTTTTTGTGTGTTTGTTCTCGGGGGTGTTTCAGTCACGTCTGATAGTTTTGTTGCACAACACGGCGGACTCCTTGTCGGGGAGGCAATGCAACGTGTAGATGGGTGTGGTTTCCACCAGGCGTGTGACGGTGTTGCAGATGTCATTGAAGATAGGTTCGTCCCATCTCATATTTGAACATGCGGGCAGCAGAGAGGCAAAAGCCTCGATGGGCTTCTGTCGTTCCACGCTGTTGACGGTGGCACGGTCTATGCGTGTGATGGCACCGAGTGGGGCTTTTACATCGCGGTAGCATGGGGTCTTGCCGCTCCATGGACTGCCGTAGACATATGGCTTTCCGTCTTCTATGCGTACGATGGGGTTGTCGTCGTTCATCAGGTCGCAGCCTGGCAGGTGTCTCAGCCACATGCTTACCTGGGTGCTTTTGCCTGTTCCGCTTTTAGCAATGAAGGCATAGCCGTATCCGTTCTGCCTTACGAGCGAGGCATGTATGAGTACGGTCTGCTTCCTGCTGCCGGCGAAGGCGAAGATGAGCATGAGGGCATTGTTCAGTCCAAAGCTGCGCATGTTGTATGTGCCGTTCAGGGCACATCGGCATTTACAGAAGTCCTTGTCGGTTATGAGCAGGCAGCAGGGGCGGTGTCCGGAGTCTTTGATGATGTACTGGTAGCCGCCGTTGTCAAGCTTGTCCACTACAGTCTCCCCATTGCCCGTGTCGAATACCCTGATACGTCTACGCTGTTCTTTAGGACATGGAACCAGGCGGTCGTCTACGTGAAGGTTGAAAAACAAAGATTCATCCCCGAACCGTTTTGCTCTGAACGGTTCGAGTGACGGCACAAGGTTTATGTTGTTGGCCGGTGAGGGGGCAAACGAGACGGCAATCTTGAAGCCGGCTATACGGAAAAAATGTTCCAGTCCGTTGTTGTCTTGAGCCATGTTGATTAAACCAATGCTATTTGAATATGAATCTTACCTAAATTATTCTCACTTACTGACCAGGAGGCATACTGCCCATAGGTGGCATCTCTCCGTTTGGCGGTGTAGCGCCACCAGGAGGCATACCGCCTGGGCGCTGCTTGCCTTTCATCTCCTTGAGGGCTTTGCGGGCGTCTTTCTTTGGTTTTGACGAGGCCACTTCCATCTGGTCAGGGGCTACGGCCTTGAAGACAAAACTCTCCATGCCTACGGTCTTGATCTGGTAACGTGGAGTCTCGTCGGTCTTGAGTCCGCTTTTCTTTTTCTTGGCTTTGGGCTTGAGCGTATAACGGTCGTGCAGTTTCTGCCATTTCTTCTTGACAGCAGAAAGGCTCGTGGCATAGCTTACGATGCATGTAGGGTTCTTGTATCCCGTGGCCTCGAGGTAGTTGTGTAACTGGTATGAATAGTTCTCGCGGCTTACGAGGAAGTGGGCTTTGCCCGAAATCCATGCCGAGTCTACGGCCTGGATATCCGTGAAGTAGACGGTGGAGTCGTTGAAAGAGGTGGCCATCCCGAAGATGTACACTCGTTTCATCTCATCCTTGGCCTGTAGGCTTACCGAGGCGAGCAGGGCAATGGCGACTGCTGCAAAAACGGTTCTCTTTAGTTTCATGTTTCTTTATATTCTTGTATGCTTTGTTTTTGTTTTAATCTGTGTCAGATGAGACTCTGAAAAGCATCGCCTGCAAAATCCTTGGGCGGATTGACCGTCAGCCCAGGTAGGACTTCAGGGATTTGTTCTTGGTGCAGTGACGCAGTCGGCGGAGCGCTTTCTCCTTGATTTGCCGGACGCGTTCGCGGGTAAGGTCATACTTCTCGCTTATCTCCTCGAGGGTCATTTCCGGCCCGTCTATGCCGTAGACAGCCTTCAGCACCTTTCGCTCGCGGTCGTTGAGAATGCCTAAGGCGCGGGTTATCTCCTCGCGCAGTGACTCCTTGACGAGCTGGTCATCGGTGTCGGGAGTGTCTTCGTTGGAAAGCACGTCAAGTAGACTTCCGTCCTCATCGTCAGAAAACGGTGCGTCCACACTTACATGGTGTCCGTTCATTTTCATGGCGGCCGACACCTTTTCCTCAGGCAGGTCTACACGCTCCACCATTTCCTCGACACTTGGCCTCCGTTCGAATTCCTGTTCGAATTTGCTCAGTTCGCGTGCTATACGGTTGACGCTTCCCACTTGATTGAGCGGTAACCTAACGATGCGGCTCTGCTCTGCTATGGCCTGCAGGATGCTCTGCCTTATCCACCACACAGCGTATGATATGAACTTGAACCCCCTTGTCTCGTCAAATTTCTCGGCGGCCTTGATGAGGCCAACATTGCCTTCGTTGATGAGGTCGGGGAGGCTCAGCCCCTTGTTTTGGTATTGTTTGGCTACAGACACGACAAACCTCAAGTTTGCTTTCGTGAGCTGTTCGAGTGCCTTCTTGTCACCTTGTCTGATGCGCCTTGCCAGTTCCACTTCCTCGTCTGGGTTTAGAAGACTCTGGTGGCTTATCTCTTGCAGGTATTTCTCGAGGGATGCACTCTCTCTATTTGTAATCGACTTTGTTATTTTCAGTTGTCTCATGGCGTAGGTTTCTTATTTTAGCTGCAAATGTACGTTTTTTTGTTTGAATAGACAAAAAAAGTTCCCGATTTCTCACTTCTTTGCCCAAAAATGTTTTTGTGCAAGCTGGTGAGTTTGTCGGGAACTGTGCTGACTCAACATGGAGTCTGTCGAAAGCTACGTATTAGTTGTTCAGCGGAACGGCGAAGTATGCCTTCTTGCCCGTAGGCCAGATGCCCTGGATGTAGAGTACGGGATCTTTGCTGGTAGAAGCACTCTTCACGTTCTTCTGCAGGTCGTCGAGTGTGGCGATGTTGTTGTCGTTGATTTTCTGGATGATGAATCCGCGTGAGATGCCTGCTTCCTTCAGGGCGCCGCTGTTCACCTTGATGACCTCCACGCCGTAGCTGATGTTGAGCTGTTCCTTCTGTTGGGCGGTAATCTGCTTGAAGTTGCCGCCCAGTACGTCGAGGTCGGCAGCCTTGATGACGGAAGTGGTGCCCTGTGCGTTCTTGAGCGTGATGGTTTTGGTCTGGCTCTTCTTGTTGCGCAGGAAGGTAATGCTCATCTTGTCGCCTGGACGCTTGCCGTTCAGACTCTCCTGCAGTTCGGCCATCTTAGTGACCTTCTTGCCGTCTACGGCCGTGATGACATCGCCTTCTTTGAGTCCGGCTGCTGCACCGTTACCGTCCTCGTCCACCTTGCTGATGTATACGCCGTCGTTGGTTCCGAGGTTCACCTCCTTGCCGTCCTCCTTCTGCGTGTTGATGTAGTTGAGCACATCCATACCCTGGATGCTCAGCATAACACGCTGTACGCTGCCGTACTGCTTGATGTCAGCCACAACTTTGTTCATGATGGATGTAGGTATGGCAAAACCGTAGCCTGCGTACGAACCTGTTTGTGAATAGAGCATAGCGTTGATGCCCACTAGTTCGCCGCGTGTGTTGACCAAAGCGCCGCCAGAATTGCCTGCATTGATGGCGGCGTCGGTCTGTATGAAACTTTCCACACCGTTGGCACCGAGTGAACGCGCTTTGGCTGAGATGATGCCTGCCGTAACGGTGTTGTTAAGGCCGAAGGGGTTACCCACGGCGATGACCCATTCACCTACTTTCACTTTGTCGCTGTCGGCAATGGGCAGGGTAGGAAGGTTCTTGCCGTCCACCTTGATGAGGGCGAGGTCGGTAGTCTTGTCCGTTCCGATAATACGTGCGGAGAACTCGCGATTGTCGTTCAGCGTAACGGTTAGCTCGTCAGCGCCTTCCACTACGTGGTTGTTGGTGACGATGTATCCGTCTGCACTGATGATGACACCAGAACCTGTGGCCTCTTTCTTGGGTGTCTGTACCTTCTGCTTTCGTGTGCCACCGTTGCCCTGGCCGGGGTTGCCGAAGAAGCCGAACGGGTCGAAGAAACCTCCGAAGGGGTCGCTCTGTACGTCGATAGTCTTGGTCTTGGAGTTCTGCACGTATTTGATGTGTACTACTGCCGGCAGTGCCTTTTCGGCCGCATATGTCAGGTCGACAGGTTGTCCTGCGGGTGCTGCAGACTCTACCGCCTTGGTAGAAGCGTTCACTTTCATGAATGCGCCTGCGGAGAATGCGAGAGAAGTCACGCAGAGCAGGGCTGCTACATAATTCATTACTTTCTTCATAGTGTTACATTTTTATTTGTGTTTTACTTGTTCGTGATTCACGGCTGCAAAGGTAGCGAGAAAAATGATATTCGGATAAAAAGACTTATATATTTATCCCGTTTTAACATTTTAAATTAACACTTTAACGGCTCTTAAACAAGGAACCTTTTTAATTCACAATTATTCAATACTTTATGTAGAAATGTAAGTGATATATAGGTAACTAAAAAGTATCTATATGAAAAGAACTGTTAACGAACCTGGGTCTCGAAAGCGTTAGGTGTGATACTTTTTTGTGCAATGGTAACGTCATTTCGGATTTTTTTTCTTAACTTTGTACAAAGAAAGCAGTGCCCTGGCTTGACGCTGGCTTCTTGAAAAAAGGGGCGGGAGGAAAGTCCGGGCAGCATAGAGCATCCCACTTCCGAAAATAGAAGCTATTGGTGACAGTAGGTAACGGCAGAAGAGAATGACCGCATGTTATCTTATATTAATTAAGGTATAGGAGAATGTGTAAGGGTGAGAAGGTGGTGTAAGAGACCACCAGCTGGCAGGTGACTGCCGGGCTGTGCCGTCTGGGAGCTGCAAGCTCATGTATACCGCAGACTGAGGGCGGCTCGCCCGAAGGCTCCTTATGTGAGTCGCTGCGGAGGGTAGAGTGCTTAAGCCTCAGGGTGACTTGGGGATTAGATAAATGTCAGGCTAAAACAGAACTCGGCTTACGGGGGCACTGCTTTCTTCTTTTTTTTAGTTCGGCCAGTTGTTTTTTTGTTTGGCCAGTTGTCGGGAAATATTTTAATAGTTAAGAAAATAAGCATATGGAGATAAGAGAACCTGAAAAACAGTTTGTGGATGACTATGAACATCGTGTAACTGGTAAAATCAGCCGATACGGCGACTGCATCGGCTTTCCGCAGATGGAGGACTATGGTGTGAGTCGGACAGAACTTGACGATTACCTGTTCGATAAGCAAGCTATTATGGATAGTGTGGGCAGTGTACGCAGCCAACTTACGGTGGGCGGTTTCCTTACGGTATTGCCAGTGCTGGTCCTTTCAGGTTTCCCTAATTCTTCGGTTGTGTATGCCAAGGGGCAGGCGGTGGCTACGGTTGTAGCTTTACTCTTGGGGCTGCTCATAGCCTTGCTGGTTAGGGCGCTGCAGCAGTTGGTTGTCCGCTTCCGGCTGTCGCGCATGAAGGATGTCAAGTTAGAATCGTACATCAAGGCCGTCCTTCTTTACCAAGGGAAGGTATAACCCTATAGACAGTTATTTTTAATCATCACTTAGTAATAGCAAAAATAACTTGGTACTTTTGCAGTCAAGAATTAGAGCCGATTCCCGTAATTCTCATCTTTCAGAACAAACGGGGAAATTCTCTAATTCTTGACAAAAGAAAAAAGACAACAGCCTTTGTGGCGTGTCAACCGACAACAATTACAACCAATACAACTTAGACAACTTTTCTATGCTGCCGCAGCAGCTCTTTGTTGTTTATGTTGCATGAGTTGTACCAGCTTATTTTTTTTTACTTGTCGCTTATGTCTAAATATGGTATTTGCCCGAGTATTTGCGCTTGGATTTGACAGGGGCGGCATGGAATGAGCCGCCTGAAGAAAAACTTCTGCCACCGCCCGTAACTCCGCTGTATTCAGACCATCGCGAGCGTATACGCTGCACGTATTCTACGGTCTCGGTACCACGCATGTATCCGTGCTTTACTACTGGGTCGCAGTAATAGGCAGGCTGGGAAAGAAGCAATACAAACTCACTCACGTCGCCCCAGTTGTGCGGATTCCTGCCGTGCTTCTTTGCCAGTGCCATGGCATCGCGTATGTGGTAGAGCCCGCCATTATAAGCCGCCAGGGCGTAGAGGATGCGTTGTGCCGGGTCGCCGATGTCGCTTAGCAGCCCCTGCAGTTCGGCCATGTATCTTGCCGAAGCTGCCACGTTGGCTTCGGGGTCGTGCACCATGTTCTGGGGCAGCCCGAGGTGGGCTGCCGTGGAGGGCATAATCTGCATCAGTCCTTGTGCGCCAGCCCACGACTTGGCATTGGGGTCAAAGCAACTCTCCTGATAGCACTGTGCTGCCATCAGACGCCAGTCCATCCTTGCAGTGGGGGCGTATGTCTGGAAGAGACGGTCGTACTTGGATATGACGCCTTTCTGGCGGTTGAGGAAGGGTGAGTACACATGACGTGTGATGCTGCGCGAGGATAGCAGGAAGGCCTCCTCCTTCTGCACTTGGCTAATCAACTGCGGCTTGAACCATGTGTTAAGTGTGTCGGCAAGCGACTTGTTGCCGGCAGCCACAGCCCACTGGGTGCGTGTGCTGTCGGGGGTAGCGCCACAGAAGAGCAACGGAGAGCCTTTGCCTTCTGCTTTCCGTGGTAGCGGAACGGCTATGATGTCGCCTTCGCCCCTGGATAGCTTGTTCACCATCTCGGCAGTGTCTTTACATTCTTCTATACGCAACGATACGCCTATCTGCTGGGCAAACTTCTCGCAGAGCATATACTGTAAGCCCATGCCGCGTCCGTGGTATTCATAATAGGTGGTGGGCCCGTTGACGGTGAGCATGATCAGTTCTCCGTTCGCTATGATGTCTTCGAGCGAAAGGGCACCCGTAGATTTGTGGGTTAAAGTGTCTGCACTCTCTCCCTGTTCCACGGGTGTGCCCCATGGGGTCAGTTCGGGTTGTTCCTTTTTGGCAGAGCAGCCCCCGAACAGCAGAAGTGCAACTATTGCGGATAAATATTCTTTCTTCATCGTTGTGGGCTACAAAAGTACAAATATTCTTGCACATTCAAGCAAAAAGCAGTACTTTTGCATGGAAAATCACATAAAATAAAGAAAAATGTTACGAATAGCAGTACAGTCCAAGGGTCGTCTCTTCGATGATACGATGAATTTGCTTGCTGAGGCAGATATTAAGGTATGTGCTTCCAAGCGCACCCTGTTGGTGCAGTCTACCAATTTTCCCATTGAAGTGTTGTACCTGCGCGACGACGATATTCCGCAGAGTGTGGCGAGTGGCGTAGCCGATATCGGCATCGTGGGCGAGAACGAGTTTATGGAGCGTGGCGAGAACGCCCAGATTATCCAGCGACTCGGATTCAGCAAGTGCCGTCTCAGTCTGGCTATCCCCAAGAAGATAGACTACCCCGGTATCCAGTGGTTTAACGGCAAGAAGATAGCTACTTCTTACCCCAATATCCTGCGCAGTTTCATGCAGAAGAACGGCATCAACGCCGACATACATGTCATTACCGGTTCGGTAGAAATCAGTCCGGGCATCGGTTTGGCCGATGGCATCTTCGACATCGTCAGCTCAGGTTCCACACTCGTGAGCAACAATTTGTCCGAAGTAGAGGTTGTCATGAAGAGTGAAGCCCTGCTTATCGGTAACTGGAATATGGATGAGCAGAAGCACCAGATACTGAACGAGATGCTTTTTCGTTTCGACGCCGTTCGTTCGGCACAGGACAAAAAGTATGTCATGATGAATGCTCCCAAGGACAAGGTGGGTGCCATAACACAGGTGTTGCCTGGTATCAAGAGCCCTACTGTCATTCCGCTGGCAGACGAGCAGTGGTGCTCCATTCATACGGTGCTGGACGAGAAATGCTTCTGGGAAATCATCGGTAAGCTGAAAGAACTCGGGGCGCAGGGTATCCTCGTAACGCCCATTGAGAAGATGATATTGTAACGCATCTTATTGTTCTAAAAAACAAAGGGTAAAAAAGAAAAGTATGAATGTAATTGAATATCCTGCAAGGGAAGAGTGGGACGGCATTGTGGAACGTCCCCATCTGGACGTGTCGCAGCTCAACACCGTGGTGCAGGCTGTACTGGACGATGTGAAGAAGAACGGTGACGAGGCTGTAAAACACTACGAAGAAAAGTTTGACCATGCACAACTTGCAACACTTGCCGTGTCACAGCAAGAAATGGACGAGGCGGAGAGCAGTATCACGCCCCAACTGCGTGATGCCCTCTATCTGGCGCATGACAACATTGCGCGCTTCCATGAAAGCCAGCACTTTTCCGGGGTAAAAACCGAAACCTGTCCAGGTGTTACCTGTTGGCAGAAGAGCGTGCCCATACAGAAAGTGGGACTCTATATACCTGGAGGGACGGCACCTCTTTTCTCCACCGTGCTGATGCTTGCTGTACCAGCCAAGATAGCCGGGTGCGGAGAGATAGTGCTCTGTACGCCTCCCGATGCCCAGGGGAAGGTGAATCCCGCCATACTTGTGGCTGCACGTATAGCTGGTGTAAGCAAGATATTCAAGGCTGGTGGCGTGCAGGCCATCGGAGCCATGGCCTATGGTACGGAGAGCGTGCCTAAGGTGTATAAGATTTTCGGACCGGGCAACCAGTATGTCATGGCCGCCAAGCAGCAGGTGTCGCTTCACGATGTGGCGATAGACATGCCTGCAGGTCCTTCGGAGGTGTGTGTGGTCGCCGACGATACGTGCAACCCCGTCTTTGTGGCTGCTGACCTCCTGTCGCAGGCTGAGCACGGTTTCGACTCGCAAGTGTTTTTCATTACTGATTCTCCGTCTCTAATTCGCAAGGTGCAGCAAGAAGTGGAGGCACAGCTTGCCCGCTTGCCGCGCAAGGAGATGGCACAGGCTTCGCTCGCAAACTCTAAATTCGTACTTGTTCACAATATGGATGAAGGTATGGAACTCGCCAATGTCTATGCTCCTGAGCACCTCATTATTGCTGCCGCAAACCATGAAGCTTTGGCCGTTAAGGTGGTCAATGCGGGTAGCGTATTCCTTGGCAATTTTGCCTGCGAGAGCGCTGGTGACTATGCCAGCGGCACCAACCATACTCTGCCTACCCACGGCTATGCTTTGGCCTACAATGGTGTGAACCTTGACAGTTATAACCGCAAGATAACTTTCCAGCACCTTACCGAGGAAGGAATCAGGCAAATAGGCGAGGCGGTGGTTGTCATGGCTGAGAACGAGCAACTCGAGGCGCATGCCAATGCTATGCGCCTGAGGGTACAGGCGGTCAATAGTCTCCACAAGGAAAACTGAAAAATACGGTAAAAATCCGCATAACAGAAAGAAACATTATCTGTAAACAACGAATATGAAGCAACTGAAAGATTTGTGTCGTGACAATATCTGGTATCTGGCACCATATAGCTGTGCGAGAAACGAGTTCAGCGGTAGGACTGCGCGCGTTTTTCTCGATGCCAACGAGAACCCGTACAACAGTCCGTACAACCGATATCCCGACCCTCTTCAACTGGAGCTGAAATCTGTACTCGGCAAACAGAAAGGGGTTTCGCCCGCCAATATCTTCCTTGGGAACGGGTCGGACGAGGCGATAGACTTGGTGTACCGCATCTTCTGCCAACCTAAGGTAGACAATGTTGTGGCCATCGCTCCTACCTACGGCATGTACGAGGTTTGCGCCGACATCAATGATGTGGAATACCGTCCGGTATTGCTCGACGACAATTACCAGATTACTGCAGAAAAGTTGCTTGGGGCTTGTGATGCCCATACCAAGGTGATATGGATCTGTAGCCCCAACAACCCCACCGGCAATCGTCTGATGGAGGAAACTATAGACGGTGTTTTGCGTGGCTTTGACGGCATTGTGGTAGTAGACGAGGCTTATAGTGATTTCTCTACGGCGCGCCCGTTCAGGTTGCAGCTCGGCAAATATTCCAATCTCATCGTACTCAATACGATGAGTAAGGCATGGGGATGCGCAGCCATTCGGCTCGGAATGGCATTCGCCTCACAGGAAATCATAGACATATTTAATAAGGTGAAATATCCATATAATGTCAACCTCCTTACACAGCAGGAAGCTCTTGATGTTCTGAAGGACCCGTTTCGGGTGGATGAATGGATCAAGAACATCCTTCAGGAGAGAGGGAAGGTAGTGGCTGCCTTCGAGGAACTGCCCATCTGCGAGAAGGTGTATCCTACTGATGCCAATTTCTTTCTGGCCAAGGTGACTGACGCACAGGCTGTGTATGAATATCTGGTGGACAAAGGCATCATTGTGCGCAACCGCAACAGTGTGCAGCTATGCGGCAACTGTCTGCGCATTACCATCGGAAAGAAGAGCGAAAACATGGAACTGCTCGCTGCTCTCCGGCAATACTGAAAAAATATTGCGTCTCTTTTACAACAAAACTATGATTTTTCGGTTATTGTATAAAAGGATTTGCATATTTAGCGTATAAACCAAAAAAAGAAGAATGAGAAAATACATTGTCATGGCAATAATGCTGTTGGCAGTTGCTGGCACTGTTTCCGCCCAATCGTCGGGGATGACCGATGACCAGGTAATGAAATACGTGGTAAAGGAGCACAGTGCTGGAACGTCCAATGCGCAGATTGTCACCAAACTTATGCAACGTGGTGTGGACATACAGCAGATACGCCGTGTGCGTACCAAGTACGAGAAAATGCAGAGCCAAGGCTCTCTCTCCGATGCCACAGCACGAACAAAGGATACGGATAGCCGCCTGCGTACCAATAACGGCAAGGAACGTTCCGACTATGGCAAGAAGGCTGACAAGGAGGCTTCTGCTTATTCCAATTATAGAGTGCAGGCACAGCGCGACACGCATTACACGCATACTTACAACGACAACGACGAGGAATATCTTGATTTCCAGGATGAGATGGACGGCATAGTGGCTGATACCGCACAGATGGTGAAACGCCTGTTGGCCGAGAAGGAGAAAAACCGCAAGAAAGTGTTCGGACGTGACATCTTCAACAACAAAGAGTTGAGTTTCGAACCCAATATGAATATTGCTACGCCGCAAAATTACCGCTTGGGCCCTGGTGATGCTGTAATCATTGATATCTACGGTGCTTCGCAGAAGACAATAGAGAGTACGGTATCCCCCGACGGTGAGGTTACTATCGATGGCTATGGCCCCGTGCAGGTAAGCGGCCTGACCGTAGCCCAAGCCAACAGTCGTCTGCGCGCCACCCTTGGCAGCCGCTACAGTAGTAGCAGGGTAAAGCTCACGGTGGGCCAGACCAAAACTATCATGGTAAACGTGATGGGAGAGGTGCAGGCACCGGGTACGTATACCTTGTCGGCTTTCGCTACTGTGTTCCATGCGCTCTATATGGCGGGGGGCACCAACGACCTTGGTACACTGCGTAATATCAAAGTATACCGCAACAACCGTCTTGTAACACAAGTAGACATCTACGACTACATCCTCAACGGTAAACTCACGGGTAACGTGCGTCTGGCTGAAGGCGATGTTATCGTTGTGGGTCCGTACGACTGTCTGGTCAACATTACTGGAAAGGTTAAGCGCCCTATGTTCTACGAAATGAAGAAGAACGAAAGTATCAACTCTGTGCTGAAGTATGCAGGGGGATTCACGGGCGATGCCTATACCAAGGCAGTGAGGGTAAACCGTAAGACGGGGCGCGAATATGCCGTGTTCAACGTTGAGGAGTTTGATTTCTCCAGCTTCCGTATTGCCGACGGTGACTCGGTGTCGGTCGATTCTATTCTGCCGCGTTACGCTAATACGGTAGAGGTGAAGGGAGCCGTATTTCGTCCGGGTATGTATAATATAGGTGACCAAATCAATAGCGTGCGTACCCTTGTGGAACATGCAGAGGGACTGACAGAGGATGCTTTCACGGCACGTGCAGTAATGCACCGTATGAAGGCCGACCGCACACTCGAGGTGCTGAGCCTCGACATAGCTGGCATCATGAGCGGAAGAGTGGCCGATGTGCCGCTCAAGGAGAATGATGTGCTGTTCATTCCTACCAAGCAGGACAAACAAATAGAGCGTACCATCACCATACGGGGCGAGGTAAACTATCCCGGCACATACAAGTATGCAGACAATGAGACCGTAGAGGACTTCGTGCTACAGGCTGGCGGACTGACGGAGAAGGCTTCCGTCGTGAAGGTTAGTGTGAGCCGTAGGGTAAACGACCCGAAGGCCGTTACTCCAAGTAGCACGTTGGCACAGACATTCGAACTGTCGCTCAAGGATGGGTTTGTCATAGACGGTACGCCGGGATTCATGCTGATGCCCTTCGATGAAGTGTATGTGCACCGCAACCCCAGTTATACCGAACAGCAGAACGTGAGTGTTGAAGGCGAGGTTTTGTTTGGCGGAACCTTTGCCATGGACAAGCGACCCAGTCGCCTGAGCGATCTTTACAAACGTGCTGGAGGCGCTACACAGCATGCCTACATCAACGGGGCGCGTCTTGTACGCAAGACCAACGACACGGAGCGTGAACTGATGGTTGCTATAATGAAGAAGGAACGCGAGAACCAACAGAAAAACATCCTGCAGTTGGCTGCCAGCAGTAACAATGCATCGGCTATCCAGCAACAGGCATCCAATGCTAGCAATACAGAACTGGAGAAGTTCAATATACCTGCCGAGTATACCGTGGGTATCGATTTGGCTGCTGCTATCAAGACACCCGGAAGTGACGATGACCTGGTGCTGCGCGAAGGCGACCGGCTTATCATTCCCGAATATGACGGAACGGTGAAGGTTAACGGTGCTGTGATGTATTCCAATACTGTGGCATACCAGAAAGGCAAGAGTACCTCGTTCTACATTGATCAGGCTGGCGGTTACGCTTCCGATGCTGTGAAACGCAAGGCATACATTATCTATATGAACGGCAAGGTGGCGAAGGTAAGCCATGGTGCCAAAGTAATGCCTGGTTGCGAGATTGTCGTACCGAGCAAGCTCAAGCGCAAGATGACTGTGGCTGAGGGCATGAGTCTCGGTTCCAGCATGTCGAGCATAGCTGCCATGATTGCTACTGTCGCCAATATGATTAAGAAATAGAAATGTCATAAAATAGGAACAAGAGGGTGGGCCGTCTGGCGCACCCTTTTTGCAATAGTATATGATAACTGTTGTGCTTATCGGGCTGGCCATGGGTACGACGGTGCTTACGGCACAGGGTAGCGAATATCTTCGTGGGTATGTATGGGACTGTATTTTCGCAGGACTGCATTTCTGCTTCAGCGGCTTCTTCACCGCCTGCGGATACGCCTTTATCTCGTTCCTTCACAATAGTCTGTCTATCGTATGTGCGCGCATACCTCTTGCCTGGCTCTCGTCCCGTATGTACCCGGATACGCTTTTCCCTATGGGGCTGAGTACTTGTACGGGGTCTGTACTGTCTTATCTGATATGCTTGGTGGCCTATCGGTGACTGAGGAAGAAAACTAATTGGTAGATACTAAAAAATAATATAGTCATGAAGAAAATTTTGGTCATGAAGAAAACGCTATTGCTGTTGTGGGCTGCAGCCATGCTGGTGTCATGCAGCAATAGCGAGAATGGAAACAATGCCGTTTCTACACCCGAGATTTCCGGATATGTCGCCGAGGTGAACGGTTTTGGGCAAGTTGTACCCAGTTTTACACCACAGGAAATGATGGGCAGGGGGTTCGGATATTCCGACCTCTTGAAGGCGAAGATTGGAGACAATATCGAGATAGATAGTGTCCCCTTTGTCACCTCTTTCAACGAGGTGGGCAGCTTTGAGCCATCTTACGTCGATTACAACGCGGTTGGAACAAGTTACGGATTCGGGTTGCTCAACGCAGACTTCCACCTCTTTGTCGGTGGTAAGGTTGGCGACAAGGTTACCATAGCGCTGACGAAGAAGGGTGGTTACAAGGAAAAATACGAACTGCTGAAATCCACCTATCCCGTCGAGCGAAGGGATGGAGAGACCGACACGCAGTATGCCAATTTCCGTATGGTGGCAACGACCGGCATGGGCAATGGCGTACTTTACCGTTCGAGCAATCCGCTCAACTGTGAGAAAAACGAGGGACGCTATGTCGTGGCTGACAGTTTGGCGCGCCAGGCTGGTATCAAGACAGAGATAGACCTTGCAGACACAAAGGACGCTATCGACAGATATCTTGCCGACAAGGACTTCGCTTCTACCTATTGTCCGCAAATCTACAAGGATGGCAACACGATGGCGTGCGGCCTCTTCGCCAATGTCTTCGGCGAAGTGTTCAAGGCGAAGATGGGCGAGATGGTCAAGTTTATGATAGCCCGTCAGCCTCCTTATCTCATCCATTGCAACGAGGGAAAGGACCGTTGTGGCTTTGTGGCGATGCTGCTGGAGGCTTTCATGGGTGCCGATGTCACGGAATTGAGAAGTGACTACATGGAGACGATGATCAATTTCTATCATATAAAGAAAGGGGATGAATCGTACCTGTTGCGACAGGACTTTTCCGTCGATCGCATGATTTGGGTTATGTGCCATGAGGAGGTACTTGACATTTTGAAGGCTGTGGACTGGAGCAAGATAGATGTCACCACCCTCGGCCGTGAGGAGTTGCGAAAGGCTGCGGAGAAATATTTCAAGGCTGGCGGAGCGACAGATGAGGAACTGGATGCGTTGCGCTCAAGACTTTCCTCGAAGTGAGAAACACCGCTTTTCCTACGGGGCGCAACTTACCTTTGTCACCTATACCCAGGGCGTTGCCCTGGGCTAGTAGCAGTTGCCCTTTCAGGGCGCGGATGGCATGATGTGACTATCGCTGAATAGTCGGGTCTTTCCAAAGCAACCGTACAGTTCGAAAAATATCCGGCTCAATTAGTGTATGAGCCGGATATTTTTATTTCCTCTTACTCTTGAAGAATGCCTCGAAGAAGTCCATCTGCTGTTGGTTGGGCAATCGGTCGAGGTGGAATCCCTCTCGCATCACCATCACCGTGGGCTTGCCCTGCTCGTAGGTAGTCCAGTAGGGGAGGGCATCGCCGTTGGGGGTGCCGGTCTTGGTGAAATTGATCCAGTAGCGTGACATAATCTGCTGCATGTGCCGCTCCGTGTCGGTCATCT
>CAVFRG010000037.1:0-27069 GCA_963624905.1 Oscillospiraceae bacterium
TCACCAGCTCAGAGTTGAGCAATGGTTACAAGATTCGCCGTGCCGCCATCGACCTCAATGTTCCATTGATTACCAATAGCCGTTTGGCAAGTGCGTTCATCTACGCATTCTGCACCACCAAGCTGGAAGACATCGACATCAAGGCTTGGGGCGAGTACTAAGAGTAATGTTTTGTGTGTAGTGTTTAATGTAAAGTTGGCACTTGGCATGATGATATAAATAATCCCCTGCTGTAGGAAAGACTTCCTGTAGCAGGGGATATTTTATTCATTTGGATATTTCTTTTGGAAACGAAATTTTAAATATTTGTTCATGTAGATATGAAAAAAATAAAGGTTCCATTGTTGGCGAGAATAGTCATCGCCATCGTCTTGGGCGTTTTGTTGGGCAATGTGTTCAACGAGCCGTTGGTGAGATGTTTTCTTACTTTTAATGGCATTTTCAGCCAGTTTCTTGGGTTCATGATACCGCTCATCATCGTGGGGTTGGTGACGCCAGCCATTGCCGATATCGGTCATGGGGCAGGCAAGCTGCTGCTCGTTACGGTGGGGTTGGCTTTTGCCGATACCATTCTTGCTGGTTTGCTGGGCTACGGAACGGGAGAGTTGCTCTTCCCGTCGATGGTGGCAAATACGAGGCAGGTGAGTGTGGGCAAGGTGGAAGACCTGAAACCTTTCTTCGAACTTAAGATACCCGCCATGCTCGATGTGATGAGTGCGCTCGTGTTCTCGTTTGTGGCAGGGCTGGGTATTGCCTATAAGGAAGCGCGCACGATGAAGAACGTGTTTTCCGAGTTCAAGGACATTGTGTCGGGTATCATCAGCCGCGCCATCATTCCGCTTTTGCCACTCTATATCTTCGGCATCTTCCTCAATATGACCTATTCTGGCCAGGCTTATCGCATCCTGCTGGTCTTCGCCCAGATCATCATCGTCATCTTTGTACTCCATGTGTGTATCTTGTTGTACGAGTTTTTGATAGCTGGTGGGTTGTCTCATAAGAACCCCTTCCGACTGCTCGTCAACATGTTGCCGGCTTATTTCACAGCGTTGGGTACATCCTCTTCGGCAGCTACTATTCCTGTCACGCTGAAGCAGACGCTGAAGAGCGGAGTGACTGACGGTATTGCGGGATTCACCGTGCCTTTGTGTGCCACCATCCACTTGTCGGGTTCAATGATGAAAATAACCTGTTGTGCGCTCACCATCTGTATGATTAATGGTATGCCTCACGACATCTTGCTCTTCTTGAACTTCATCTTCGTGCTTGCCATCTGTATGGTTGCTGCCCCCGGTGTGCCTGGAGGTGCTGTAATGGCTGCACTGGGTCCCTTGGCGTCCGTCCTCGTTTTCTCTTCCGATATGCAGGCGTTGATGATAGCCCTCTATATTGCTATGGATAGTTTTGGCACGGCATGCAATGTAACAGGCGATGGAGCCATCGCCGTTATCGTGGATAAGATTTTCAAGGGAAAGACTAGCTGATGTTATTAACAATATGTTGTGCAATGAACATGGGTATTTGTACTACATTGACCCGATTGTAAAAGCATGGAATATGGGTTTGGAAAATCTCTATGGAACGAGATGTGGTGAAAAATGAATCCACTTTTAGAACTGCTGGTTTTATCGCTTTTATGTTGAAAGATTCTTAAATAAAGGAAATAAGTGCCATTTTTAATAAAATTTAGTCGCCTTTATTCGTTTATCTGCTTCCAAATACATACTTTTGCGCTTGTTTTTGGGCGTAAGCATGCCCAAGTTATAAAATGAGAACATAATCTAATGTAAATAATTATGGCAGAAGCTATAGACATTCGCGAACTAAACATTCGGATAGAACAACAGAGCCAGTTTGTTACCGATCTCGTTACCGGAATGAACCGGATTATAGTAGGGCAGAAACACCTTGTAGATTGCTTGCTCATAGGCTTGCTCAGTGACGGGCATATATTGCTGGAAGGTGTGCCGGGATTGGCAAAAACCCTCGCCATCAAGACACTGTCACAACTAATTAGCGGTGATTTCAGTAGAATACAGTTTACGCCGGACCTTCTTCCTGCCGACGTTATCGGTACGCAGATTTATTCCCAGAAAGACGAGTCATTCCATATCAAGAAAGGTCCCGTTTTCGCCAATTTCGTTTTGGCAGATGAGATTAACCGTGCGCCTGCCAAGGTGCAAAGTGCCTTGTTGGAGGCCATGCAGGAGCATCAGGTCACTATTGGCGACCAAACGTTCAAGATGCCTTCACCCTTCCTTGTGATGGCTACCCAAAATCCTATAGAACAGGAAGGAACCTATCAGCTGCCCGAGGCTCAGGTGGACCGATTCCTTTTAAAGGTAATCATCGGTTATCCTTCACTTGAAGAGGAGAAACTCATCATACGTGAAAATCTCAAGGGAAGCCTTCCTAGCGTCAGTCCTGTAACAAGCATACAGGAAATCATGAAGGCTCGCGAAATAGTCAATGAGGTGTACTTGGACGAAAAAATCGAGCAATACATTGCAGACATCGTATTTGCTACTCGCTATCCAGACCGTTACGGACTTGCAGACCTGAAAGAAATGATAGCTTTTGGCGGTAGTCCGCGAGCAAGTATATCACTTGCCAAGGCCGCACGTGCCTATGCCTTTATCAAACATCGCGGCTATGTTGTCCCTGAGGATATAAGGGCAGTGGCACACGATGTTTTGCGTCACCGTATCGGACTTTCTTACGAAGCAGAGGCAAGTCATGTTACCAGTGAGGATATTGTGAGCAGACTCATCAATAGGGTAGAAGTGCCTTGATGGTGTTGCGTTGGTATAGAGTAGCAAGTAAACATGGACTATATTTAGCAAAGGAAAGTTGGACACACAGACCATCTTAAAGAAAGTTCGGAAAATTGAGATAAAGTCGCGCGGTTTGAGCCAGAACATTTTTGCAGGCCAATATCATTCAGCCTTCAAGGGTAGAGGTATGGCTTTTGCAGAAGTGCGCGAATACCAATACGGTGACGATATACGTGACATAGACTGGAATGTCACGGCACGTTTTCACCGTCCATTTGTCAAGATCTTCGAGGAAGAACGTGAATTGACCGTAATGCTGTTGGTGGATGTGAGTGGTTCACTAGACTTCGGTACAAGAGGGCAGATTAAGCGCGACCTCTCCACCGAGATAGCAGCCACTTTGGCATTCAGTGCCATACAGAACAATGACAAGATAGGTGTCATATTCTTTTCTGACCGTATAGAAAAGTATATCCCTCCTAAAAAAGGGCGTAAGCACATCCTTTACATTATCCGCGAGATGCTCGACTTTCATCCGCAGAGCCAAAGGACAGACATAGGAATGGCTTTGGAATACTTTACACGGGTTATGAAGCGTCGCAGTACGGCATTCGTCATATCGGACTTCTATGATAACAATGACTATTCCCATTCATTGGAAATAGCCAACCGCAAACATGACATCATGGCGATACAGGTGTATGACAACTTCGTCAAGCAACTGCCCAATGTGGGACTGCTAAGGGTAAGCGATGCGGAAACCGGACATGAAATGTACATAGACACAAGTTCCAAAAAAGTGAGGGAAGCACACGCCAAGCACTGGCAGAAGCAGGAAGAACGTTTAAGTACCGTTTTTGCAAAATGCAAGGTAGACTCGACTTCCATTGCCACGGGCGAAGATTTCTCCAAGGCCTTGCTGATGCTTTTTAAGCAGAGGGCATAATATGGGTGAAAAATATAGGCGTACGAAAAATATGGCATATAGTATTTTAAATTATATCAACTCTGCAATGGTATGGAGCCGTCGTTGGCTGGTGGTTACCATAAGTGTAGCAGCCATTCTTTTGCCCATTCAGGTATCTGCCCAACATGTGGAACAGAAGATAGACTCCCTTCAGATACTTGTCGGTGAGCAGACCACCCTCCACCTCTGTGCAACAGTCCGCAAGGGGGCTAAGGTAATAATGCCGACTATTAAGCCGTCCCAATATTTGGTGCCGGGGCTGGAGGTTGTGGAAGTTGTCCCTGGAGACAGCGTGCATATGGATGATGGCAGTATAGAGATACGGAGGCATTATGTACTCACGTCGTTTGATGCCAACGTCTATGCCATTCCTGCGCTAAAGGTGAAGATAGAAGGCAAGGAGTTTCGGGGCAACCAGCTTGCGCTGAAAGTTCTCTCCGTTCCTGTCGATACGGTACACCCCAATCAGTTTTATCCGCCTAAGGACGTGCAGGACAATCCTTTCCTGTGGAGCGATTGGAGTCTTGTGTTTTGGTTGAGCGTAGTTGTGTTAATCCTTTGTTTTGTAATGGCTTACCTTTGTTTTAGGCTTAAGCAGAACAAGCCTATTACAATTCATCTGCGCACCATACGCCACATTCCCCCACATGAAAAAGCATTGGGCAAGATAAATGCCATAAAACAGGAACAGTCCAGTGTCACCGCCCAGAAAGAATACTACACCCGGCTTACCGATGCCTTGCGCGAATATATCGAAAGCCGTTTCGGGTTCAATGCCATGGAAATGACAAGTGGCGAGATAATAACCCGGTTGCATGATTGTGGAGACTCGGCAATGCTCGATGAACTGAAGCACCTTTTCCGTGTGGCAGACCTTGTAAAATTCGCCAAATATGAGGCGCTGCTTGGCGAGAACGATGCCAACCTCTTGAGTGCTGTCAACTTTATAGACCAGACAAAGACAGAAGAGAAAGCCACCGTAGAAAGGAAGGCTCCCGAATTGTCGGAAAAAGAAATCAAGAGCAAAAGTCAACGCAAGATAGTCAAGGTGTTGATATGGGGGGTAGGTATAGCAATTTTGCTGATATTCTCCTATATATTCTACAGCGCCTACCAACTTCTGATATAAAAAAGAAAAGCAGAATACACTATGGAATTTGCAAGTAAAGGATATTTTCTGTTACTTCTGTTGCTGATACCTTATATACTTTGGTATTTTCTCTACAGGAAGAAAGGTAACCCTTGCATGCGCGTGAGCAGTACCATGCAGTACATGTATGCACCCAAAAGCATGCGGCAGCGACTTGTTCATTTTCCGATGTTGCTCAGATGCGTATGCTTTGTATTGGTGGTGTGTGCTTTGGCCCGCCCCCAAACCCGTCATTCATGGGACAACAAGACAGTTGAGGGTATAGACATCATGCTTGCCATGGACGTATCTACCTCCATGCTTGCAGAAGACCTGAAGCCCAACCGTATGGAAGCAGCCAAGGATGTAGCCCATGAATTCATTTCCGGTAGACCGGATGACAATATCGGTCTCACTATTTTCGCTGGTGAGGCTTTTACTCAATGCCCCATGACTACAGACCATGCCAGTCTGCTACAACTGCTCCAGAATACACGCACGGACATCACCACGCGCGGTATCATAGAAGACGGTACTGCTGTAGGCATGGGACTTGCCAATGCCGTGAGCCGTCTCAAGGACTCCAAGACCAAGAGCAAAGTAGTGATATTGCTCACGGACGGCAGCAACAATACCGGTGATATTTCTCCTATGACAGCTGCCGAAATAGCCAAGAGCTTTGGCATCCGTGTCTACACCATCGGTGTAGGTACCAACAAGGTGGCACCTTATCCTATGCCCACGGCCGCAGGTATACAGTATGTCAATATGCCGGTGGAGATCGATACGCAGACCCTGCGTGAAATAGCCCGTATTACTGACGGAAACTTTTATCGGGCCACCAACAATGCCGAACTGAAAAAGATTTACCGTGATATAGACAAGTTGGAAAAGACAAAATTGAATGTCACGCACTATGCCAAGCGATATGAAGCTTACCAGATATTTGCCCTTGCTGCTTTCGTGGTGCTCCTGCTTGAGATTCTGTTGCGGTTAACATGGTTCAGGCGTATTCCCTGACAATAGTTTCCCCGACAAGAGAACCTGTTAAGGCGGTTTTGTGCTATACACTTCCCGCCACCGTAAAAAGTTTAGAAAAAACATAAGAGATACAACAATGTTAAGATTTGAAGCTCCTGTTTTTTTATGGTTATTATGGCTCCTGCCCTTTCTCGTTGCAGTAAGGTTCGTAGGCTGGAGGGTTCGTTGTGCCCGACTGCGCAGACTGGGAGACCCTGCCCTGTTAAGACAGCTCATGCCCGGCATGTCCAAGGTGCGGCCTACGCTTAAGTTCACGCTTATACTATTGGCATTAGCCTCCATCATAGTTATGTTGGCACGCCCGCAGATGGGCAGTAAAATAAGTCATGACAAGCGCCAGGGCATCGAGACCCTGATCTGTCTCGACATTTCCAACTCGATGCTTGCCGAGGATGTGGCCCCTTCGCGTCTTGACAAGAGCAAGATGCTCATAGAAAACCTTGTCGACAAGTTTGCCAACGACAAGATTGGCCTTATCGTTTTTGCTGGCGATGCATTCGTGCAGTTGCCCATTACCAATGACTATGTGTCGGCCAAGATGTTCCTGCAGAACATTACGCCTTCGCTTATACAGACACAGGGCACCAATTTTGCGGAAGCGGTAAGCCTTGCCACAAAAAGCTTTACCCAGCAAGACAATGTAGGCCGTGCCATCATCATCATTACTGATGGCGAAAACCACGAGCCGGGTGCTACCGAGGCTGTAGAGGCTGCCAAGAAGAAAGGCATCAATGTATTCGTCCTTGGCATCGGCAATAGACAGGGAGCACCTATCCCTGTAGGAGACGGGTCTTACCTCAAGGACAATAGCGGCAATACTGTTATGACGAAGCTTAACGAGGACATGTGCCGAGAGATGGCCCAAGCGGGCAACGGAAGATACATACATGTAGACAATACCAGCGATGCGGAACAACAGCTTAATGCCGACTTGGCAAGGCTGCAGAAAGGCGAGGCTGATGTGGTGACGTACAGCGAATATGACGAACAGTTCCAGGTCATGGGCATCCTTGTCGTACTGTTGCTGATGATGGAGGCATGCCTCCTCGAAGGGAAAAACCCAAAACTGGCCAGATTGTTGCCCAACATGCGCCGTCCGCGTTTCGGACATAAAGCACTTGCCGTACTTGTTCTGTTGTTTGCTGCACAGACTGCCATGCAGGCACAGACCGACCGTTCGCTTATCCGCCAAGGCAACAAGGAATACCGGCATCGCGATTGGGCAAAGGCAGAAGTGGCATACCGCAAGGCCATCGGAAAAAATGCCAATAACCCACAGGCCGCATACAATTTGGGTTGTGCATTGATGATGCAACAGAGAGATTCGCTCGCCCTTCAGCAGTATGCCAATGCCGCACAGATGGAAACGAACAAATTTCGTCGTGCGAAATGTTTTCACAATATGGGTGTTATCATGCAAAACCACAGAGAGTTTGCACAGGCCATAGCATTTTACAAAGATGCATTGCGCTGTAACCCACAAGACAATGAAACGCGCTATAACCTTGTGCTCTGTCAACGTCAGCTCAAGAACCAGCCAAACAACAAAGACAAGGACAACAAGCAGAACAAGGACAACAAGCAGAACAAAGATAACAAGCAGAATAAGGACAACAAGCAAAATAAGGACAAGGACAAGCAAGACAAGAACCAGGAGAATAAGCAAGACAAGCAAGACAAAAAGCAGGGACAGCAAAACCAGGAAAAGATGAGCCGTGACAATGCCGAGCAACTCCTTAATGCTGCAGTACAGCAGGAGAAGGCTACCAAGCAGAAAATGCAGAAGGCCATGAGCCAGCCACGCCGTAGACAATACGAGAAAAACTGGTAATATAAAAATGAGATGTTCCTAACGTAAAAATCTTATTCCCAGAAAGCAGAACATTATGAAACATATCAAGTGGTATATATTGACAATGACCGTCATGTTGGGTTGTCTTTGCGGCAAGGCGCAGCAAGTAACGGTTTCTGCCCCATCCCATGTTGCCGCTGGAGAGAACTTCAGGGTTGCCTATACCTTCAATACTCGGGAAGTGGAGGAATTTAGGATGGGCAATGTTTCTGACGGGCTGGAAGTTGTGGCTGGTCCATACGTTTCTCAACAGTCAAGTTACCAGATGGTCAACGGGCATACCAGTTCGTCTTCTTCCACGACCTTTACCTATACGCTTTATGCCTCCAAGAGCGGTACCTATACTGTGGCGGCCTCTCACGGAACAGCCAATGGAAAGAAGGTTGTTGCCAAGGCTTTGAAAGTTACTGTTACCGGGCAGGTCCGCAATTCGGGTGGTGCTCCTGGTATGCACCGTGATGACAGCGACGAACCGCATATGCGCCAAGCTGGTTCCGGTATTTCCGGCAACGACCTTTTTATCAAGGTAAGTGCCAACAAGAAACGGGTACACGAACAGGAACCCGTACTGTTGACGTACAAGGTGTACACCCAAGTAGACCTTACCCAGCTTGACGGCAAAATGCCCGACCTGAAGGGATTCCATACGCAGGAAGTTCCGCAGCCACAGCAGAAGGTACTGCATAACGAGACGGTAAATGGCAAGCCCTACAAATGCGTTACCTGGAGCCAATATGTAATGTATCCCCAAATGACAGGCAAGCTCGAGATACCTTCCATTACCTTTAAGGGTATAGTTGTGCAGCAGAACAGAAACATCGACCCGCTCGAAGCCTTCTTTAATGGTGGGTCGGGATATGTCGAGGTACATAAGGAAATTAAGGCTCCCGGTGTTACCATAGATGTTGTTCCGCTGCCAGCAAGACCTGCCAATTTCTCCGGTGGAGTAGGAAAGTTCAGCATTACTGGCACACTCGACCAGAAAGAGGTAAAAGCGGGCAATCCCGTTACGCTTCGTGTCGTCATAGGCGGTGTAGGTAATCTCAAGTTGCTGAAAGAGCCTGTTGTGGCGTTCCCGAAAGATTTTGACAAGTATGATGCCAAAGTGACAGACAAAACCAAGTTGAGCCAGAATGGTGTGGAAGGAAACATGGTGTACGACTTCCTTGCAGTTCCGCGCCATCAGGGAAAATATACGATACCTGCTATAGAATTTACTTATTATGACACTTCGGCCAACACATACCGTACGGTCAAGACATCGCCTTTCTCGCTGACCGTGACACCCGGCGATGGAGCTGCCGACAACACGTCGGCCGACTATACAGTCCAGTCTAACGACATCCATGCACTGAAACTTGGCAATTCTGAATCCACTGCATCCGATTCGTTCTTCTTCGGTACGATAGGCTATTGGGTATGCTTGCTCTTGCCTTTGGCAGCTTTTGTGGGGCTTCTTGTGTTCTTCCGAAAACGGGTTCTCGAGAATGCCGACATTGTGAGAAAACATTCCAACCGTGCTGGAAAGATAGCCAACAAACGTCTGAAAAAGGCATACCAACTCATGCAGGCCGGTCACAATGGCGCGTTCTACGACGAGGTGCTCCGTGCCTTGTGGGGGTATATAGGCTATAAGCTTAACATCCCGGTGGAACACCTCGGACGTGAAAATATCAGCGAGCAGCTTGAGAAACACGGGGTGGATACGGCTGTTATAGGTATCTTCATGCAGGCGCTCGATGAGTGTGAGTTTGAGCGTTATGCCCCTGGTGATCCAGCTGGCAATATGAACAAGACATTCAATTCTGCGCGAAATGCAATTATGAAGATAGAGAACACCATTAAAGCCAACCGTAAGAAGGGCGGCAAGAACTGTAGGGCAGGAGACTATACCTTCGGGGTTTGGCTTGCGTTGTCATTCCTCACCATATCAGTATCGGCTGGTGCTGTAACCAAACAGAATGCCGATGCCGAATATCAGCGCGGCAACTATCAGCAAGCCATCAAGGATTACGAATCGTTGCTCAAGAGCGGTGTTTCGGCCGAAGTTTATTACAATTTGGGCAATGCTTACTATCGTACGGACAATATTACCCGTGCCTTGTTGAACTATGAACGCGCCTATAGGCTGGCTCCGGCAGATGAAGATATTAATTTCAATCTACAGTTGGCACGTTCGAAGACCATCGATAAGATGCCTGTTGAGAACGAAATGTTTTTCGTGGGGTGGTATCGCGCAGTGGTTTATCTGTTGTCTGTCGATACGTGGGGAAAGACTGCAATTTTTTCCATCATTGCAGCATTGGCGTGTATACTGGCATTCCTTTTCGCTCCACAGACATATATGCGCAGGACAGGTTATTTTGGCGGGTTGGTGTTCTTCGTGGTGTTTCTGCTGTGCAACACATTCGCTTTCTTGCAGAAACGGGCATTAACCAGCCATGTGGGTGCAATTGCAGTATCACCTACCGTAAGCGTCAGAAAAACCCCTTCACGACAGAGTGCAGAGCAGTTTGTCATACATGAAGGTACACGGATGGATATCACTGACCGAACATTGAAAGGCTGGCTGCATGTCCAGTTCGGTGACGGCCGTGAGGGATGGATAGAAACAGGCCAGACTGAGGAAATATAAAAAGCATATTACACACATGAATATAGACCTATTCCTGATGCATCTGCTTAACGGCAGCGACAACCTCTTTACAGACAGAATGGCACTGGTTCTTACCAACGGCCTTACTTGGGTAGGCTTGTACCTTATGTTGTTCTACATCATTGTGCGTAACAATGAGACCATGGTCCAAATAGGGTTGGCAGTGCTGGGGGCACTTCTTTGTGTGGCCATTGCGTCAAGTGTTACCGATGCTGTGGTCAAGCCTCTTGTGGCACGCTGGCGTCCCAACAACGACCCGTTATTGAAATATACGTTCGATGTGGTGGACGGCATACGCGGAAAAGGTTATAGCTTCTTCTCAGCCCATGCTGCCAACACGATGTCCCTGGCCGTTTTTTTTGCTTTGCTCATGCGTAGCCGTGTCCTTACCATAGCTCTGCTGGTGTGGTCTGTTGTCAACGGGTGGACGCGCATCTATTTAGGTATGCACTATCCCAGCGATGTATTGTGCGGCATGTTGTTTGGGGCAATCGTAGGGTGGGGCGTATATGTTGCTTACCGTAGGGCTTATCATGCTGTATCCCCTGACATTACCTACATCTCCAGCCAGTACACAAGTACGGGATACGACCATGCCGACATCAGTAAGATTCTATGTGTGCTTGTGTTCACATTGGTGTATGCGGTAATTGTTTCGTTAGGCGCAACTTGTTCGTGAAGGCTGGGCATGTTTTTTGACTATAAAAGCCAAAAAAAAGAGTTCTCCTTGCATTTTGTGCTATTTTTTGATTAATTTTGCACAAAAGAAAAAGAAATAACCCATGAGTCAAAGAGTCGTTATATCCACCAATTTGGAAGGAGACTTGGCAACAGCCTTGTCCGAGTGTGAACATGACAAATTGTTTGTCCTTGTAGATCGTACCACAAGAGACACTTGTTGGCCGGTGATCAAGGACTTTTTGTGTCTGAAGAATGCAAACCTTGTCACGATTGGCGATACGGACACTCACAAGGATCTGGACTCTCTGTCCCAAGTATGGAAATCGTTGGGTGAAGGGGGAGCTTCGCGCCACTCCTGCCTTGTCAATTTGGGCGGAGGAATGATTACGGACCTTGGCGGTTTTGCTGCTGCTACATTCAAGCGCGGCATCGACTTTATCAATATCCCCACTACACTATTGTCCATGGTGGATGCATCGGTTGGCGGAAAAACGGGAATCAATTTCGGTGGGCTGAAAAACGAGATTGGCGTATTCTGCGACTCGAAGTTTGTTATCCTTGATACACAGTTTCTCAGTACGCTCGATGCCGCCAACATTTGTTCCGGTTATGCCGAGATGCTCAAGCACGGTCTTATCTCTGACGAGTCCATGTGGCGTGAACTGGTAGGCTTCGACCTTTCCCGTCCCGATCTCAAACAGTTGCAGCGCATGGTAGGCGACAGTGTCAAGGTAAAGGAGCGTATTGTTTTGCAAGATCCTCATGAGCATGGTATACGCAAGGCACTCAACCTTGGACATACGTTTGGCCATGCCTTTGAGAGCTGGGCTTTGAAGCGCACACCGGTGCTGCATGGTTATGCTGTGGCCTGGGGATTGATTCCCGAACTTTACCTCAGTGTGGCCAAGGCTAATTTCCCGGTAGAGGTAATGAGGGCAACCGTAGCCTTTATCAAAGAGAATTATGGAACCCTGCCTATAACATGCGACGATTATGAAGAACTGATAGAGTTGATGCACCATGACAAGAAGAACCAGAATGGCATCATCAACTTCACGTTGCTCGGTGGCATAGGAAACATCCGCATCAATCAGACTGCAGATGTTGAGGAAATAAAGGAGGCTTTCGATTTCTTCCGTGAAGGACTATAAGTGTCCAGACTCCCTATTTCCTAAAAACGCACGTACGTGCATTGGGCATAGCACGTACGTGCGTTAAACATCACACCTACATGCATCACGCATCGCACGTACGTGCTTTGTACAACTTGGCTCTTTTCTATCTGTCGCTGTACATGTTTTCGTAGTACTTCTGGTAGTCGCCCGAAGTAACGTTGTCCATCCATTCCTGGTTGTCGAGATACCAGCGTACAGTTTTTTCTATGCCTTCTTCAAACTGCAGACTGGGTTCCCATCCCAGTTCGCTCTGCAACTTTCTGGAGTCTATGGCGTAGCGCATATCGTGGCCCATACGGTCTGTGACGTGCGTAATCAAGTCGAGGTCTTCTCCTTCCTTTCTGCCCAAAAGACGGTCAACTGTCTTGATGACAACTTTGACAATGTCGATATTCTTCCATTCGTTGAATCCGCCAATGTTGTATGTGTCTGCCACCTTCCCTTTGTGGAAGATGAGGTCGATGGCCCGTGCGTGGTCTTCTACATAGAGCCAGTCGCGTACGTTGAGGCCTTCACCGTAAACGGGCAATGGTTTGCGGTGGCGTATATTGTTGATGAAGAGCGGAATGAGTTTTTCCGGGAACTGGTAGGGACCGTAGTTGTTGCTGCAGTTGGTAACGATAGTGGGCATGCCGTAGGTGTCGTGAAAGGCACGTACAAAGTGGTCGCTGCTTGCTTTTGATGCCGAGTAGGGCGAGTGGGGATTGTACTTGGTGGTCTCCAGGAAGAATTCTTCGCCGTAGGCATGATGGTGTTCCGAGCTTGCCTTGGTGGTAAACGGACTCTCTATACCTTCAGGGTGTGTGAGCTGCAGTGCTCCATACACCTCGTCGGTAGAGATGTGGTAGAAACGCTTGCCTTCGTATTTTTCGGGCAGACTTTCCCAGTAGGTCTTGGCGGCCTGTAGAAGCGAGAGTGTGCCCATGACGTTTGTTCTTGCAAAGGTAAACGGATCCTTGATGCTGCGGTCTACATGGCTCTCTGCTGCAAGGTGTATGATGCCGTCCACGTGGTATTGCTCCATCAGTTTCTGCATCAGGTCGAAATCGCAGATGTCTGCTTTTACGAAGGTATAGTTGGGCTTCTGCTCTATGTCCTTGAGGTTGGCTAAATTGCCTGCATAGGTCAGCTTGTCGAGGTTGATGATGTGATACTCGGGGTATTTTTTTACGAAGAGACGCACCACATGCGACCCTATGAAGCCAGCACCTCCGGTGATGATAATATTCTTCATGTCTTAATGTTTCTTTACGTATAAATGATAGATGTTTACTTCAGTTCGTCAATACATTTGCGCAGCGAGTCTGTCCAGTAAGGTACTTTCACGCCGAATGTTTGTTTCAGTTTGCTCTTGTCGAGTACCGAGAAGTGTGGACGCTCCACGGGGCTTGGAAATTCCTCGCTATAGCAAGGCTGTATGTCACAGGTATTGCCGCTCAGTTCGCAGATGAGTTTGGCGAAGTCAAACCATGAGCAAACACCCTCGTTGGAGAAATGGTAGATACCCGTCTTGTCCAGTTGGCCGCTTTCGATGATATGCCCTATGACGGTTGCCAGATCTCCGGCGTAGGTAGGAGTCCCCACTTGGTCGAACACGACCTTCAGAGTGTCGTGCGAAGCGGTAAGGGCCTGCATTGTCTTCACGAAGTTCTTGCCCCATTGCGAGTAGAGCCACGCTGTGCGTATGATGATATGGCGGCAACCTGTTGCTGCGATGCTTTTTTCGCCGGCCAGTTTGGTTTTGCCGTATACGCCCAGTGGGTTGGTAGGCCAGTCTTCTCGGCATGGGATATTGCGGTCGCCCTGGAATACATAATCGGTAGATACGTGTATCAGTGTGCCGTCCACCTCCTTCATGGCTTGTGCCAGATTGGCTGCTGCCGTGTTGTTCAGCAGGTTGGCCAGGTCGTAGTCGCTTTCGGCCTTGTCCACGTTTGTATAGGCGGCACAGTTAACTGTTGCCTGTATGTCTTTGTCCTTAACAGCGGCGCGTATCGCCTCCAGGTTGGTGATATCGAGTTTCTCGTAGCCGTCAGCCACATCGGTGAAGAAGTAGTTGTTTTTACTTTCTTTTGCCACTTTCTGCATCTCGTGCCCCAACTGTCCGTTGGCACCAGTCACTAATATATTCATACTTGTCTGTTTATGGATTTGCAGTCTCAGCGTGAGACCTATTTATATATATGCGTGCAAAAGTACACTTTTTGTACGTAAATGCCAAATCCTTTAGGACAAAAGTTTGTAAAAAGTTGGATAGCTGTTCTCCTTTTAGGATAATTATACGTACATTTGCAGCAAAAACAATTATTTCTGCAAGATGACGTTAAATGCTGAAGAGACAAAAGGGCAAGGCGGAAATCCGCACCCTTGTATTCGGTCGGGAATAGTGGCTGTTTTGTTGGCCGTATTTGCCGTATTGTTGGCCGTGCTCAATCTTTGTACAGGCAGTGTCAGTATACCTCTTTATGATGTGTTGTCCGTGCTGTCCGGCCATGCTGCCGATGAGGGGGTAAACGACACATGGCGCTACATTGTCTTGGAGTCGCGCTTGCCCCAGACGGTCATGGCCCTTATGGGGGGCGCTGCGCTTGCCGGTAGCGGACTGCTCTTGCAGACGGCCTTTTCCAATGCCCTTGCTGGTCCGGACGTGTTCGGTATCGGCAGTGGTGCGGCCCTTGCAGTAGCTATAGTGATGCTTGTTACGGGCAACACGCTCCAGGCAGGGCTGCTGCATGTGTCGGGCTACGTAGCTGTGCTCTCTGCTGCGTTTGTTGGGGCTATGGCCGTTACCCTCCTTATCTCGTTCCTTTCGTCCGTGGTACGCCATCGGCTGGTTTTGCTCATCGTGGGCATCATGACCGGTTATATGGCCAACAGTGCTATCGTGCTGCTCAATTTCTTTGCGACGGAGGAGGGGGTACGGTCTTACATGGTGTGGGGAATGGGCAGTTTTGCCAATGTCTCCCTGCATACTTTGCCAGTGGCTGCAGTAGGTATAGGTTGCGGCCTTGTGGCATCCCTGCTGCTTGTAAAACCTCTCAATGCCCTGCTCTTGGGCGAGGCTTATGCGCGCAGCCTCGGGTTTTGTGTGCGGCGTGTACGCCTGTGCCTGCTTTTGGCTACAGGCCTGCTTACGGCTACGGTGACAGCATTCTGTGGTCCGGTGTCGTTTATAGGTATGGCCACTCCGCACATAGCACGCCTATTGCTTTCCACGGACAATCACCGCAGTCTGCTCCCCGCCACATTGCTTCTCGGGGCTGTCGTCGCCCTGCTCTGCAACCTGCTCTGCACCCTTCCTTCCGGACATGGCGTGTTGCCGCTTGGTGCCGTTACTCCCCTTGTGGGTGCTCCCGTTATCATCTATGTGCTTGTTGCAAAACGGTAGTTGCTTCAAAAAAGTTGACAAAAAATTTGACACTTAAGGAATATTTGATTACTTTTGCACATAAACAGGCACAAAACTACACGTATGGCTAAGTACAATATAAGACAATCCAAGGAGATAGCCATAAGCTATCAGGAGACCATCAATCCGCAAATGCTGGATAATCTCTATAAGAAAGTCATCCAGAAGTTGCTCATCGAGAAGAAATTCATGCAGAAGGGCTACACTGCCACGGAAATAGCCGCCGAACTCGACACCAACAGCCGTTATATTTCGGCTGTCTGCAACACACGTTTCCATATGAACTACTCTACGCTTATCAATAAGTACAGGGTGGAGGAAGCTATGACTCTGCTAGTAGACAGGCGGTATCTTCACCTCAAAATGGAGGAAATTTCCGATATGGCAGGCTTTGCCAATAGGCAGAGTTTCTATGCGGCATTCTACAAACAGAAGGGGTGCACACCGCGTGATTACCGCATGAGTTATCTCGAAGCACACCCCGAAGTGACGTGTACACCTGCCCGAAAAGGAAGAAAGAAGCAGGGCAACGCAGATTAAGCCAACAGAAACAAAACCAGACTATGGTCAATACACAGAAATTTCAATATGCCGACGAGCGTTTTGCCGACCTTCAGATGTTGCGTTACAGGCTGAACGGTTTCGAATCACTTCCGCTCGACCGCAAACTTTACATCTACTGCCTTGCCAAGGCCACCCTTATGGGCAGAGACATAACCTTTGACCAGCAGGGAAAGTACAACCTGCGCATAAGAAAGACGCTCGAAGCCATCTATCTCCATTGTCGAGAAACGTCGCAAGACAGCGGTGAAGAGTTTCGCCTCCTAGAGATTTATCTGAAGAGGGTATGGTTCTCTAGCGGCATTTATCATCACTACGGATGTGCGAAGATGGAACCCGGATTCAGTGAGGCCTATTTCTATGAGAGGGTAGGCGAGGTGCCCGAGGGAAAACTGCCATTGCGAAGAGGGGAAAACCGCGAGGACCTTCTCGACGAACTGGTTCCAGTCATCTTCGACAGGGATGTCTTGCCCAAACGTGTAAACCAGACAGACGGCGAAGACCTCATTGTTACTTCTGCCTGCAATTTCTATGAAGGGGTAACGCAGGCTGAGGTGGAACGGTACTATGGCCGCATGAAGAAAGCAGATGATGCCACACCGCCATCGTATGGCCTTAACTCCAAGTTGGCCAAGCGCAACGGAGAGATGGTGGAACTGGTATGGAACGAGGACGGCATGTACGGTGAGGCCATCAGGGGTATCACCTCGTGGCTACGCAGAGCACAGAAGTATGCTGAGAACGAGCAGCAGCAGGACGTGATAGATCTCTTGCTGAAATACTACCATACGGGCGATTTGAAAGATTTTGACAAGTACAGCATTGCATGGGTGGAGCAGCAGGAAGGCACAGTAGATTTCATCAATGGGTTCATTGAGGTGTACGGCGACCCTCTCGGGTTGAAAGGCACGTGGGAGGGCATCGTGGAATACAAGGATACTGAGGCCACGAAACGTACGCAGACCGTCAGCGACAACGCCCAGTGGTTTGAGGACCACTCGCCAGTGGACAGTCGTTTCCGCAAACCTGTGGTAAAAGGTGTTACGGCCAATGTCATCTGTGCAGCGATGCTTGGCGGTGACGAATATCCAGCCTCGGCAATAGGCATCAACTTGCCCAACGCTAACTGGATACGCCAGGCGTATGGGTCGAAGAGCGTTACCATTGGCAATCTGACCGAGGCCTACAGCAAGGCTGCCCAGGGCAATGGCTTCCGCGAGGAATTTGTCATAGATGCTGCAACCCTCGGCCTCATTGAACGCTATGGTGACATGACCGACGATCTTCACACCGACCTGCACGAGTGCCTTGGCCATGGAAGTGGCCAGTTGTTGCCCGGCACAGACCCTGACGCCCTTAAGGCCTACGGCAATACGATAGAAGAAGCACGCGCCGACCTTTTCGGTCTGTACTATATGGCCGATAGCAAGTTGGTGGAATTGGGCCTTCTGCCCGATGGTGATGCCTACAAGGCGCAGTATTACACATATCTTATGAACGGCCTTCTCACGCAGACCATCCGCATCAAAGAGGGTGACAAGATTGAGGAGGCACACATGCGCAACAGGGCTCTCATAGCCTGGTGGACGCTGGAGCATGCCGGCGGTGCCGTACAACTGGAGAAGCGTGACGGCAAAACCTACGTTAAGGTTAACGACTATACAGCGTTGCGCACCTTATTTGGCCGTTTGCTGGTGGAGATACAGCGCATCAAGAGTGAGGGCGACTACGAGGCGGCACGCACGCTGGTGGAGCGTTATGCTGTCAATATTGACGCCAACCTGCACCATGAGATATTGGTTCGTTACCGACAGCTCGACCTGGCTCCCTACAAGGGATTCATCAATCCGAAGATGACGCTGGAGTGCGATGCCGATGGAAATCCTGTAGATGTGACGCTCGACTATACTGAGAGTTATACTGACCAGATGCTCCGCTATTCCGACGAATACGGGACGCTGTAAGGAAAGGGGGCGAAAGAGGACTCTGCCGTTTACTCCCTTATTTACAAGAAAACGACAACACAGTCCACTTATACAGCTATAGGCGGGTCTAAAAAACATTAAAGGGCATTTTTAGAACCCGCTGTGCTCTATATTAATTAAATAACAAACAGCAATATGGCAGACAATAAAGACGAACTGTTCCCCGTGGTGGATGAAGATGGTCGTATCTTAGGCTCAGTAAGTAGGGGGCATGCGCACGATGGAAGCAAGATACTCCACCCGGTGGTGCATCTGCACGTGTTTAATAGCCGTGGCGAACTCTACCTTCAGCACCGCCCGCAGTGGAAAGACGTCCAGCCCGACAAGTGGGACACGGCATGCGGAGGGCATGTAGACTTAGGCGAAAATGTGGAGCAGGCGTTGATGCGTGAGGTAAGGGAAGAACTGGGCATCATCGACTTCAAGCCTGTGCCCATGGGTCATTATGTATTCGAAAGCCAGAGAGAGCGCGAACTGGTGTATGTTCACCGCTGCATTTATGACGGTAGGGTGACGCCCAGTGTGGACGAACTTGCCGGCGGCAGATTTTGGACTCTTTCTGAGATAGCAGAAAATATAAGGAAAGGTGTATTTACCCCCAACTTTGAGAATGAATACATGAAATACTTCAGACAAAACCGTTAAGGCGTGGAATTTTTAGAACACGCTTTAACGATTATTTTTTTTAGCTTTCTTCTATAGTAGATGTTCATTCCATAGGGAAGAGTCCGAACATCTCTGCGTCTATCTGGTCAGTAATTTTGCGGAAGTCTTCTGCATTTTCCTCAAAATGGAGTTTGTCACCATCTATGACGATGAGTCTTCCTTTGTATTGTGCAATCCATTCCTCGTAACGGTCGTTTAACCCCTGTAGGTAGTCTATGCGGATACTCTTCTCGAAGTCGCGTCCACGTTTCTCTATATGACTCACCAGGGTAGGTATGCTGCTTCGTATGTAAATCATGAGGTCGGGCAGTTTCACCAGACTTATCATGAGGTCGAAGAGGTCGGTGTAGTTTGCAAAGTCGCGGTCGCTCATGAGTCCCTTGTCGTGCAAGTTGGGTGCAAAGATTTTTGCATCCTCGAAGATGGTGCGGTCCTGTATGATAGTATTCTCATTGCGAGATATTTCTACCACATCGTGGAACCGTTTGTTGAGAAAATAAATCTGCAGATTAAACGACCACCGCTTCATGTTTTCGTAGTAGTCGGCCAGGTATGGGTTGTTGTCTACGGGTTCGAAGTTGGGTTTCCAGCCGTATCGTTTGCTGAGGAGTTTGGTAAGCGTAGTCTTGCCGCTTCCTATGTTTCCTGCTATTGCTATGTGCATGTTTTCTTGTTTTTTGTAGTTGATGATGTGAGTGTTGTTACCTGTTGCTGTCTTTGTCGGAGAAGAGTCCGAAAAGCTTTGCGTCTATCTTTTCCACGATTTCTCCAAACTCTCTCGGATTGTGCTCGAAGTCGAGGTTGTCCACCTCAATGACGAGCACATTCCCCTTGTATTTGCTGTAGATGAAATCGTCGTACAGGGCGTTGATGCCCTGCAGGTAATCGAGCGGCATCTGCTGTTCATAGTCGCGTCCGCGCTTCTGTATGTTTTGAACGAGGTGGGGCACCGATGACTTCAGGTACACCATGAGATCGGGCATCTTCACCACCTGCATCATCGAGTCGAACAGTCCCATGTAGGTATCGAAGTCGCGGTCGTCCATGTTACCCATCTTTCTGTTATTTGCTGCGAAGACGTACACGCCTTCAAAGATGGTGCGGTCCTGTATGACGGTGTCGCTGCTATGCTCTATTTCGAGCAGGTTCCGGAACCGTTGTTTCAAGAAATACACCTCCAGGTTGAGTGCCCATCTGGAAATGTCTTTGTAGTAGTCGTCTATGTATGGATTTGTGTCGACAGGTTCCAGATACTTTTTCCATCCGTAGTGCTTTGCGAGCATGTTGGTAAGTGTGGTCTTTCCGCTGCCTATGTTTCCGGCTATAGCTATGTACATGTATGCTTTTTGTAGTGTGTGTTCTTATATTTTGTGTGGGTGTGTGTGCGTTTGCTCCTACCGGTGTTCTCTCAGGCAAAGAGTTCCACAAACTGGTCTTCCGTGATGACGGGTATGTCGAGCTGTTGTGCCTTTCTGTTCTTGGTGCTTGCCGAGGCTGCGTCGTTGTTGATGAGGTAGTTGGTGCTCTTCGACACACTGCCCGTCACCTTGCCGCCCTGCCCCTCGATATATGCCTTCAGTTCGTTGCGGTTTTTGTAGTGATGCACGTCACCTGTGATGACAAAGGTCTTGCCCTTGCATCTGTCGCCCTTTGGTTCCTGTTCTGTTTCGGCAATGGTGAGTTCTTGCAGCAGATGCAGTACCCTATTGTAGTTGGTGTCATCGCGGAAGAAAGCCACGAATCGTGCGCTCTTCTCTGGCCCGATGCCGTCGATGGCTGCAAACTCGTCATCGAAAAGGGCCGTGCGTGCCGTCTCTATCAGTTCGGCTACCTTATATTTTGCCAATAGGCGTTTGGCCACATCGCCTCCACAGAGTGGTATGCACAAGGCGTAGAGCAAGTGGCGTCCGTCGGTATTACGGCTTTTTTCGATGCTTTCCAGCAGGTTGTGTACCGATTTTTTGCCGAAGCCTTCAAAACAGGATATCTGGTAGCTGTATTTGGCGAGTTTGTAGAAGTCAGCATACTCGCGTAGGTATCCCTCGTTGATGAGTCGCGATACGGTCTGTTCGGAGATGCCCTCAATGTTGATGCCCTCCTTGCTGACGAAACGCGAGAATTTCTTCAGTTGCTTGGCGGCACACTGCGGGTTGGTGCAGTGTAGTGTGCGTGTACCGCTGTCGCTTTGGCACACCTCAGCATCTTTTCCGCAGACGGGACATTGTGTAGGGATTTCGAACGTGCCTGCATGCTCGGTCACCTTGATAACTTTAGGTATGATCTTGTTTGCCTTGATGACCTGGAGGTGTGTGCCCTTCCCGCCAATACCGAGGCGTTCGCACTCGCTGATGTTGCAGAGGGAAGCGCGCTGCACGGTTGTTCCTTCCAGTTCTACTGGGGCAAAGACGGCAACTGGCGATATGGTATTGGCAGCACACGACCATTCTATGTGGGCGAGCACCGTCTCGGCACAAGTGTCTTGCCACTTGAACGCATATCCTGCCCTTGTAGCGTGGTGTCCCGTCACCGAGCCGGTAGCGGCGTATGCCGTGTCGTCGTAGGTAATGACAAGTCCGTCTACTGGGAAGGGGAATGTCTTGTCCGTTACCTTGCTTGTGAAACGGTCTATTGCTGCCTGTATGTTCTCCGTGGTGGGGCTGTCTATATACTCTCGCTCCACCGGGTGGAAGCCTAAAGAGTCCAGCATGTTCATCCGTTCGCCCCATGATGTAAGTTCGCGTTCGGTGTACACCAAGGTAAACGGAATCCACTGTATGTGGCGCAGCTTTACTTCTTCGCTGTCCTTCAGCGAGAGCGATCCCGATGCCAGATTGCGCGGGTTGGCGTAGTCGCCTTCTGTCTCGAGCACAAAACGCTCAAAATCGGGGTAGGAGATTACAGCCTCGCCCCTTACTACGAGGTGTCCCGTTTCGCTAATCTGTAGTGGCAACCCGCTCACGGCACAGGCCAGGTGGGTAATATTGGTGCCAACGTGTCCGTTTCCACGCGTCACAAGGCGCGAGAGTTTGCCCCCGTCGTAGGTGGCAACAAGCGTAAGGCCATCGAGCTTCCACGACAGCCATATCGGACGTCCTTCTGCCCATTTGGCGAGGTCGGGTACGCTCTTTGTCTTGGCCAGTGAGAGGGCTGGGAACTCGTGCGCTTCTTTCTGCCCGGCCAGTGTGTCTTCTGATACCTTGTTGGTGGGTGAGTCGGGCAGAACTTCGCCCGTTTCTTCTTCTATCTGTTTCAGCCGGTCGAACAGGGCGTCCCATTCATAGTCGGTCATTTGCTCGCCCCTGCCGTTGTAGTAAGCTTCCGAGGCTTGGTTCAATCGGTCTACCAGTTGCCTCATCTCTGCTTGTAGTTCTGATATATTTAGTTCGTGCATCTAAAGAAAATGTTTAACTATGCGTGGATTTTTTAGGCGCTACTGTAAAAGCCTACTCTCCCCAAGTGTGAGAGGGGAGAGCAGGCTGATAGAGAGTCGCTGGCTAGTTAGTACTACACGCCTCGCTTCCCTTACTACAATCCCAGCCCTTTAAGGGCTTTTCCTGCAGCGGCACCTGCAGCGTTGGCAGCCTTTTGTTTGGCCTCCTCCACCTTTTCGTTTGCCTTCTGCTTAGCGTTGTCTACGGCGTTGCTGGCTTTGTTGCTGGCTTTTTGCACCTCCTCAGCGGCCTTGTCTTTTGCGGCCTGCTTAGCGTTGTTTACGGCTTCATTGGCTGCATTTGCGGCAGCTTCCTTTACGGCAGCAGGAGCGTTGCTGATAGCTTTGGCTGCTGCCTGAGCCTGTTCGGCAGTAGTGTTTGCTGCGGTAGGCAGGCTGTTGATGCCGTCTATCAGGCTTGATACCGTAGCATTGCCGCTGGCTACGTTCTTCAGCGTTTCGGCGTTGTCGCTAACCACCTTCTTGATGGCTTCGCCGTATGCCTTGGCTTCATCGAGCTTGCCTGCGTTGACAAGTTCCTGGTATTTTGTCTGCAACTGTGTGAGGGCGGTGGTGGCAGCCTTGCTGTCCTTTGCTTCGATGGCTTTCTGCAGTTGGGTGGTTATCTGCTCCACGGTCTGCTGTGTCTCGCCTGTAAGGGGGGTAGCAGCGCCGTCGGTTGTTGCTTCATTGTTTTCTACTGCGGTGCTGTCGCCTTCGGCGGCAGTGCCCTGCTGTGTTTTGTTACCGCAGCTTGCCATTGTAAGAGCGATGGCGGCTGCAAAAAGGAATGCTTTTTTCATAGTCTGTAATATGTGTATTATGGTTCTTTGTTCAGTTGGCTTGCAGAAAACGGTCGGCCTCTATGGCTGCCTTTGCTCCCGATGCTGCTGCGATGACGCCCTGTCTGTATACGGGGTCGGCAACGTCGCCTGCGGCGAATATTCCGGGAAGGTTTGTCGTGGCGGTACCTGGAACCACCTTGATGAATCCCTGTTCATCGAGGTCAACGTGGCCTCTGAAGAGCTCAGTGTTGGGTTTATGGCCTATGGCGAGGAAGAAACCGTCTATGTCAATGTCAAAATGTTCTTCGTTTGGCTTACCCAAATGTTTGACGAGGTGTGCACCTTCTACTCCGTTTTCACCGAAGAGTCCGGTAGTGTTGGTTTCGAAGAGGATCTCTATGTTCTCCTTTTCCTTTACACGCCGTTGCATGATTTCGGCTGCTCGCAGATAAGGTTTCCTTACCACTATGTACACCTTCTTGGCCAGTCCTGCTAGGTAGAGGGCTTCCTCGCATGCCGTGTCTCCTCCGCCCACCACGGCAACGGTGCGTTTGCGGTAGAAGAATCCGTCGCAGGTGGCGCAGGCCGACACTCCCTGTCCGCGGTATTTCTCCTCATCGGGCAGTCCTAGGTATTTGGCTGTTGCCCCAGTGGCTATGATGATGGTGTCTGCCTGCAGTTGGTTGCCGTCCTCGTCGGTAACGGTATAGGGGCGTGAAGAGAAGTCTACCGACATAATGCTGCCGTCGCGCATCTGTGTGCCAAACCTTTCCGCCTGGCAGCGGAGGTCGTCCATCATCTGGTTGCCGTCCACTCCGTCGGGGTAACCTGGGAAATTCTCCACGATAGTGGTAGTAGTGAGCTGTCCGCCCGGCTGGATGCCCGAGTAAAGGACGGGAGCGAGATTGGCGCGTCCGGCATAGATGGCTGCTGTGTATCCTGCGGGGCCACTGCCTATAATGAGCGTCTTGGTTCTTTCCATATTGCTTGTTTTTTTTATGTTCGTTGCAAAGATACTGCAAAAGGGGCACATTACAAACAAAAGTGCTGAAAAATATTGCCTCAGAGGTTATGCTTTTTATTTTTTTTCGTTATCTTTGCATGTGTGAATACACTTATTTTATCATACCTTATTTATTATTACAAAAAAGACAATGCGAATTAAAAGAATATTGTTGCTTGCCGTTGCGGTGGCCTTGGCAGTCTCCATGGTTGGTGCACAGAACAAGCGTGAGTTCAGAGGGGCATGGATCCAGTGCGTCAACGGGCAGTATGTGGGCAAGACCACAGCCCAGATACAGCAGATGCTGAGCGGGCAGCTCGACGAACTGCAGCGTGACGGTGTGAATACCGTCATTTTTCAGGTTCGGGCCGAATGTGATGCCTTGTATGCGAGCGATATAGAACCTTGGAGCAAGTTTCTTACCGGACAGCAGGACAAGGCACCTTCGCCTTACTGGGATCCGCTTCAGTGGATGGTGGACCAGTGTCATCGCCGTGGTATGGAATTGCATGCATGGATTAATCCGTATCGCGCCAAGCACGGCAGTACACAGACTGGGCAATTGGCTCAGACAAGTGTGGTGGTAAAGCATCCCGAACTTTGTTTTGCCTACGACAAGCTGGTGCTGCTCAATCCGGGCCTGCAGGAATCTGCCGACTATATCTGCCGTGTGGC
Source organism: Oscillospiraceae bacterium (assembly GCA_963624905.1). Classification (GTDB taxonomy): domain Bacteria; phylum Bacteroidota; class Bacteroidia; order Bacteroidales; family Bacteroidaceae; genus Prevotella. The sequence goes on from CAVFRG010000037.1 coordinate 24,790, forward strand.
GCAGGACATTGTTTCGCGATATGATATAGACGGATTTCATATTGACGACTATTTCTATCCTTATCCTGTAGCAGGTGTGCAGATTCCTGACGCTGACCTCTACCGCCGTGCGAGCCGTGGCCTGCCCACCATAGAGGATTGGCGTCGCGACAACGTGAGTCGCTTTGTCAAGCAACTGGGAGAAACTGTCCATGCCGTGAAACCATGGGTAAAGTTTGGCGTGTCGCCATTTGGTATTTACCGTAACAAACGTAATGACCCGAATGGTTCGGATACCAATGGACTTCAGAACTACGATGACCTCTATGCTGATGTCCTGTTGTGGATTAACAACGGGTGGGTTGACTACAATGTGCCGCAGCTCTACTGGGAGATAGGCAACAAGGCCGCCGACTACCAAACCTTGATACAGTGGTGGAATAAGCACGCCGCTGCACGTCCCCTCTATATAGGCGAAGACATAGAACGTACGGCCAAGTATGCTGACCCTGCCAATCCGTCCAGCCACCAGTTGCCTGCCAAACACCGCCTGCACCAGCAGTGCCCGGCAGTGAAAGGTACTGTGTTGTGGTATGCCAAGACCGCGGCAGACAATGTGGGTAACATAGGACACACCCTGCGCGACTTTTATTGGCGAACTCCGGCCCTGCCGCCCCTCATGCCCTTCCTTGACGACAAGGCTCCCAAGAAGGTGAAGCGTCTCAAGATGACTTGGACGGCCGACGGTCCGTTCCTGACGTGGAAAAAGCCTAAGGGGAAAAAGTGGGGAGACGATGTGCAGCGCTATGTAGTGTATAGGTTCGCAAAGGGCGAGAAGGTGGATATCAGCAATGCTGCTGCCATTATGCAGATTACGCCCGAGCAGCAATATAAGTTGCCTTATGCCAAAGATGCAAAATATACCTATGTCGTTACAGCCCTCGACCGTGTGGGCAACGAAAGTAAACCGGCCAGACAGACGGTGAAGTTCTGAAAACTGCCTGTGCTTTGTTTCTACTACTCCGTAGCCCGAAAAGAATAAGGGATGTGCCTCTTTTAAAAGACACATCCCTTATTGGTGTGTGTCTGGCATGACACTAACCTAGTTGGTTCAAATCCAACCGCAGGTATTTACCGCCAAGCGAAGCGAACGACAAGTCGTTGCCAGTAATGACAAGGATGGAGGAAGTCGTGTAGCGAGACTTACGAGCCTACGAACAGAAACTTGGTATAAGGCTAAATGGGAATGGATAAGACTGCACAACAAGTCGAAGTCCGAATGGTAAACGTATCTCCCCAAGACAGTAAACCAAGAGGTTGTGGAGTCAGACGGTTAGTGTCTTACCCCGAGAGACCCATCCAGCGTGTACTCACGTGCGATAAAAAGCTTATGGGTGGGAGTCAGCTGAGCCCATAGTAGGTGACCCACCATCACTGAAGGGGTTAATGTATATATAGTGCAAATCACTGTAAGCAATGCTTGCGCAATCCGAAAACGAGGTATAACCAAGGCGAGAGAGTCGTAATCTTTCTAGGTTGGAAGTAGTTGGGACAATCGCAAGTAAATTTACAAGCAGAACGAAAAGCAGCAAATGGAATTAATAAACGAGATTGTAGAAGCAAGAAACTTCTGGGAAGCCTGGGTGTCTGTCAAGCGCAACCACGGTGCAGCCGGCATTGATAAGATGCCGACTGATGAGCTTGACGTGTACTTGTCGAAACATATGGATGAAATAGTAACGTCCATATGTAACAAGCAGTACAAGCCATCCCCCGTAAGACGTGTCTATATCCCCAAGCCAAATGGGAAACAACGTCCACTTGGCATCCCGACCGTTTTAGACCGAGTTGTGCAACAAGCCACAGCGCAAGTGTTGAGCCGTGTGTACGAACCAGTCTTCAGCGACTATAGCTATGGTTTCAGACCTCGGCGCAGTTGCCACATGGCAATAGAAAAGGCGTTGGAGTATCTGAACGATGGCTATGAATGGGTGGTAGACTTCGATATAGAGAAATACTTTGACACGGTCAATCACGACAAGTTAATTTCAATCCTACGAGAGCAGGTCAACGACTCTGCTACTCTTCACTTGGTTCGCTCCTTTCTTAAAGCTGGGGTGATGGAGAATGGATTGGTGCAAACCACTGACGAGGGAGTTCCCCAAGGTGGTTGTATATCGCCAATTGTTCGCTATGCGGATGACTTCGACATCTTTGTTAAGAGTGAGATGGCTGCGAACAGAGTGATGGCATCGGTCAGCAGTTGGCTAGAAAGAAAGCTAAGGCTGAAAGTCAGTGCTA
>CAVFRG010000038.1:0-26727 GCA_963624905.1 Oscillospiraceae bacterium
AGTGCAAAAGTACTGACAATTTTCCAAACACGCAAGAGTTTTGAGAAAAAAGTTTTGAATTTAACAGTTATTTAACAGTTGAGGCGGGGTTTTGAGGGAGAAGGGGCGGGAATACATTATTTAATATAGCATGGATGAAAAACTGCCTGGTACGACTTGTACAACCGACAACTCATACAACAAATACAACCTGGACAACTGTTATGCCATGCTGCTGATGGCGGCATCTTTGTTGTTTGTGTTGTACGAGTTGTATAAGTTGTCGTCTCGCTTGAGTGGTACAGCGGGGACGCCGTACCAAACAGTCAAGCGTTGGCGATGCTGTCTATGGCACTTAGGCAAGCTAAACAAGCCACTTAGACCTCCTATCTATGGCACTTAGATGCTCTATCTACGGCACTTAGATGCTCTATTTATGGCACTTAGGCATCCTATCTATAGTACTTAAGAAGCTAAACAGGCTACTTGGAGGCTTGCTTCATCCATGACACATGACACTTATGACACTTGTTTTTATAATTATTACTATATATATTTAGTTTATGTATGTAAAAATAAAACTTTCCTGCCTGCGCGCGTAGGGATTTATGAAAACAAGTGTCATAAGTGTCATGTGTCACTACTTTGGGTGGTTTGTTTTTTTGAAAATAACGATGGAAAAACAAAAGTTCCATCGGAAAGAACTACTGCACTTAGCTGGCTGCAAAGATACAAAAGAAATTGGCAAAATGCAAGTAAAACGGCAAAAAAAATCGAAAAGCCTTGGCTTTTACAAAATAAAGTCGTAATTTTGCCACGTGTTAAAAACGCTTAATCACATATTGTATATGTTGACAGCCAAAAGACACGCAGACATTCACGATTACTAGTCAACCCAATGTGGCTGAGATATATAAGAAAGACTATAGGAAAAAGACATCTTAGGAAAAGAAAATAAAAGATTCATAAAACATGAAAAAGCAATTCATTAGCATCATGCTCTATTCTGCCCTTCTGATGGGTGGTGCGAGCACCTTTACATCGTGCTCCGACTGCAGCAAGTGCGAAGACGCCAATGTCGCTATCGGCACACTGTCTGATGACCTGAGCAGAAAGGTACAGGCCCTGCAGGAGCAGGTAAACAGTCTGCAGACTGCCCTGAACGGATCCAACGGGCTGACAAAACAGGTGGAGCAGTTGAAATCAGATCTCACCTCCAAGGAGAACGAGCTGAAGCAACTGATAGAGCAGAAAAACAATGCGACATCGACAGAACTGAAGCAACTGATTGAGACAAAGATCACCAACGTCAATACCGACATTACCAATATCAAGAACGACATCGCCACTGCCACCGCTGACATCACGACCCTGAAAGAGAGGATGGCCAGTGCCGAGACAGCCATCAACGAAGCCAAGCAGGCTGCCAACGAAGCCAAGCAGGCTGCAGCTACAGCAGAGAGCAACTCGAAAGCATATACCGACGAGGAAATACAAAAAGCCGTGGCAGCCGCTGACTTGAAGTTGCAGGAAGAAATAAGCAAATTGAAGGAGCAGATAGCAACCTGCCATACCGACTGCAAAGCCTACACCGACAAGCAGGTCGAAATCATTAACGGTGTTACTGACAATCTGAAGGAGTTGATAGATGCGAACACCACCAATATCCAGACCCTCTTCAGCAAGTATGCCGAGCTGGAGAGCAAGGTAAAGGCCGACAGCACATTGCTGGCGCAGGTAAAGGCAGACAAGACAGAACTCAATACTGCAGTAAACAACCTGCAGAGCAAGATAGACGAAAAGGTAGACACGACCGACTTCAACGCTGTCAAGGAACAGGTAGACAAGAACACGGCTCTGGCAGCGGAGAACAAGGAAACGATTGATTCTATCAAGACTGTGATGGTGAACCTTGTGAGCAAGCAAGACCTGGACAACAAGGCATCCGAACTGGAGCAGGCTTTCAAGGACGCAGACACAGCCCTGAAGGAAGAAATCATGGAAGAGATTGACAAGGTGAACGAGCAGCTGAACAAGCTCTTCAACGCCATGATCAACATGATCACCAACATCGAGTTACAGGCAACGGAAAGCCCGATAAGCGGATACGAGAACCTGTCATTCCTGGGTGCAGAGGCCCACATCCTGGGTACCTATTACGGTACAGCCAGCGACGGTGACGTAGATTTGAACGGTCAGACGGTAGTCACACGCAACGGTGAGATACTGTTAGATACCGAGTCGGGTGAGAATTCCGGTGTAGTATACGCCACCATCAACCCGTCTAACATCGACTTCAGCGGCATCACCCTCAAGGTAGTGGACAGTCAGGGCAACGAGGCTCCGTTCACCGCCACCGTAGAGAAGTCTGACAGAGTTCTGAAGTACGGCATCACCCGTTCTTCTGCCAAGAGCAACCTCTATGCCGTCAAGATCAACCTCGACAAGAGCAAGATCGATGCAGCCAAGACCTGGACAACGGACGATGCCAGCAAGTTGAAGGACGCAGCCAAGGCTATCCTCGACAAGTTGCGCAAGCCCAGCACCACCCGTCTGAACCTCAAGGAGGTGGCAAGCGACATTGCCAGCGTATTCAACAACCGTCTGACAGCCTACGCCCTCGAGGCAGAACAGGAAGTGACGGACGGCACGAACAAGGAAACGCGCACCATCACCTCAAAACTGAGTCTTGCCGCCACTGCCATCAAGCCCTTGTCATACAACTTCCTGAAGGATAACCAGACGGTACAGAACCTGGACCTCCCCAGAATACCGACCATACAGTCGAAACTCAACTTCAACGACTATAAGTTCAACTGGACACCGATAGAGGGCATGGAGGACATTACTACTTCTGTCACGCTGAAGGGCATGCCTGATATCAATTCTATCAAAATTGGCGGTACAGTTCCTCAGCCAAGCGTTGAAGCAAATGTATGGATCGTAGGTGACAAGAAAATCCAAGGAACGGTTTCTGATGATGGAACCACCGTTACATTCGACCTTAACCAAATAAAGTTTGGTACCAAGGTAACTGTCGATGACATTGATGTAAGCGGACTCAAGGTTACCTACAACAAGACCGACCAAACCTACGAGGTTACCATCCCGATGGACGATTTCAACAAGATTATCGACAACATCAACTCACAGGTTGGCAACATGATCGAGAACGTGAACGGCATAGTAGACCAGGTGAAGGGTTATGCCGAGCACATCGACGGCAAGTACATCACCCGCATCAACGAGTTTATCCAGAAGTTCGAGAACCTGCTCCGCAAGTCGAACTCACTGCTGCAGCCTGCCTTGTTCTACACAACAAGCACAGGCAGCTGGAACCAGTTGGCACGCGAGGAAATAGGTGCTACCTACCTGAAGTTGAGCGGCGGCAAGGCATCCACCATCTTCATTGCCTCGTCATACAACGGCGAGATACTCTGCCCGGCATACAAGCGCTGCATCTATGTAAGCAAGAAGCCAGCCGGTGCTACCGTCAGCGGTACCAACCTCGGTGCAATAGTAGACAGCGAGACACGCAAGATAGGTTTCGAGGCCAACAAGGCTGGAACCTACGAGCTTACCTACGAGGCTGTAGACTACTCTGGCATCAAGGTATCGAAGAAGTTCTACGTCAAGGTAGTAGAATAAAGAAACAACATCATAAAAATAGACAACCGGCTTCCATCCATATCTCTGTACCACACGAAGATAACGCTTGGGAGCCGGTTTTTTTTATAAAAACACGAATACATGAAGAAAACAATACTCACATTGGCTATGGTCTGCCTCGCCGGGCATAGCGTCCACGCCCAGTTGAACGGTGACGGATACTACCGCATCCAGAACGTCAAGACCAGCCGCTACATGTCGCTGTGCGACAACAAGAGTGCGGGGGGCAACATAGCATCTATGGTGGTGGATGCCGGAGCACTGGTAACCAAGAAGGACGTAAACGAAGTGCTGACAGACCCCGGCACCGTCTTTTATATCCAGAAGGTAAACGACAGTGAGTATAACATCAGCGCACAGGGAGCTAATCTGCACGGCATGATAAACTATTATGTACACATCAACGCCCTCAACAACGGTACCTACAGAGCATGGCAGGAAGAAAAAGGACAGAGACTTTGGCTGTGCGACCGCGTAAAAGACGAGAACTACGACCTTGCACAGAGTTACGTAGACACCAAGACTACCGCTACCAATACATGGTATATCAAGCCCGTAGACCAGAGCAGCAACTATATCTGCGTAAAACCCATGTTCGAGCAAGGCGGCAAATACTACACCACCTTCTTTGCCGAGTTCCCCTTCACCCTTGCCTCATCGGGCATGCGCGCCCTGTACATAAACAAACTGCAGGACAACGGCACAGCCACCTATAAGGTCATCAACGGTACCATACCCGCCAAGACGCCCGTCATCATAGAGTGTTCGTCGGCAGATGCCGCCAACAACAAGTTGCAGATAGCCGCCACCTCCCCTGCCGCCATTACGGACAACCTGCTCACGGGAGTATACTTCGGTATGGGGCATATCGCGTCAGACCACTTCAACAGCACCCCCTTCGACGCCACAACCATGCGCGTACTCGGTCTCAGCACAGACGGCAGCCTTGCCATCAACAATGCCGACACCTACATGGCAGACGTTCTGACGAAGGTAGAAGTGGGATATGATGAGTATGATTACCCTTCCATCAAAGCCATTCCCCACAACACAGCCTACGTAAGCGTAAGCACCGCCACCCCTACAGAACTGAAGCTCTACGCTGAGGGCGACCCGGCAGGCATCACCGAGATAGACACTGCCAACGATACTACCATTGCCGCCCCCATCTACAACATCAACGGCATGATGGTACGCAGATCAGCCACCTCTACGGAAGGGTTGCCACAGGGAGTATACATCTATAAAGGTAAAAAGGTAAAAAAGTAAAAAGGTAAAAAAAAGAGTGAAGAGTGAAGAACGAAGAGTGAAGAATTCAATTGCAAAGGCTGTTGTCCCTTAACTTCTTTAACTTCCCCCAAAAACTCCTTGCCCCCTAAACTCCAAGTGTACAGACAACATAGACAACTCATACAACATATACAACATAAAACGTTTTAGAGGTTTTAGATGTTTTATTCTAAAAGAAAGAAAAGTTGTATAAGTTGTGTTTGTTGTATAAGTTGTCTGTTCACGCAACTCACGTACGTGTATTTTTAGGTTCTTCCGTTTGCTGGGATATTTCGATCTGTACGATTGTTTTTTCGGACAGAGAAAGCGCGGATTCACTCGGAACATTCGTGTTTGAGTGGTACGGCGAGGGCGCCGTACCTCCTATGATTGCCATTCCGGCAAGTATGCGTAACTGTAGGAGATACAGCGCCCTCGCTGTACCAGTCAAGCGAGAATTTTATTACTAAGTGACTTGTCCTAAGTGCGCCTTAAAAAGAGGAGAGACAGACGGCGTATCAAAAGATGCGGTGTGCAATGCGAAGCTCCAGTACGGGGTAAACCTTCAGTGCCTTGAAGAATTTGACATAGCTCCCCACCTTGCCCCCGATGTTTTCCACATCCTTGGCGAGGTCCACCCCGTTGTGGGTAAGCACCTTAGGCGTACCGCCCCAGAACATGGCACCACAGTCGAACGACACCTTCACGCGGTCGCTCCGCTTGAAGAGCCTTCCGCCATAGCCGAAGCCCAGGTAAGGACGGAAGTTGTTCACCTTGACACGGCACGACACCATATTGTCGGCATCCGGTTCCATGCGATAGGGCGTTCCGTCCTTGTAGTCGCCCACGTGCACACCCATCCTGCCGTAGCTCTGGAACTTGTCGTACAGTTCCTTGCCGGCATACAACGGCTGACCGTTAATCGTGATATACGGTACAGGGTCGGCAGGGTCGCCCTCGTCAGACCGCTTAACAGACTCATAGGAAGCCGCCACGCGCTCATACAGTTTGTTATAGATTGCCACACTCACCAGCGACGTGGCATCGTATGCCGCATTCTCGGCATAAGCCACGGTAGACGGGCCCCAATAGAAACCCGTAGTGACATGCCAATGCTTGTTGCGGAAAGGAAACACATCCACCAAGAGCTTGAAGTTCTTCATGGTCGGCTTTCCCTTCATGTCGATATTACGGTCCACCTCGAAGGCAAACATCTCGTTCAGTGTCTTCTGCAGTTTGTCAAACTTCGTCTTCTGCACCTTCGGGTCGTCATCGTCACCCACCTTCACACCGAAGCCCATCGTCTGCTCATAGTGAGGGAAGAAGGAGAAGCCCGTGCGCACCTGTACCATTTTTCCCACGGGCATGGCGAGGTCGAAGCCCAAGCCGGTAGTACCCAGTGTTACTGCCGCATCGAGATGGTTGAGCATCATACCGTCCTCGGCAGCAGGCTTGATGTCAGTGCCCTGTGCCAGCACCGAAGAAGCCAGACACAAGCCCATGGCAAGTAGTTCTAATCGCTTTGTCATAATTTTCCTATCGCTAAAAAGTTACATATAAGATTTAATTCAAATGACGCCGAAGTGGATGAGTGCGTTCTTCACCCCGTCCTCGTCGACATGCGTCGTGACATAGTCGGCCACCGCCTTCACATTGTCACCGGCATTGCCCATCGCCACACCGATGCCAGCCTCACGGATGATGGCAAGGTCGTTGCCACCGTCGCCGAAAGCCATTGTCTGCGCGATGTCCAGTCCGAGGTATTGTGCCATGGCATGCAGTCCCTTGCCCTTGTCGGCATCGCCCGAGGTGATGTCAACGAAAGCCGGATGCCACCGCCCGACGGTACAGTTGTGCAGCGAAGGCACCAGCTCCGTCTCCTGTTCGGCATTACAGAAAGGAGTAAGCTGCAGCACCTCCTCGCCGTCAAGGGCATCCATGCTGACAGAGAAATCGATGTTGTGCACCCCGAGTCCCTCTACAAACACCTGGCGCACCAGGTCTGTGGCATGGTGCACCACAAGGTGGTGTTCGCCCACGACGATGACGGGATAGTCCTTGCGGTCGGCATCCTCCACTACCCGAAGCACATCGCTGCGGTTCATGGCATGCTGGCACACCAGATGGTCGCCCACGAAGCATCGCGCCCCGTTGGTGGTAATGTACCCGTCTATTAGATGTTCTATCTGTCCCAGATTGTTGATAAGCATGATGGGGCGTCCCGTAGAGATATAAATCTTGACCCCGTTGCGCTTGGCCTGCTCCAAGGCATCCACCGTACTCTGCGGTATAAGATGCGTACGAAAGCTAACCAGTGTACCGTCAATGTCGAAGAAGAGTGCTTTTGTCTGGCAATCCATATTTCTGATTCTGATTGTGTTATGTTGCAAAAGTACAAAAATAAGCCCTATTTACGAAATAAAAGCACTATAAATTTGCATATATGGCGAAAAAACAATACTTTTGCGGCATCGTCCATAGGACAAAGCAACATAACCTTACCAAGAATACACACCATGAAGAAGCCATTCCCCCTACTCCTCTTAGCCGCCGCCATGACATTCTGCAGTTGCGAGAAGTTTGCCATGGAGAGCGCAGAGACCACCGCCACCACGACATCAGAAGACGACCCGTCGGAGCCTGACGGCAACACCACCATACGCATCAACACCGACGGACTGGGCAGTTACAGCCGCATCACATGCTGTCTGTTCCTTGCGGGCAGCAAGGTAAAGAACATCAACCAGACCAGCGAAAGGACAGACTTCGGCACCATCCGCACCACCCTCGAGCAGAGCACCTACACCCTTGTGGCCATAGCGCACAACGGAGCAGGCAACGCCACCGTGTCATCGCCGGAGAAAGTGACATTCTACAACAACAAGTGCACCGACACCGCCTGGCAGTACACCACACTGGAGGTGGATGCAGACGGAGCGGAAAAGACCGTTACGCCCCAGCGTGCCGTTGCGATGGTGCGCCTGCACGTCAACGACGAGATACCGGATACTGCCAAAACCGTGAAGTTCTACTACACGGGAGGCAGCAGTACGCTGGATGCCACAACGGGCTACGGATGCGTGAACAGCCGGCAGACCGAAGAGCGCACGATGAGCACCACCCTGAAAGACTACGACATCTACACCTTCCCACACAGCGACGGCAAGAAACTCCACATCACCATCACCGTGTACGACAGCGACAGCAAAACCATCGCCACCAAAGAGCTTACCGACATCGAGGTAAAGCAAGGCTACCGAACCACCTGCAGCGTCAACCTCTTCAACGACTCCGCAGATGACAACACACACACCACCTTCACCTTCGACCCCGCATGGGACGGTGAAACAAACATCGACTTCTAAAATGGCATGACGGAATGTTCCATTTTTCCATAATGCAAGACATTTTTCATTTGCTTACAGATGATTAAGGTTATTAGTTTGGCACTTTAAGAATATTTGTCTACTTTTGCACATTAATTATAGCATTTTAATCAAAACAATGAAAAAGATTGTAACTGTTTTCATGCTTTTGGGAACATTGACAGCAGCCGAGGCGCAGACCGTTCTGTGCCTCGACAGTTGCCGTGCGATGGCACTGCGTAACAACAAGCAGGTCAATGTATCCAAGCTCAAGAAGGATGTGGCTTACAACCTGCGCAAATCGGCAAGAACCCACTACCTGCCCAAGGTGGATGCCATGGGCGGATACGAATGGTTCAGCCGCGAGATATCGCTGCTCAACAGCGACCAGAAGTCGGCGCTTAGCAACATAGGCACCAATATGGGCACGTCGCTGACAGGAAAGATGAGCGACATGTTCACCCAACTGGTAGCCCAAGGACAGATGACACCCGAGCAAGCCCAACAAATGGGACAATTGATAAGCCAGAAGGCAGGTCCCGTGGCTGAGAAGGTGAACAGTCTGGGGCAAGGACTCGTAGATGCCTTCCGCACCGACACCCGCAACATCTGGGCAGGAAGCATCATACTGCGCCAGCCCATCTACATGGGCGGTGCCATCGTGGCAGCCAACAAGATAGCCGACATAGGCGAAGAGATGGCCGCCAACGACCTGGACCTGCAGACGCAGAAGACACTCTACAGCATAGACCAGGCCTACTGGATGGTGGTTTCGCTGAAACAAAAGGAAAAACTCGCCAATAGTTACCACGACCTGGTAAAGAAACTGGACGAAGACGTACACAAGATGATAAAGCAAGGCGTAGCCACCAAGGCCGACGGACTGAAAGTGGACGTAAAGGTAAACGAGGCAGAAATGCAGATAACACAGGTGCAAGACGGGGTGAGCCTCTCGAAGATGCTGCTCTGCCAACTCTGCGGCATCCCGATGAACCAGGAGATTACCCTTGCAGACGAAGGCAAAGAGGGCATAGCAAGTTCGACAGCCGACGAGACAACAGGCGTGGCAGCCTTAACCGATTCTACCCTGAGCATGCGCCCCGAGATACGCATGCTACAGAACGTGGCAGACGCAGCCCACCAGACCACCAATCTGGTACGCGCCGCCTTCCTGCCGCATGTAGCCCTTACCGGCGGCTACATGATATCGAACCCCAACGTGTTCAACGGTTTCCAGAAGAAGTTCTCTGGTGTATGGAACATCGGTGTACTGGTACAGATACCCGTATGGAACTGGGGCGAGTGCGCCTACAAGGTGCGCGCCGCAAAAGCTACCGCCAACATAGCACAGATGAACCTCGATGACACACGCGAGAAGATACAGTTGCAGGTGGCACAGAGCCAGTTTAAGGTAAAGGAGGCCCGCAAGAAGCTCAACATGGCACAGAAGAACATCAAGAGTGCAGAGGAGAACCTTCGCTGCGCCACCTTAGGATTCAAGGAAGGCGTGATGGAAGTAAGCGACGTGATGGCAGCACAGACAGCCTGGCAGATGGCACAAAGCCAGAAGATAGACGCAGAGATAGACGTGAAGATGACCGAGGTGGGTCTGAACAAGGCACTCGGTATCCTGCACTGACCATACGCCAAAAGGCATGATACACCTTATTAATATATAAACACTCTAAAAAACATAACACACTATGAACAAGAAATCACAGCACAACAATATACTTCTCGCCATGATAGGCTTCGCCGCAGTGGTCGTCATCGTAGGAGTGATCGGTTTCTTCACCCTTGAGCATGAGGACGAGACCATACAAGGCGAGGTGGAAGTATCGGAATACCGCGTCTCGAGCAAACTGCCCGGCAGAGTTCTGGAACTCAGGGTAAAGGAAGGCGACTACGTACATGTAGGCGACACCCTTGCCATCCTGGAGGTACCAGAAGTGAAGTCGCAGGAGAAGGTACTGCAGGCCACCAACGAGGCAACCGCTGCCCTGCAAGACCTGACCGATGCCGGAGCACGCAAGGAACAGATACAGGGCGCATACCAGCTCTACCAGCAGGCCATTGCCGCTGCCGAGATAGCCAAGAAGACGTACAACCGTATGCAGAACCTCTACAACGAGGGCGTGATAAGCGGTCAGAAACGCGACGAGGCATTTGCCGCCTATAAGGCCACCGAAGCACAGGTAGAGGCAGCCAAGAGCCAGTACGACATGGCCAAGAATGGTGCACGCGAACAGGAAAAGCGTGTGGCAGCCAGCAACACGAAGGCCGCCAAGAGTGCTGTCGACGTAATAAAAGACCTGTTGAGAGAAACCGTACAGGTGGCACAGGTAGAGGGCGAGGTAAGTAACGTCTACCCCAAGGTGGGTGAGCTTGTAGGTCTCGGTTCGCCCATTATGAGCATCTCCATCATGAGCGACATGTGGGGTACGTTCAACGTGCGTGAAGACCGCCTGGCCGGTCTGAGCAAGGGCAAAGAGTTTACAGCCTTCGTTCCGGCTTTCGGCAAGGACATCAAGATGAAGGTGTACTACCTCAAGGACGAGGGATCGTACGCCACATGGAAAGCAACCAAGGACAACGGCGACTACGACCGCAAGACCTTCGAGGTAAAGGCACGTCCCGTTACAAAGATAGAGGGACTGCGTCCCGGCATGTCACTGATTGTAAAGAAGTGAAGAGTGAAGAGTGAAGAGTGAAGAATTCAATTGCAAAGGCTGTTGTCTTAACTCCTTAACTTCTTAACTCCTTTAATTCCTTAAAGAATAAAGAACTCAATTACTCTGATTATTAAGAATTTATATTTTGTAATTTTGAAACGATTATATCATATAGCCCTCAGAGAATGTGGCATCATGCGGAAGAACCCCATATATGGGTTCTGCATGGTGATATTCCCCATTCTGATTGTGTTCTTCTTCACCTCGCTGATGAAGGAAGGCGTACCCACGGAAATGCCCGTGGGCATAGTGGACCAGGACAACACTGCCACGTCGAGGGCACTGGTACGCAAGCTCGACGCTTTCCAGACTACCCATGTCGTGGCCCACTACCAAAATATGAACGAGGCACGCCACGCCATACAAACCAACGACATCTATGCCTTTCTGCTTATACCCAAAGGTACAGAAGCGGGCATGATGGCATCGCGCCAACCCAAGATTTCGTTCTACTACAGCAGTGTGTCGCTGGCTGCCGGTTCATTGCTGATGCGCGACCTCAAGACTATCTCCACACTCGGTTCTGCCGCCGTGGGAATGCAGAAACTAGCAGCACTGGGCAAGACGGGCGACGAGATAAAGACCTTTCTGCAACCCATTGCCGTAGACCTGCACATGATAGGCAACCCCTACGCCAACTACAACTACTACCTGTCGAGCATCATGGTGCCGGGACTCATCATGGTGTTCATCTTCCTCATCACCCCCTACTCCATCGGTACAGAACTGAAATTCGGACGCGCCAAGGAATGGATGCGCATGGCTGACAACAACCCGTACCTCGCCATCGCCGGCAAGATGCTGCCACAGACTCTCATCTTCCTGACCATCTTCTACGCTTTCGAGTTCTACATCTACTATGTGCTCAAATTTCCCCATCCGGGTGGTGTACTCCCCATCCTGTTGCTGGGTCTGCTAAGCGTACTGGCATGCCAGTGCTTCGGTATCTTCGCCTTCGGTCTGATGCCCTCGCTGCGTATGTCCATGAGCATCTGCTCACTCTGGGCTGTGGTAAGCTTCTCTATCTGCGGAGCCACCTACCCCATCTTTGCTATGGACAGCCCGATAGAAGCGATAGGTCAGCTCTTTCCGTTGCGCCACTACTACATGATTTACCAGATGAACATCTTCAACGGATTCCCCATGGCTGACGCTGTCATGCACTGGGGCGCTCTCATCTTATTCATCGCCTTGCCACTGCTCACGATATGGAATGTGAAAAAGGCTATGCTGGTATACAAATACATCCCATAAAGGTAAAGAGAGAGAGAGAGAGAGAGAAGAGTGAAGAGTGAAGAATCCAACGGCAAAGGTATCTGTAGGAGGTACAGCGCCCCCGCTGTACCATCTCAAGCAAGAAAAGCTGTTGTCTTAACTCCAAGTTCAGAGACAACTCAGACAACATAAACAACAAAGCTGCTGCAGTGGCAGCAGAAAAAAGTTGTATAAGTTGTCGGTTGATACGCAAGAAAAGCTGTTGGCTTAACTCCTTTAACTCCTAAAAAAATAACAGACTGACAAATGAAGAAAAGTAGTTTACTATATAAGATATTACGCGGACTGAAGGACATGTGCTACATCTGGGCACACGAGATGCGCAACGTGTTCCGCGACGAGGGCGTACTGATGTTCTGCATCCTTGTGCCGCTGGGCTATCCCCTACTCTACTCGTGGATATACAACAACGAGGTGGTACGCGATGTGCCCACAGCCATCGTCGACATGAGCCACAGCCACTCCTCACGCGAGTTTATACGCGAATACGATGCAGCCCCCGACACCAAGACGGCCTACTTCTGCAACAGTCTGGACGAGGCCCGCCAACTGGTAAGGCGACAGGCGGTACACGGCATTCTCTATTTTCCGCAAGACTTCGATACGCGCCTTAACCGGGGCGAACAGGCCCACGTTGGCGTATATACCGACATGAGTCTGATGCTTACCTACAAGGCCATCTACCAGACGGCACAGGCAGTAGCCTCGCACATCAATGCGGGCATACAGATAAAGCAGTCTATCAGTTTTACCAACCGTGACGACGAACTGACCACCAAGCCGCTCGACTTCGACGAGGTGCCCATTTTCAATACCACCGGCGGCTACGGCAATGCCATCCTGCCGGGTGTGCTGATGCTTATTCTGCAGCAGACACTGCTGCTTGGTGTAGGTATGGCGGCAGGCACAGCGCGTGAGACCAACCGCAACAATGAACTTGTACCCATAAGCAACCATTATGCGGGCATCTTCCGCATCGTGACGGGCAAAGCCCTGTGCTACTTTATGATCTACGCCGTCATAGGAGCCTATCTGGCACTCGTAGTCCCCAAGCTGTTCGGTTTTGTGTCCATGCTTTCATGGACCACATTCATAGGCTTCATGATACCGTTCATACTGTCGTGCGTGTTCTTTGCCCTTACGCTCTCATGCACGGTGCGCTACCGCGAGAATGTAATGCTGCTTGTGGTGTTCACCTCTGTGCCCTTACTCTTCATGACCGGCATCTCGTGGCCACAAAGCAACATACCCGGCATCTGGCAAGGCATAGCATGGCTCTTCCCGTCTACCTTCGGTGTACGCGGTTTCCTGCGCATCAGCAGTATGGGCGCATCCCTGGCCGACATAGAGACGGAGTTCCGTGCCCTGTGGATACAGACAGCCGTGTATTTCTTCATGGCCTGTGCGGTTTACAGACACCAGCTACACATGGCACGCCGCAATGCCGGTCTTCCCGCTGAAGTAAGTGAAGTGGAAGACGAGACTGAGAGCCTTTTGGCTGAGGCACAACAATAATCTTTTCGGGCTATACTAAAAACAAAGGTATCGTTTTGAAGGAGAAGCAATAAGGAATTAGAACAACGTTTTTTTCAGAGTAATCGAACCGACAACTTAGACAACTCTTACAACTTGGACAACTTTTTCATGCTGCGGCTGCAGCATTTGTGTTGTTTATGTTGTAAGAGTTGTCTAAGTTGTCGGTTCTTCGTTTTATGCGTTTTAGTGACGAAAAAAAACGTAGCACGTTGTTTTTTATCATCTATCAGCCAGTAAGGGGTAAAACTTCTACCCCTGTGTTCCGACAATCTTGGTGGGAGCCTTCTCTGCATTGCGCCGATTGACCACCGTTACCACCGACTGCGCGAGGCTCAGGAAAGCCTGACCGGTAACAGAGTCGACCTTGGTGGCAGCCGGTGCACCGTCATCGCCGCCCTCGCAAATACTCTGCACGATAGGAATCTGTGCCAAGAGCGGCACGTTCATCTCCTGCGCCAGGCTCTTGCAGCCCTCCTTGCCAAAGATATAATACTTGTTTTCGGGCAACTCAGCCGGTGTAAAATACGCCATATTCTCGATGAGTCCCAGTATAGGCACGTTCACCTTGTCGTTCTGGTACATGTCTATGCCCTTGCGTGCATCGGCAAGAGCCACCTGCTGCGGAGTGCTGACGATAACAGCCCCCGTAATGGCGAGCGTCTGCAGAAGCGTCAGGTGAATGTCGCTGGTACCGGGAGGCGTATCGAGGATAAAATAGTCCAGTTCACCCCAGTCGGCATCGGCTATCAACTGTTTCAACGCCGAGCAAGCCATGCCGCCACGCCAAAGTGTAGCCGTCGTGGGACTCACAAAGAAGCCGATGCTGAGCAACTTCACCCCGTATTTCTCTATCGGTTCGATGAGGTCACGGTCATCCTTATGTACCGAGTAAGGGCGTTCGTCCTCCACTCCGAACATCTTGGGCATAGAAGGGCCGAAGATATCTGTATCGAGCAGACCCACCTTATAGCCCAACTTGGCCAGGGCAATGGCCAGATTGGCAGAGACGGTGCTCTTGCCCACCCCGCCCTTGCCCGAGCTTACGGCGATGATGTTCTTCACCTGCGGCAGCAGTTTTCCCACTTCAGGGCGCGGAGCCGACTTGAACTCCGTCACGATTTCCACCTCTACCTCTTTCGATACATGGTAATGGATGGCAGCCTCAGCAGCCTTTACCGTACTCTTCAGGAAGGGATCGGTGTTACGCGGGAACTCAAGCACCACCTTTACCTTCATCCCGTTGATGGAAGGGGTGTCAGCGAGCATGCCGCTCTCTATCAAGTTCTTTTTAGTTCCGGGATAGGTCACCGTTGCCAGTGCCTCCTCTATCAGTTTCGGATACAATGTCATGTCTATAACCTTATTGCTTATTGTTATGCAAAAATACCAATAAATACACTAATATCCAAAATAAAGACTAAAATATTTCAAGGTACACTCAGAATTGTGTATCTTTGCAACATGACTGTTTACAAGAATATCATATTATCTGCCGCCTTTGTGATGATGGGCGGCATGAGCGTTATAGCCTCCACCAGGAAGAAAGAAGTAGCCCCCACTGCCGCCACCACCATCTACTGGCACGACGGCAACGGCAGAGTGTCTTACCATATCAATGCCAACCCCTCTACGGTGGTGAAAGCCGCCCTCCAGATGTTTGCCGACGACATGACAGCCGTCATGGGCATGCCCGCACGCGAGAAATCTGATGCACCCATACAGATATACCAGCTCGACCAGCTTACGAACAAGGAGTTTGCCGCCCTCGAGAAACTGGCTCCCCCCATCCACCAGTTCATTACCCATCCCGACTCCTACTGGATAGGTACCCGTCAGGGCAAGCTCGTCGTGGTGGGAAGCAACGGCAGGGGCACCGCCTACGCCATCATGCAACTCTCGCGCATGGCAGGTGTCTCGGCATGGAAAGACTACTACCAGATAGTCCCCCAACACCGCAGCGTACTCTCCACCCCTGCAGGCTACGAGCGCATGCAGATACCAGCGGTGGAATACCGCGGACTGTTGCTCAACCAGTCGGAATGGATGAAGAGCAGCAACAACAGCAAGTTGTGCCGCCTCATGCTCCGCCTTAACGCCAACATGCTGTGGCGGGAAGACGGCAAGCACCATGCCACATACAACAAGGAGGTGACCGACAGCTTCGACATCATCATCGGCCATGCCGGCAAGGTGGTGGAGACAAGCGGCAAGAAGCACAAGAAACACAAGAAGAGCATAGACTACGCCAACATACTGTGGGAAAACAACGTGCCGTGTTTCTCAAGCATGTCGCCCGGACTCATCACTGCCATGCTGCAGCAATCCGCCACAGCACAGGCCTCCCAAGACAAGCACAAGAAACACACTTCGCACGCGGAAGAGAAAGAAGAGGCATGGATAGCCAATGTAGACGACCCGCAGGCAGCTACCTACAAGTTGTCGCTCTTCATGGACATGGCATGGAACAAAGAGGCAGCCACCACTGGCAACATAGAAAACCACCTCGTCTCATGGCTGAAAGAGCAGTTGGGCAGCGACGTGGCAGGCAAGACGCTCCCCCTCGTCAAGGAGTACTACCGCCTCACTAATATCCGCCCCACCCCCTACATGTCCATGCCCTATGGTGACTGGGAGTTCCATTCGGGCGAATTCGGCAACGAACTGGAGCGTTACCTCTACGCCTACGACCAGCTAAAAGAGAAAGCACTGAAGCTGGAACGCAGCATAACAGGCAGTCAGCAGTCTGTTTTCCGCAATTTGGTAAGCAAGCCGATAAACATAGCTGCCCTTACTGCCGAAAAAGAACTGGAGGCACAGGAGGCACGCCATATAGCCCGCCCCGGCCTTTTCAGCAAGGACGACGAGGCAAAGGCAGCGGCAGCACTCAGTCTTACAGCCTACCAAAGGCTGAAGGCGATCTGTCCTACAGCAGCGATGCCTTCCCTTCCCGGCACACTGACACAGAAGGAGATAGACCAAAGCCTGAAGGATGCCTTCAACCGGGCAACAGACCTCAAGCCCTACACCTTAACGAAAGCCATCGTGGCAAAGAATGCCTGTCAATGGACCAGTTCGGCTGCGGGGAAGAAGGCTTCTGACGACAAGGATGCTCCCTCTGCCATTACCCTTCTCCCCCTGGCTGGTCACAGCATGAAGGCTGTATGCCTGCCCCAGTGGGCAAGCCTAAGCTACAGGTTCGACAGCTCTCTCGCAGGGGATGCACGCCTTACGCTTGCCGCCCTGCCCCACTATGGCAAGGGAGAAGGAGAAAAGCGTGTCAGCATCACCATCGACAACCAGGAGCCTGTAACCATCTCCATGAGCGACAGCTATGGAAGCAAGGCTTGGAACATGGACATCTGGCGGGGGCAGACACGCAAGAGTATCTACACCACCATCGGCAGGGGCAGTCACACCATCGAGATCAAAGCCATTGACGAAGGCATCGTACTCGACCAATGGGTTCTTGACTTCGACCTCGACCGCGCCTATTATGTCATTCCCACAGCACAATAAAAAAGCACAAGCACATGAGCTACACCCAAAAAGACATAGACCGACTCAAAAGTCAGATAGAGAAGATGGTAGAGAAAAAGATGCAGTCGCCGCGCGACTTCAACTATCTCTGCAGTCAAGTGGAAGGGTTTGTCAACGAGAAGATTTCCATTTCCACCCTCAAGAGGATATGGGGCTACACTGCCAGCTCCCACAAGTTCAGCCAGCACTCACTCGACATGCTCTCCCGTATGGTAGGCTATAGCTGCTGGGAGGCATTCCTCAGCGAAACGGACGATGCCCCTTCAAGTCACTTCATTGTCTGCAAGAGACTGTTCAGCAAGTCTCTGGAAACGGGCGAGAAGGTAAAACTCACCTGGTTGCCCAACCGCATCATTCTCTTGGAATACAAGGGAGACAACAGATTCACCATCCTGGAATCCACCAACAGCAAGCTGCAAGCCGGTGACAATTTCTATTGCGAGCAGTTTGTTGCCAACGAACCGATTATCCTCTCCCATCTCACACGCCCCGGCATACAGCCCTGCGACTATATCTGCGGAAAAACGGGCGGCATACGCTGGTGCTTCCCGGAAGCTGTGAAAAGGTAAAAAGTAAAAGGGTAAAAAATCAAGTTTCGGATTTATTCCCCATGTTGGCAAATAAGTCAATTACAGCATATTCTATGATTACCTCTACCCTTACTGAGTGGTACGGCGAGGGCGCCGTACCTCCTACAGAATGCCCTTTTCGGTCAAGTGTTGGTAGCTGTAGGAGGTACAGCACCCCCGCTGTACCAAGTAAGTGGGAATTGCCAAATCCGAAACTTGAGTAAATAATAAGCCGCTGATGGGTTTTGTGAACCACATAACTCACGATTACACCCGGAAAGGCTTGCGCCAAAGAAACCATCCGCAGAACTTAGACGGAACTTAAACGATAGGGCTTGCGCTGCATGTTTTTCAAATCTTACGAATTACAATCTTAGGCTAACACCTCGCATATAAAAAAGACAAGCAACGGAACTGTTGCTTGTCTTTTTTATATGCGATTACTATGTGATGATGCAAATTGCGATATTGCGCAAATACTACTTCACTGCAATCTTAATCTTCTTACCATGGACGTTTACAATATAGATGCCCTCGGCATTGAGGTCCACCTCATGGCTTGTTCCATGGTAAACGGTGAAGCCGATAGTGTTGACTACCGTGATGACATCGCCGTCGGCAAGTCCCTCTACGGAGAGATGACGGTCCTTGATGACAATCTTCACATCTCCTATCGTGATGCTGCCGATGCCGGTAGCTTTCATCACTGTCACCACGCAGTTAGTGCTCAGGTTAGAACCGTCTATGGTCTTCGCCGTAATGATGGTCTTGCCCTCGCTTACGCCGGTCACGACACCTTCTTCATCAACGGTGGCAACGGCAGGTTTTGCCGATGTCCATGTGAGCGTCTTGTTCGAAGCGTTCTCCGGATTATAGGTCACTACCAACTGCTTGGTATCGCCTATGGCAACGGTTGCTGTCGATTCCTCAAACTTGATTTCCACGATAGGAATGTCGGGAGTCTTTTCGCTTTCTACCTTTACATGGCAAACAGCGTTGATTCCTGTGCCGTCTACGGCCTCCACTGTGATGTCCGCCTCGCCCTCGGCTACAGCCAGTACGAAACCTTCGTCGGTCACCATTGCCACGTCGTCGTTGGAACTACTCCATTTTACCTTCTTGTTAGTGGCATTGGTCGGGTAGACCGTAGCCTCCAACTGAACGGTGTCGTCCGGTTTCAACGTGACATTCTCTTGACTGATGGTGATGCTTGTCACCCTTACGTCTTCCGCGTCAGGATTGTCGCAACCTTCCACATTGTAGAAGCGTCCCCACCAGCTGTCGGCCTTGTAGGCACTCTCGTTGCCATAGATGACATGGAGCGTAGCCTGACCGAACACGTCGCTCATCGTAGACGGGTCTTCCACTCCGATGAAGTCGGGAACCTTCGTTGCGTAGCAATACACGTCCCTCAGCGCAGAGCAGTTGGCAATGATGTTGTCGTTGATATGCTCCACGGTGGCAGGAACTTTCAATGTGTGGATGTTCGTACAGCCATTGAACACATTGTTGCCAATGTACTTCGTACCGGTAGGTAACTCCACATCTACGATTTCCTCATCGTTCAGGTATATGCGATGCGCAGTGTAGGCTGGGTTTGCCTCGGCATTCTGGAAGTTAATCTGTGCGAAGCCGTCCAGGTGGTCTATGTTTACCTTACTCAGTACGGGACAATAGTTGAAGGCATTCTTGTCTACGGTCAACTTCGTCGTGTGTGTCTTGAAGGTGACGCTTGCCAGTGCGCTGCAGTTCTCAAAGGCTCCGGCACCGATGCCCTCCATGTTCTTCGGGATGGTGATGTCGGCGAGGTAACTGTTGTTGATGAACGCACCAGCCTGAACGGACTTGAGCGATTCGGGCAGTGTAATCTGACTGAAACCGCACTCGCCGAAGGCATAGTCGTAGATGATGCTCAGCGAGGTGGAGAGCTGTATGTCCGTCAGCCCCTCGTCGTAGCGGAAGGCATACTTGCCCACGCTCTGTGTAGAGTTAGGCATGACGAAGTAGTTGAGCGAGGCGCACTTGTAGAACGCATAGTTGTCGATAACCTTCAAGTCGCTCTGGCCGTTCCACTTCACGGTTTCCAGTCTTCCGTCGCAATAGAAGGCGGAGTCGCCGATGAGCGTCATCGTGTTCTTGCCTTCCCAGATTACGTCCTCCAGTTTTGCACAGTTCTTGAATGCTGCCGTATTGATGGACTCCATCTGCAGGGTAGTGCCCTCGAAGAGTACGTGCTGCAGACCTGTGCAGTCCATGAACGAGCGTTTTCCGATGGTCTTCAGCTGACTGGCGTTAGCCACGGTCACGCGGTTCAAGTTGATGGCATTGGTGGCGGCATTGTCCTCAATCTCGTCCACAAAGGCACCGATGCAGAGCGCCTGCAGGTCGTTCTGACAGGTGAAAGCATAGCTGCCCACTTTCTTCACGTCGTAGGTGACGGCATTGAAGGTAGTCTGTTCGGGGATGCTCACCGTACCGTTATACACCTGTGCCACGTTCTCGGCATCGAGCGACTTGTTCTTTCCGCCGTAGATGCTCGTCACGGCGGCCTCCTTCTTGCCCGCATCGAAGAGATAGTAGAGGTCGCCCACGTATTCCACCTCCGTGTCGCGTACAATCACCTTGCACTCGGCTGTCACGGCACCACCGTCATTGGCGGTGTAGTAGATGGTGGTCACACCGGGAGCCACACCCTTGATAACACCGTTTTCGTCTATCTCAGCCACATTGCGGTTGGCTGTGGAGTATTTGATGCGCACGTTGGCGGCTTCCTCGGGATAGACGGTGAGTTTCTGCTCGTTGTAGTTTTCACCTGCCTTCACGTTCACGGTGCGTGTGCTCAGTTCTATCTTCTCCACCACGGTGGTTGGTTCGGGGTCGCAACCTGTAATCGTTGCGAACTTGCCCCACCAGTCGGTGTCATTCTTGTAGAGACTTTCCGAGCCGTATGGCACGTGGAGCGTAGCCCTGTTGAACACGTCGTTCATCGTTGACGGGTCGTTTACGCCGATGAACTCCGGCACTTCCGTAGCGTAGCAATACACGTCCTTCAGCGACGAGCACCCCACGAAGATGTCGTCGTTCACGTGGTCCATGGTCGAAGGCATCTCGATGCTCTCAATGTAGGCGCAACCGTTGAAGGCGTTGTTGTTGACATACTTCGTGCCCTTTGGCAGCACCACCTTGGTTATCTCCACACCATTGGCATCGTAGATGTGCTGCGAGGTGTTGGCAGGGTTCGCCTTGGCATTGTTGAAGTTGGTCTGCGCAAAACTGTTCATGTTGGTGATGAACACCTTATTTAATACAGGGCACTTGTTGAAGGCATTGTTGCCTATGGTCATTGTCTCGATGGCGGTGTGGAATGTCACCGACTGCAGTGCCGAGTTGTTCTCGAAGGCAGCAGAGCCGAGACCCTGAAGGCGTTCCGGCAGGGTGATGGCGAGCAGATGCCCGTTGTTGATGAACGCACCGGCCTGTATATTGGCGAGCGACTCGGGCAGTGTGATGCCGGAGAAGCCGCATTCGCCGAAGGCATACTCGTCGATGTAGTTAAGCGATGTGGAGAGCTGGATGTCGGTCAGACTGGCATTGTAGCGGAAGGCGGAGTTGCCCACGCTGAGCGTGGTGTTCGGCATGGCGAAGTTGTTGAGCACGCTACACTTGAAGAAAGCATAGTCCTGTATGGTCTGCAGTTCGCTTTTCGCCTTCCACAGTACTTGTTCGAGTGCCGTGCAACCGTAGAATGCGCTGTGACCTATGGTCTTCACCGAGGTGTTGCCTGTCCACACGAAACGTTCCAGAGCCGTACACTCGCGGAATGCCGCCTTGTCGATGCTTGCCATCGAGAGCGATGTGCCGTCGAAGGTGAAACGCTTCAGTCCGGTACACCATTTGAAGGCTTCCTCGCCGATGTTCACGAGCTGGCTCTCGTCAGCCACGTTTACGCGGTTCAGTTTCTCTGCCTTGATGGCGGCGTTGGGTTCTATCTCCGTCACCGTGCGCGGCACATAGAGGCTCTGCAGCTCGTTCTGGCAGTTGAAAGCGTAGCTTCCCACCTTCTTGACGGTATACTGCTTTCCGTCGTAGATGATGGTTTCCGGTATGCTGATGGTTCCGGAGTAGTATTGCGCCACGTTCGCGGCGTCGAGCGAAGTGTTCTTTCCGCCGTAGATGCTCGTCACGGTAGCCCACCGGTCGCTGGTGTTCTCGTTGTGGAGGATGTAGTAGAGTCCGCCCACATAGACCACGTTCTCGTCATATACGATGACGCGGCACTCGGAGTAGATGTTGCTGTCGTAGCTCAATGAGCATCGGATTGTATCAACACCCGGCTTGATGGCAGTAATGTTGCCTTTCGCATCCACGCTTGCCACACCATTGCCCGATGCAGTCCAAACCACATCTTTGTGTTCTGTGTTTTCTGGAAGAACGGTGGCTTCCTGTTCCGTGTAGCTCCATCCCTTCTGCAGGTTTATGGTTTGGGTTGAGAGATTTATAACCACGGGGTTGACCGTCACTTTGCAAATTGCAGACAAGTTCGAACCGTCAGTGGTCTTGGCTATGATGTTGGCTGTGCCGACAGTTACCCCCTTTACGACACCGTTTTGGTCGACAGTTGCCACACTCTCATTGTCGCTTGACCATTCCAAGTTCTTGTTGTCTGTCAGTTCGGGCAATATGGACACCTCTATCTTCTGGCTGTTAGTGCGCAGCAAAGTAAGTTCATTTGTTATGCTTAAACTGCTGGCGCTAAGCGGAGTGACGTGTACTGTTGTCGATGCTGAAACATTGGAACCATCCGTAGCGGTTGCCGTAATGACGGCATCGCCCACCTTGTTAGCCGTGATTATGCCCGTAGTTTCATCCACACTTGCCACACCCGCATTGCCAGATGTCCATTTCAGCTTTTGGTTGTCCGCAGCGGCAGGGCTTATTGTATATTCCACCTTTTGCGCATCAGTCTTTACGATGGACACTTCTTTCGGAAGAGAAATGCTGCTAACAGGTAGCGGAGTGACATGTACTGTTGTAGATGCCGAAATGTCGGTGCCGTCTGTAGTGGTAGCCGTAATAACGGCATCGCCCACCTTGTTGGCCGTGATTGCGCCTGTCGTTTCATCCACACTTGCCACTGCTGTGTTGTCGGATGTCCACTTCAACTGTTGGTTATCCGATGCCGCAGGACTTACCGTATATTCCAATTTCGTGGTGTCAGTCTTAACAATGGACACTTCTTTCGGAAGTGAAATGCCACTGACAGAAAGTGGTGTTATCTCTACATTGAATGTTTTGGAGATGTTTGAACCATCGGTAGTTGTGCACTGTACTTGGGCTGTTCCTGTTTCCAGTCCTGTTATAGTACCATCTTCGGTTATGGATGCAATGGTCGGTGTCAGACTTTTCCATGTCATTTTTTTGATGTCTGCATCTACTGGCAGGACTTTTACCTCCAGTTTTGTCGGTACGGTTTTAACAGCACTTGTAGTAGAAAGTTCCACATCTGTAACCTTTAGTGGAGTGACGTGTACAGTGGTGGATGCGGAAGCATTTGTACCATCTGTTGTCGTTGCCGTAATAACAGCATCACCCATCTTGTTGCCTGTAACAACGCCAGAAGTTTCATCTACGCTTGCCACAGTTGCATTGCTTGACGTCCATTTCAAACCTTCTAAATGATAATCTTTGACATTGAAATTGACCGTACATTCCATTTTTTTACTATCTTTCCTTTCTACAGATACTTCATTTGGTAATGCAAAAACCGATTGGATACTTTTTGCAGCTTTCCATGGCGTCGCATTTTTATATGTGTCAATTGCATTTTTATGGACAATCAAAGAGGCGTTTGAATCGATAAAATTATCAGTTCCTTTGTAATTAGGAGGCGTTACAGCATAGCTAACAATAGTCTTTTCTTGCATAGCGGATTGGAATATACCGTCTCCTATTGTCTCTAAGGTTGAAGGGAACTCTATGTAAGATAACTTTGTGCAACCAGAAAAACAAGAGCCTTCCAACGATGTGATACTGTTTGGCAAGGCTATGCTTGTCAAGCTGCTACATCCTTTGAAGCAAGCAACGTGCAACGTCGTGATGCCATTTGACAAGGTTACACTTGTTAGGCTGCTGCAACCTTCGAAGCAATAACCTCCCAACCACGTGATACTGCTTGGCAAGGTTATACTTGTTAGGCTGCTGCAACCTGAGAAGCAATAACCTCCCAACGACGTGATGCTGTTTGGCAAGGTTATGCTTGTCAGACGGCTGCAACCTGAGAAACAAGAAAGTCCCAACGACGTGATGCCGTCTGGCAAGGTTATGCTTGTCAGACGGCTGCAATTACTGAAGCAGTTTTGTTCCAACGACGTGATACCGCTTGGCAAGGTTATACTTGTCAGGCTGCTACAATTTGAGAAACAATATACTCCCAAAGTCGTGATACTGTTGGGTAAGGTTATGCTTGTCAGACGGCTGCAATCACTGAAGCAACAATATCGTAGTGAGGTTACAACAAAACGTTCACTGTTAGACTCTACATATTCCGGAATTTCAATATTACCAGATATGTTTCTATTCGTATAGGAAACCTCAGCAGTTTTGTCAACCCAGTTTAAACGGTATTCGATTCCATCAACTTCCACTTCTTCCACTTCTACTTCTTCGCTATCGGTGCCCGACTGTTTTAAGTAAACTTTAAATGTCGTGTTTGTATCACCGTTATTGTAACTGGACGGAGAAGAATACCAATTATACAGATAATTGTAGCTATACAGATTGTTCAGCCCCCTTCCGTCTTTTTGGTTCCAAAAACAAACACCTTTATTCGTGCTGTCCCAAGTAAGTTTTACTTTTACTGCAGAACTTTGGGTTGTCGTACAGGTCAGAGAACTAGAAGTTGAATTGTTCTGATAAGCCCAATAACAGCCCAGCTCGTTTTTGAGATAATAATATCCATCACCAGCATCTTCCAATGTCCACTCATCTCCATCACCGGCTTTGGCATATGAGGTTAACGGACTGCCATTCCCTTTACATGCCAAAGCCAAGTCTGGCACTCCACCATTACCATAAGGGTAAATCTTTATTGTATCTCCAGCCGTTAGTTGGTCAAGACTGGTTACCTTAATATCAGCAAATGCGCTCGTAAAAGACATTATTGCAATGATTGCAGCTAATGCCCATTTATAAAATAGATTTCGTTTCATATTACAACAATGATATTACGTAT
Source organism: Oscillospiraceae bacterium (assembly GCA_963624905.1). Taxonomy (GTDB): domain Bacteria; phylum Bacteroidota; class Bacteroidia; order Bacteroidales; family Bacteroidaceae; genus Prevotella. The sequence goes on from CAVFRG010000038.1 coordinate 25,163, forward strand.
TAACAACACCTCTGTTATATTCCTTAACCCGTTTTTCGTATCTCTTTATATTCTCTTCTCTCAAATAATGATATTGTCCGTAACAAATAATAGAAGTTACTATCAAAAAGATCCACTCGAAAAATGCATTAGGATTGAAGCTGCAACTAGTTTTATCTATAATGTTCCATAATAATTTATACAAACAACCAATCATTACGAGAATTTGTAAAGAACAGATTATTTTTATAAACATTCCATACATTCCTACAACGACATCATCTCCGTTCTTGCCAAAGGGTTTATAATTTTTGGGAAAAATCCTTGGATTATCCAAAAGAATCGGATCTACACCATAATACTTACAACGAATTGCATGAACAATGAATTGCTCAATCCGTTGGTTAATTCCTTGAGATAAGCATATATACTTCATTATGGTAAGAACAATATTAGCGGCTATTGTCACATAAATCAAAGCGTCAAGTGTATATATTTTACAACACTCATGATAAAAACACTCAGGAGTGCTCATATAACAGATGCTTGAATGCAGAAATACATATCCATAGCCATACAACACAGCAAGCAGAGTACAGAAGAGCGTTACCGTTGAGCTAAATCCATTATTGTAGTTTGAGGCAAACTGCTCATGTAGTTGCATTTCTATCTCTTTTACAGCTTCCAATTTAATTCTTTCTTCTTCGTTCATAGACAAATGCTCTATTAATCACTAATTTAAGATAGAAATTTCCACCGCCAGCATCAACAAATAGCAATCACGCTTCCTGCTTTCAAGTCATCAAGACTTAAGACTTTTCCTGCCATGGCATTGCCGCTTACCATCAATAGCAAGCACAACACCCACTGATAAAGATGTAGTTTTACTTTCATATTCACTTGTTTTAAAGTTATATTTTTGTTTTCAATCCTTGTTCAAATCGAAGGTATACGACAATTCGGTCAGAGCACAGATACGCTGCACCCCAACTGACAGTTGTTCAATAAAATCTTCGGAAAATAAAACAGCAAGGCACTATGGCACCACTGTAGAGAGGGAATGAATTTACTTTCCCCCCCCCCTATAATGGATGGCTGCAACAATGCGAGCGCCATTTTGGCCTTCTTTAGGCAATCAAGTCCAAAGCCGGAGAAGAATACTTCGATGTTCATTGTTAGTATCACCTTGTTATTATGGCGGCAAATTTACGAAAAAACACCGAAAGCGGTTTGGTTCATTTTGGTTCATTTTTTCAAAATCACGCTTTTCAGCGGATTTTTATGACAAAACAAATGAAGTTTCGGGCTTTGGCATAGGGTAAATGCTACATAAATGGCAAAGGGAATGGGGTTCGAGAGTAATCCGATGGGGATGAGGATGGGTACGGCGAGGGCGCCGTACCTCCTAGAGAATGCCTTGCAGTCAAGTGTAGGTAACTGTAGGAGGTACAGCGCCCTCGCTGTACCAAGGAAGCAGGACTTTGTCACATCCGAAACTTGGACTGCCAACTATGGCACTTACGATGTCTAACTAGTAGTCTGTAAAGTCTAAAAGTTGACCAAACCGACTGCGTTTGTCAAGAGGA
>CAVFRG010000039.1:0-25963 GCA_963624905.1 Oscillospiraceae bacterium
TCCGTCGAATTTCGACGAAACCGCTGTAATTTCGACGGAAACGGCTGACTTATGACGGATTTCGGTCGGATTTCGACGAAAACGGTCGGATTTCGGTCGGATTATAGCGAAAACGGTTGGATTTGAATAAAAGCGACCGATTTTTACTATACGAGTATCCATCTCAACCCATAATACTTTAACTTTTAGAAAGCGAAGAACTTTTCTTGCATTTTCTCTTTGAGGTTGAACTTCTTGGTAGTGTCCAAGGCACGTTCAATGCAGATGAACTTCTTGTCGGTATGAGCCATGAAATACTCCACGGTTTCATCGGCAAGGGAGGAATCTACGGTGATATAGGCTTCCTTGTTGCCATCCGTTGCCAGATAGACTGTGTTTTGAGTGAAGCCTGTTTGGCGTTCCAGCTTATATGTAAGCATGAATCCTTGCTTGATGAGGATTTCCGTTATCAGTTCGTCATCGTTATAAGTGAGGGTGAGCTGACGCTCCTTCTCCTTGATGTAGTCGTGGAAGCGGGCAAGGTTCTCTTCCTCTGTCTTCTCTGGGGCTGGGGCGAAGTCGGTTCTGGGGAAACTGGACTTTGACAGCGTGAACACCTTGAAGCCAAGCTGGTCGAGCTGCCGCTGATAGTCTTCGTCTATCAGTTTGCCCTCGCTTTCCTTCTGGTACTTCTCAACCACTGCCTTGTTGCGGGCAATGGTTATTTCGCTAATCGTTTTGTAGCCGGCTTTATATGCAGGAGATTTCTCTTCTGTAAGTTCCGGTATTTGGACAAGGATGAACTTTCTATGAGCCTTTTGGAAGCTGTTTAGTTTTACGATGGAATGCCCAGTGGTTCCCGAACCTGCAAAGAAATCCAATATTAGGTCATCTCCCTTTGTCGCAATCTCAAATATTTTAGATAGGAGTCTAGTGGGCTTAGGGTTGTCGAATATGTCAGCAGAGCCTAATAATTCCTTCAATTCCTTAGAAGCCTCTTGATTATGACCGACTTCTTTGTTTGTCCACCAAGTCCAAGCGTTTATTCCATCTGCCTCAGAAAGAAACAATTTCTTACGAGGGCGAGAAGTTCCATCCAGCCCAAACCAAATTCTATTGTCTTTTACTAATTCTTCAAAGGTATCTTTAGCTAAAGCCCAACATCTGCCAACAGGAGGGGCATATTCTATTCCAGCAGGAGTTTTTATGGTATAAAATTGGGATTCTGTAGCGTGCCCGGTTTGCCCAGTAATGTCAACTGAAGCCCATTTTCCACGAGGATCGTTGTCAGGATTTCTATATTCGGATGCTCTGTCATCTGTTAGTTCTATTTTATTTAGCGTTGGTTTCAGTTTTTCAATGTTCCTTGCATAGACAAGAATATAATCATGAGCTGCACCAAGATTATAGCGAGCATCTGGAGATGTTCGTTTCTGCCATATTATATTTGCGACGAAATTACCTTCAAAGAAGATTTCGTCACACAGTTTCCGCAAATGGTGAACTTCATTATCATCTATTGAAATAAATATAACCCCATCCTCTCGCAACAAGTTACGAGCAACAAGCAATCGGCTATACATGAAATCTAACCAATTACTATGATAACGCCCTTCTGTATTGGAGTTCGTATCAATATTAACACCACATTCACTCCTTTCCCAATAACTTTCTGTGCTTTCGCTATAATCGTCCTTATAAACGCGATCCTCCCCCGTATTATACGGAGGGTCGATATAGATGCATTTCACCTTGTTTCTATAACTCGAAGTCAGCACTTTCAGCACTTCGAGGTTTTCTCCCTCGATGATGATGTTCTCCGTCTTGTCGGCATTCACGCTACGGCTCTCGTCGTAGTGCAGGGTGGCACGGGTGGGAGTAAAAGCGTTGCGCTTTGCCGCTGATTTGCCAAACCAGCGGAACTCATAGCGTTCGGTCTCTTCCACGCTATTTGGATTGACAGCTTTCTTCACCTCGTTAAGGTCGAGATAGCCTTCTTGGGTAAACCAGTCGGGGAACAGCTCACGAAGTTTGTTGAGGCGTTCCTCGTTCATGTCTGGCGACAGGGTGATATGGTCTTTATATGTTTCCATTTTCTTTTTCTGCATTAATGGTTTGGTCGGCTTGCGCCTTGAATGTTTGATACTCACGTATGGGAGCCTTGTAATAAGCCTCTATGCCAATGGAGCGGAAATGCTTGATGGCGCAAGTTATTCTTGCCACTTCGTGTGGCGACAGAGCCTTGTTGTCTGTTATGTCGTTGGTTCCCTTGATTTCCACCACGAAATAGAACTCTCGCTTGTCTTGCGGGTTATGCAGGGATACACGTTTCAACACCACACCGAAGTCGGGATTGTATGAGCCTATCGGCGTAGGAATCTTATACCACGACGGGAACTTCAAGAAGCACACCACATCCGAGTCTGCCTTGTCGGCCTCTGCCGCAAACTCCCGTTCAAAGGAGCTGTCGTATAGAGTCTTGTCCCACACTCCGTGGTTGGGAGTGGAGACATAGTTCTCGCAAGCGTCCTTGGTGAAGTCTTCGAAACGGAAGGGAAACAGCTCTGCGGTCGGAGTGTATTCCACGCATCGGGTCAGTTCCTCCAGCTGTATCTGCTTGATTTTGAACACCGCCTGTTCCATATAGACAGGAGGATTCTTGAGGTATTGCTCCTTGTTGGTGACGCCCTGCAAGATTTTCAACACTGAATTGTAGCACAAGCCCGTCTTCTCGCTCAAGTTCTCCAGCAAGTCTTGTGGTGTGAAACGCCCATGCAGCCTGTAGTCCTCCGACCCTTGGTATTCCCTGGAGAGACTTTCTATGTCGCTCACCCTATAGCTTGCCACCTCAGCCTTATAGTCGCCAATGCTGATTTCGTTGAGCGTCTCGATGGAACGCCGCACGATGGCATCCTCGTCAAAATGGACACGATAGGTGGTCTTCTTCGCCACCAAGTTCCAAAAGCGACGGAAGACGCCGTTGAACGTCTCGTCTTTCTTCATCTTGAAAGTGACACGGTTCTTGTGTTGTCCCTTGTGGGTGTGCTTCAATTTGGCGCCAGCATCCTTTGAACCGAAAGCCCTCTCGTTCTCATTCTGGTAGCTGCGGGCAAACGTCTCGTAAGTCTCGTTGGGAACGACGGTCAGTTGGTTGACGATTTCGTCGTCGCCTGCATCGTCCCCGTCATACACTCGCTGTCCTTGCTGGTTCACGCAGATACGGAGTCCGCGCCCTATCTCCTGGCGCTTCTTGTTCTCGGAGTAACTCTCGTTGAGTGTGGCAATGCCGAAGACATTCGGGTTGTCCCAGCCCACGCCCAATGCCGAGTGGGAGAACACAAACTCGATAGGACTGTCAAACGACAAGAGCAACTGCTTGTTGTGGAGAATCTGGTCGTATATTTCCTTATTGTTCCTGTTGGTGGTCTCGTTGTCGGAATATTCACCGTTGCTGGTCTTGGCGAAATAGAAGCCTTGCACAGCCCGGGTCTGCTCTTCCGTGGGCGACTTGCCGCCATGAAACTCGGCATACACCTTGGCATACTGCTCCTCGAAGATGTTCTTGATGACAGGACGGGCTGCGCTCATATAGTTAGCCACCTTGTCGATGAATATGAGCGACAGGTTCTTGATGCCAAGCGGTCGCAAGCGCAGCTGGTTCTCGAAGTGGCGGCGAATCAGCCACTCCAACTGCAAAGCCCAAATCTGCTCCTTGTTGGCTGACGACGCACCTTGCTCTATGCTTGTGCCATTGCTGAACTCAACCATCCACTTGCGTGTGTTCATCTTCTTATATATGCGACTGATGGTGAAGTCGGCGTAGGAGTCGTTGCCCGACTTGGCAGCGAGATTGTCGCCTTTCTTCAGAAAGCTGCTGTCAGCAAACTTGAAGTTTTCCTTTGCCTTGTTGAATTTCCATAGTCTCAGCTTAACCTTCGGTTCGCCCTTTGTCTCCTGCACATCGCTGATTTCTATTTTCAGCGTGGCCTCGTCGTTCTTCTCCGTTACTGTAAGCACTTCTATCTTTTTGACCAGCCCCAGACGGTAGCTGTCGCTTGGAGTAAGTCGGTAGAGCATATTTACTTTCACGGCATGGGTTGCGGAGTAGCGCAACTTGAACAACGGTTTCAGCTTGGCAAGACTTTCCTTGGAATTGTCGGTGTCCATTCCCTCCTGAGGCTCATCCATGAAGATGACGGGATGCGTTTGTCCTACGGCATCAATGTGGGGCTTGTTGTTGAACAAGTCTTCACGCACCTTTTGGTTCAAAATCTTATCCTCAGAGTTGAACGAAGCCATGGTCATTATCATCAGTTGGGGAGTTTCCGCCGTGATGAAGTCACGCAGGTTGCTCAGCTTGGAACTGTCATAGACAAAGGCATTCAGCGAACAGTCGTATCTTTCTTCCAACTGTTTCTTGAAATTGGTGAATGTATCAATGACACCTTGACGAATAGGTACGGATGGCACAAGGACTATAAACTTTGTAAGTCCATATTCCTTGTACAGTTCGAATGCCGTCTGAATGTAAGTCAAAGTCTTGCCTGTACCTGTTTCCATTTCGATGCAGGCATCATTAGTGTCTTGAAGACAGGCATTGGCGAGGGGGATGTTGTTTTCCTCGGCCACCCTTTGGATATTGGCAAATAGCTCATTTGAGGACAATGAACAATAATTTGCCCGTATGTCTTCAACGGTTGCGTTGTCGTATGTGTTTCTCTCCATACCACGGAATATTTCCACAACGCTACGGATGGCTTTCTTCTGGTGTTCCGGATTTTCTAGACGAAATTGCATTTTGTTTCCCTATCGAATATTCTACAAATTGACAATGCCCCATGTGTCGGTAGGCTGCCCATTATACAATGAAGCATCAGCCATTTGAGACTGTTTGGTATTATCTTCCAATGTTATTACTCAGAGGTTAGATTAGACCAATCGACTTTTTTATTAGAATTGTCAATTATTGACCACAAAAATATAAAATTTCATCCAAATAAAAGAACAAGCCATTGAAAATCTTTACTTTTTGTACTGAATTTCTGTTATAAGGGACGGTTTTGCAGTGTTGGCGACTACAAATCGCCCACCACGGCCCTATTATCGGGTTAAGCAATTACTTATTTCGTTTCTTTCGAATGACATGCTTTTCGCTTGGAAATGGGGTGCCTTGAAAGTCTGGACTGATAATGTCATGGAAAGATATTGGGGAGAAGACCCACGTGCTCTAACCCAAGAGTTTTATTCTTAGACCACGAAACACACTCTAAGGCTAACGCCAAAACAATGAGATTTTGCAATTATTGCATTTTTCTGCACCCTTTTCTTGCACACCCTGAATATTTTTTGTAACTTTGGCGACAATAGGCTAACGGCAAGCCCCTTGCAGATAAAGGATAACATGCAAAACTGCCGCAACCTATATTCTTGTTTGCCGGAACATCCCGACAAAAGGAGGAACTTTAATTACAAACAAACCTTGCCGTGGGCTGGCGGGGGAAACAAGAAAGGAAGATGATAAAAAGAATAACTCTTGCGAAAAATGAAGAAACCTTTACCAATCTTAGTAATTACATTCCGGGCTTTAATATAGACCGTGCAATAAGCGTCATTGGACTTTACTTTAAGAGCGAGGAGCAATGCAGAAAATACACAGAAGAATTACGTTTTTACATAGCAAAAGCCAAAGTTGAGCAAGAGAACCTGAAGATCCTTCAACAGACATATAATCTGACTTTCCCTTCAGACAACAAATACTGTCTCACGACCCCGCATATAGTATATAACAACGTTATAAGCACCCTCTGCGAAATGAAAAGGAGCATCTTGCGGTTCTGCCCAAGAAATTCTCACCGAGCATATGGAACTTATAGCACGACCACGCAAACTCTAAGCACCTCTTTTCTTTGCAACAAGACTCCCTATACCTCATCGATGTTTACTGAAGAATATCCAGACTATGTAAAAGATATGTTAAATGCATTGGATGAATATATGAGCGTTGCTACCGAGAACATCAATATTTGCACTAATCTGATAGAGGAGGAAAAAACAGTCAGAGAAAATGACGAGCTGCTGAAAGAGATAGATGAAAAAAGCCGTAAAGAGATTAGGAATACGACAAAAGCACTTGTCAAGATGAATGCGTTTAGGGAAACGTTTATTTCATCTGAGGACTTGGCACGCAGAAAAAAAGAGGCCAAGGACATGAATGAGATGAGACGCCAGTTATACCATAACATTACATGGACCAAATATAAAATTAATGCAATGAAGGATGTCGTGATGGAAGGCATGAACCATGATTTGTCGGCCGAAGAGGCCAGCATATGGACTAACGCCAGTGATTATGACTTTGTCCTGAAAAAAGTGAGGCCGGTTATAGAAGCTATGAGCAAGAGCAACAAACTGCCAAGCACGAAAAAACGAAATTCAGAAACCGAGCGCATAGTAAGGGCAAAATTCTTAGCGCATTTTATGAAATGGTGCCGTGTTCCCAAAATGCACTATACGAATTTCTTTAATTACCTTAAACTGAAATTTGCCGATGCTCCGTTGCAGATTCCCAGTTACAATACTATTTGTAGTATTCTAAAAGAAATTTCGGAATCCAAGGAGAATGAATTCGAGAAGGAATTTGAAGGCTTCTTGCAAGTTCATTATGATTGAAAGAACTTGCTACATTTCCTCTGCGCACCATTAAGGGAAAACTTAGTAACACCAATAGTAGCAAGTTGTTTTTTAATTACCGCATAATTACCCTTTAACATAGATTAACCCTACAAAAACAAGATTTTTTCATCCCTTTCCTTACAAAGAAGAGAATGTTTCTGCCGTGACATTCTCTTCTTTTTTCTTTTATTACGCAAAAAAGTCTTCTCTTTTTGCAAAAACAAGATTTCTACAACAAAAAATCTTGAAAGTCAAGAATCCTGGCCAAAAGATTCTTAACTTTCAAGAAAAGCTACCAACAAAATCCATAAATTGTTATCGAACATACAAAAATAAAGAAAATGACAGTCTTTGTAGCGCTATTTTAGCTATTTGGCACTCTTAACTTCTTCCCTTACCTTTGCATCAGAATTCTACACCGGGATGTTCCCGCCGCTTACCTTATATTTATATATAGGGCACGGCAGAACAAGACTGAGCACGGTCCCCGGCGCTGGCATGAAAGAGTTCTAATGACCGGCGAGTGCAAGAACTTTTCCATTTCAAATAAAAAAAGAAAAATGGAAAATATATTAAATATCGAGCAGCTTGACGCACTCGTAAACACCGCTGTACAGAAAGCAGCACAGACTGCCCTCGAAGGCAGCAAGGACAACGCCACAACAACAGTGGCAAGTAGCAAACCAGCAGACAGCTTCATCAGCATCCGCTCCTTTGACGACTTCGTGAAGGAGGGACGACAGATGGAGAAGCCGAAGGAGCTGGTGAGGCACGTGCTCGTGGAGCACGAAACCACCATCCTCTTCGGTGACACCGGCCTGGGGAAGTCGACCCTCGCCATGCAGATGGCATGCGAGGTGGCTGAACAGGGCAAGAGGGTGCTCTACCTCAACTGCGAGCTGTCGCAGCAGCAGGTGGCTGGCAGGTTCCCGCAGAAGGAGATGCCCGCTACGCTCTTCATCGCGTGTATCAACTATGCACTCATGCACGACGTTACCGACCAGAGCCAGATTCTCGGAGAGATAGAGCGGCTGGCACTGGAGCACGACATAGAGGTGGTGGTGATAGACAACCTCACCAACCTCTGTGTCAACTCCAAGGAGAGCAGCGAGGCAGGCATCATCATGCTGCAGCTCATCAGCCTGCGCATGGCGCACAACTGGACCATGCTCGTGCTGGCCCACGTGCCCAAGCGCAAGCCCGGCGACCCCCTCACGCTCTGCGACCTGGCAGGAAGCAAGGTTATCAGCAACATGGCTGACAACGTGGTGGGACTGAACCGCTCCAAGAAGGACAAGGACATGCGCTATCTCATCCAGCTCAAGTACCGCTCACTGCCCATCGAACTGGACTGCAAGAACGTGCAGGAACTCACCATGACAAACCTCGACGGATGGCTCCACTTCGCCATGGGGGGGCTCAGCGAAGAACGCGAACACCTGCCCCGAAGCCGTGACGAGAAAGCCGAACTGGAACGCGACATCATCAGGGAGCTCAAAGAGCCCAACGGACTGTCGTACCGAGACATCGCAGACAAGCTGGGGACAACACGCAGCAGTGTTTACAGGGTAGCTCAAGCAAGCGGTCTTTGCAAAAAGAACGAGAAAAAATCACACTGATTGCTTATGTGTCGAAAACCAAATGGAGGTGAGTAAGCAAGGGGTTTTGTCCCAAAGTGTCCCATTTTATTTTTTGGGACAAAATCATATATAACATATTAATAATTAGATAGTTAAGCTGTCCCAAGAGTGGGACAGTAAAACTGTTTGGGACAGAAGTTTTGTCCCAGCTTTGGGACAGCTAACTATTTGTTTTACTGATAGTTATATACATTTTTGTCCCATTTCAGAAATGAGACAGTTTGGGACAGCTTGGGACAGTTTTGTGACAAACCGTGACACCCACCTCCACTGGTGAACATAGTTTTTTAACTTAAAAATCAAGTAAACGATGAACAACGACAACAGATACATTCTGGAACCATACAAGAGCGGAGGCTCCAACCGCTATGTCTGCCCCTCGTGCGGCAAACGCAAGTGCTTCACACGCTACATAGACCTGGAGACGGGCGAGTATGTAGCCGACGAGTGCGGTAAGTGCAACCATGAGGCTTCATGCGGATACCACTGCCCGCCACGCCAGTTCTACCACGACCACCCCGCTCTCAGGCCCACTGCCCTCCGGCAGCCCGAGTACATCGGCGGCAAACCGATGCTCCGCCTGTCCACGCCTGCCGTCCGTCCACACCTGCCGTCCGGGCAGAGCAGCGCACAGAGCGAGTTCTTCGACATGGCATGGGCTGAGAAGGCGGCACGGCGCACCAGCACCTTCCGACAGTGGATGGAACGGTTGCCCATCGCCCCCGACACCCTCAGCCGTGTTCTCGACCTCTACTATGTGGGTGCAACGGCTGCCGACGTTCGCACGGCAGGCACCAGCCACGGTCCGGCAGTGGTGTTCTGGCTCATAGACGAACAGATGAGGGTGCACGACGCCAAACTCATGGCCTACCGGCCCGACGGGCACCGCGTGGCCGACTGGTGCGACTGGATGAGGAGTGTATGCCAGCGCACACACTGCGGCCCCCAACTGAACCGTACCGACAAGGTGCTCTTCGGACTACACCTGCTGCCGCGCTTCCCCCAGAAGCCCGTGGCCATCGTGGAGAGTGAGAAGACGGCACTCATCTGCGCCTGCCGATACCCCGACATCGTGTGGCTCGCCACGGGCGGATGCGGCAACCTGCAGGCCGACAAGCTGAAGCCCCTCACCCAACGCTACGTGCTGGTGTTCCCCGACAGCGGAGAGTACGACAAGTGGAACGCTGCCATGAAGGCAAGCGGATGCCGCAACTACCAGGTCATGGACTTCATGGAGCAGTTTCTGCCCAACACCGACATAGCAGACTTCATCCTGGGCGAGGCAAGGCTCAAGCAGACGGAGGCAGCACCTCCACTGCAGGAATCAGCACCTCCACTGCAGGAATCAGCACCACAGCCAGTGACGGCACCACCGCAACAAGCCGCAGCAGTGCAGCCAGTGACGGCCGCAGCACCGCTGCCCTTACAGGAATCAGCACCTCCACTGCTGCCCTTTCCTCCGCCACAGGACGACTGCCCTTTCTGAGCGGGAGAACAGGTGCCTGTTTACGCCATGCAAGTATGCTCCAAACGAGGCACAAACACCATACTTAATAAAAGTAATCATCAAAAAATATAAAGGAAATGAACAGACCATTCAAACTGAAGGCATACGGCAAGTCAGAACTTGCCATGCTCTATTTTCCGGAGGCCAACTCCACACACGTGGCAGTAAACCACTTCATGTCATGGGTAAAACGCAGCACCACGCTGCAGCAAAGGCTGCACGACATGGGCTACAGCAAGTCGGCAAAGACACTCTCGCCCAAGGAAGTGGCACTCATCGTAGAGTATCTCGGCGAACCATAACACGTCGGAAGCACCCCTTCCCGCCCCTCCGCATGCCCTCATGCAGGCTTTTTCGTACATTATCGTACGGTATGTCCGCGAACGTACGGCATCGTACGGAGGGGCGGGAAAAATGTCGTAACTTTGTCCATGTAATCCAGTGAGGGTTATGCGGCGAGCCCCCCACCCCATGCAGGGAAGGGCGCAGCCGGCAGTAATTAACTCAAAATTCTTATAAGTTATGATCAAGTACACCGTAAGACAGTACAACAACGAGCAGAGTCCGGCCAACGGACTGTGGTATGCCTACCCCGTAGTGGAAGACACCGTAGACCTCGCCGCCCTGGCGCAGCACATGGAACAGCACAACACGGGCTTCTCCGAAGCCATGTGCCTGGGCATGATGACCGCCATGGTGAAGTGTATCAAGGAGCAGCTCCTGGAGGGCAAGAACGTGAAGATAGACAACCTCGCCATCTTCTCGGTGGGCATCCGCAACAAGGTGGGTGCAAAGACGGAGGCAGAGTTCTCTGCCGCCAACATCAGTGGAGTGAAACTGCGCGCTCGTGCCACCGGCACCCTCAGCAACGCCAACCTCAACACCGCTGCCAGCATGAGGAAGGCTGCAGCCCTTACCGCCACCTCGCAGGGCGGCACCACCTCGGGAGGTTCTACCTCGGGTGGCAGCACTTCGGGAGGCTCAACTTCAGGAGGTTCGACCTCGGGCGGCTCTACTTCAGGCGACTCTACCTCGGGAGGCTCTACCTCAGGTGACAGCGACAGCGCAGAGTAACGCGTGCCCTGCGGCATGAAGGCCGCGGCGGGCAGGAAAAGAGTGGGGGTGTGGCACACACGGAAAACTGTGGTGCCACACCCCTTTTTGCGTTCTTTGTTGCCACTGCCGGCAGGCAGTGAAGAGCAAGGACGCCTGCTATCTTCTATGGTTGCCTTTTCTGTCAAGTGTAGGTAGCCATAGGAGGTACAGCGCCCCGCTGTACCACTCAAGCAAAGGCAACAACCAGGAGCTACCATCCATTTCTTTTTAGCGGTCAGAGGGAAATGAAAGCGTTACAAATTGTAACGGTTTGAAAATGCCAGCCGCAGACGGCAAAATGCGCATGACGGATATTGCTGAGCTGTTCAAGATGTGGGGTTGCCAAGGTATGAGCAGAGCATTTTTATTTCTTCACCGCCTTCGGTGTCCAGTTAAGCAAGAAGCGGAGTGTCTTTTCCGTGCTGTAGCCCTTGCCTTCCTCCAGGAAGCTGGAGTCCTGGATGTGGAGCACGCTGCCGTCAGCAGCCAACAGTACGAAGACGGGAAAGCCGAAACGCTGGGGATTGCCCAGACGGTGCATCAGCTGCTCTGCCTTCTGCCGGGCACCGGCACCGGCTGTATTGCGGGGGTTGTAGTTGACGTGGATGTACACGAAGTTGTCGTTCATGGCCTTGTTTACCGCCGTGTCCTTTTCCGCAAAGTCGGCGAAACGCAGACACCACGGGCACCAGTTGCCACCCACCTGGCATACCACAAACTTGCCGTCGGCCTTGGCCTTCGCCAATGCCCCGTCTATCTGCAGCATCGGGTCGGCCGACTCGTTATACACTCTCTTCAGTGCTCCCTGTGCATGAGCTGCCAGTGCGACAAGCAGCATGCAGAAAACCATAGTATACAGTCGCTTCATATTTTTATGACAATTATGATGCAAAATTAACAAACAATCTGAAATATACAAGCGAAAATCGGAAGAAATGTGGTAACTTTGCGCTCTGACAACAGGCATCAACGACAAAACAAACAAAATAATCAGGTATATATGACACTAAACAAGACTTTCATCACGATTGGGCTGGCAGCATCACTCCTGCAGATGCCAGCCAACACTTTCGGCCAGACCAGCGGAAGCCGCACCAACCCGTTGCTCGCCAAGAGCACCCTCCCGTTCGGTGCTCCCGATTTTAGCAAGATACAGGAGAGCGACTATCTGCCCGCCATCGAGGCTGCCATCAAGAACCAGCGGGAGAATATCCGGAAGATAGTGGGCAACAAGCAGAAGCCTACCTTCAAGAATACCGTCCTCGCCTATGAGGAGAGCGGTGTGCTGCTCGACCGCGTGACCAGTGTGTTCTTCGGACTCACCAGTGCCCACAAGACACCCGCCATCGCCGAGATCCAGAAGAAGGTGACACCGATGCTCACGGAGCTGAGCAACGAGATATCGTTCAACAAGCAACTCTTCGAGCGCATCAAATATGTATACGACAACGAGTACAAGAAGCTCAAGGGCGAGGACCGGCGACTCACCGAGGTCGTCTACAAGGACTTCGTACGCTCGGGTGCCCTCCTCTCCGGGGAGAAGATGGAGCGCATGAAACAAATCAACTCCCGCATCTCCGAACTGCAGCAGCAGTGGGGCAACCTCCTTCCGGCAGCCACCAATGCCGCCGTGGTATGGGTGGACAGCAAGGAGGAGCTCGCCGGACTGAGCGATGCCGACATTGCCCAGTGCCGGAAAGATGCCGAGAGCCGTGGCGCAAAGGCTCCCTACTGCATCGTCATCGTGAACACCACCCAGCAGGCCATCCTCGCCAACCTCCAGAACCGCGACCTGCGCCGCAGGGTGTACGAGGCGAGCATACACCGCGCCGACGCCACCAACCCCGAATACAACACCTTCCCCATCGTGACCGAGATAGCCAGGCTCCGGGCGGAGAAGGGACAGCTGATGGGGTACGGCAACTATGCCGACTATTCGCTGGAGAAGACGATGGCGAAGAACTCGAAGAACGTGAACGACTTCCTGCAGCAGCTCATCCGCGAATATACCCCCAAGGCTGAGGCGGAGACCAGGAGCATAGAGGAATACGCCCAGAAGACCGAAGGCAAGGACTTCAAGTTGCAGCCCTACGACCGCTTCTTCTATTCCGCCAAGATGAAGAAGGAGATGCTCAACATCACCGACGACGAGGTGAAGCCCTACTTCAACATAGACAGCGTGCAGGTGAACGGCGTGTTCTATGCCGCCCATCGTGTCTATGGACTGAACTTCAAGGAGCGCAAGGACATACCCACCTATCATCCCGACATGAAGGTGTTCGAGGTGAGCGACAAGGACGGCAAGCCCCTCGCCCTCTTCTACAGCGACTACTTCCGCCGCCCCACCAAGCGAGGCGGTGCCTGGATGAGCAGTTTCGCCAAGCAGGGCAAACAGAGAGGACAACTGCCTGTCATATATAATGTGTGCAACTATGCCAAGGCTCCGGACGGACAGCCTTCGCTCGTTACCTGGGACGAGGCATGCACCCTCTTCCATGAGTTCGGGCACGCCCTGCACGGCATCCTCTCCGACTGCCAGTACAACACGCTCTCCGGCACTGCCGTGGCGCGCGACTTTGTGGAGATGCCGTCACAGTTCAACGAGTCGTTTGCCTCCATACCCGAGATATTCGACCATTATGCACGCCATACCGATACCGGCAAGCCGATGCCCGCCGACCTGAAGGAGCGTATGCTGAAGAGCATCAACTTCCAGACGGCGTATGCCCTGGGCGAGAACCTTGCCGCCACCTGCCTTGACATGGCATGGCACGAGCTTGCCCCCGGACAGATACCGTCGCCCTACATGGCTGGAGCCTTCGAGAAGGAAGCACTCCACAATGTCGGCTTGCTCGACAGCCAGATACCGCCCCGCTACAGCACGTCCTACTTCAACCACGTATGGGGCGGAGGATATGCTGCCGGTTACTACAGCTATCTCTGGACCGAGGTGCTCGCCGTAAACATAGCCGACTATTTTGCACGCCATGGTGCACTCGACCCAGCCGTGGGCCAGGCGTTCCGCGACAAGATTCTGAGCCGTGGCAACACCAGGGACCAGTTGGAGATGTTTACCGACTTCACCGGCATGAAGCAGCCCGATGCTTCGGGACTGCTGAAGGCAAGAGGTCTGTAGAGGGGAGCTGAACAGTTCCTGTTGGGATGTGTGTGGTACGGCGAGGGCGCCGTACCTCCTACAACAAGCATATCATAGAAGGTACAAGGAGCATGCCATAGGAGGTAAATACGGTTGGAGTATCTGTCTGTATGAGACAAGGGGATGTCAGTCCCGGTACAAAAGTTTTTCCTTGGTGATGTTATATACGAAGAGGGCGTTGCCCACGAGGTAGCGGCGCCACATGCGGCGTGGCTCGAGTATAAGGCGGTAGAGCCATTCCAGGCCGTTGTTCTGCCACCAGAGGGGTGCGCGCTTTACGGTGCCGGCAAAGAAGTCGAACACGGCACCGATGGTACCCACGTGGCAGTCGATGTCCAGTTTGTCCCAGTTCTGGTAAGCCCATTTCTCCTGTTTTGGAGCAGTCATGCCTATCCACAGCAGGTCGGGCTTGGCGGCATTGACGGCCTGTATGATGGCGTCGTTGTCCTCATCGGAAAAGACATCCTTATAGGGAGGCGAATAGGTTTCTACCGTGATGTTGGGGTAAACCTCTGCAGCATGTTCCCTGATGAGGTCCAGAACCTTCTGGCTGCTGCCCATAAAGAAGCACTTGCCGCCCCGTCGGTTGAGGCGTTCCATCTCAAAGCTGAAGAGGTCCCACCCCACGATGCGCTCCTTGGGAGCAGCCGGCGTGTGCAGCCAGCGGCATGCCATGACGATGCTCACGCCGTCTGGCGTGATGCAGTATCCCCCCTTCAGGGCTTCGGCAAAGAGTGGGTCTTTCTGTGCCGTGTTGAAGGAATGGGCGTTGAGCGTATTGATGAGCAGTTTGCCTTCCGGCAGTTTTTCCAGCTCAGCCTTGCTCTGCATTATTTTCAATGGTCTTAGTCGGAACATATCTTTTACTTTATACTATGCTTATATTGCACACAACGTGGTATAACTGATTGATTTTTGGGTGCAAATATATGCAAAAAAAATGACAGCAGCAAGTTTTTTGCCCGAAAAGTCAGTATTTTCTTACGGGGCGGTAGCTGATGGTGTATATCTTGTTAAAATAAGGCTGCCAGGAATTGTCGCTACCCTTGTCCTGCTCGTGTACGATACAGAGTCCGTAGAATCGGGTTCCGGTGTCTCGGTAAGCCTTGATGCGTTCGAGCATGGAGGCGGGCGGCTGCGGTATCATGAAGTCGGTTATCCAGAGCACATCGGCGTTGACGTAGGGTTTGCCGTCGTTCTCGAGCAGGGAGAAGAGGGCATCCATGAGCTTGCGTGCACTGGTTCCCCCGCCTATGAACGGCAGGCGGGAAGACTGGGGCTTGGCGGAAGACGTGGCGGAAGACGGAGTGCTGCCTTCCTGGGTGCTGCTTTCCTGGGTGCTGCCGGTGGCGGGTATGTCGAGCCCTATCTTGCGCAGGTTGCGTGCCCTGCGTTTCTCCATGAGATCAACGGTGCGTATGCTCACGGAGAAATCGATGAGGAAGCAGTCGCGTTCCAGGCTCTCGGCAGTCTGTTCTATGAGGGCGAGCAAGGTAGAGGAGATGCGTTCGGGCGTACCGTACATACTGGCCGAGGTGTCCACGCACACGATCATGGGTCCCTTGCGCGAGGCATGCGTATAGCCCAGCCGGCGCGAGGGTTTCGTCATCTCGCTCTTGTACCGGAAGGTCTGCAACCTGCGTGTGCGGTACTTGTATATGAAGAGAGCCTGCATGTCCTCGTCGCAGTACTGTGCCAGTTCGAGGGGCAGCAGGGCGTTGAGGTCATCGCCTATGGTGACACCCTCTATGTCGCTGCCCGCCGAGTGTTCTATCTTCATGTCCACGCCCGATGCCACGGCGAGGCGTTCCTTGCCGTTGGCATCTGCCGTGCGGCCCATGCGTGCCACTATCTCCGGTATCTCGGGATAGCGGTCCTGCACCTTCATCTCGTTCAGCCGCCGTTCGAACTCCGTCTCGGTCCATCCGCCCGTCATCAGTTCCCATGCCTGGACGGCCCGCGTCTCGGGTATGTTCTTGTCCTTGACGGTGCGTGTCATCTGGTCCATCGTCTTGATGAGACCTGTCACAAAGTTTTGTTTCCGCAGGGCGATATAGTTCTCCTGCTTGGCGAGCGTCTGCTTCTTGATACATTCCTTCCAGTCTCTCACGAGCCGTTCCCAGTTGTCCTGCCGTGCCGCTCCGCCGTGGGCAAAGAGGCGCAGGAAGAAGGGTTTGTCAAAGCCATCGCCGGCATGCTCCGTCTCCAGTTGGTCCAGCAGCGGGCGCCACTCCTCGGGGGCCATGCGCCTGTAGGCTTCGCGGTCGAGCAGCAGGCTGTCGGCACGGTGGCTCTCGCTCCATGCCCGCTGGCGCTGGAAGCGTATGTGGTGTACACACTCCACCACGAACTTTCCCACCTGGTCGTAGAATACCTTGGCCTTCAACTTGCTGTTGCGCACCTGCAGTGCAAACCTGCATTCCGTCTCGCCGGTAAAGGGCATGGTAATGGTATAGGACGTGAAGAGGCCGGTGAGGAAGTCGCGCAACGGGTCTTCGCCCGTCTCCCACGGCAGGGCGTTTGCGGGCGGGTCGGGCAGGACGACTTTCCCCGTCTTGCAGAAGTTGTCCACCATCTTGAGGTAGTACTGCGCTTCGGCCAGGTCTTTGTTGTTTTGGTATTTCATGCTTTGTGTTGCTGCTGTTTTGCAGGAGTGTGCTGCAAAGATAAGCATTTTGTCGTGCACGGACGATAAAATGTTTGCTTTTTTGTCGGCAGCGGACGATAAAAGAGGTGGCAGCCCGGCTTGTCTTCTATGCGTTCTTGCTGTAGCTCGTCACGGCCCAGATGTTCATGGCGAGGGCAAAGGCCGCCAGGGCGAGCACCTGTGGCAGGATGCTGCCGATGTTGCCTCCGCGCACGAACACGGTGCGTATGGCATCGATGAAGTAGTGTACGGGGTTGGCATAGGTGGTAAGGTAAGCCCAGTGGGGCATGGAGCGTACGGGGGTGAAGAGCCCGCTCAGCAGCAGGAGGCACATCACTATGAACCACATCACGAAGACAGCCTGCTGCATGGTGTCGTTGTAGTTGGAAATGACCAGTCCCATGCCGCTCATGACGAGCGCCAGGAGCATGGCCAGAAGGTACACCAGTGCGATGTTGCCCACGCACGTGATGCCGTACACAGCCCATGCCAGCACGAAGCACACGGTCATCACCACCACGCCTACCAGCCAGTAGGGTATCAGTTTGGCAAGGATGAACTCCCATTTCCTTACGGGCGTGACATTGACGGCCTCTATGGTGCCGTTCTCCTTTTCGCCCACGATGTTGAGGGCTGGCAGGAATCCGCACATCAGCAGTATGAGGATGGCCATGAGCGACGGTATGACAAACACCTTGCTGTTGAGATGCTTGTTGTACAGGTAGAGTACGGATACGAGCGAGCCTGCCTGTACCTGTGTTCCGCTATTCATGGCTGTCGCGGATGCCATGTGCCCGGCAATGATGCTGCCCAGATACGATGAGCCCATGGTGCCCTTGGTGCCGTTCACGGCATTGGCGGCAACGAAAACCGACGGGTTCTCTCCGCGCAGCATGTCGTGTTCGAAGCGGGGCGGTATCTCCACGATGACATCGGCGCGCGAACGTTCCACATCGGCCATGGCTTCGGCATAGCTTGTTTTCTGCCCGCCGAAGACGAAGTAGTTGCTGGCCTCTATGCGGTGTACCAGTTGGGTGGAGAGCGTGGAGCGGTCGTTGTCCACCACGTCCACCACGATGTTCTTTACCTCCATGCTCATTACCCACGGCATGACGCACATCATCATGACGGGAAACATCACGATGAGGCGGGGTATGAAGGCGTTGCGCCTCAGTTGGAGAAACTCTTTCTGCAGCAGATATTTCAGTATCATATATTACCTTTTTACTTTTTTTACCTTTTTACTTTTACTCGGCGTATGCCCTCTTTTTACTTTTTTACTTTTTTACTTTTAATCTGCTTTTTTACCTTTAACCGAGTCTTTTTTTGAACTTGAGGAGGGCAGCTGTGAGCAGCACGGCAGTCATGGTGGCAAGCACGGCTATCTCGTTCAGCACCTTGTCCACGCCCACGCCCATTACCAGCAGCTTGCGCATGGCCGAGATGTAGTAGCGTGGCGGTATGACGGCCGAAACCCACTGCAGCATCTGGGGCATGCTCTCCACGGGGTAAATCATGCCGCTGAGCAGGATGCAGGGCATCATGAGCATCATGGCCGACATGAGGAGTGCCACGAGCTGGGTGCGCGCCACGGTACTGATGAGCAGTCCTAACGAGAGAGCCAGGAGGATATAGATACCCGACACTGCGTATATCCAGAACAGACTGCCCGCCAGCGGCACCATGAGTGCATACTTGGCTATGAGCAGTATGGAGGTGAGGATGGCGAAGGCCAGCACCAGGTAGGGCACCGCCTTGGCTACGATAATCATCAGAGGGCGGACGGGACTTACCAGCAGTACCTCCATCGTGCCGCGCTCCTTCTCCCTCACGATGCTGATGCTCGTCATCATGGCACAGATGAGCATGAGGATGACGCCCATAATGCCCGGCACGAAGTTGTAGCTGCTCTGCATCTGCGGATTGAAGAGGAGGGAAGAGCGGAGAGTGAAGAGGGAAGAGCGAAGAGGGAAGAATCCAAATGCATCGCCTGTCATATTGTCCCCAGAGATGCAATCAAAAGAACAAGAGAATTCTTCACTCTTCCCTCTTCGTTCTTCACTTTCCTCTTCGCCCTTCACTCCATTCAAAATTTGCGTGGCGTAGTTGGCGTACATCTGTGCCATGCTGGGGTCGGTACCGTCGGTTATCAACTGTACGGCGGCACCTGATTCTTCCCTCTTCGCTCTTCCCTCTTCACTCTTCCCTCTTCCCTCTTCACTCTTCACTCTTCTCTCTTCACTCAAGAATACCACGGCGAGGTCAGCCTTCTGGTCTCTTATCAGGCGTTCTGCCTCGGTGGTGGTGCGTACCTTATACAGTATGTCGAAGTAGGGGCTTGCGCCCAACTTCTCTGTCCACTGCTGTGTCTCGCGGTCTACGGCGGTAAGGACCACGGCAGTGCGCACGTTCTTTACGTCGGTAGAGAGGGCGAATCCGAAGAGCAGCATCTCCACGATGGGCATGCCGAAGAGGATGAGCATCGTGCGCTTGTCGCGCAGGATGTGGCGTGTCTCTTTTATTACGAAAGATATAAACTGTTTCATCTTATTTTCCCATTTTCCATTCTCACTTCCTTGTCGACTGTCTTGCCAGGTGGGTGAATACGCCGTCCATGTCGGGCTGGTGCAATGTGCGTTTCAGATAGTCGGGTGTCCCCATGGCCTTTATCTTGCCGTCCACCATGATGGAGATGCGGTCGCAATATTCAGCCTCATCCATGTAGTGGGTGGTTACGAAGACGGTGATGCCCCGGTCGGCCGCCTCGTAGATGAGTTGCCAGAACTGCCGGCGCGTGGCAGGGTCTACCCCACCCGTAGGCTCGTCGAGGAATACGATCTCGGGGTTGTGGAAGATACTGACCGAGAACGCCAACTTCTGTTTCCATCCCAGGGGCAGGCTTGCCACGATGTCGTCGGCGTGGTCGGCAAACTGCAGTTGGCTGAGCAGTTCGTCGGTCTTGCGCCTGATGTCGCGGTCGTTCATGCCGTAGATGCCTCCGAAGAGGCGTATGTTCTCCCTCACGGTAAGGTCCGCGTAGAGCGAGAACTTCTGGCTCATGTAGCCTATGTGCTTCTTTATCTGTTCGTACTCGGTGCAGATGTCACACCCCGCCACCTGTCCGGTGCCGCTGGTGGGCTGGCTCAGTCCGGTGAGGATGTGCATGGCTGTGGTCTTGCCTGCTCCGTTGGCACCGAGAAACCCGAATATCTCACCCCGTTTCACGCAGAAGGAGATGTCGTCTACGGCACGGAAGGAGCCGAACGCCTTCACAAGGTGGGAGACCTCTATGGAGAGGGAAGAGGAGTTAAAGGAGTTAAAGGAGTTAAGACAACAGCCTTTGCTATTGGATTCTTCGCTCTTCACTCTTCGTTCTTCACTTCCCTCGCTCTTCACTCTTCGTTCTTCACTTCCCTCGCTCTTCACTCTTCGTTCTTCCCTCTTCACCCCTTCCGGCATAAACACATCCTTGAATTCCAGAAGAATCTCCTCTGGCTTGCCTATCCCCATCACCTTGCCCTGTTGCAGGAAGGCAATGCGGTGGCAGCGCCTCACTTCGTCGAGGTAGGGAGTGGACACCACGATGGTTATGCCCCTGTGGCGCAGGGTGGCAAGCATGTTCCACAACTCCTTTCGGCTCACGGGGTCTACACCCGTAGTAGGTTCGTCGAGCAGCAGGATGCTGGGCTTGTGTACGAGGGCGCAGCACAGGGCGAGCTTCTGCTTCATACCACCTGAGAGGGCACCGGCTTTGCGCCTGCGGAAGGGTTCTATCTGCTGGTAGATGGCCTTGATGTTGTCGTATTCCGCCTCAACGGTAGTGCCGAAGAGGGTGGCGAAGAACTCGAGGTTCTCTTCCACCGACAGGTCTTGGTAGAGCGAGAACTTGCCGGGCATATACCCCACGCACTTCCTTATCTCCTCCATGTCCCTGACAGCGTCGTGCCCGTCTACGGCAATGCCTGGTGGGGTCATGTCTTCTGCCGTGCC
This sequence comes from Oscillospiraceae bacterium, assembly GCA_963624905.1. Taxonomy (GTDB): domain Bacteria; phylum Bacteroidota; class Bacteroidia; order Bacteroidales; family Bacteroidaceae; genus Prevotella. The sequence goes on from CAVFRG010000039.1 coordinate 20,688, forward strand.
GCCTGTGGTGTCGGGCAACAGCAGTGTGGCGAGGAGGCGGAAGAGCGTGGTCTTGCCGGCACCGTCAGGGCCTATGAGTCCGAAGATTTCGCCTTTCTCCACGGTGAAGTTCACGTCTTTCAGCGCCTCCACCTTGCCGTAGTGCTTGCATACGTGCCGTACAACTATTGCTTTCTTTTCCGTATGTTCGTTTTTATTCATGCTAAAGTATTTCTTTGGAAGTTAGGGGAAGTTAGGGGAAGTTAGAGAAGTTAAGGGACAATAGCTTTTGTGGTCGAGAGAGGGTGTCTGTAGGAGGTACAGCTTTTTTGCGTATGCCTCTTTTTACTTTTTTACCTTTTTACTTTTTTACCTTTACAGCTCAACCTCCCCGTACATTCCTATTTTCACATATCCGTCGTTCCTTACCGCTATTTTTAGCGCATATACCAGGTCGGCGCGCTCGTCGTCGGTGAGGATGGTCTTGGGCGTGAACTCCGACTTGGGCGATATCCATGTCACCCTTCCGGGATATTCCTTCCGCTGGCCGTTGCCGTAGTCGGCAAACACCTTCACCTGTTGGCCTATCCTTACCTGCCTGAGCTGTGCGGAGGTAATGTAGGCGCGCAGGTACATGTGGGCGAGGTCAGCCACCTTGCAGATAGGTCGGCCCACGGTGGCAAACTCGCCCTGTTCCATGTACTTCTCTATTACCGTACCCGATATGGGTGACACGACGTGGCACTTCTTCAGTTGGTCGGCCACCAGCAGCTTCTCCACGTCGGTGGTGCCCATCTGTGCATTCAGGCTGTTGGTAGACGTTCCCAGCGCCGAGAGCTGTGCCTCCAGTTGGCGTTGCAGCACCTGTACCTGACTGCGTGCATCGTCCAGTGCCTTGCGGTTGGCTGCCCCCTCCTTCACCAAGGCTGCAAAGCGTTCGTACTCCTCTCGCGCCTTGGCCAGTTGCTGTCGGGTGGCAGCCACCTGCTTGCCGGTATCGGGTCGTTGCGAGGCATACACCAGTCGGGTGGCACCTATCTGGCGCGCCTTCAGGTAGAGTTGCACGGTGTCTGTCAGGGCCACCTGCTTGCCCGCACCTACCCTGTCGCCCTCGTTTATGTAGAGGCTCACCAGTTTGCCGTTCTGCTCTGCCGCTACCGTCACCTCCGTAGCCTCGAAGGTACCTGTGGCGTCATACGTTCCTTTCTTGTCACCGCACGATGCCAGCCCCGTGGTTGCCAGCATCAATAATGTATATATGTATTTTCTCATTTTTTTACCTTTTACCTTTAATCTGCCTTTTTACCTTTAATCGGCCTTTATTCGTTGTTGATAGTCTTTTGTTTGTACATTTCCCTTAGCAGTTGCGTTTCGTGCAGCGCCTTCTGCGCCCTTGCCATACTCACGGCGTTGATGTCGCGCACCAGTTCGTTGACGCTCTCCGTGCCCAGTTGCACCTTGCGGCCGGCCTTGCTGCGTATGCTCTCGCGCAAGCGTACTATTTCCTCGTCCTGCGCTATCTGCCGGCGGAGGGAAGCTATGTTTCCGTCCGCCTCCTCGTTCTGCAGGCGGTTGTTGAAGAGGAAGGTCTCACGCTGGCTCTCGTTCATGGCCCGCTGCACCGCCAATTTCCTGATGTCATTTTTGCGGGTATAGAGGGCACCGATGTCCCATGCCACCGACACACCGCCCATGAGCACGCCCGTGTTGAGGAGGTCGCTCACCTTGGTATGCACCATCCCCGTGCCGAAGAGGCTCACCGTGGGACGGAGCTTCGTGTCCAGCTGTCGGCGCTGCGCATCGAGCAACAGGTTCTGCGAGGCATAGTATTGCAGCTCGGGACGGTTCACGCCCCATTCGCCCTTAGTGGCGAGAGAGGATGGTTTCTCCAGCCGCTCATCCACCGGCAGGTCCTTGCCCACAAACACGCCCAGCATCCTTAGACAAGCCTTGCGCGATGCCTTCAGCGTCTCCATCTGCTGCGTGGTTTTCAACTTCTCCACGAGGACGGCATCGAGGTCGCTCTGGTTGGCGATGCCGCCCTTCATCATGCTCCTGACGGTCTTCTCGCTGGTGGTGAGGTCATCGTACAACAGTTGGCCCTGCACCATCTGCTCGTCTATCAGCAAGACACCGAAGAATAGTTGCTCTATGCGCTCGTTTACGGCATACATCGTTACGCGCAGCTGGTGCCTCTGCACGTCGTTCTGTGCAGCCGCCACCTCCCTCTGTGCAGCGGTCTGCCCACCGTCGTACACGCTCTGGCGCAGCGTTACCGATGCCCCGGCAGTCCAGTTCTTCATGTCCATGCCCATCATCCTCATCAGCGTGTTCTGCTTCACGATGTCGGTAAAGGCGCATACCCCAGCCTGTGCGCTCACCTGTGGCAGCCACGCCTTCGCCACGTTGTCCAGCGTGTAGTCGCGGCTTTGCTCCAGAAGGGCGTATTGCCTGATGGCCGGATAGTTGTCGTGTGCCATCTGCCGTGCCTCGTCCAGCGTCAGGGCTGAGGCGGGAAGGTGCGCCAGGATGGCCAGCGACAGTAACATTGTTTTTCTTGTCATATTCATAGCTTTCTGTTTCCGGGTGCAAAGGTAAGGCTATCTGTCGTGAGAAGTGTTATCCAAAGAAAGGGACAAATGTTCTTTTCGTTCGATTTCTGAGCGGAAAGTGTAGATATTCGGCTATAATCGTTATCTTTGCATCCGAAAAGACCATCACATCGAACAAAAAGGACATGAGACAACCCGAACCACTCTCCATACAGCGCATGTTCGACACGCTGACAGCCCAGAACATCATCCCCCCCAAGCACTTCTACCTTGACGGCTTTGGCGTGGTCATCGGCATGAGCCGCTTTCTGCAGCCTTTCATCGGCACCTCCTCCGGCCCCTATCTGCTGGAAGACTATCGCATAGGGGTCATTACGCAAGGCTCCATGCACGGCATCATCAACCTCAAGGAGTATCGTATAGGTGCGGGCACCCTCATCTTTGTCACGCCCGGCACCATCGTAGAACCGCTCGGCATGAGCAACGACTTCTGCATAGCGGGCATGGGCGTGCCTGCCGACATGATGCAGCTGGCCACGGCAGGCAGTGTTACGTGTGTTACGGGCGGACTGCAGAAACACGGCATACAGCACGTGTCTGCCGCCGACCAGCATCTGCTGGAACACATGTACGACACGTTGTGGGAGATAGCCACCATGGAGCGCCGATGCAGTGATGCCCGCCACCCCTTTGCCCCTGTAGCCACACGCCACATGGTGGGCACCATCGTGGCATGTTACGACCGCCTCTTCTCGGGACAGTTTGCTGCCCCCTCTGCCCATGCCGGCTCTGCCGCAAGCATCTTCGACCGCTTTCTGCAGCTCGTCAACAACCACTGCCGCGAGCAGCGCACCCTGGGCTATTATGCCGGCCGCCTATGCCTTACCGACCGCTATCTGGGCACGGTGGTAAGGCAGAGCAGCGGCATTACGGCCAAGGAATGGATAGACCGTGCCGTGATAGCACAGGCCAAGGTGATGCTGCGGCACAGCGACCGCCAGATAGCCGAGATAACCGACGAACTGCACTTCGCCACCCCCAGCTTCTTCTGCAAGTATTTCCGCCGGCTTACGGGCCTCACGCCCCAGCAGTACAGGCAACAGTAGCTCTTCCTGCATCGCAAAAAAACCAAAAAATGCGGCCTTTCCTTTGTGCTTCCGAAAAGAATGTTTAACTTTGTCTGCCGAAACACATCAACTATTCATATATAAAAAAACATTGAGAATGATGAAACAGACTATTTTGGTGACAGGTGGCACGGGCTTCATAGGAAGCCATACCACAGTAGAGTTGCAGCAGGCAGGCTACAACGTGGTAATCGTAGACAACCTCTCCAACTCTAAGGTGGAGGTGCTCGACGGCATAGAGAAGATAACGGGCGTGCGCCCCGCCTTCGAACAGGTAGACCTGCGCGACAAGGAGGCTACGGAGGGCGTCTTCCGCAAGTATCCCGACATAGAGGGCATCATCCACTTTGCTGCCAGCAAGGCCGTGGGCGAGAGCGTACAGAAGCCGCTGCTGTACTACCGCAACAACGTCGTCTCGCTCGTCAACCTGCTCGAACTCATGCCCCAGTATGGCGTGAAGGGCATCATCTTCTCCTCCTCATGCACCGTCTACGGACAGCCGCGCCCCGAGAACCTGCCCGTCACGGAGGATGCCCCCCACCAGAAGGCCACCTCGCCCTACGGCAACACCAAGGAGATAAACGAGCAGATCATAGCCGACTACATACACAGCGGTGCCGGCATCAAGAGCATCGTGCTGAGATACTTCAACCCCATCGGCGCCCATCCCTCGGCACTCATCGGCGAACTGCCCAACGGCGTGCCCAACAACCTCATACCCTATGTTACGCAGACGGCCATGGGCATACGCCAGCAGCTCACCATCTTCGGCAATGACTACGACACACCCGACGGCACCTGCATACGCGACTACATCTACGTGGTAGACCTGGCAAAGGCGCACGTGGCTGCCATGGCTCGCGTGCTCGACCAGGACACCAACCCCATAGAATACTTCAATATCGGTACCGGGCGCGGCAACTCGACGCTGGAGATAGTGGAGACCTTCGAGCGTGCCACGGGCGTAAAGCTCAACTGGAAGTACGGACCGCGCCGCGAGGGCGACATCGAGAAGATATGGGGCGACTGCTCCAAGGCCAACAGCGTGCTGGGATGGAAGGCGGAAGCCAGTCTCGACGATGTGCTCGCCTCGGCATGGAAGTGGCAGCAGAAGCTGCGTGCCGACGGCGTGATGTAGGGGGGGATGGAAATTCCCAAAGGTTATTGACAAGGCTCTTGAAGTAGCCAATACCAAGCCACACAGTTCCGCATTTGGTCTACTTCCGTACTGAAGGAATTTATAATCAAGGGATATGTGCTTGATGACGTTCACAAGAGGAAGCACGGGCTAAGGCGTATGGTGAATACGAAAAATACAACATCATCCAAAAACGTTCGTTTATTTCCGCCTTCGACCGCTTTAATGTTGACGAGGATGCCCCATTGCTTCCCTTCGACCTCAAGACTAAGGAGACATTGAATTAGAATGGAAGCTTGTTGGGCATAGTACGGTCGTTGCGAAGTTTGTCCGGATAATATGCGGCAACCTAAAAAGCGAATCCCGGCAACCGTCATGGTTGTCGGGATTCTCTCTTTTTTGCCCGCTTACTTTTTGCGGGGTTCGTTCGTTTACTTCATGCTGCCGTGCAACTGGCTATGCCCAGGGTGGTGGCAAGTG
>CAVFRG010000040.1:0-25930 GCA_963624905.1 Oscillospiraceae bacterium
TTTTTGTTCTTACTTGTTTTGCGTTGTGTATTGTCATTATTGTCGAGCTCTTTTTTAATGGACGCTACGACTATATGACCAGCTGGAAGATAAAAAGTAAAATGGAAATCTGATTTTTTACAAAAAAAAAGCGAGCTGTACGGTTGCTTTGGAAAGATTCAACTATTCGGCGATAGTAACATCATGTCATCCGCGCCCTGAAAGGGCAGCTGCTCCTAGCCCAGGGCAAAGGAGCGAAGCGACGGCACCCTGGGTATTTATGCCCTATGTCCTTCACCCGCGCCCTGAAAGGGCAACTGCATTATAGGGCAACGCCCCGGGTTGGATGATACTCTTTGCCTGTGCTTCATGCAGTTGCCCCTACGGGGCGCAAATTACCTTTGTCCTCTATACCCAGGGCGTTGCCCTGGGCTAGGAGCAGTTGCCCTTTCAGGGCGCGAGTACCGCCGAATAGTTACTCCGAGAGCTTTCGGTATTCGAAAAGTCCAACCGTACAGCTCGAATAATTTTTAATCATACTTAATTGACATTTATCACTTGAGTGGTACGGCGAGGGCGCCGTACCTCCTATGATTGCCTTTTCTGGCAAGTATGGGTAACTGTAGGAGGTACAGCGCCCTCGCTGTACCAAGTTATTTTTTTATCGTCACTAAAATGCAAAAATCCATCAAAGGTAATTTTTAGAACCCGCCTTACAAATAAATGGAATAAAGGCCACCCAAAAAAACGATTCTTCGCTTAGGGGTATACCGATATGCCCCTAAGCGAAGAAGTAGACTGCCCAAGTATAGCTGTAGACTGCCTATACTTGGGAACAAACCGAAACAGCCGTTTACTTTCCTTTGTTCTCTGCGTCAACGGCCTTGATTTTCTGCTTTACAAGTTCGAGGTCGTCCTTGAGCTTCTGTACCTTGCGGTTCAGTTCTTCGACGAGGCTGTTGCCCTTCTTGCTTGCAGCATTGAGGAAACCGAGGTTGTTCTCGTACGTGTTTATCTCGGAGCGCAACTGTTCGAAGCGTCTCATGAGTCTTCCGCGCTCGTTGTCGAGGGCTTCTCCGCCCTTTTCTGCGACATTCTTCAAGTTGGTTCTGAAATTGTCAAGGTGCTTCTTGGCGTTGCTGTTGTGCAGGTTCTTGTAGATGCCGTCTACGGCTTCACGGAACGAGTTGTAGAGTGCATCCTTTTCCTTGAAAGGCACGTGGCCTACAGCCTTGTATTCTTCTATGAGCGACTGTACCTGCTGCTGCATGTTTTCGGCCTTGCTTTCTGCCAACGCCTTGATTTTCTCCACCACTTCGCGCTTCTTCAGCAGGTTGGCATGCTCGGCATTGCGTGTGCCGGCATTGGCCTTGTTGCGGGCATCGAAGAATTTGTTGCATGCACCGATGAATTCCTGCCACAGTTGGTCGCCCACTTTGCGTGGCACGACACCTATCTGCTTCCATTCCTTCTGCAGGTTGACAAGCTGGTCGCCTGCCTTGCGCCATTCGGTACTCTCGGCCAGCGTCTTGGCCTTTTCGATGAGGGCGCGTTTCTTTTCGGCGTTGGCGGTATATTCGCTCTTCAGTTCCTTGAAGTATTCGGCTTTGCTGCTGAAGAACTTGTCGTTGGCGATGCGGAAGCGCTCGAATATCTTGACGTTCATCTTCTGCGGTGCGAAGCCTATCTTCTTCCATTCGTTCTGCAGCTCGATGACCTCCTTGCTGGCATTCTCCCATTCGGTAGCGAGCTTGCGTACCTGCTGGTTGATGGCTTCCACCTTCTCGCAGAGGGCAGTCTTGAGGCTGAGGTTCTCCTCCTCCTTGGCGCGCAACTGCTCGAAGTGCTGCTGGTGTTTCTTGTTGATGACGGCACTTGCTGCCTTGAAGCGCGCCCAGATGCTTTCGCGCAGCTCCTTGGCCACGGGACCTATCTCCCTGTATTCCTGATGCAGCTCCTGCAACTGGTGGAAGGCGGAGATGACATCTTTCTCCTCGTCCAGTTTCTCGGCAGCTTCGCACAGTTTGGTCTTTGCTTCGAGGTTTTTGCGGAAGTCGTATTCGCGTGCTTCGCTGTTGAGCTTGAGCATGTCGTAGAACTGCTCTACGTACAACTGATAGTTGCGCCACAGTTCGTTGGCCTTGTCGGCTGGTACGGCCTTGATTTCCTTCCACTCCTGTTGCAGGGTTTTGAACTCTTGGTACGACTGGTTGGCCTCTTCGGGCGATGTGGCGAGCGTCTTTATCTTCTCTATGATGTCGAGCTTGTGTGCGAGGTTAGCCTGTTTTTCAGCCTCCTGCTCCAGGAAAATCTTGGCTCTCTTTTCCTTGATAACCTGCATTCCGGCCTTGAAGGCATCCTCTGTGTCGTCTGGTACGAGGACATACTTCTCGGGGTCTCCACCCTCAGCCAAGTAAGCTTTTATCTGTGCGTCTCTTTCTGCGGCGTGCAACTTGTAGAACACAGTCTTCAGCAGGTCTATCTCCTCTTTCTGCGGAGTCTCGTCCGATTGTGCCAGTTCCTTCACTCTTTCGAGCACTTCCTGCTTGGTCTTGTATACTTTAGGCTGTTCTTCGGCTACCGTTGCCTGTGGAGCTTCAGTTTCATTGGCCGCAGGTGTTTCTGCCGTTGTTGTTTCCTGGGCTGCTGTAGCCGTTACTTGGGGTTCTTCGGTGGTACCCTGGGTCAGGGTGGTTTCTTGAGAGTCCATCATTTCACTTGGTTTAGTTTATGATTCGATTTTCTTGACCGCATACATCCTATATGCGGATGCAGATGGCGGTCGCATACAAAAAGTTTGTTAAGTAAGTTGCAAACTTAGTTAAAATAATCGGTAATTCCTAATTATCAGTTGTTTTTTAATATATTTTTTGTCTTATGGCTGTTTTATGTGCCGTATGCAGGCTGTCATAGCAGACGCTTGTACTTGAGCAGTCCCCATGTGAGTCCGGACACAATGAACGACACGACAAGTGCGAAGATGAATCCGTACGGGCTGTTTTCCATGCCGTTGATGAGGTTCATGCCGAAGAGGGACGATATGAGCGTGGGCAACATCATGACGATGCTGACGCTGGTGAGCGTACGCATGGTGGTGTTCATGTTGTTGTTGATGATACTGGAGTATGTGTCCATGGTCGACTCCAGGATGTCGGAGTAGATGCTGGTGGTTTCCCTTGCCTGTGTCATCTCGATATTTACGTCCTCGATGAGGTCAGCGTCCAGTTCGTCCACCTGCAGTTTGAACTTCAGTTTGGACAGCAGGTTTTCGTTGCCGCGGATGGATGTGATGAAGTAGGTGAGCGAGTCCTGCAGACGGCTCAGCCCGATGAGGCTTTCGTTGTTTACGCCGTGGTCGAGGTTGCGTTTGGCTTTCTCGATGAGCGTATTTATCTGCTTGAGCCGTTTGAGGTACCATACGGCGGACGAGAGGAAGAGCCTGAATATCATGTCTACATAGTCGGTGAATCCCTCTCCTCGTTTCTGCTGGTAGCTCACGAAGTCTATCATCATGTTGGTTTCGTAATAGCACACGGTGATGGTGACGTCGCGCTTGTGTATGATGCCGAGCGGCACGGTAGTGTATGGCGTGCGCGAGCGTATCTCTTTGACGTATGGTATGCGCAGGATGATGAGCATCCATCCGTCGTCGTATTCGTAGCGGGCACGCTCGTCGGTATCGCTGATGTCAGAAAGGAAATAGTCGGGGATGTTGAATTTTTCTTCCAGTAGGCGCTGGTCTTCGTCGGTGGGGCATGTTACCTGTATCCAGCAGTTGGGCTGCCATTCGCTGATGGCAGTCAGGTTCTTTTCGATGTTCCAGAATGTCTTCATTGTTGCTAGTCTCCACAGTTAGGCAAGGGTATGGAGACTGGCCTGTGTCCCGGGGTGCTCCTGGGGGTATAATGTCAGTTCTCCACGCCTTGAGTGTTGTTGCTTTCCGCGTGATAATCGTCCATTTTCTTTTGGTTTGGTGATACTTGTGCCGTCGGTAAGGGACGCATGTGTTGTCGTCCTTTCGGCAAAATCGCATGCAAAGGTAGTCAAATTTATTGGAAGGTAGAAAGAAAAAGCCGGGAAATTTCTTTCTCGGCTTTTAATTTTATCAGAATTGTCACAACTGCGGGCACTATGCCTTTTCGGGTATTTCCTTCAGTACCTGCTTGATGAGGTTCCAGAAAGGTGCCACACAACTGATCTGGCATCGCTCGTTGGCTGTATGGGGACTGAGCAGTGTGGGACCCATGGAGAGGACATCGAGGTGTGGGTACTTGCCCAAGATGATGGAGCACTCCAAACCGGCATGAACGGCCTGTACCTTACCGTCTGTGCCGTTCTGCTCCTTGTACACTTTGAGTACATGCTCCAGGATATCGCTTTGGGGGTTAGGATTCCATCCGCCGTATTCGCCTCCCGTTTCCACCTTCATGCCGGCCATGGCGAAACAGCTCTCCATCATGGTGGTGAGGTACTGCTTGTATCCCTCGTGGCTGGAGCGTGCGAGGATCTGTACTGTTGCCTTTCCGCCTCCGATGGTGATGATGGCGAGGTTGGATGATGTCTCTACGACACCGTGCATGGAAGGTGCCATGCGCAGTACACCGTCGTGGCATGCAAAGATAGCATCTACAAGGTTGTCCTGAATCTCTACTGGCACTTGTGTCTTGGGTGTTTCTACCGGTTGGGTAAACCACTCTATGCTGTCAGTGTTCTCTATACCTTTGAATTCGTCGCATATCTCGTCTTTCCAGTCGGCTACGAGGTCGTTGAGAGCCTCTATGTTCTCTTTGGGCAAGGTGAGTACCACTTCGGCCTGGAACGGGATGGCGTTACGCATGTTGCCGCCCTCCCATGAAACAAGGCGGGCATCCAGTTCGGCGATGGCTTCGCGCACGAAGCGTACCATACATTTGTTGGCATTGGCGCGACCCTCGTTTATCTCGATGCCGGAATGGCCGCCCTTGAGTCCTTTGAGCGTTACCTTCACGGCAGCATCGTCCTTGTCGGTTTCCACCTCCTTGTAGTCGAGTGTGGCAGTGATGTCAATGCCGCCGGCACTTCCTATTACAAACTCGCCCCACACCTCAGTGTCGAGGTTGAGCAGGATGTCGCCATGGAGTTCGCCCTCGGGCAGTTCGTTTGCACCATACATGCCCGTTTCTTCGTCGCGGGTAATGAGTCCTTCGATGGGGCCATGCTGCAGTTCCTTGCTTTCCATGACAGCCATGATGGTGGCAACACCCAGTCCGTCGTCGCTACCCAGTGTGGTGTGGTTGGCCAGTACCCAGTCGCCCTCTATGTGGGTCTCGATGGGGTCGGTCTCAAAGTTGTGGTTGCTCTCAGGGGCCTTTTGGGGCACCATGTCCATGTGCGCCTGCATGATGACACCTTTCCTGTTCTCCATGCCGGGGGTGGCAGGCTTACGCATGACAATGTTGCCGGCGGGGTCCTGGAATGCCTCTACGCCTGCCTCCTTGGCCCATGCGAGCAGGAAGGCTTGTACTTTCTCCAGATGCCCTGATGGGCGTGGTACCTGTGTCAACTTGTCGAAGTTGCGCCAGATTTCTACGGGGTTTAGATTCTTGATTTCTGCCATAATGTTTTATTTATATGTGGTTTGTTTGTTCCTGTTAAGGATATTTTTAGGAGTTAAGAAGTTTTGGTGTTAAGAAGTTAAGACAACAGTCTTTAGCATTTGAATTCTTCCCTCTTCCCTTCTTCCCTCTTCCCTCTTCCCTTACCTGTTGTCCGAACCGACAACTTATACAACCTTTACAACTTATACAACTTTTTTCTATGCTGCCGCTGCAGCATCTTTGTTGTTTATGTTGTCAGAGTTGTCTCGGTTGTTTCAATGTTTAAGGAGTTAAAGGAGTTAAGACAACAGCTTTTCTGGCGTGTCAACCGACAACTTATACAACCTTTACAACTTATACAACTTTTTCTATGCTGCCGCTGCAGCATCTTTGTTGTTTATGTTGTCAGAGTTGTCTCGGTTGTTTCAATGTTTAAGGAGTTAAAGGAGTTAAGACAACAGCTTTTCTGGCGTGTCAACCGACAACTTATACAACCTTTACAACTTATACAACTTTTTCTATGCTGCCGCTGCAGCATCTTTGTTGTTTATGTTGTTTGAGTTGTCTGTGTTGTCGTTTCTTCGTTGCATCGTTTTATGCGTTTTAGTTGTTTTATTCTTACGTTTTTACCTTTTTACTTTTTCACTTTTCTTGTGAATGCCAGTTTTATCCATGCATATATGCCGAGCAGCATTACGAGGAGAGTCTGTATGGAGTGTACGATGAGAACGAAGAATAGGGCATCGCTCTGCCCTATACCGTAGAGGATGAGCATAGTCTTGACAGCGAAATGCCATGGGCCGGCACCGTTTGGGGTAGGTACGATGACGGCAATGCTTCCCACGATGAATGTCACCAGTCCGCACATCAGGTCAAGGTGACTGGTGGCCTCGAAACACTGGAAGGTAAGGTAGTAGTGCAGAAAGTAGCTTACCCATATACCCAGTGTGAGTAACACGAAGCGTGTCACACCTTTTATGTTGCGTAAGGATATAATGCCTTGCCACAAACTGCTGACGGTGGCTTTTACCTTATTATATATGGCCAGTTTCTTCAGCAGAATGTACAGTAGTATAGTTGCAGCTGCCGCACAGACAGCAGTGACGAGGTAGCCTGTGGGGGTGAATCTGGCGAGGATGCTGTCAATGCTCGTGCCTGTGGTGTCGAAGAAGTTGACGAACACTGGAATCTGCAGCAGGAAAACGATGCCTGCTATCAGCAGTACCAGCAGCGAGTCGATGGCGCGCTCCGTCACTACGGTACCCAAAGCCTTGGGAAAGGAAACGCCGTCCCATCTCTTCAGTACGCCGCAACGGGCAAACTCGCCCATGCGTGGAATGACGAGGCTCAGGGCATAGCTCAGGAATATGGAGTCTACGCACACCCCCGTGCGCGGATGCTCGTCTACGGGTGCGAGAGACTGTCTCCACCTCCATCCGCGGAACACCTGTGCAGATATGCCGAAGGGGAACGACAGCAGCATCCACGTCCAGTCCATCTTATGGAACAGCACGTCTTCTACCTGGCTGAAATTGAATCCACGGTACATCCAGTAGAGTATGGCTCCGCCGAGTAAGAGCGACAGAACCACCTTGCATGTACTGTTGGTCATCTTCTTTTTATCCATAACTTCATGCAAAGTTAACACTTTATCGGGAATAATGTATGCAGTTAGCTGTTTTTTAGCATAAATAAACGGTTGTAGGGAAGTTGTGGGGGGTGCCGTTTTTGTGGGGCAAAGGTGTTATGGAGGTGTAAGGAACTTGATATGTGTCAAAAAAAAGGGGGATTTCTTTAATCTTCTTGTGCCAATGTTTGCGCACACAGCGCAAAATTCATACCTTTGCATCGTCTTTAAGAGACAAGCGATCAATAAGTATTAATTGAATAAAGGTAAAAAGATTATGGTATTCATGATGACATTTGCCATTGTTGCAATCATGATTGCACAGGCAGTAAACGTGGAGAACAAGCTTGGATAAGCGCTCCACTTTTCTTTTGGAAAGCATATTAGAGAGATTATAAAGGAAGACGGGTTTCTGGCCGCTGGTGCGGACGGGAATCCGTTTTTCCGTTATTAGTCATACTTTGTTGTTTATGAGCCTTAGAGTGCCCCTGTCCTGTATTCGTTGGGCGTCATGCCTACAGCCTTCTTGAAGAGGCGGCTGAAGTGTTGTGGATACTGGAATCCCAACTCGTATGCCACCTGACTTATCGATTTTGATGTGTCGAGCACGTGTTCTTTGCTGATGCTGATTATTTTGTTTTGTATCAGCTCCTGGGCCGAATGGCCTGTCTCTTTCTTTATCAGGTCTCCGAAGTAGTTGGGCGAGAGACACATCTCACTGGCGCAGTATTTTACGGTGGGCAGTCCGCTCTTGATGGGGGTGTCGCCGCTGAAGTAGTTGTTCAGCAGGTTCTCGAACTTTACCAATATGTCGTTGTTTACCTTCTCGCGGGTAATAAACTGCCGTTCGTAGAAACGCAGGCAGTAATCCAGCAGGAGTTCTATATTTGTGGCGATAAGCCTCTTGCTGAGCCTGTCTACATCGTGTTCCAGTTCGTGCTGTATCTTCAGTAGACAGTCTATGAAGATGCTGCGCTCTTTTTCCGACAAGTGCAGTGCTTCGTTCGACTCGTAGGAGAAAAAACTGTATTCGTTCATGTGTTTGCCCAGATGTGTGCCATGTATGAGGTCGGGATGGAAGAGCAATGCCCACCCTTTGGGCTGGAATACCTCCCCGTTGTCTTCGCATCCCACTACTTGTCCCGGCGCTATGCACACGACGGTACCTTCCTGGTAATCGTATGTCTGCCGTCCGTAGATGAGGTCGCCGCACTTTACCTCCTTGAGGAATACGGCATAAAACTGCATGGTGTGCCGTATGTGTCGCATAGGCTTACACTGCGACAGGTCTATGACACTGACAAGGGGGTGTAGAGTGTTCACTCCTAAGATGCGGTTGTATTCGCTGATGCTTTCTGTATTCTGTATAGCCATAGTTCTCTGAGTTTTGTACAAATGGGGCACTGCTGCATCTCCACGGTGCAAATGTAGTAATATTTTTCCGAAAACAATGCTCCTTCCACCTGTTATCAGTAAAATGGGGAACGGATTCCGTAATTTGTATCCAATGCCTTGCCAGTTCTGTATAGTCAGATACCTTTACTACAGAAAAAGGGCGTACGTCGACGTACACCCTTTTTTCTGTAGTGAAGGCTCAAATATCTTAAGATTTGGCTTCGTTACATGCGTTTCTTTAATCTCAATTGAACAAGTCCCTTTTGGGCATTTCCTCCATGTATTTCTTTCTGAGTTTATCGAAGAAGGCCATGGTGTCGTTGGAGAATCCGTGTCCCTTCCATGTAGATGTGTTGGTGATGAGTATCCAACACTGGCCGTCGGGGTATTTCAGGATGAGAGCCGATGTCCCTGCCAGCGAACCAGTGCGTATCCAGGGTTTTCCTTTTGCTGTATAGTTCCACCCGATGGAATATTGATGGTCGGGTTGTTCGGCGGTCATGAAATTCACGCTTTCAGGGGAAAGGATGTCCTTTACGTGGGTCATGCCGTCTATGCTGGCAATGAACTTGGCCAGTTCTACAACCGAGCCGCACCAGGCTCCCGCGCCCGACAGGCGTGGCAAGTCAGTGTCTCCATAACATTTCTCCACCAGTCTGCCACTGTTGTTGTATTCATATACAGGGTCGCTCCCGCTGTGCATGTAATACCTTGTCTCGTTGGGACGGCGGTCTTTCAGGTAAGTGCCCGCTATGTGCATGTCGTAGCATCCGGCACGGTGCAGAACATGCTTCTGCATGAAGTCTTCGTATTTCATGCCGCTCTTCTTCTCGATAATCATGGAGAGAATCATGTATCCGAGGTTGGAGTAGCACTTGCCCTCACCGGGTGTGTAGCCCAGATGCCGCTTCAGGAGAATCTTGAGCAGCGTCTTATGGTCGGGCGGGGTAGTGAGGTGGTTTTGCATCATGATGTAGCGGGTGTTCGACACAGGGTCGCCGGCATAGTTGTTGAATCCTCCTTGATGCCTCAGCAGTTGCTCTACAGTGATGGTATAGTATCTCTGGTCCTTGATGCTGTTATTATATAAGGTGTCGTTGAGGATGCCTTGGGGACCGAAAACCTTTTCGTCCATCCGCAGCTTCTTCATCTCCTGTAGCTTCATGATGCCCGTCGCGGTGATGAGCTTCGATACCGAGGCAAAGCGCATCAGTACGTTAGGCTCCATGGCAAAGCCTTTCTCCCGGTCTGCCCATCCGAAGCCGCGTGCATAGAGCAGCGAGTCGTTGCGTGTGATGGCCAGTTGCGCACCGTTTATCTCCCACCGTTTCAGATACCGCTCCACGAGCGAATCCATGTCGTGGTATGCCTTGCCCGACGTTCTGGCGTTGGTCAGCGAGTCGTTGAGGTGGGGCATGTATACGGAGTCGGGTATACTGTCGTTGGCCGACGAACACCCCGATACACAACGGCGTGTAAGCATAGAAATGCCTATAACAAGTACGAGGCAGATGATACAGATGCGTTTCTTGCGGAGTCTTCTCTTCTTCATGCTGTTACATTCGTACGGTCTTGTTCATGAGATAACAGTCGAGCACTACCATGGCTGCCATGGCCTCCACCACGGGTACGGCTCTGGGCAGTACGCACGGGTCGTGTCTGCCGCGTGCCGTCAGGCGGGTGGGGTTTCCTTCGAGGTCTACCGTCTCCTGTTCTCTCAGAATGGTGGCCACGGGCTTGAAGGCTATGCGGCAGTAGATGTCCTGTCCGTTGCTGATGCCGCCCTGTATGCCGCCGCTATGGTTGGTGGCAGTGCTGATGCCCGGTATGAAGACATCGTTCTGCTCGCTTCCGCGTGCAGCGACCCCTTCGAACCCCTCGCCATACTCGAATCCCTTGACAGCGTTGATGCCCAGCATGGCTGCACCCAATTGGGCATGCAACTTGCCGAACTCCGGTTCGCCGAGGCCTACGGGACAACCTTTTATCACACACGTGATGATACCGCCTATGGTGTCGCCCTCGGCTTTCACCTGTGCTATGAGGTCTTCCATCTGCTTGGCCTTCTGCGGGTCGGGGCATCTCACGATGTTCTCTTCAGCCTTCTGCAGGTCGTAGAGGCGGTAGTCGCGCTCCAGGGCAATGCTGCCCACCTGTGAGGTGTATGCCGTAACGCTTACGCCTATCTGCCTGAGGGCCAATTTTGCCAGTGCTCCCCCCACACACCGCGCTATGGTGATGCGTGCCGAGGAGCGTCCGCCGCCACGGTGGTCGCGTATGCCGTACTTGCTCTGGTAGGTATAGTCGGCGTGCGACGGGCGGTAGAGACACCGCATGTTCTCGTAGTCCTGCGAATGCTGGTTGGTGTTGCGCACCTCGAAGCCTATGGGAGTACCGGTGCTCTTTCCCTCGAATATGCCGCTGAGAAACTCCACCTTGTCGGCTTCGTTGCGTGCTGTAGTGATGTGGCTTTGCCCTGGACGCCGGCGGTTAAGCTCGCTCTGTATGAAGTCAGTGTCTATGTCTATGCCGGCCGGCATGCCGTCTATCACGCCGCCTACTGCCACCCCATGGCTTTCGCCGAAGGTGGTCAGTGTAAAGAGATGGCCGAATGTATTTCTCATCTGCTTCTTCGTGTGTTTATAGATTGATGTTTACTCTTGCTCCCTCTCTGGTGGGTAGAGAAGAGTGCAGTGCTTATTTGCAGTCTCCGCAACCGCCCTTGCAACCGCCTTCACCGCAGCCGCCTTCACCGCAACCGCCTTCTCCACAGTTGCCGCTGCAGTTGCCGCATCCGCCACCCTCGCCGCTCATCAGCTTGGCCATGCCTGCCACTTCTTCGGCTGTGGCTTCACGGCTTTCGGTAATTTCGCCCTTAAAATTGAGCGTCTTGCCTGCAAGCGGGTGGTTGAGGTCTATCCTTACCTTGTCGTCGCCTATCTCGAGTACCACGCCGTTGAAGCGCATGCCTTCTTCATTCTGCAGGGGGATGACGGCACCCTGCTGTACGTGCTGTGCGTCAAACTGGCCGTTGATGCAGAAAATGCTCTTCTCCAGTTCCACGATGCGCTCCTCGAACCGCTCGCCGTAGGCTTCTTCTGGCTGCAGCGTGAAGTCGAAAGCCTCGCCCTTGGCCAGAGGTGCAATCTTTTCCTCGAAGGCAGGCAGGGTTACGCCCATGCCGCTCACGAATATAAACTGCCTCTCGTCGGTGGTCTGCTCTATAAGTTCTGACTTGCCTTCGCTCACGTCATACAACTTGTATGATACTGTGATAAATTTGTTGGATTCCATAATGTGTTGTGTCGTTTGATATTCTTATTTTTTTGCAAAGGTACGAAAAGCAATCGAGAAACACGACTAAGTGACGATAAAAAATCAAAGGGGCAAGATGTTGCAATTGTTTTACAGGCGTAAGCGTATATCTTTGATTTATGTCAAAAAATAAGCGTGAAGTGTGCTTTTTCTTTCATAATGCTTGCGGGTAAATTGAAAAGTCACTAACTTTGCAGCGTCTTAAAGAGAAAGACAGGATATATAAAAGATTTAAGTAAGGATAATAGTAATTAAAGTAGAGAAAGGTAAAAAGATTATGAAGAAACTGATGATTTTGGCAGTAGCTCTGTTCAGTATGACAGCTACTTTCGCAGCAGACGAGAACGCGAGTGCAACAACGGCAGCAGCCTACAACATGAACTTCAATATGGGTAGCCTTGCCGACGTGCTGAGTCTTAACATCGATCAGGTAGAAGCAGTTTCTGATGTGCACAAGAGCTTTACCGCAGACATGATGAACGCTGCAGCTGCTCCCGCTGAAGAGCGTAGTGGCATGGTTAACAAGGCCGTCATCAAGGACCTGAAGTACATGCACGCCATCCTCTCGCAGGCTCAGTACCGCAAGTACGTGATGCTGCTCAACGCCACCCTCGTAAACCGTGGCCTCAAGTAAACGGAGAAAGATAGAGCGAAATTTTTATATTGTCAAGAGGTTGCTGTCATTATTTATGGCAGCAACTTTTTTTTTGCTCACAATAAATAGGTATTTGGTCTAAACCCCCATTTTTAGGTATTGCGGCATCGGACAAAACGTCGTACCTTTGCAACCGTAAAAAGACAACAAGTAAGTTCTGCGGAAGCAGGCATTGCAAAAGTAAAAAATGTAACTAAAAGAAATATAATTATGAAAGCAACAGTTGTAATTTACGGTTCTTCTACAGGAACCTGTCAGAGTATAGCCGAAAACATAGCAGGCAAACTCGGAGTCGAGGCTATGGATGTGGCAAATCTTGACGATGCTACAGTATCGGCCAACGACAACCTCATTCTCGGAACATCCACATGGGGTGCCGGCGAACTGCAGGACGATTGGTACGACGGCATCAAGACGCTTAAGGCAGCCGGTCTTGGTGGCAAGACAGTGGCTCTCTTCGGATGCGGTGATGCTGAGTCTTATCCCGATACGTTCTGTGGCGGCATGAAGGAACTCTACGATGCGGCTGTTGAGGCTGGTGCCACAGTGTTGCCCGGTGTTTCCACGGACGGTTATACCTTCGATGACAGCGAGGCTGTAGCAGACGGCAGCTTTGTGGGGCTTGCCCTCGATGATGTAAATGAGGACGACAAGACAGACGGCCGTATTGAAGCCTGGCTGGAAGCAATAAAGCCTTCGCTGTAAGCCTTTTATGCCAGCAAGCGAGAATAGATATAAATGAATTCGGATTAAAGGCGGATCGCTTCCGTGTGATGTCCGCCTTTCTCTAAACCGTCAGTATTAGTATGCAGCAGGAAAACGTGATGCCGGTAGACATGAAGGTTCTGATGAATCATATCTACGAGTACAAGAAAGGAGTTCGCCGCATGGTGCTCTTCACTTTTAACAAGCGGTACGAGTCTTTTGCCATCACCCGTCTGGAACATCAGAACATTGACTATATCGTCCAGCCGGTGGGTAACGACCGCCTCAACCTCTTTTTCGGCAAGCGCGAATGTCTGGAGGCCATACGGCTGATGGTAACCAAGCCGCTCAGCAAGCTGACGCCTGAGGAGGACTTTATCCTCGGAGCCATGCTCGGCTATGACATCTGTGCGCAATGCGAGAGATATTGCGAGCGCAAATGCCGTTCCAAGTATCCGGCTGCATAATGCGCCACTGGGTAAAACCAAACTGTTTTGAAACTTTTAGATAGATTAGTAAAAATAAGAAGAAATAGAATCTTGTTCGCTAATAAAAATAATTCATAATGTTTTTGTATAATAAATAGGGGTGCTCGGGAGAGTACCCCTTTTTTAATACCTATTATATACCTATTATATACCTATTATATACCTAATCAAGCAGTTATGTGATGAGGTTGAACAAGGAAAGTTGTTGTGGGTATATAGTAGGTATATAGTAGATATATAGTTGTTTTGTTACCCAACCGTTACCCGGACTTGCGAGTAACAAAAAAAATGTTTAATTTTGCCGACGAGTAACAAATCAACTACCTATATAATGAGCATCAACTACATGAACGAACCAGTTTCCGTCAGGTTCAAGACTCTGGCCAACGGAAACAAGAGTATCTATCTGGACATCTATCTGGAAGGAAGAAGGCATTATGAGTTTCTGAGGCTGTACCTGCTGCCGGAGACAGGCAAGGACAAGGCCATCGCCAAGCGCAAGAACAAGGAGACGATGAATGTTGTCAATGCCATCGTGGCGAAGAAGGTACTGGACATCAAGAACGGCAAGGCGGGTATCATCACAAGCAAGAGCAAGATGAAGCTGGTGGACTGGCTTGATGCGTTTTGCGCCTACAAGGCGAAGAATGCCAAGTCGCAGGAGTCGGTCAAGACTGCCGACAACATGAAGAAGCACATCGTCAAGTATGCCGGAGATGGTGTGTATATGAAGGATGTGGACAGGAAGTTCTGCCTTGGCTGGATAGACTATCTGAAGAATGCCACGAAGCGTGGAGGACAGCCTCTGAGTAACGTTACGAGGAAGGTGTATCTTACCTGCTTCGGCACTGCCATTAACAAGGCTGTAAGGGACGGCATCATCCCGTCCAATCCGCTTGCCATGATTGATGCAAGGGACAAGATAAGTATGCCGGAGAGCGAAAGGGTATACCTGGATATAGAGGAGGTGAAGAGACTGGCGGCAACGGACTGCTACTCCATACTGACGAAGCAGGCGTTTATGTTCTCTTGCTTCTCTGGATTGCGGATTTCGGACATCAGATGCCTAAGATGGTCGGACATAGAGGAGGTAACGGATGGCAACGGCAACAGGCAGTACCGCCTTACGAAGACCATGGAGAAGACCAAGCGTGTGGTCAGTTACCAACTGTCGAAGGAGGCTATGAGGTGGTTGCCGGAACGGAATGGTGAGCTGGTGTTCGCAGACCTTACCGCACAGTCGTGCATCAACACTCATATAAAGCGGTGGGCAAGTGATGCAGGGATCCAGAAGAACGTGTCATTCCACACCGCCAGGCACACTTTCGCCACGATGATGCTTACCATGGGCGCGGACATCTATACGACAAGCAAGTTATTGGGACATTCGCGAATCTCTACCACTGAGGTCTACGCTAAGATTATAGACAAGAAGAAGGATGAGGCCATGGGGCTTATAGACAAGTTCTTCGAATGAACCATAGGGAGGCAGGTTGCCGCTCACTGCCGGGCGCAACCTGCCTCCTGCTTCCAATATGCGACAGAAAGCAGTTCCCTGACGCTTTGATTTTGAACTTTTGACACATATTGCTTTTTGTCTTCGCCTTCTTCTTTCTTAGGCAAAGAAAAAGCATATACTTTTTCCTTAAGAATAGGTAGTGATTTTTGTGTTCCTTCTTTGTTTAATAATTCTGCATTTTGGAAAAATTCATTTCTAAAGGAGACATGACCTCCATTCTTTATAATATTTTGGAAATACATATCATTGCTGCTCTTGATGCCTACAGGATAATATTTAGGTATAGTAATGCCGTCCTCGATAAAGAATAATGTAATGAACCCCTTCTTGTCCTTTTTCCTAACCCCAACTCTGTATATTGGTTTGTTCCCATACAAAGAGCACCAACAAGTAGATACAACGATGTAGCCAGAAATTCCTTCTCCACCAATATACATATCGTAAAGATACTCTTCCAAACAGGCATCTTTTAACGCTTTTATTCGTATAGGGTTTGACACATCGAAACCGAAACGCCCGACAGCATTTGCACACCTGCCAAACATCTGTTTGTTTGGAGCTGGAATCGCACGTGATTGCGAATGCTTGCTCATATTGTGCAACAACTCTTGTTCACGTTTCTCTCTATCTGATTTGGAGCTATGCAATGCTGACCATATCAAAACAAGAACTACAAGTACCAAAACAGCGAATGTTAAAAATAACTCCATATTACTTTATGTTAGATTAGTTGTATTACTCTTCTTTTCATTATTGTTTAAATTTAGTAATCGGTGCAACGTCGATTAGTCCGCCTATGCAGTTGGCAATGTCTGTAAAGTCGGTATACCCTAAAAACCATAACCGAACTATGAACCCGAAAAGGATAACGAATATCGGTATTTTTGTAAACGGATATTTGTCCATCAGCCAGTCCCATTGTTTTGACGCTAACAATGTTAGCGTTATGAACAAGGCGCAGGCGAGTCCAAAGATTTGAATTATTCGCATAAGTAGTGTAATTAAAACTTCTGTCATATTGTTATAGGTTTAGTGTTTCATCATTGTCTGTTTATGCCACCGCCAAGTACGGATAGCAACTGCTCGTAGCGTTTTTCCAGTTCCTCGTATTTGGCTTGCCAAATAGGCTTGTTGGGCAAGTCGTTTTTGCATAGAGATTCAGGTTGGGTATTGATGAGTATAGAACCGTTGCCACGTAATAACCACTCGGCAGAGATTTTTGGGAACTCACGAAGAAAACCCTCTATAAGACCAAGTGATACTGCCTGGTCTCCACGTATCTGCCTATTGCAGGTAACTTGCTGCATTCCTATCCTCTTGGCGAATGCGGCTATACTTATTTGATTTTCGTCCAAAACAGACTTAATTCTTTGTGCAACAAGGTTTTCCATATAATATTTATTTTTTAACCATACTTAATAAAACATAAACGACTAAAGAAATATGCAAATATGTTTTGATAGTTAAACATATATGTATACCTTTGCATTCGAATACGAGATAAACGCATTATTAGAATGTTGTAATAGAGTTCTCGTTGGCAAATTTAGACATAAACTGTGAGATATGCAAGCAAAAACGCAAAAAGTTATTTCGGTTTCGCTAAAAGCCAGAGAGCGGCTGAAGGAGAAGTACCAGTGTTCGCAAGCATCAGTCTATAACGCATTGGCGTATAGGACAACGAACAAGCGGGCAGAACAGATTAGACAGGATGCCATCAAGAGATATGGCGGCATCGAAGTTGAGAAACCAGTGTTTATTAATTAGAAGAGGAGGCAACTATGAATGAACTACAGACTATCGCAGATGGCGGCAATGAGAGAATGACTTCCCTGCAGATTGCAGAGGTAACTGGCAAGCCGCACAATGACGTGATGAAGGCCATCCGCAAGATGGAACCAGCTTGGCAAAAAATCAACGAGGGAAATTTTTCCCTGGTTAATTACCAAGACAAGAAAGGCGAGGTTAGACCTTGCTACTCCCTTACCAAGGAAGAGTGCCTCTACATCGCCACCAAGTTCAACGACGAGGCAAGGGCGAAGCTCATCAAGAGGTGGAAGGAGTTGGAGGAAGCCCATCAGAAGGCATCGGTGCCGACCACATACCTTGAAGCGTTGAAGAGTCTTGTGAGGAGCGAGGAGCAGAGACAGCAGCTCGCCCTTGAGAACAAGAAGCAGCAGCAGGAGATAATCACTATCAGCAGGGAGAATGCCGAGCTGGGGAACAAGATAACGGAGATGCTGCCGAAGGTAAGCTACTACGGCCAGATACTCCAGAGTAACGCCACGATGACGGTAACGCAGATAGCGCAGGACTACGGGATGAGTGCCCAGGCGATGAACAAGCTGCTTGCCGAGCTGAAGATACAGTACAAGAGTTCGCGCGGACAATGGATACTCTACGGAGAGCTTAAGGCTGGAGGCTACGTACACAGCAGACCAGTGGACATCACCAAGAGTGACGGCACGCACGACGTGAAGTACAACACGGAGTGGACAACGAAGGGGCGCATCTTCCTTTACGAGGCACTGAAGAAGAAAGGCATCGTACCGCTGATAGAGAAGAAGCCGGAGCCAAAGCAGGAGACGAAACGGCAGATACCGCAACTGTCAATCAGATTTACGAATGGATGAAGAAATCAGACAACAGCTCGACCGCATAGAGCAGTATGCGATGATAGCGGCCAAGACAATGCTCAACATCAAGGAGGCATCCTTCATCCTTGGCATGACTGAGCAGAGTATAAGGACTAAGGCCCGGAACAACGAACTGCCCTGCTATAAGCCTAACGTTAACAGGCTTTACTTCAAGAAGGACGAACTGGAAGCATGGATGATGCAGAACAGGTCGAAGGGCAGGGCAGAGATAGAATCGGAGGCAGAGGTCTATTGTTTAACGCATAAAGATAAGGAGAAATAAGATATGTATACGATATTATCACCATTGATAGGTTTGGCCATAGTAGGCATGGCGATTAACGAGATATACCAGTTCTACAAGGAAATGTAGGAATCTTATGTAATCAGACGCACGTAGCTCAGTTGGTAGAGCTTCTATTTGTTGGTCGTGGGTTCGAGTCCCACCGTGCGTCCCATTTGCCCGGCACCGAGGCATCATATCGGGCAGGACAAACCTTCCTGGAAGGTACACCGCCCCATTATGGGGTACACCGTTGGCTGGCAGATGGTGCATTAAAGGTGGAAGCAGCATGACGAATACCTGCATCCGGCAAGGATGGAATTGGGAAAGCATGGAGTTCACTTGTGAAGAAGCAGACCTTCGCCACAATCACTGCCGCGGGCAGTGTAGCGAGGTAGGAGCGCACAATTACAATTAAGGTTCTAATGCAGCCTGTGCCACATGTATAGGATAGAGTTCATATAGTGTATAAGTTGATTGTTAGCGTTGAGTGGTACTGGGAGTCCTAAGCCTCCGTGAATTGCAGAAGGGAACATTAGGGGTGCAAGTTCTTTTAGCTGTATTTACTCTTGCGCCCCTATACTGTAGCACGTTTTTTATAATATATGTTGATTTTGTCTCTCCACGGTTCGTGAGAATAGTGGAGCTTTTAATTCACCTTATTATTTTATAGGAGATTGGCTTATGGCAATTATATTATTTTCCTTCCTTACCACGGTGGCAGTCTTCGCCGTGGGTGGGGCAGTGGCAGTAATGTTGGGACTATGCGATGACGAATAGAGCATGTTTGAACAAGTACCGCAACGAGCTTGGCAAACTGCACCGCAAGGAGTATGAGGGGGGTACGCAACGAATGGTGCAACCGTTCCAGTATGCGCTCCTACCAGTGCAGACCCGACCGCAAGTGCGGAACAGTCATGACGTTCGTGCAGGACAACTTGATATTGGAATTGTATGAGATCTGACAAGAGTATCATCCGTATGGCAAGGTTCATTACCCTCCCCAACTGCAAGTCGTTCAGTCTTCTTGCCACGATGTACAAGGGGTTCGCTACCAACGGAACAACATTAGTGATAGAACTATATGAACAGTGAGAATTATATCATCCGCAAGGCCACACACATTACCCCCCCCTAATAGTAAGGCTGTTGCCCTGCTTGCCACAATGTATAATGGCGGTTGTAGCAATGGAAGTGTATTAATGTTAGAACTATATGAAGCAAGCGATAATTTATCCGACAACGACAGGAGAGCGGTTTGAATATCGGGGGGGCAGATGAAGACAAAGTGCCTCATTTGTGGACTGAATTTCGGACGATGCGCCGACAAGCCTGCCGTACTACAATTATATGAGATATGAACAACAGAAAGATAGCAACAGAGCTTTATCGCAAGATAAGAGCCAAGCAGCTCCAGGACATCCAGTCACGGATGCCGGATGGCAAGCAGGGTGTCGAATTCACCCATGGTGGAACCAAGTACAAGGCATTCATCCGAAGACTCACGCCGGAGGAATGCGACAAACTGCAAGGTGTGCCGGAATGGTACGACTGGACGGATATATCCGAGAGCCAGCATTACAAGCAGGACGGGAATGGGTGGCAGTGTGATACCATCAAGCACTGCTGGTCGTTCCTGCCGGACTTCGGGAGACCAATCCGTGTGTGGTCACTCTTCGACGGTATGAGCTGCGGACACATCGTGCTGAACGAGCTGCATATACCCGTCGAGTGCTATGTCAGCAGCGAGATAGACAAGCACGCCATCAAGGCTGAGAAGCAGAACTTTCCCGATATGGTGCAGGTGGGCAGCGTTACCGACATCAACGTGGCAGAACTGGTAGAGAAATACGGTGTTCCCGACTTTCTTTGCGGCGGAAGTCCATGCCAAAGTTTCAGCTTTTCGGGCAAGATGAAGGGCATGAGCACGGCGCAAGGCGAGGAAATCTACACCCTCGACCACTACTTGGAACTGAAGTCGCAAGGATTTGAGTTCGAAGGGCAGAGCTATCTCTTCTGGGAGTATATGCGAATACTCACGGAATTAAGGCAGTACAACCCGAACATCTACTTCTTTCTCGAGAACGTGGAGATGCTGGAGAAATGGGAACGTTGTCTAAGCCATGCCATTGGTGTAAGAGGTGTGCATATCAACTCAGCCTTGGTTTCCGCCCAGCAGCGCAAGCGCATCTACTGGAGCAATATCCGTGTGAAAGACCTCGGTGTCGTATCCCTCTTCGATGAGTTCAACGACAACCCCTTCGAATGGCCACGCTACCAGACGGACATTCCGCAGCCTGAAGACAGGGGCATCGTCATCAAGGACATCCTGCAAGAGGAAGCCGGAGACAAGTACTATCTCAAGGACGAGACCGTCTCTTCGCTCATAGAGAAGACCGACAAGGCGAAGCTGAAGGACTATCTCTTGGAACCACAGGTAAGCATCAAGGAAGCCTTGGAGTACATCAATGCGGACGATGAGTATTCCCACCTGTCCGACAAGGAAAAGCGGGAGATAGTTGTCCTTGGCTACGAGCTTGAGAAGGAACGGTTATACGAGAACTACTATGGCAAGGAATGTTCCATTTTTGATGAGTGACGGATGCTACCCCCCCACATTGAAGGCAAGTGCATTGAACACACGGTACCTTGGGTGGTGGTATGTGCCGGGACACCGCCAGCACACGGCAATACTTGAAGTATATGAGACAGAATAGACTTGTAGGAATGGCATACAAGGAACCGTTGGCTAATTGGGGGGGGCAAACCAAAAGCCCATGCCTATGCAGCGGAATAGCACGTTACTATTCCCAATACCAACTTTATCCGATGGTAATAGAAATCTATGAGACAGTTAGTGATAGCGATTAGAGGGCGCAGCGATGGCGAATGGCACACCTCTTCCCATTTCCAGAAACTGGAGATAAGAGGAATAAAGACATCATCGCTCACGTCCGTAGCCAAGGACAATATGATAATGGAGATATATGAAGCAACCAGTCCAGCTTAACGGCAACCACGAATGGGGTAAAGAACCACGCCAGCAGCACCGATTCTATTCCATTTTCGGGGGGGCGGTCTGTTGCCAAATATTCCAAGGAGACCGCGGCATAACAAAGATATTAGAGCTGTATGAAGCAGATAGTTTACTACCCGATGGTAAATAGGGGGGGGTAAGATTGCGCCCTTCGACGAACATCACTTCCGCACGCTCATAGCATCCTATTACAAGGGCTATGACACCGTGGGAAGCAGGGCATACATAATGGAGATATATGAGACACAAGATACCGATTAGATACCGAACTGCCCCCCCGAATGGGATGACTGGAACAGCCAGACCGACAAGACGGTCACCCTACAGGCGAGGTATGCGGCAAGTCCGCCAACCAGACGGTTCAACGGAACATTTATACTTGAGATATATGAGGTTTGAACCTCAAGAACGAAAGGGTTAGCCCTTTTGCGCAAAAGGGCTAACCCTTGTGAAAAAATGATACGACTAAACATTATATATTATGAGCAATTTGGATTACTACAACAAGCTGCGTTCCGTACCCAAGGAGGCTATCAAGCCTATACAGGCAGGGCGGTTGCGCGGCATGAGCGACATCAATCCGATGTGGCGCATCAAGGTAATGACCGAGACATTCGGCATATGCGGCATAGGCTGGAAGTACACCATTACGAAGCAGTGGACGGAGACCTTCGGCAACGAGGTTAAGGTATACTGCAACATCGACCTCTATGTCAAGGTTGACGGTCAGTGGTCGGATGCCATCCAGGGAACTGGAGGCTCGTCTGAGGTGACAATTGAGAAGAACGGCACCTATGTGAGTGACGAGTGCTACAAGATGGCTCTGACCGATGCGCTGTCGGTAGCAATGAAGTCACTTGGTGTTGGAGCAGACATCTACTTCGAACGTGATACAACCAAGTATAGCGCACAGCAGCAGGCCACGGCACAACATGTACAGCCTACCCAACAGTCCAATGCGGCACCTGCCGGGCAATACCACACAAGTGACATCAACGAGGCAATGACATATCTTGCCAAGTGCAGCAAGCGAGAGCATATCATGTGGCTGATGCAGACATACCAGCCTCTGATGAGCAACGCACAGTTCATGCAGGCATTGTCGGTTAAGCGGAAGGAGCTTGGACTATGAGCGGCATCGTACTGAAGAAGACCAAGGTGGTGTTCGACGAGAAGGAGCATACCTACCACCTTGGCAAGAAGGAACTGAAGGGCATCACGGGTACGCTTATCAAGAAGGCATTTCCCGACACCTACAAGGACATTCCCGAAGCCGTCTTGATGAAGGCGGCGGAAAGGGGAAGCATGATACACAACTCCTTCGAACTGTTCTGCACGGTGTTCGGTTCGGACATCAGCGAATATCCCAATCCCACACAGGAGCTGCTCGACTTCAACGATATGCTCCAGTCGTATGGGCTGAGCCACGTGGAGAGCGAATACCTTGTCACGGACGGGAAGAACTTCGCCAGTGCCATAGACGGAGTGTTTGCCGATGGAGACGGGGACATATACCTTGTGGACTACAAGACCACTTCCACACTGCATTACGACAACGTTTCGCTTCAGCTCAGCATCTATGCCAAGTGGTTTGAGATGCAGAATCCCAAGCTGCAGGTCAAGGAGATAGTCTGCATGTGGTTCAAGGACGGCAAGAGCAAGTTCCAGCCTCTGCCGAGAGTGCCGGACGAGAAGATAGAACAGCTCATCACTGCCTACCTTGAAGGCGATGATACCTACCATTACGAGGTTGAGGTGCCGGAAGCCTTCTCAAGTCTGGAACAGGAATACAGACTTGTGACCGCAAGGATGGACGTACTGAAGATACAGCAGGACGAACTGAAGGAAAAGCTGATGAAGCTCATGCAGGACGGCAAGCAGAAGAGCATAAAGACGGCATACGGCAGTTACAGCTATGTGGCTGCATCCACACGGCAGTCGTTCGATGCCAAGCTGTTCAAGGATACCGAGCCGGAGCACTACGAACACTACATCAAGGAAGTTGAGACAAAACCATCAATTAGAATCAAACTTAATTAATTGTAAAGAAATGAACGTACAATTTACAGGTAAAATCATCGCTGCAGAACCATTGCAGCAAGGTACATCACAGCAGGGCACACAATGGTGTGCGCAGAACTTCGTGATTGAGGAACTGAACCAGCAGTATCCCTCACGTGCAGTATTCCAGGTATACGGTTCGGACAAGCTCCAGCAGTTCGCTATCAAGGTGGGCGAGGTGCTTACCGTACATATCGGACTCAAGGCTCGCCAGTCTTCCAAGGACGGAAGATGGTTCAACCAGCTTGACTGTTGGAAGGTCGACCGCTTCGGGGCAGCACAGAGCCAACCTGCACCGCAGCCAAGCATCCCCAATCCTGCCATGCCGCAACAAGCGCAAGGCTTTCAGCAACCGGGTGCTCCGGCTGGCCAGTACGCTAACCAGGGAGCTGCATATGGAGGTGGTATACCACAACCCGGAGCAGACCAGGGCAATTTGCCGTTTTAGTAATATATAGTTGTTTATGGAAATCCATCTTGTGCGGACACCGCATGGACTGCAGGCTTATTCCGATGAGGACTACGACCAGATGAAGACCATCAAGGTCGGCTCTGTTGTCAAGGCCGCCATTGTGCGGCCAAGGAACATCAAGTTCCACCGCAAATTCTTCGCCATGCTCAATGCGGCATGGGACTGTCTGTCGGAGCAGCAGCGCAGCAATCTGAGGTCTAAGGACACGTTCCGCGAACAACTCCTTATTACCAGTGGATTCAGCGAACCGCTGTACGACATCAACGGCCAGAAGTTCCTTGAACGAGCCAAGTCCATCAGTTTCGCCAAGATGGATGAACCGACATTCAACGAGGTCTATAACCGGGTGCTCGATACTGTACTTACCATACTTATGAGCAACGGAGTGGCCGAAGAAGAGTTTAACGAAATATTAAGAAACTACAGTTGATATGGCAACATTAAGAGAACTGCTTGCCATGCAGGAACAGGGCGTAGAGAAGAAGCCGAGGCGCAAGTCGCTTGGTGAGGAACACCATATGCAGTGTGCGGAAGTAAGGTATATGCGAGCCAAGCATCCCGAACTGTCGCACATCTTCTTTGCCGTCCCCAACGGTCAGAAGCGCACCGCACGGCAGACAGCATGGCTCAAGGAAGAAGGCATGGTACCGGGCGTGAGCGACATGATACTGCTCCGGCCTAACTCTCTGCACGGATATCTGTGCATTGAGAACAAGACAGAGAAGGGCAAACAGTCACCAGAGCAGCAGCTCTTCCAGCAAGCCGTTGAACAGAATGGAGGGAAGTACGTCATAGTACGTTCGCTCGACGAGTTTATCAAGAACATCGAACAATACCTTAATGGAGAATTATGAACGATTACACACCATATCTCAAGGAGCTGGTAAAGGAGAACCTTCCGGCCTTGATTGAAGATAATGAGAAGGAAATCATCAAGTATCTTACATTGAAAGGATACCACTTTACCCGACCGCCGAAGGAGGTACACGACCCGTACACCTTCGACAATGCCTGGCAACTGTACCAGAAGAAGGTTGGCTCCAAGGCTCGCCTCAACAAGAAGTGGAATTCCATGTCACAGGCCGACCGCAAGGCAGCAATAGAGTATATACCGCTATACGTGATGGCTACCCCGGACAAGCAATTCCGTAAGAATTTCCAGACGTTTCTCAACCAGCGCAGTTGGGAGGACGAGATAATATCCAAGGTGCAGGCAGAGATGCCACGGCAGGAAGAAAGCGAAATCAGTGTGCTCATCTCTGCCACCAAGGAGCGAATCTCCAATGCGGCAACAGGCAAGAGCAAGGAAGAGGAGCGAAGCCGCATACTGGGGATGATTGATACAGTCGCCGCCAATCCTGCATCATCTGCACGCAAGTCGCTTGAGTACTACTACAACCGAGGCTATCTCCAGGAACTGGGGATACAATGGCATCCATAACCTTTTATATATATGACCACACCACAAATCATCCTTACCGTCTTCTGCTTCCTTTGGGCTTTACTCATTGCCGGAGTGCTTGCCTACGACAGCATCCGCTACCGGGAATACTACGAACACGCCACCGAGGAAGATGACGAAGACTATTGAACATCACAAGACACACACAATTATGAAAGACGAATCATTAACCAAGAACGACCTTATCCAGACGCTCAATGAGCGCAATGTACGTGATGAGGCAAGGCAGGAGCGCATCGTGGCGCAACTGCAGGTTACAGGTGCACTCATAGCCATGCTATCCGATGTCATCGACTCGCTGATGACTGACGAGGAAACCCTCTTCCGCCTACTGTCCGTCAAGTACAAGCAGGAGAAGAAATTCCACAAGAACCAGATGCAGAAGGCTGCTGCTGCCTATCACTATCACATGAAGGCTTTTACCAGCAACTTCTTCGAGACGGGAGACAGCGATATGTGCGTAGACATGGAGGACTGTGCGCAGGACTACTACGACATCGTCAAGCTGCTTGCCGACCATGCTTCCGGTCCCAAGGACTTCAATCAGGTCAAGGCAAGCATCCGGCGTAGAAAGTGCAACCACCATATCTTCGAAGACTAATTATGACCGAAGAAGAGAAGAAAGAACGGGACAGATTTCGCAAAGATTTAGGCACCATATGAAGTACGCAACCGAAGAAGAACGCATCTTCCACCTGCAGGAGTCACGCAAAGCCTACT
>CAVFRG010000041.1:0-25237 GCA_963624905.1 Oscillospiraceae bacterium
CATCGAGACTATACCTCGTTATAAAGCGCACGTACGTGCATTGGCTCTTTCACGTACGTGCGTTGCCAATCACACGTACGTGCATCGGGCATCGCACCTATATGTGTTTTTCGAAAGACTACCATTTCGTTACCACACGCCATTATACAGTCATTCCCGAAAAATGTCATTTGTGACACTTTTCGGGAATAGAAACCGCAAACAAGCCTTCAATCCGGCTCATTTACACTGATTGACCATGCCTAAACTATCGCCGCATCCCATGCCTTTCTTCCTGCTCCTTTTCCTGGAACTCCGGCATCTTGGCGGCTACTTCCTTCACCTCTGACGTGGCGTTGTCGGGCAAGCCGTAGCGAGTGAGTGTGTTCTGCACTTGTTGCTCATTGAGCTTGCGGAAGACTTCGTATGTGCCGCCTACACTATTGTTATAGACCACGGCGTAGTGGTCGTTCTCGTCGAGGAGGTCATCGCCTCGGTTCTGAGTTGGTGACTTGAAAGTCTGTGACAGGTCGGGAGCATCACCATTGTCGTACTCGGCGGCTTCTTGCAGGATGCGCTTGTAGTCGCCTTGCTCCTGCAGTCGGTCAAACATCTGTGTGTCGTCTGGGCTTTGAAGATAGGCAATGGAAGCGTAGTAGACCGGCTCCTTCTGATTCGATGCAGAGGGAGCGGATTTTGCTGCGGCTATCTCTTCCTTTTGCGATTCTTTCTCCTTCGTTTGCGCTATGGTTTCCGAAACACCAGCCACGGCATGCACATTCGACTCCTTTTGCCCTTGCGCTTTCTCATTCTCTATTTCGAGAGCAACCTTGTCAAACTGTTGGATGAGGATGCTTGTTGCCTTCTTCACGTCCAACATGACAGACTTCAGAAATTGCGGCGACTCATTCAGACTGTTCAACCACGATTTGAGATACGCTGCCGAATCGTCCTTCAAGTGCTTGGTAATGCCGTAATTCTGACATACTAAGGCACTTCCCAACTCTGCCACCAAATGGGGCAATCCTTCTCTTTGCAGATTTCCTTCAGTTCCAGCGAGGCGGCAGTGCGGCTCAGGTTGTTGAGGCTGGCATAGTCGGCAAGGCTGATAAAGCCGTTCTCCTCTATCGCCTGCAAGGCACGGGCGATGCGCTCCTCACGCGAGAAGAGTTCCTTGCGTATCACTTTCACGCCTCCCGTTTCGCGCTCCAGTTCGCGGTTGGTTTGTAGCTTCAAGTCTTTGAGCAAGCAGGGAGAAGCCTTGAAGTTGACGTTCTTCACTCCTACCTTGCGATAGGTCATTTTGTCATTGTCGCTCTGCATCTCCGTGGGCTTGTCGTCTTCGAAACCGAGTGAGAGGGAGAAAGTACCCAACTCGTCCAGACTCACATTGTAGCCCATGGATAGCAGGCGTACCAAGGTGTCGCGGATGTCGGCCAAGACCGCTTCTGCCACGCTCTTGGACAAGGCATGGTTGTATGAATGCATGTGGTCTATGAATTCCGAACTGGACAATGTGCGGCCGGTTACCAACTTGGGGTATACTTTGCGCTTGCCTGTGTTGCGCAAATCAGTCATTTCTATTAATATTTTGGCATACGTCATTGTGTTTTTTGTTTCTATATATAGGTGTCTGCTTTATTCAGCGACGCTGAACTTATGTTCACCGACGTTGAATATAGGTTCGGCGTCGCTGAATATAGGTTCGGCGTCGCTGAATGTAAGTTCAACGATGCCGAACATAGAGTGCAACTATGCAAAGATACGATTTTATCTAATAGAATCCAAGTCTTCTGTTATATTTAACAATCAAATTGTGGCTAAAAAAGGGAAAAAAGGCATGGCAAGGATTCTTATTGTCCTGCCATGCCGTTGCTTCATTACGATAGCATGTAATATTAGCTTTCTAAATATTAATATTGTTAAAAACACGCTGCACTTTTTGCACAGCGAAAAAAAAACACTATCTTTGCAAGGTATTATATAATCAACAAAAGACTTCACATGAAAAAAATCCTCATCCCCATACTTATGCTGCTCCCTCTGGCAACCCTGCAGGCCCAGAGCGTGCTCACGCCCCAACAACAACTGGAAGAAGCCCAGAAAAAGCTGGAGGAGGCAAAAAAGGCCGTAGAACAAGCCAAGCAGGCAAAGCTACAGGCTGAAAAGGAAGCCGAAGAGGCCAAAAAGGCTGAAGAGGCGAAGAGCAAGGCCGAAACAGAGAAGATAAAACAGCAAATAAAGGCTGCTGAGGCCGAGGCGGAAAAGCTCAGAAACGAGGCAGAAAAGATTAAGGCCGAGACTTTGGAAAAAGGCAACGGCACTACTGCCGGCAAAGCTGCTGAAGCAACAGAAAAGGCGGGGACCGAAGCCGGGGGAAAGACCACAGGCGGATGGGTAATACCTACCACTCCCGCACCCGTGGAGAGCAAAAAAGCGAAGCAGGAAAGCGTGCCCACTACGGCCAATGGCGTGAAACTGAAGGAAGACCCCAAATATCTTGAAGGGGCTGTAACGACCGACGAGAACGGAAAGGTGGAGTTCGAAGAAAACATTCCGGCTCCGGGAAAGAGTGCAGCACAGCTCTACGACATCGTGTACGGATACATGGCTCAGCTGACTCAGGACAAGAACAGCATCAAAAGCCGGATTGCACTCGTCAATAAGGACGAACACGTCATAGCCAATGCCATGGATGAATGGATCGTGTTCAGCAGTTCGTTCATCTCGCTCGACCGTACCGAGGCAAGATACAACCTCATTGCACAAATATCGGACGGGAACGTGAAACTTACCATTAACCACCTCAACTACACCTACGAGGAAGGAAGGTCTACCGGATTCAAGTCGCCGGCAGAAGATGTCATAACCGACAAGGTGGCACTCACGAAGAAGAAGAACGATGTGGCACGCATTTTCGGCAAGTTCCGCAAGAAGACGATAGACCGTAAGGACGCGATTTTCAACGGACTGAGAGATTTGGTAAAATAATACGTTAAAGGAACACTTCGTGCCCCTTCACTCGTATTCATCACAACAGACAGAAAATAATGACAACTGAAAATACACTTGACAAGACCCCCGAGAACGGGACTATAAACGAAACACCCGCGCAGGAGAATGTAACGCCAATAGAGAGCACAACGGAAGGAGACGGAACAAAGGAGTCGTATGCCGTACGCCCACACCACCATTTCCGCCGCATAAACTACAGTGACCGGCAGAACATCAAAGTGAGAAACAGGCTGAACATAGCCTTTATCCTGCTCGCTGTGGCGGGCTTGTGCATGTGGTACACCATGGACGACCGTACGCCAGCCACTATTGTACTACTCGTTGGAGTGGTACTGAAAATCGCCGAAGTATGTATTCGACTATTCCGCAAGTAATGAAGAACAAAACAAAATTTTACGCTATATTCATGTTTTGTGCTGCAACCATGCCGGTTGCGGCACAAAGTGATTTTAACAACAACCAGGATAACCTGTTCGCACCCGTCGACAACAACAACAATCGTATCAGCCCCGACAGCCTCGGCTCGGACAAGGAAATACCGCGCGGTCTGAAAGTGTGGACCATTGACGAACGCTTCGGTGACAGGCAGGTGGCAGAGGTGGACACCATGCAGCACATGTACATGAATACTACCTTTACCGAAGGGCTCAGGGGAGAGTACAACACACTCGGCAATCTCGGGTCGCCACGCATCAACCGCATCTTCATCGACAGACCGTTGCAGCAGGGACAGTTCATCTTTGCACAGCCCTACGACTTTGTTCTTACCGATGTGGCTAACTTCCATTTTACCAATACCTATTCGCCCATCACGAATGTAACGCTCAACAGTTGCGGAAACCGCACCAACGGAGAGGATGACTTCAAAGCCCTCTTTGCCGTCAACGCGGGCAAGCGCATCGGTGTAGGCTTCCGTTTCGATTACAAGTACGGGCGCGGCTACTACGATGCGCAGAGCACATCGCACTTCAAGTACACCATGTGGGGCTCTTACCTGGGTGAAAGGTACCAGGCACACCTCCTCTTCTACACACTGCATCAGAAAGTGACGGAGAACGGCGGTATTTCAAGCGACGACTACATCAAGCACCCCGAGCACTTCAACGACAGCTATGCATCG
Source organism: Oscillospiraceae bacterium (assembly GCA_963624905.1). Classification (GTDB taxonomy): domain Bacteria; phylum Bacteroidota; class Bacteroidia; order Bacteroidales; family Bacteroidaceae; genus Prevotella. Next base: position 4,115 of record CAVFRG010000041.1, read on the forward strand.
AACGAGATTCCGACGGTGCTGACGCAGAACTGGAACCGCAACAACAGCCAGCACATCTTCTTCAACCATCGCTATAGTCTTGGCTTCAGCCACAAGGTGCCCATGACGGAGGAGGAGATAAAGGCCAAGAAGTTTGCCATGGAGTCGAAAAAGGAGAATGACGCCCTGGAAGCGAAGGAGAAAGCCAGAAAGAAGGCCAAGGCCGATGGCACCAAGTTTGACGAGAAGGAGTTTGAGGCACCCAAGTATGCCGGACGCCCCTCTGATGCCAAGATAGCAGGCAAGGAACCAGCTGCCGACAAAGAGAAGGATAAGGACGGAGGCCGTATCAGCGTGGAAGGGAAGACAGCGGCAGACAGCATCCTCGCCCAGGAAAAGAAAGCGGCTGCCGACACGGCATGGCTCAAGGACGAGTATGTGCCCGTAACGAGTTTTATACACACGCTGAAATTTGACAACTACACACGCTCCTATCTGGCATACCAGACACCCCCCGACTACTACCTCAACCAGTACTATACGGACAACAAGTATCCGGGCGACTCCATCTGCGATGATACCAAACACTGGGAACTGAAAAATACCTTGGCTCTCGCCACACTCGAGGGCTTCAGCAAGTGGGCAAAAGCCGGTGTAAAATTGTTTGCCAGCTATGACATCCGCCATTTCGAACTACCCGACGGACAGGCCGGTATTGCCAAATACAACGAGCACTGTCTGAGCGTGGGCGGGCAGCTGAGCAAGAGGCAGGGCAAACTGCTGCATTACAACGCTGTAGCCGAGATAGGCATCACGGGCGAAGATGCCGGTACGCTGGCCGTAGACGGAAGTGTAGACCTCAATGTGCCGTTCCTCGGAGACACGCTCTCCATCATCGCAGACGGGTTCTTCCACCGTCAGACTCCCTCTTTCTATTTCCGTACATACCATGCGCGCCACTTCTGGTGGGAGGAAAGCCTTGACAAGATAATACACACCCGCCTCATGGGAACACTCAGATTTGGAAAGACAAACACCACATTGCGCGTAGCTGTCGACGAGATAAAGAACCACACGTACTTCTCGCAGAAGTATAACATCACGACCGTCAACAACAAGATTTCGCGCACAGAGGTTACCGTAGCCCCCATGCAGAGCGGAGCACCGGTCAACCTGCTGACGGCACAACTGCTGCAGGACGTAAGGTGGGGAATCCTCAACTGGGAGAATGTCATCACATACCAGCACTCAAGCGACATGTCGGTGATTCCCGTGCCGACACTGAACGTATACAGCAACCTCTACATCAAGTTCCCGGTAGTGAAGGTTCTCAACATTGAACTGGGAGCCGACTTGAGGTACTTTACCAGCTACGAGGCTCCCGACTATTCGCCCGCTCTCGGCAGCTTTACCGTACAGGGCAACGGCGACAACAACGTAAAGGTGGGCAACTACCCCTTTGTCAATGTCTACGCCAACGTACACATCAAGCATGCACGCTTCTTTGTCATGATGAGCCACATCAATGGAGGGTCGGGCGACAAGAACTATTTCCTCGCCCCCCACTACCCTACCAACGGAAGCGTGTTCCGCTTCGGTGTGAGCTGGAACTTCTTCAACTAAAAGGCATAAGCAAGAAAAAGCAAATAAACAAGAAAGCAAATGGACAACAAGACTTTCCAAAAGGAAAGCATCAGGACCAATTCGCCCCAGGCATGGTTGCTTGCAGCACGCCCCAAGACGCTGAGTGCGGCAGCAGTACCGGTAATGATAGCTGTAGCCATGGCCGTGAAGGATGCAGAGGCGACAAGCCACACCTCCGTAAGATGGGGTGCGGCTGTACTCTGCCTCCTCTTCGCATGGATTATGCAGATAGACAGCAACCTGGTAAACGACTATTTCGATTGTAAGCACGGCAATGACGGCGAGACAAGGCTCGGACCCAAAAGGGCGTGCACGGAAGGCTGGGTAACCCTCAAGGCCATGAAGCGTGCCATTGCCCTCACCACGATGGCCGGGTGCGCCGTAGGGCTTCCGCTCATATGGTTTGGTGGTATAGAGATGGTACTGGTGGGCGTATGCTGCGTGGTGTTCTGCTTTCTCTACACTACCTGCCTCAGTTACCACGGCATGGGCGACCTGCTGGTGCTCCTCTTTTTCGGCATCGTACCAGTTTGCTGCACCTATTATGTTGTGCTTCCTCCCGAACTGCAATGCGTTACGGTACAGGTGGTAGCATTGTCTCTGGCATGTGGCATGGCGGTGGATACGCTGCTCATCGTCAACAACTACCGGGACCGGGATGGCGACCGCCTCGACAACAAGAACACCCTGGTGGTGCGTATCGGACAAAAGAACGCCGAACGCCTGTACTGCGCATTGGGAAACATCGCCATTCTCATCGTTATGGCATCTGTCGTGGCAGATACGCTGAACGACAAGGGCAACTGTATATTCCTGCCGTTTGCAGCCCTCTACATCGGTCTGCACAACCTTACCTACCACAAGATGAAAAAGATAGGGAAAGGAAGGGAACTTAACAAGGTGTTGGGCATGACGGCTCGCAACATCTTCGTCTTCGGCATTGTTACAGTCATCATGTTGGCGGGGGCATGCCTGTAAGTAACGGTAAATAAATGATTATGGAAAACAACGTCAGTCTCGACCTCATGGAATTTGTGGAGCAGCAGATACTGCCCCGTTACAATGCTTTCGGCCATAGCCACGGCTTGCGCCATGTGCTGCGCGTCATCAAGAACTCGCTGCTGCTTGCCAAGATTACTGGGGCTGACATGGATATGGTATACGTGGTGGCAGCCTATCACGACCTCGGGATGTCCGGGCCCAGAGCCATCCACCATCTTACCGGGGGGAAGATTCTCATGGCAGATGCGCGGCTCAAGCGATGGTTCAGTGCTGAGCAGATAAAGATAATGAAAGAGGCGGTGGAAGACCACAGGGCTTCGTCGAGCAGGCAACCGCGCAGCATATACGGCAAGATTGTGGCGGAGGCAGACCGTGACATCGACACGGAGGAAATATTTACCCGTGCCATACAATACGGACTGGAAAACAACCCGCAGCAGAACAAGGAGGAACAATGGCAACGCTTCTCGCAGCACATGGACGAGAAATACTCTACCAGAGGCTACATCAAGCTATGGATACCCAACTCTCCCAACGAGAAGAATCTCAAGCAACTTAGGGACATTATAGACAACAAGCTACAGCTCCACCAGTACTTCGACCGCATCTACTCGGAATTGAAGAAAGACGGCATCTGACCTTGTCTATTATCCATTTTCCTGCCCCCACTCCTCCATGACGGCACGGCTATGGCAATGTAGACCCAGCTATAGCAATGGTGACAACAAACGTACCACCGACTCGAAGAGACGCTTTAAGAACGGCCGTTTCACGAAGAACGAAACGTTGTCTACAAGCAGGCAGCTGCGTTGGTCGGCAATGAAGATGTCCTTTATGCGCAACGCCATAGAACGGTCGTAGAAGAAAGCATTCGCCTCAAAATTATTTTCGAAACTACGGAAATCGACATTGGTGCTTCCGCAGGTGCACAGGCAATCGTCAGTAACGAGAAGCTTGCTGTGGTTGAATCCCTCTTGGTAGAGATATACCTTGACACCCGCCTCGATGGCCTCCATCAAGTAAGAGCGCGAAGCCCATTCTACAAGTCGCGCATCCGTATGGTGCGGTACCATCAACCTTACGTCCACCCCCGACAGGGCAGCCGTGCGCAGGGCAAAGAGTACCGGTTCGGTGGGCAGGAAATAAGGTGTCTCGATGTACACGTAACGGCGTGCCTGCAGCAGGATGCGCACATAACCCTGCATGATGTCTGGCCAAAGAGAAATGGGGCTTGCCGTCACCACCTGTACCAAGCAGTCGTTGCTGATGCCTTCAGCTATGGGGGGATAATAACAGCGGTCGGTAATGAGCGTGCGGTCTACAAAATACCAATCTACAAGAAAGGCACGCTGTACGGCATACACTCCGCCGCCCTCTATGCGCAGATGAGTGTCGCGCCAAGCCCGTCCATTATCCCCGCGCACATAGCGCAAAGCGATGTTCATGCCACCGATAAATGCCACTTTGCCGTCTACGACACATAGCTTGCGATGGTTTCGGTAGTTAACCTTGCGGGTGAAGGCTGGGAACCTGACGGGCATGAAGGCATGCACCTCCACTCCCGCATCGCGCAATCGTTCGAAAAAAGCATCTTTTACCCTCCAGCATCCCACATCATCGTAGACAAGGCGTACCTCTACGCCTAACCGTGCCTTGTCGATCAGTGCATCGGCAATGAGTCTTCCCAGCGCATCGTCTTCTATGATGTAGGTGTCCAGATGTATGTGATGGCGGGCAGAACCTATAGCTTGCAACAGGGATAGGAAAAAGTCGCTCCCGGAGGTGAATACATCCACGCGATTGTCCTTGAAAGGCAAGGCCCAGTTCTGGTTGGTGAAAAGTCGCATGAGCGGTTGTCCGTCTTCGGGCAGATGCAGGTTTTCCTGCTCGGCAAACTCGAGCATGGAACGCTTGGTGAGCTGGTCCATGGAGCGCTTGCTGATGAGCCGTTGCCTGCGCACGTTCTGCCCGAAGAAGAAGTAAAGCACCAGTCCGGCATAGGGCACGAAAACCAACAGTAGAATCCACGCCATGGCCTTGGCGGGTTGTTTGTTGTCCATGAGCACAGCCACCACGGCGGGTAGCGTGAGCACCAGCCAAACGAGCAGGTATATCCAATGGATGTTTATCATGTCAGTTGAAGATAATGTTCGACTGGTTGGCCAGCAGACTATTCATCTGCTTGAGCCGGGTAAACTCAGACACCAGCTCCATGTTGGTGGGGTTGGCAGCAAACTCCTGCCGCACCTCTACGAGGCGTTGGGCTATGTAGTGTGTGCGGAAGCTGAGAAGGTCTTTTTGTACCAGTTGGCGTAGTTTTTCGGGGTTCATCTTCATTTGGAGGCTTGCCGTGGATACCTCCTGCTGCCCCGTCATCATTCCTGCCAGTTTGCTCACTTCGGGGTCGGGGTGGTTGGCAAAGTAGGTCTCAGCCTTGAACCCTTCATCGTCGAGATGCTCTACCGCTTCCTGCAAGATTTTATTGTACAGTTCGTTGTGAAACCTGAAGCCGTCGCCTGCCATGTCGAGACTGACGTATTGTGCCAGGGGGAGTTTTATGTCGTTTTCTTCGCTGTCCTTTACCGTGATACACTCCTCGCCATGAAGGAGCACCGTCTGGACGAGGAGCGTTTCCACCTTGAGCAGCTTGTCGAGAGGTGACATTCCGCCAGCCGCAGAGTTCCCTGCAGTCTGCCCTACCTGCCCTTGTGACGGCTGTACGGAGAGACCTGCCGCACGGCGTTCCTCGCGTACTTGCTCAGCAAGTCCGTTGCGCACAAAATTGTTGAGCGCATTGACAATGATGGCCTCATTCACGCCGAGGCGGTGCGAGCAGTCAGTAATGTACGAAGCTCTTGTTATCTGGTTCTTGATTTTGGAGATGCTTTCAACGATGGAGTTGATGGCCTGGCTCCGTTTTACGGGGTCGGTAACCCCCTTGAGCAAGCGTTCAGTCTTGAACTGTATGAAATCGGTTTGATGCTCGGCGATGTATCTGCGGAAGTCTTCTGCCGTGTGGCTGCGTGCAAAACTATCGGGGTCGTCGCCGTTAGGCAGGAAGAGAACCTTTACGTTCATCTCTTCCTCGAGGAGCATGTCCGTACTGCGCAGTGCTGCATGTTCGCCCGCCGCATCTCCGTCGTAGAGCAGTACGATGTTGTTGGTAAAGCGGTGGAGCAACCTTATCTGGTGGACGCTGAGCGCTGTGCCCGAGTTCGCCACCACGTTCTCTATGCCGCACTGGTGCATAGAGATGACATCCGTATACCCTTCCACCATGAAGACGCAGTCCTCCTTGGCTATGGCCTTCTTGGCCTGGAAAAGTCCGTATAGTTCGCGCTCTTTGTGATAAATCTCGCTATCGGGCGAATTGACATATTTCTGGTTGACGCCCTTGGTACGGCTGTCGAGCACACGTCCGCCGAACGCCACCACCTTGCCGCTGACACTGAGCCATGGGAAAATGGCACGCCCCGAAAAGCGGTCGAAATAAGTGCCCGGTTCCTTGTCGCTGGCAATAAGCACACCCGTGGCAGCAAGATATTTCGGGTTGTAGCCCGCCTTGACGGCAGCGTCGGCAGTAGCCGTGCGGCTGGAGAGCGAAAAGCCCAATTGGAACTTGCGTATGATGTCATCGCGAAATCCGCGGCTACGGAAATATTGCATACCGATGGCACGTCCGTCTACATCTTCCTGAAGGACCTTTTGAAAATACTTGGCTGCCCATTCGTTGACGATAAACATGGACTCGCGCTGGCTCTCGCGTTGTTTCTCCTCGTCGGAGAGTTCGCGTTCCTGTATCTCTATGTTGTACTTGCGTGCTAGCCAACGTAGCGCATCGGGATAGGTCATCTGCTCCAACTCCATGAGGAAGTTGACGGCATTGCCTCCCTTTCCACAAGTAAAGCAATGGCAGATGCCACGTGTTGGGGACACCGAGAATGAGGGGTGAGAATCGTTGTGGAAAGGGCAAAGGCCGATGTAGTTGACGCCCCGCTTCTTGAGCGTAACAAATTCGGACACTACCTCATCTATCTTGGTAGCATCCATGATGCGGTTAATGGTTGCCCTGTCTATCATCGTTTTTGTCAGAATGGTTTGTTATGGTGTACGAAATAGCATACAAAATGCCGTACAAAATAGCATACGAAATAGCATATTGCGCTCTGCTATTTTACATAGTCCAGTATCTCACGGCTTTTCCTGCCTTCATGTGCGGGCAGCGGCATAAAGCCCTCCGTAAGTCCTGTCTTGACGCTCATTACCTCAAACACCGAAGCAGCATATGCGGTGAGTTTGAGCCTTGCCAGTTCGTGGCATAGAGCATCTTCGTCATAGTTGTCGGCATAAAGCAGTGTATGCAGGTTGTCAAGGTACTGCTGCGGAATGTTCTTATGTGGCATGCGGCTCTGTATCTGAAGTATTTGCGCAACGATGGCATCCTTGGTTTTGCCTGCTATCATTTTAGTCTTGCGTTCTTCAAAAGCGTTGATTACAGCAGAGCAGACGTCCTTCCACTCGCCCACCATCGTTTCCAGCGCAGTCAACTTGCTATACGAAAAATACCTGATAAGCACCAGGCTCTTGTTCCATCCCAGTTTCTGCAGCCAGGCATACTCCATAGGGGTAGTGGCTACCAGCAGGTTTGCCTTCCAACACATTTTTTTCTGAAAACAAGCCGTCTGCATGTGCCTCTTCATATAAGGATTGGCGTTGTTGCGTGGCGAAATATCACCGAGGGGGCACACTACATAAGGAATCCCCATTTTTACGGCCTTGCGTGCCACCCTTGCCCCTTCCGCACTCCAGGCACCGAACAGCAGCACTATGTCTGCATCCTCGAGCGTAGGCGATACAGACATGTGTTTGCTCATCGCTTCGAAGTAGGCTTTGTACAATGCTATGCTACGCTTCTTTTGCTTTATGAACAGATAAACTTTCATCTATTTCCCTCCTTGGTTTTTATGGTGTGTTAGATGAGCGTCCCTTCCCTCATCCCTCCCCGATGGGAGGATAGAGAGAAGGGCAGTCATAGTTTGTGGCTTGTAAAGTCATTTTTGTCGGCACGCCAGTAACGCCAGTTGTCCGCAAGGTTGCGCCAAATGATGCCATACTCGTAGAAAGGTAACATGAAGGCAGAGATGCTGTCGTCAAAACGTCGCACTGCCCGCCATGCTATGCACAGGCGAAGCATAAAGAGCAGGAGAAGGGATACTCCGGCACACGCCGCAATAACCCAGTCGCTGCCCATTACCGAACACGCCAGGGCGACAATGGAGGCAACCATGCTGAGATGAGGCAGCAGATGGTCGAAGAACATCAGTGTACGCATGGACGTTGCCCCCTCGAGCAGGTGTCGCGAAGCGTGCAGATAAAGCCTGTTGTTGCGCCATTCCTTGTCGGTAGGCTCATCCTGCAGCAACCATGCTTCACGGGAGAGTTCTACCGCCGTGTTGCCATACGACGCATATTTATTAACGAGGAAGTCGTATTCGCCACGCACCAGTTCGAGATTGCCCTGGAAACCCTGTTGCTGCATAAATAGGCTCTTGCGGAAGGCAACGCACGGCATATTGGTACGGTAACCGCACCTGCGCTGGGCACGTCGCAGAAGGTAGTGCGCCTTGCGTATGTTCTCAAACCGGCGTACACCCTTTGTTTCTCCGTCAAGGGCAACATATCCCAGTATGAGGCTGTTGGCATCTTGGCACTGGCGTGTCATGGCCTCAAGCCAACCTTGATCCACCGGGCGGCACGAAGGCTCGGTAAGGACTATCCATTCGTGCCGGGCGGCTTTTACGCCGAGCGTTATCTGGAGCTTTTTGCGGCTCATGTAACGCGATTTCTCGGGAATGTAGGTAAAATAGAGGTGCGGATACTGTGCCGTCATTCGCTTCAGCCAGTCGATGGTTTCGCCGTCAGTACTCTGGCACACCACCACAACCTGATAGCCAGGCCCGTACTTCTGGCTGAGCAAGGCGGGCAGGTTGCGCTTCAGCTCGTGCAAGCTATCGTGGGCGGTGACAAGCACCGTTACGGGCACCCTTCCGCCATGCACCGGTTGCTTTTCGTCGTCATCGGCCTCTTCACCGGCTTCCGTTTCCCCTCCCTTTCCCCGACTGGGGAAACGAAGCGGGCGCAGAAAGGGATTGACCACCGATGCCACAATAGCCAGCACCAGCAGCAATCCCCCTATGATGACAGACATCGTGCTAAAGACTTCCATTTACAAATCCTCCGTAATGTAGCCCTTGGGCAGCTGCCGGCAATTGTACTGGCTGGCCATAATCTCGCCATAGGCTCCGGCAGAGCGCAGCACTATTAGGTCGCCCCTTTTGGTCTTGTTGAGGTCTACCGATTTGGCGAAGACATCGCTCGACTCGCAGATAGGGCCCACCACATCGTATGTCTCTACGGGCTGGTCGCTCGAAATGTTCTCAATCTTGTGGTAAGCCTGGTAGAGTGCGGGGCGTATCAGGTCGGTCATGCCCGCATCAACGATGGCAAACTGCTTGGCGGTGCCCTGCTTCACATAGAGTGTTCTGGAAACGAGGCTTCCCATCTGTCCTACTACAGACCGTCCCAACTCGAAGTGCAGCTTCTGACCAGGGCGAAGCTTCAGGAACTTGGCGTATGTGTCGAAATAAGCAGCAAAGTCGGGTATGGGCACTCTGTCCGGATTCTTGTAGTCGATGCCGAGGCCTCCGCCCACATTGATGTTTTTTACCGCAATGTGATGCTTCTCCAACTGGTCCTGCAACTCGTTGATGCGGTTGCAGAGAGCCTCGAAGTCACCCATGTCAAGTATCTGACTACCAATGTGGAAATGAAGTCCCTGAAAGGAAATATTTTCCATCTTTGCCGCCTCGGCGATGACACTCTCCATGTCGCGCATAGCAATGCCGAACTTGTTCTCTGCCAAGCCGGTGGTGATGTTGGCATGCGTATGTGCCCCTACATCCGGATTGATGCGGAAGCACACCTGTGCCATCTTGCCCTGGCGGGCAGCCAACTCGTTGATTACCTCCAGTTCAGGAACACTCTCGACATTGAAACAGAAGATACCCTTTTCCAGTCCTAGCTTAATCTCCCAGTCGCTTTTACCCACACCGGCATAAACGATTTTAGAAGCCGGGAAACCAGCATTGACGGCAGCCTGTATCTCGCCACCGCTCACGCAATCGGCTCCCAGTCCGGCAGCACTGATGATGCGCAGCACCTTGGGGTTGGCATTGGCCTTGACGGCATAGTGCACCTCAAATCCTTCGTGCTTGCCTGCCTCTTCGGAAATGGTCTGCAGTGTCTTTCTCAACACAGCAGTGTCATAATAATAAAAAGGAGTCTGTATCTCCTGAAACTTCTCTACGGGGAATGTTCCTTTCATACTCTATTGTCTTTTTCTGTTTTAGTGACGATTGAGAAACCAAGTAGGTACGTTTTGTTTTTTACTTATTTATATAATACCTATTTATAATACTTGTTTCTATGATGGTTCATATTATCCGAACAGCACATTGCTCAGGTTCTGCAACGCCTGCTTCTTGTCCTTCTCGCGGATGAGGAATGAAATGTTGTAGTTGCTTCCACCATACGAAATCATGCGTACGGGGATGTTTTTCATCGCATCGGTAGCAAGCGTTTCGAAGCCTACGTTGCTCCAGTCGAGGTCGCCCACCACGCAGATGATACACATGTCCGAGTCGACGGTAACAGTACCATACTTCTTCAGTTCGTTGACAATGTCGTTGAGATGGTCGTCCTTGTCGATGCTCATGCTTACGCCCACCTCTGAGGTGGCTATCATGTCGATGGGAGTCTGGTAGCTCTCGAATATTTCGAAGACCTTGCGCAGGAATCCCGTTGCCAGCAACATACGGCTGCTCTTAATCTTGATGGCCGTGATGTTGTCCTTGGCAGCTACCGCCTTTATTTTTCCCCTTACTATCACGTTGTCGATGATGGTTCCGTCGGCCTTGGGGTCCATTGTGTTTTTGAGTCGGACGGGGATACCGGCATACTTGGCCGGCTGCACACATGTGGGGTGCAGGATTTTTGCGCCGAAGTAAGCCAGCTCTGCAGCCTCCTCGAAGTTGAGTTGTCGCACCGCCTCGGTGTTGTCCACCACGCGCGGGTCGTTATTGTGCATGCCGTCGATGTCGGTCCATATCTGGATTTCCTCGGCAGGCAGTGCTGCACCGATGAGCGAAGCCGTGTAGTCGCTTCCTCCACGCTGCAGGTTGTCTACCTCGCCGTAGGCATTGCGGCAGATGAAACCCTGTGTCACATAAATCTGGTTATCGGGGTTCTGCTCCATGACGGCAGAGAGCTTTTCCTTGATATACTGTGGGTCTGGCTCTGCGTTCTTGTCGGTTCTCATGAAGTCTAACGCGTTGAGCAGCACGGCATTTACACCCTGTTCCTTCAAGTAATTTACAACCATATTTGTGCTCATGATTTCACCTTGAGCCACGATGCTTTTCTCCTCGAACGATGTGAAGAGGTCTTTGGTGAACGAGCGCAGATAGTCGAATTCGCTATGCAGGAATTCGCGTGTGGTCAGCTTCATGTCATCCGTAGAATAGAGTTCCTCCACGTGCTGCATGTACTTGTTCTCGAGGTTGTTGATGACTTCGTTAGCACCCTCGGGGTTTTTCTTGTACAAATAGTCGGAAATCTCGACGAGCGAGTTGGTTGTTCCGCTCATGGCAGACAACACGACGAACGTCTGTTCACCCGATTCCGTAACCAATGAGGCCACTCCCTTCATACGCTCGGGCGTACCTACGGAAGTTCCTCCGAATTTCATCACTTTCATAGTCTATTATGTGTTACTGTGGAATGCACATATTATGCTCCACACCGGTTAATATTTTTATTGTCAGTCAAGTTCAGCTTTCCTCCGCATCCTCCGTAAGGTCCATGCGGTTGTACTCCCTCGTCACGTCGTGTATGGCGCCGTCCTTGCACCGGTACACAATGCCGGGATACTTGTCGAGCATGGGGATGTTGTGTGTAGTCATCACAACGGCTGTTCCCTGTCTTGTAATGTCCTTGAGCAGGCACACGATGTTGCTTGCCGTCTCGGGGTCAAGGTTGCCGGTAGGCTCGTCGGCAATGATGATTTTGGGATGGTTGAGCAATGCTCGGGCTATGGCGATGCGTTGCTGCTCGCCACCCGACAACTCGTGTGGCCTTTTGTCCATCTTGTCTGCCATGCCCACACTCTGCAGCACCTCCTCCATGCGCTGCGCGCGGTCTTTCTTGTCTTTCCATCCTGTGGCCTTGAGCACAAACTCGAAGTTGCTCCTCACGCTGCGGTCGTGCAGCAGTTGGAAGTCCTGGAAGATGATGCCCAGTTCCTTGCGGAGAGCGGGCACGTCTTTGCGCCTGATGGCGGTGAGGTCCCTTCCGAGGATTTCGGCTTTCTCCGTTTCCCCTTCCACCAGGTCAAGTTCGCAGTAGAGCGTCTTGAGCAGAGAACTTTTGCCCGATCCCACCTTACCTATAATATACGCAAACTCGCCCTCGTAGATATGGAAGTTGACGTTGGCAAGTACGCACTTGTCAGCCTGGTATATGTTTACGTTGCGGTAATCTATCAACATCTGTTTCCTGTTTAGTTGTATTTAGCATGGCCGAGGCCCGCATTTTTACTTCATTTCATTTCGCCGTTGCTCTTGGCCTGGCGTCTTTTCTTGTCCCATTCCGGGTCATGGCGCATTTGCAGTTCCTTGGCCACGTCCTCTATCCTCAATCCCTTGGCCGTAAGCAGCACGACGAGGTGGTAGATAAGGTCGGAAGCCTCGTAGAGCAGTTTTCCGTTGTCACCGTTTGTCGCCTCAATGATGGTTTCTACGGCCTCCTCTCCCACTTTCTGCGCCATCTTGTTGACGCCTTTCCTGAAGAGGCTTGTCGTGTAGCTTCCTTCCGGCATTTCCTCGTGGCGCTTGCCTATGAAGTCCTGCAGCTCCGAAAGGAAGAGTATCGGGTTCATGTCGTTGTCTTTCCCCCAGCAGGTGTCCGTACCCTTATGGCAAGTAGGTCCTTGCGGGTGTGCCGTTACGAGGAGCGTGTCGTTGTCGCAGTCCACCTGTATGTCTACCAGCTCGAGAAAGTTGCCTGAAGTCTCGCCTTTTGTCCACAGGCACTCTCTCGACCTGCTCCAGAAGGTAACCCTTTTTGTGGCGATGGTCTTCTCGTACGACTCCCTGTTCATGTATCCGAGCATGAGCACGTTGCGTGTCACGGCATCCTGTATGATGGCAGGTACCAGTCCGCCCTGCTTTTCGAAATCTATTTCCATGTGTTTGTCATTTGTTTCCTTTATGTTTATCTTCTCACGTTGACCCCCTCATGGGCGAGGTATGCCTTGAGCTCGGGTATGGCGATTTCCCCGAAATGGAAGACACTTGCCGCCAGGGCAGCATCAGCTTTTCCGCAGACGAAGGCATCCCTGAAGTGTTCCATCGTCCCTGCACCTCCCGAGGCGATGACGGGAATGTCCACTTCGTCTGCCAACCTTGCGAGCGCCTCATTGGCAAACCCCTGTTTCACGCCGTCGTGGTCCATGCTGGTAAAGAGTATTTCTCCGGCTCCCCTGTCAGCCACTTCCCTAGCCCATTCGAAGAGTCCGCGCTCAACCCGTTCCCTGCCACCTTTGACATAGCAGTGCCACCCGTCCTCGTCGAGTCGTGCATCGATGGCACACACGCACACCTGCGACCCGTAGTGGCCTATTATCTCGTCGATGAGTTGCGGGCGCCGTATGGCAGCACTGTTGACGCTCACCTTGTCGGCACCGGCATTGAGCAGCCGGTCTACATCCGCCAGCTCGTTGATGCCGCCACCCACGGTGAACGGAATGTTTATTTCTGCCGCCACACGTGTCACCATGTCGGCGAACGTCTTGCGTCCCTCATAGCTTGCCGTGATGTCGAGAAAGACAAGTTCGTCAGCCCCGGCATCACTGTATGCCTTTCCCAGTTCCACGGGGTCGCCCGCGCTCCGCAAGTTCACGAAGTTGGTCCCCTTTACCGTCTCTCCGTTCTTCACGTCGAGACATGGCACGATGCGTTTGGCCAAGCCTTTGTTTAAGTTCTGTTCCATTGTCTGTGGAAGTGTTTCTGATGTTGTATGCGTATCGACGAAAACAGGTATGGCGCGGTTGTTACGTGCCGAGTTCCCGAATGTCGATTTTCCCCTCGTAGAACGCCTTTCCGAACACTACGGCGGGGATGCCGCGGCTCTCGAGCGTCTTGATGTCCGCGTTGCACGACACGCCTCCCGAGGCGATGAGGTGAAGCGAGGGATAGGCAGCCATGATGCGCTCATACAGTTCTACGGCAGGTCCCTGCATCGTTCCGTCCTTGCTTATCTCCGTGCAGAGCACGTTGCGCACGCCCCTCTCCACATATTGTCCGAGGAAGGGCAGCAGGTCTTCTTCCGAGTCTTCCTTCCATCCGTTGATGGACACCTTACCGTGGCGTACGTCGGCACCGAGAATGAGTTTTTCCGCTCCGTACCTGTCTACCCATTCCAGGAAGAGTGCCGGGTTGGTGACGGCAATGCTTCCCACCGTAACCATACTGGCTCCTGCAGCGAAAGCCTTCTCCAGGTCCGCCTCGGTCTTGATGCCGCCTCCGAAGTCTACGCAGAGCGAGGTATCAGCAGTGATGCGCCTCAGCACGTCATCGTTTACCACGTGCTTCGACTTGGCACCGTCCAGGTCTACCACGTGCAGCCGCTTGAAGCCGAGGCTTTCGAAATGGCGCGCCACCTCTGCGGGGCTGTCGCTGTACACTTTCTTCTGACCGTAGTCTCCCTTGGTGAGGCGCACGCACTGTCCGTCGATGATGTCTATGGCAGGTATGAGTTCTATCATATTTCGAGGAAGTTTTTCAGTATCTGTTCGCCTACCGCCCCACTCTTTTCGGGATGGAACTGGCAGGCGTAAAAATTGTCCTTGTGCAGCGATGCGCTGTATGGCAGTATGTAGTGTGCCGTAGCGATGGTCTGCTCGCATAGCGGCACGTAGTAGCTGTGCACGAAGTAGACATACGGTGCTTTCTCGCCGAGCGTTTCCCCCTCAGCCGTCTGGTTATGGTTGCCCAAGCCGCGGTAGAGGTCAGTCTTGAGGTCGTGCAACTGGTTCCACCCCATGGCGGGCACTTTGTCTTCGTGCCTCTCTGGGCGGAAGCGCTTCACGTCTGCGTCGAAGATGCCGATGCAGTCCACATCGCCCTCTTCGGAGTGGCGGCAAAGCAACTGCTGGCCTACACAGATGCCGAGCACGGGCTGTCTGAGGTCTTTGATGACCTGGTCGAGGTGGTGTGCCTTCAGGTAGTCCATCGCCTCGCGCGCCTGTCCCTGTCCTGGGAAGAGCACACGGTCTGCCTTGGCAAGCCTTTCGGCATTGTCGGTAAGTACTGGTTCTATGCCGAGCCGCCTCATGGCGTTGACTACGGAGTAGATGTTTCCGGCATTGTATTTTACGATTGCTACATCCATTGGTGTGTCGCTATTGGCTTATTTCGTGCAAAGGTAGTTATTTTTTATGTAACTATGACAGGTTTCCACCTATTATTTCTTGCTTTAAGTCATGTTTTTTTCATTTCTGCAAAATATTTTGCAAGAATATGCGTTTGTATGGTAGGGGAAAAAAGTTAAGCCATCGACGTTATGGATAGAAAGAAAGCAGATTTCCAGTTCAGAGAGTTTGGCATCCGTCAGGGCCGGTGTGGCATGAAGGTTGGCACCGACGGCGTGCTGTTAGGTGCCTGGGCTTGGGGCGGCCGCCGCATCCTGGACATAGGCACGGGTACGGGACTGATAGCGCTCATGATGGCGCAGCGTTTCGGTACGGCGCAAGTGGATGCCATCGATGTGGACGTTGACGCGTGCCGCCAGGCCTCGGAGAACATCGCCGCCAGTCCGTTTGCCGACAGGGTAAGTGTAGCGTGCGCAAGCCTGCAGGATTACAGTCCCGTGGATACGCTTTACGACGCTATCGTGAGCAACCCTCCCTTTTTCCTGGAGACACTGAAGAGTCCTGACCCCCAGCGTGCCGTGGCGCGGCATGCTGACAGCCTTCCCTTTGCCGACCTTTTTGGCGGTGTTGCGCGGCTGCTTTCCGAGACGGGTGTCTTTTCCGTTGTCGTCCCTGCCGAGGCTGTGGAAAACTTGATGTTCGAGGCTGCGCTGAAAAGGTTTTTCCTGGTACGCAGGTGTTTCGTCAAGACGGTGGAACGCAAACCGCCCAGACGTTTGCTACTGTCGTTTGCCAGGCATCCTGCCACCGAGGGCATGGAAGACACCATCCAACTGCTTCAGGCCTCTACGGGCGAACGCTCCCCGTGGTATGAAGAACTGACTCGGGAGTTTTACATAAAGTAGGGGGAGTTGGGGAGTTAAGGAGATTTTTGGGGAGTTAAGGAGTCAAGGCAACAGCTTTCTTGCTTGAGTGGTACGGCGGGGGCGCCGTACCTCCTAACAACAGCCTTTCCGGCGTATGCCCTCTTTTACATTTTTACCTTTATTAGATTCTTCACTCTTCAGTCTTCGCTCTTCACTACTTGAAGAGATGACTTAGTATTGCTGCTACAACACCTTGCCGAGGAAATCCTGCAGACGCTGCGTCTTGGGGTTGCCGAAAATCTGCTGCGGCGTACCCTCTTCGGTAATGCGCCCGTCGCTGAAGAAAAGCACCCTGTTAGCCACTTCCCTTGCAAACCCCATCTCGTGCGTCACCACCACCATCGTCATGCCTGCTGCCGCCACGTCCTTTATGAGGGCTAGCACTTCGCCCACCATCTCCGGGTCGAGTGCCGAGGTAGGCTCGTCGAAGAGCATTACCTCCGGCTGCATGGCGAGGGCACGAACAATGGCAATGCGCTGCTTCTGTCCGCCCGAGAGGCTGTCGGGATAGGCATCGGCCTTGTCCGCCAGTCCTATGCGCGCCAGCAGTTCGTCGGCCTTGGCAGAAGCCCCTATCCTTGTCATCTTGCCCAGTTCTACGGGAGCAAGCATGATGTTGCGCTTGATGGTCATGTTGGGAAACAGGTTGAACTGCTGGAACACCATGCCTATGCGCTGCCTTACCTTGTTGATGTCGACACCGTCCGATGCGATGTCTTCGCCACCTATAATGATTTGTCCTCCGGTGGGTTTCTCCAGCATGTTGATTGAGCGCAGGAATGTGCTCTTGCCACACCCCGACGGACCGATGACGGCGATGACTTCCCCACGACACACGTCGGTAGAAATGCCGCGCAGCACCTGGTTGTCGCCATACGACTTGCAGAGATTCCTTATCTCTATCAGCACATCCTTCCTGTTGGTGTCTTGCATGTTTGTCTGCATATTTCTCTTCAGTGTTTTGAGTGTGATGTTACGCTTTCCTGTTCAGTCTTTTCTCGAGTTGTGACACACCTGCCGAGAGCGCGAGCACGATGAGCAGGTAGATGGCAGCCACCATGCCCAGCGGCATCATGGCGTCGTAGGTGACACTACGTATGATGTCCGAGCCCTTGGTAAGGTCCACCAGTCCGATGTATCCGCTAATGGATGTCTCCTTGAGCAGGGTGATAAGCTCGTTGCCTATGGCGGGCAGCACGTTGCGGAAGGCCTGCGGCAGCACCACGAGGCGCATGGTCTGGCCATAGGAGAGTCCGAGACTTCTGCCCGCCTCCATCTGGCCGTGACTGACGGACATGATGCCCGAGCGTATCACCTCGGCTATGTAGGCAGCGCTGTTGAGTCCGAAGGCGGTAATTGCCACCACAATCTTGTTGACGTCGGCGGAGGCGAAGACCACATAATAGATGATGAGCAGCTGCACCATGGATGGCGTTCCCCTGATGACCGTGAGGTACACCTGGCACAGGAGGTTGAGCAGGCGGAAGTTGCCGTTGCGGTCGTGCGTGGCGCGCACGATGGCTATCAGCGTGCCGAGCACCAGCGATAGCACCATGGCGAAAAGGGTGATAACGAGTGTGTTGCCGAGTCCCTGAAGCAGGTATTGGTAGCGGTGGCCCGTGATGAAGCAGGTGCGGAATTTCTCTACCAGTCCGTGGCTCTGTGCCGTCGCCTCGTCAGAGCGCACGATAACCACCTGCTTCATGGTGGCGTAGGGCTTCGAGAAGCTGATGTTCTTGCTGCGCTCTTCGGTCATGGTGATGGCGGAGATTCCTGCGTCTGCCTTTCCCGCCTGTACGGATGTTATGATGGCGTCAAACTCCATGTCCACCAATTCGAAATTCATGCCGAGGCGGTCGCAGATGGCGTGTGCCACATCCACGTCGATGCCCACTATCCTGCCGTCCTCGTAATATTCGAAGGGTTCGAAGGCGGCGTTGAGGGCATATCGCAGCGTACGCCTTCCGGGCAGTGGCTTGCCTTCGTTCTGTGGCGTGTAGGCTACGGTGGCGCGCCCTTCCACATGGCGTGCCACGATGGTGTCGAGCGTGCCGTCCTTGCGCATCTGTGCGATGGCGCGGTCTATGTCCTGCAGGAGCGGTTCGTTGTCCTTTGCCACACATACGGCTATGTCTGACGTGCTGAACACCTGGGGCAGGATGCGCAGCGAAGGGTTGCGGCGAAGGAAAGCCCTGGCGGGGTATTCGTCTTCTATCATGCAGTCTATCTTGCCCTGACAGAGAGCCTGCACAGCATCTGCGCTCTTCGTGAAACGCTCCACATGCGCGCCGTGCCCCTTCTCCTCCAGGAGCGAAGCCTGCACATCGTTGGTAGTGCCGAGCTGCACGCCTATCGTAGCCTTCCTGACATCGGCCACGTTGTTGACACGGGTGCCTTCCTTGCTGCCGCACGACCATGCCAGCAGTGCCACGGCCACAAGGCTGCACAGTGCCAACATTGTTTTCTTAAGATATCTGTTCATGGGTATCGCATTTCGTTTTCGGGGAAAAAGGGTGTCATACGTTCTCTACACGTTCCATCACGTTCTGCAGGCGTGCGAAGTCGGCTCTGCTGATGCGCCGTCCTCTCAGGCTCCGCACCTGCGGATAGTCGGCAAAGGCGGTGTCGCACGTGGTGTACCAGCAGTGGTGTCTCACCTCGGAGGCGCGGGCAGCCATAACGTCCAGACGGTGGGCATAGGCGGGGTTCACACGCGAGAGGAAGCACCTGTCGTCAGTTGTCTCCACGGCGAGCACAAGGTATTTTTCGGGATTGTTCTTTTTGCGATGCTGTGCCTCTTCGCCTGCCGCTTTCTTCCATCCGCGCGTATCGGTCATGGTGCGTATCTGCCATCCGTGCTTGCGGTTGAGGTTGTCCATCATGCCTCTAAACACCACCCCGTGTGGCGAGGTGTCCTTCAGCCCGGTATAGCCGATGACGTAGTGTATCATCTCGTGCAGCAGCACGCTCTTGGCCTGCATGTCGGTCATGTCGTAGTAGGTTGTCATGGAGAGCTTGAAGTCGTAGAGCTTGATGCGCCCCCAGCTTACCGACCGCTTGAAGGCCAGTTGGCCCAGTCTCGTCTTGGCGTGGCTCAGTGCCAGCTCGGGCAGGGGCAGTTTTCCGCCAAAATAGGCTGCGTCAAACCTCCTGAACCATTCCTCCATCCACTTTACCGTTACTATCATCGTATGTAGAGCGTCTCTGTTCTTTTCTTCCGTTTCCTGATTCCCTTATCTTCTGCTTTCAGCTTCCTGCTTTTCCGCTTTCTGAATCCTTCCGGCTCTATGCCTTGTCCAGAGCGATGTTGTAGTTGTAGTATTGTGTATTGCCCGTGATGTCCTCCACCACCTGCAGGAAGGGAGGGAAGTTGACGTCCTCGTGTGCGGCGATGCCCTTCGTCTCGAGGATGGTGAGTCCCTTGCGGGGTGTTACAAACTCGTCGAGCTCGAAATACTGTCCCTTCCAGATGAAACTGGTGCGGTGCTTGTGAATGGTAACACGGTAAGGGTCAGCCTGCTGCAGCATCGACTCGTAGAGGTTCTTGCTTATCTGCCTTTCGGTCTCTATCTGCTCGTTGCCCGGCACGCGCTTCTTAGATGTATGCACGTACACGTACTTGCCTGCCATCCTGTTCTGCCGCAGGCGCACCTCGCTCTCGGGGCCTGCCGTGAGATAGGTCTGCACGATGTCGCTGTCTATGCCGCCCTCTACGGGGGCTGTCACTTTCACGATATACTTGCGCTCCTCCTCCACGGGCTGGGGCAGTCCGAGCACGTTGTTTATCTCCTTCAGCACCCGGTTCATCTTGTTGTTGAAGTCCTCGTGGTTGTTGATGACGCGCAGGTGGGGATGTCCCGTCCAGGCCTGTATTATCTTCTTGTCGAGTCGGCGTGCTATGCGCAGTCCTTCCTCGTCGGCCTGTTCCAGTCGCTGGGCGTTGTTGCTGGTTGTGTAAAACTGCTCTGCACCGTCGGCGGCAGACACCAGGTGGAGCACGGCGTCGTAGCGGTCCACCCTTAGCTGCTGCGACGTATAGCCCAGTGCGCCTACGATGTTCTGCCATGTGTCTTCGGGCACATATGCCGATATGTCCATCGTACCCCGGTCGCACACGATGAGCACGGGTGTGTCAAGCTTCTGCGCCATGCGCACAAAACTGTCTTCCAGTTGGAGCTGCGTCTGCAGTGTGGCTCTTTCGCCCTCGGCAAAGAAGGCTGCATTGTCGGTAAGGTAGTCCATGCCTGCCTGGGTGAACATGGTGGGCACCTCGGGTATGGTAAACACCTTGTATCCAAGTCCGGCATAGTGTTCCATGATTCTCACCAGCGCTGTGGTCTTGCCTGCACAGGGACCGCCCGTAAGCACTATTTTCTTGACACGGCTCTCGCCTGTCGTTTTTAGGATGTTGTCCATTTCTCTCTTGTCTCTTTTATGGAGGACTTTCTGCGGTGGATTGCCTCCTCGGTGTTTTCTTGCGCCCAGCACCCTTCTCACGAATCTCCGCCAGATTCTCCCGAAGCGTGTGGCACTTAGCGGTGCAAAGATACGGAATTATTCCGAAACAACAATACATTCGTCTGTAAATTGTGCGAAAGCCGGCTACGTTTCCTTATGCGCTGCAAAGTTACTGCATTTTCGCCCGATTCCAAATTTCGGGGTGTGATAAGGTCCCGTTTTCTGCAAAACGCCGCCAAAAATTAAGGCACGTCGAAAAATGGGATTCTTTGTTGTTTGTGTTGTCTATGTCGTCTGGGTTGTCGTTTCTTCGTGAAAATCCCGTCTCCTGTATTGTCGTAGCGTTCGCTTTTTCAAAAAAACAAGTTGGTACATTTCTCTTGGGCGAAGCTACAATTCTTTACCTGAGTGGTACGGCGGGGACGCCATACCTCCTATGATTGCCTTTTCTGGCAAGTATGGGTAACTGTAGGAGGAGGTACAGCGCCCTCGCCGCTGTACCAAGTTATTTTGCATTATATTTTATACATTACTTTACCGAATACCAGGATGTTAAGTTGTGAAAACGCACTCAAAAAAAAAAAAAAAAAAAAAAAAAAAAAAAAAAAAAAAAAAAAAAAAAAAAAA
>CAVFRG010000042.1:0-25230 GCA_963624905.1 Oscillospiraceae bacterium
ATATTGTATTTGGATGCAAATTTATAGTTTTTCCCTGATGTTTCGTTCAAATTCGGGGTTAAATAAAGAAAAACAGCCCGATTTTGTCAATTTCTCGACTAAACATTCTTGATTATCACTTAAACTCCGCACTTTTGCGATGCTGATTGGAGGCTCTGTGTAAAAAACGGAGAAGAGCCAGGGGCTTACCTAAAAACAATGATTGCAATAGCCCCAAAATAAAATTGCATAATGGGGGGCTATTAGGGGGCTACTTTGTGAAGTTTGTGGCAAAAGCGTAGTCATTAGTAGAAGTAAAAGATAGAAAAGGTTATAATCTACTCCCGCACAAAAATCAATCAAAACACCATAAAATACGGACAACAGCGCAATGTCAGCGTTAAACAAATATAAAAATGATATTGCGCAAAGGGGGGCTGCTTCGGGGGACTGCTTAAAAGCGTAAAAAGAAAAAGTCCTATAAATCAAAGACTTATAGGACTCTCCTGCGGAGAGAGAGGGATTCGAACCCCCGGTACCTCTCAGTACGCCGGTTTTCAAGACCGGTGCATTCGACCACTCTGCCATCTCTCCAAATCAACCGAAAGGGAATGGGTTGATTTTTACTAAGCGGTTGCAAAGGTACAGCTTATTTTTGATACTGCCAAATTTTTTTCAAACTTTTTTTGCTTTATAGCCAAGATTGGGGGGATAGATGCCTTTTCGGAAATGCGGGGTTCGTTTACTTTCATGCTGCCGTGCAACTGGCTATGCCGAGGGTGGTGGCAAGTGCCGTGAGGGTGCTGATGGCAATCTGAAGGATGGGTTTCCAGGTTTCTTTCTTCATGATGCAGATTTTTAAGTTTAATGGATTTTTTTTGAGTTAAAGGAGTTAAGACAACAGCCTTTGTGGTCGAGAGAGGGTAACTGTAGGAGGTACAGCGCCGTCGCTGTACCTCCTACTGCTACCCACGCTCGACAGGATGGCTGTACCTCCCTTTTCTGCTTGCAGCTTTTTATGTATGTTGTGCCTAAAATGAATGTATATCGTTACCTTATTTTATCCAACCTTTGCTTTTGAATTCCTCCATAAGCGGCAGGGCCAAAGCCTTGGCATCAGGGTGGGGGGCACCTGTTGTGCCTAATGCTCGAAGGTCGAAGAAGTGAAGCCAGTCTGAGACGAATGCCGTGTGTACCAGTTCGGTATTGCAGTCGAGTGGAAGTACCGAGCGGGCTTCCTGTGGCTTGCATCCGGAGGCAATCAGTTTAAGGTAGGCGAATTCTGCCGAGAGGTTGGCGAAAAGCCAAGTGTCCATTTTTGTCCATCCGGTGTCCTTGCCTGTGCAGATGTCTTGGCAAAGTGCACCAAGGAGTTGCTGCGCTTTCAGCTTTTCAGCCTCTTGGTTGTTCTCTGCTTCCTGTTCTACCCATGACGGGAGGTTGACGGCTATCTCGCCTTCAAACTTGTTCTTGGAATAGTTGCAGTAGCGTGTGCTTTGTTCGGCCATGGAGTTGGCGCGATGACGGTTGTACTCTCGGGTGATGGAGATCTGCGTAGTGAAATGTACCGTTATGCGCAGTTCGTGTTTGCCTTCTTCGTATGAACTGAGGAATTTAAGGCTGTCTATGGCTTTGTTCTCGGCCAGAACCCTGAGGTTGGTTGTGATGTAGTCTTTGCTATCGAAGGTGTTGCAGCGTGAAAACTTGTTATGTAATAGGAAAGGCAGTTCTCCATGTTGGCAGACGAGGTAAACGGTGCCGTGTTCGAGCATGGCATAATGTTCGTTGGCAATCATTCTGCCTACGAAAGGCTTGGCAGAATCGTCAGTTGTCTTGTCCTCGCTTTTGTAACACACTCTGCCGGCACGTTCTATTTGCTGATAAATGCCGTTTTCGCCGGATGGCTGCTCCCAAATTTCGTATTGTGGCCTTAGTATTTTCATTGTTGTCTTCTTTTATTTGTATGCAAAGGTAGCATTATTTTTCAAACTATTCGTATCTTTGCAGCAAAAACAACGATGGAGATAGAACCTATAGCACGTTTTCATTCGCCTTTTTCCAGTAAGTTTGGCATACCCAAGCAGGCTGGTCTTGTGCCCGAACTGGATGGGAAGATAGTTTTCGAGCCAGGTTTCCGTAATGCAGATTCGCTTAGGGGAATAGACGAATTTGACTATTTGTGGCTAATTTGGGGATTTTCCGCCAACAAGCACAAGGCAAACAGTCCGGTGGTGCGTCCGCCGGTCTTGGGAGGAAACGAGAAGATGGGGGTCTTTGCCACGCGCAGCCCTTTTCGTCCCAACGGCTTAGGACTTTCGTCGGTGCGCCTTTCAAGTGTGGAGTGGCAAACCCCTGTCGGTCCCGTGATTCATGTGAAAGGGGCCGACCTGATGGACGGGACTCCCATCTATGACATAAAGCCATACATAACCTATGCAGACTGTCATGAGGGAGCAAGGAGCGGTTTTGTAGATAAAAGGAAATGGAGCAGACTGCAAGTTGTTGTGCCTGAGGAAACAAGGCGTTATCTGCAGTGTTGCGGACTTGATGAAAGGAGAATATCTGTTCTTCGGGAAGTTTTGGCGCAAGACCCTCGCCCCCATTACCAAAAAGCCCCCCATAAGGTATACGGTATGCCTTATGAGGGTATGGATGTGCATTTCTCCGTGGACGGAGATGTGCTTACTGTGCTGCCTTAAAGGTAGAGAAGTTTACGTTCTCAACCTTGACGTCGCAAGTGCTGTCTATGTCCTGTGCCTGCTTGTTGTAGAAGATGTTGCAGTCCTTGATGGTGATGTCGTGTATCATGCCTTTTTCGCCGTGAGCCACAATTCCGTTCTTGCATCCTCGTACATATACATTGCTTATATGTATGTCCTTAAAGTCGGGAACAAACTCTGCTTTTTGTGCTGTAGTGCTGTTTTGCTGCTTGGCACCTACGTGGTTGTCCCAGTAGGTGGTCTCGAAGGTGATGGCATCGCCCGTGATGTCGGTCATGTAGATGTGGTCTATGAAGATATTCTCTGTCTTTCCGCCGCGTTGTACCGCACTCTTGAAACGCAATCCGGCATCTGTGCCCTGGAATGTGTTGTTGCGGACCAGAATGTTTTTCATACCACCCGAAAACTCACTGCCTATAACAAAACCGCCGTGTGCGTGGTATACGGTGTTGTCCTGTATGTTAATGTTTTCGCAGGGGCCGGCTTTTACGCCGTTTTCTCCGGCACCGCCCTTCATGCAGATGCCGTCATCGCCTGCATCTATGACATTGTTGACGATAAGGACATTCTTGCAACAGGTGATATCCAGAGCGTCGCCGTTCTGCGCATTCCAGGGACACTTGACGGTAATGCCGTCTATGACAACGTTCTGGCAACGGGTAGGAACAAAGTGGAAGCGTGGGGAATTGAGCAGTGTGATGCCCTGCAGCAGCACGTTCTGACAGTCGGTGAAGCGTATCAGGTGGTTGCGGTATTTTTCCTGTGCCTCCATAGATGATGCCACATTGGGCTGGTTCTTCAGGTCGTAGGGATACCACAGGTCGCCTTTGGCAGAAACGGAGCCTCCCATTTCGCGGTATTGTTTCCATTCTACATCGCTTACCTTGCTCCGTTTTACAGCACGCCACCATTCTCCGTTGCCGTCGATGCAGCCTTCACCGGTAATGGAGATATTGCTGCGCTTGCTGGCTGTGATGGCTGTAGAAGCGCGTTGTTCCTTGGCTCCGGTAGTCTTGTCTGTCTTGATAAGGTCGTTCTTGTTTTCCGAGAACACGATGACGGCGTTTTTCTCAAGATGCAGGTCGATATTGTCTTTGAGCGATATAAGTCCTGTGAGGTAGATGCCGGCTGGAACATTGAGATGTCCTCCGCCCATCTTGCTCAGTTTGCTGATGGCTTTGTTGAAGGCTTCCGTGTTCACGGTCAGGGCATCGCCCTTTCCGCCGCAGTCGAGCAGGCTGATGTGGTTGTCCGGTATGGTGGGCAACGTAGGCTGTGGCATAGCCACGGGCAGGTTTTGGTAATACTTGGCATAGTCGTTGGCAGCCTGCACGGTAGTAATGGTCAGGAGTGCCAACAGTGAAAGGATAATTTTCTTCATAGTTGTCTTGTAGTTTGTATTGGAATGATATTGGTTATTATGCTTGTGCTTGAAACAAAAAAAGGCGGCCTCAAATTACTCGAGAACCGCCTCAAATGAAAGGAGGAGTGGTACCACCAGGAATCGAACCGGGGACACAAGGATTTTCAGTCCTTTGCTCTACCAACTGAGCTATGGCACCATGCACTTTCTTGTTTGCGGTTGCAAAGGTATAACTATTTTTTTAATTGAGCAAGAGAAAGGCATTATTTTTCTCTTGCTTAATATTTGTTAACTAAAATATTTCTTATGACGACTGGCTGTTTTCGTTGATTATTGGCGTGGAACGCTTTGTCTTTCAGTAGAGAAATGTCCTTGTGAGGTCATTCTTTCAGAGGGTTCCATCCTTGAGCCTTCAGTTCAAACTCCTGGTTGTCGCGACTGATGAGCATTTGTCCAAGGCTCTCCTTTGTGATGTAGCCAATCTGGCGGATACCTTCCATCTTCTCTATCTTGGCATGGTCGCCAATGGGGATGGTGAAGAGCAGCTCGTAGTCTTCGCCTCCGTTGAGAGCGCATGTTGTAAGGTTCATGTTAAACTCTTCCGCGGTAACGGCAGTCTGGTAGTCGATGGGTATGTTCTTCTCGTACACGCGGCATCCGCAGTGGCTCTGTTGGCAGATGTGCATGAGTTCGCTGCTCAGCCCGTCGCTGATGTCCATCATTGCGGTAGGCTTGATGTTGGCACTTCGCAACTGCTGTAGTACGTCGCCGCGAGCCTCTGGTTGCAACTGGCGCTGCAGCAGATATTCCTTTCCTACGAAGTCGGGCTGGAAGTTGCGCATGTCATCAAAGTCTTTGGCTAAGGACGCCAATCTTTCGTTGTTGCCTAGTGCCTTGGCCTCTGCCATCTTCTTGCGGATGTCCTCCACCTGTCCGTAGTATACCGCCTTCTCGCGCTCCAGTAGCTGCAGTCCCATATAGGCACCACCGAGATCGCCCGAGACGCAGATAAGGTCGGTTTCCTTGGCACCGTTTCGGTATACGATGTCTTCCTTGGCAGCCTCGCCGATGCAGGTGATGCTGATGGCCAGGCCGGTAAGCGAAGATGTAGTGTCACCGCCCACGATGTCGACTCCCCACTTGTCGCAAGCCATGCGCAAGCCCTTGTAGAAATCGTCCATGTCTTCCACCTTGAAACGTTTGCTCAAGGCGATGCTCACCACCATCTGCCGGGGGGTGCCGTTCATGGCGAAAATATCGCTGATGTTCACCATTGCACTCTTATAACCCAGGTGTTGTAGGTCGATATAGGTGAGGTCGAAGTGTACTCCTTCCATCAGCATGTCGGTAGTGACGAGCACTTCCGTGTCTGGGTAGTGCATCACTGCGCAGTCATCGCCCACGCCATAGACGGTAGAGGCGTTCTTGTAGTCGTATCCTTTGGTAAGATGGTCTATGAGACCAAACTCACCCAGTTTTGCTATGTCCAATCTCTTTTAGTGTTAAATGTTTGAGAAGTTAAAGAAGTTAAGGAGAGCTTTTATAGGAGTTAAGGAGTTAAAGACAACAGCTTTTGTGGCGTGTCAACCGACAACTTATACAACAAATACAACGAAGACAACTTTTTCTGCTGCCGTTGCAGCAGCTTTGTTGTTTATGTTGTCTGAGTTGTCTATGTTGTCTGTCACTTGGTGTTAAAGGAGTTAAGGAGTTAAGACAACAGCTTTTCTGGCGTATGCCTTTTTTACCTTTTTACTTTTTTACCCTTTTTCCTTTAATCTGCCCTTTTTTACCTTTTTACTTTTTTACCTTTAAATTACGCTCTGCGAATCATCTCGCGCATGATTTCAGTCATCTTGGGTTGGGCAGCATTGGCAGCCGCCTGCACCTCTTCGTGACTCACCTCTACCGGAACGTCGAAACCGCCCAGATCGGTGATGATGCTGATGCCGAATACCTTGATGCCACAATGGCGCGCCACAATGACCTCGGGTACGGTACTCATGCCCACGGCATCGGCACCGAGGAGGTGGTACATGCGGTATTCGGAAGGTGTTTCGAAGGTCGGTCCCTGGACGCCGACGTACACACCATGCTTTATCTCTATGCCCTTCTCGTGTGCTATCTCGTCCGCAAGGTTACGCAACTGCTTGTCGTAAGCCTCATGCATGTCGGGAAAGCGGGGGCCGGTAGGGAAGTTCTTGCCGTTCAGTGGATGCTCCGGGAAGAAGTTGATGTGGTCGTCGATAACCATCAGGTCGCCTATCTTGAATTGTGGGTTCATACCACCTGAGGCATTGCTTACGAAGAGGGTCTCGATGCCCAGTTCGTACATCACGCGTTCAGGGAATGTCACCTCTTTCATGTTGTATCCCTCATAGAAGTGGAAACGGCCTTCCATGGCGACGATGTCCTTGCCTCCCAACTTGCCGAAGATGAGTTTTCCGGCATGTCCTTCAACAGTAGATACTGGAAAGTTAGGAATCTCACTGTATGGAAATTCGTAGCTGTCAGTTATTTCTGAAGCTAATTGTCCGAGGCCTGTCCCCAGTATGATTGCTGTTTTCGGGCTTGTTGACATCCTTTCTTTTAGCCAGGATGCTGTTTCTTGAATTTTTTCGTACATAGCTTATTATTTTTTCGTTAAAGTTTTCTTCCTGGTCGAGCATGAAGTGTACCTTGATGGGAAGAACATAGATATTCTCTTTTACTTGTTGGCTCAGTCCTTCCGTTTCCCTCAGGCGTACAGCGTCTTTCTCTGTCGTGACGATGACGCAGGGGGTTGGCATTGAGGCAAAGGCGTGGTTGATGCGGTCAGCATCGCGTGTTGTAAACTGGTGGTGGTCACCGAAAGGCATACTGTCGAGGCGTTTTACCAGCGGCCGCAGGTCATGTTCCATCTGTTTGGGAGATGCAATACCCGTAAGGAGCAGTACATTCTGTTCCTTCAGCACGTCTGCCTCCAGTCGCTTGTCACCGAAGAGTGCTACAGGGGCATCATAGTTTATGCAGGTAAAGTAAAGTTTCTGGAAAGGATAGAGATTCATGGCTTTTGTCAACACCCTGAACTCCATCGGCTTCAAGTCCTTGGGACACTTGGTCACGATGACGATGTCGGCCCGGTTCTTCCCGCTCAGCGGTTCGCGCAGTCTGCCGGCCGGCAGGACTTTGTCGTAAATGATGAGTCGGTGGTAGTCTACGAGCAGGATATTGATGCCTGGTTTGACGTACCTGTGTTGGAAGGCATCGTCGAGCAGTACGACATCCACGTCTTTGGTCGTTTCGTCTCTCTGCAGCCGTTTTATTCCCCTTACACGTTTTGCGTCTACAGCCACATGGATGTCCGGAAACTTCTTGTGCATCTGGAACGGTTCGTCGCCTATCTCGGGCATGGTGGTTTGCTGGTTCGCCAGGACAAAGCCCTTGCTTTTGCGTTTATATCCGCGCGACAGTACGGCTATCTTCATGTCATTGTGCAGCAGCCGTATAAGGTATTCTACGTGCGGCGTTTTTCCCGAACCGCCCACAGTAATGTTGCCTACCGATATGACCGGCAAGCTGAAAGCGTGACTTCGCTTGATGCCTACGTCGAACAGCCAGTTGCGAAACCTTACCACTGCTCCGTAAATCCAGCTCAGCGGGAGTAGCCATTCATTTATTTTTATGAGATCTCCTTCTGTTCTCATACATTTTGTTTATCTTATGTGTAAGGCGTATGGCATGGCTGCCTGCAGAGCCTGGTGCTCCTGACAGTGGCGTACCCACATGAACGGGGCGTAGTATTCGCCCAGCGTGAGTCTCATCTGCTCGTCCAGGTAGCTTCCCTTCGCCTCTTGCCACCTGCTGAACAATTGTGTCATCATGTCTGTAGGCGCAGGATATTCAGTGGTGTGCCAGTCTGTCAGCTTGGCAAGCTGTGCCGCTTTCTTTACGGCCGTATCAATGCCGCCCAGTTCGTCTACCAGACGGATGCCTTTGGCATCGGTACCGGTCCAGACGCGTCCCTGGGCTATCTTTTCCACGTCGTCCACTTTCATCTTTCTTCCGTCGGCTACACGCTGACGGAACAGTTTGTATCCTCTGTTCACGCTACTCTGCACGAAAGCCAGTTCGCCGGCGCTCCATGGGTGTGTGGAACCAGCCGAGAGGTAACCGCTGTTCTTGTTGGTCTTCACTTCGTCGAATTTGAGTCCCAGCTTCTGTGTCAGCAGTTCGCTCTTGTCCATCATGGCGGCAAAGATGCCTATGCTGCCGGTTAGCGTAGTGGGCTGTGCCACAATGTAGCGGGCACCCATACTCATGTAGTAGGCTCCCGAGGCAGCATAGTCGCCCATGGATACCACAACGGGTTTCTTCTTGTTCAGTAGCGTGACAGCTCGCCACAACTGCTCGGAGGCATAGGCATCACCGCCACCCGAGTTGATGCGCAGTACTACAGCCTTGGTCCGGTCATCGTTAGCTAAGTCTTCCAGAGCCTTTACCACTTCCGTGCTCACGATTTCTTCAGACTGTTTCATCGGGTTGGATGACGGGGTGCTCACGATGTCACCGGCACAGTAGTATACAGCGATGTTGTCTCCTTCTTTGCTGTCGGCCACAGCCTGGTTTACCTCGCTTACGCTTACCTTGTTTATATCCTTGTCTTCGGCGATGCCCAGTTGCTTCCTTACCACGTTCTTTATCTCGTCATAATAGCAGAAACCGTCCACCAGTTTTCGGGTTTTCAGCAGTTTTGCGTCTTCCAGTTCTGTGATGCCGTCAGCATACTCGTTGAGCGTCTGCTTGCTGATGCCGCGGCTTGCCGAAACGTCAGTCAGGAGCTGCTGCCATATACCTTCGATGTATCGTGTCACCTGTTGGCGGTTGTCATCGCTCATCTTGTCTTCGGTCAGAACCTCTGTGGCACTCTTGAACTTGCCTACCTTGACGATGGTAAACTTAATGCCGAATTTGGCCATAAGGTCTTTGTAGAACATGGGCTGTGCAGCAAATCCATGCCACGCAACGGCACCCTGGGGGTTGACGTACACCTTGTTGGCCACCGAAGCTACATAGTATGAACCTTGGTCATAAGCGTCGCTATAGGCAAGAATCCATTTTCCGCCTTTTCTGAAGTCGGCCAATGCATTGCGTATCTCCTGAAGCGTGGCGTAGTCTGTGTCTGCACCGTCTGTTTCCAGATAGATGCCCTTAATGTGGTCATCGCCCTTCGCCTTCTTGATGGCTGACACGATATCGTTCATGCCCGTATTTTCATCGTTGCCGTACAGCGATTTTATCATATTGTTGTTGGAACCTTTGTCAACGATGGTACCATCCAGCTTTACGACCATTACAGAATTGTCCGGGATGGACGGGCTGTCGCTGCACGCAATCATGCCCAGCAGACTGATTAAACCGAAAATGATGATGACCACGCCGAAGGCTACGATGCCGACAACTGTAGCTGCCACTTGCTTGAAGAATTGTTTCATATCTTTATAATAATGTGATAAACCTTATCTGCTGCAAAAATACGAAAAAAGAAACAAATGGCAAACATATTTGTCGAAAAAGAGACTAAAAGCCGCCAAACCCTATTGCTGTCCGTTAAAAAACTTGTATCTTTGCACATGGAAATTTGTAAACGCTCATTAGAAAAGCAATAACTATGGAAAGAATATGGAAATGTAAGGGATGGATTTTGTCTTTCATCTGGTTGGCAATCTCGTCGTGTGTTTCGGCACAGTATTCTGCTCGTAAGTTTGTCGTCAACCTAACAGCTGACGGACAGAGCCGTATGTTCTGCTACTTGCCGCAGAACCCTTCCGGACGTGCCGTTGTCGATTGCCCCGGAGGCGGCTATACACATCTTGCCATAGAGCACGAAGGGCACGCCTGGGCCGGTTTCTTCAATGAAAAAGGCATCGCCTTGTTTGTTCTTCAGTACCGTATGCCAAACGGTGACCGTACGATTCCTCTGTCCGATGCCTACAAGGCTATGCGTACCGTGCGTGACAGTGCTGCCGTATGGCACGTCAATCCGGACGATGTTGGCATTATGGGTTTCTCGGCAGGAGGACATCTGGCATCTACGGTCTGTACTCATGCCGAATATGCCGTCCGTCCCAACTTCTCTATCCTTTTCTATCCCGTCATAACCATGAATCCGAAGGCAGGACATGCGGGGTCGTGCCATTCCTTCTTGGGTAAAGACGGTGTGAAAAACAAGAAACTGGTTGCGGAATACTCCAACGACAAGGCCGTACAGCGCCATCTTACCCCGCGCTCCATCGTGTTGCTGGCCAACGATGACCGGGCTGTGCCGCCAGTGACCAACGGCGTGGCTTATTACTCGGCCATGCGCAATGCCGGCAACGAATGTTCCATGTACATCTATCCTACAGGCGGCCATGGCTTCGGCTTTCGCAATACGTGGGCTTTTCACGATCAGATGCTGTCCGACCTTTCGCGTTGGCTCGATAGCTTTTCCGCTCCTCGTAAGGATGCTGTCCGCATAGCCTGTATAGGCAATTCTATAACCGACGGCTACGGTATAGACATGGCTGGCACAAGAGGTTATCCGGCAATTCTACAACGTAAGTTGGGCGATAGGTATTATGTGAAAAACTATGGGGTGGGGGCGCGTACCATGATGGACTGTGGTGACCTGCCTTATATGAACGAACTGGCGTGGCGCGATGCGCTGGCTTTTCGCCCCGATATCGCCATCGTCAAGTTGGGAACCAACGACAGCAAACGTGACATCTGGAAACATGGGGCAGGCGAGTATGCCAAGAGTATGCAGCGCATGATAGATTCGCTCAAGGCATTGCCTTCCAAACCGAAAATTTATCTATGTTCCCCTATTCCGGCTTTCAAGTCGCCTTGGACCATGAGTGACAGTGTTATCGTGAATGGCGAGATTCCTGTCATCAAGCGACTGGCCAAAAAGAACAAGTGCTCTTACATTGACTTGCACACCTTATTTATATATGAGGACTTGATGCGCAATGACGGCATACACCCCGACGCTAAGGGTGCTGCCAAACTTGCCGAAATCGTTTATGGCGCATTGGTGGGTAAGGACAACAAATAATGCATAGCGAAATAATCGTGGCCGGTCCTGTGGCGATTGACAGGATTGTCACACGTAGACGTGTCAAAGTGTCAGTAGAGACGCTTTGGCACGTTTTTCGTAATTGGCAGGTAGGCTAGGGGAGCCAAAAGGCTCCGGCCAATATATAAGACAAATATTAAAAAGTATAGAATCATGAACATTAAACCATTAGCAGACAGAGTGCTGGTACTTCCCGCACCAGCCGAGGAAAAAGTAGGTGGAATCATTATCCCTGATACGGCAAAGGAGAAACCACAGCGCGGCAAGATTGTTGCCACGGGTAAGGGTACCAAGGACGAGGAGATGATTCTCAAGGAGGGTGACACCGTGCTCTATGGCAAGTATGCCGGTACCGAACTCGAGTTCGATGGCACGAAATATATGATGATGCGTCAGAGCGACGTGCTCGCTGTGGTGGAAGAGTAAGATAAAGGTAAAAAAGTTAAAAGGTAAAAAAGTAAATAATTATGGCAAAAGATATCAAATACAATATGGATGCCCGCGACCTTCTGAAGAAAGGTGTGGACCAGTTGGCTAACGCTGTGAAGGTGACACTTGGACCTAAAGGCCGCAACGTGGTTATCGAGAAGAAGTTCGGTGCTCCACAGATTACAAAGGACGGCGTTACCGTTGCCAAGGAAGTGGAACTGGAGGACAAGTTCGAGAATACGGGTGCCCAGCTCGTGAAGAGCGTGGCCAGCAAGACTGGCGATGATGCTGGTGACGGTACCACTACAGCTACTATTCTTACTCAGGCTATCGTGACCGAGGGCTTGAAGAATGTTACCGCCGGTGCCAATCCCATGGACCTTAAGCGTGGTATCGACAAGGCCGTAGCTGCTGTTGTTGAATATATCAAGGCCCATGCCGAGCAGGTAGACGATAACTACGACAAGATAGAGCAGGTGGCTACTGTTTCTGCCAACAACGATGCAGAGATTGGCAAGCTCTTGGCCGACGCTATGCGCAAGGTTTCCAAGGATGGTGTCATTACCATCGAAGAGAGCAAGAGCCGCGACACCAACATTGGCGTGGTAGAGGGTATGCAGTTCGACCGTGGCTACTTGAGCGGTTACTTCATGACCAACGCTGACAAGATGGAGTGTGTGATGGACAACCCATACATCCTTCTCTACGACAAGAAGATTTCCAACATCAAGGAGTTCTTGCCTATCCTGCAGCCTGCAGCCGAGAGCGGTCGTCCATTGCTCGTCATTGCAGAGGACGTAGATTCTGAGGCTTTGACTACCCTGGTGGTTAACCGTCTGCGTGGTGGCTTGAAGATATGTGCAGTAAAGGCTCCTGGCTTTGGCGACCGTCGTAAGGCCATGTTGGAGGATATCGCCGTATTGACAGGTGGTGTCGTTATCTCTGAGGAGAAGGGCTTGAAACTGGAGCAGGCTACGCTCGATATGCTCGGTTCTGCCGACAAGATTACTGTTACCAAGGACAACACGACTATCGTGAACGGTCATGGCGAGAAGGATAAGATCCAGGAACGTGTGGCTCAGATCAAGAACGAGATAGAGAATACCAAGTCTTCTTATGACAAGGAGAAGCTCCAGGAGCGTTTGGCCAAGTTGGCTGGTGGTGTAGCTGTGCTCTATGTAGGTGCCAACTCTGAGGTAGAGATGAAGGAGAAGAAGGACCGTGTGGACGATGCACTCTGTGCTACCCGTGCTGCCATCGAGGAAGGTATCGTGGCAGGTGGTGGTACCACTTACATCCGTGCCCTTGAGTCCCTGAAGGACATGAAGGGTGACAACGCCGATGAGACGACAGGTATCCGCATCGTGGAGCGCGCTATCGAGGAGCCTCTGCGCCAGATTGTGGCCAATGCCGGTGGTGAAGGTTCGGTGGTAGTCAACAAAGTACGTGAGGGCGAAGGCGACTTCGGTTACAATGCCCGCACCGATGTTTATGAGGATATGCGCAAGGCTGGCATCGTAGACCCTGCCAAGGTAGAGCGTGTGGCCCTGGAGAATGCAGCCTCTATCGCAGGTCTCTTCCTTACAACCGAGTGTGTCTTGGTTGACAAGCCAGAGCCAGCAGCTCCAGCTCCTGCAGCAGGTGCCGGAATGGGCGGTATGATGTAACAAATGTAAAGTTAAGATATCAAAAAAGGGGATGGCTTGTTAAGGCCGTCCCCTTTTTTCGGTATTTTGATTGATATTTGAGCAAAAAACTACAAAATTGCTTGGAGGCTATTTGCTTTTTTTGTAATTTTGCAACGTAAACAAAGGGATATAGCTGGTCTTGGAACCAGAACAAAGATATTTTTTTGATTTGTTTTAGTAGATTAGTTTTTAAGTAGTTTGTTTTTGAGAATCGGTTGTCGTGAGACATCCGATTTTTTTGTGTGAATTGTACAGCAATGCGTCAATGCCCTTTGTCCAATGAGAGTTTCCCGGGTTACCATGCCTCTAGCTTATCCGCTACCTCCGGCATCAGCTCCTTCCTGAATACAGGGTTCTTGCCCTGTTTCTTCTGCTTGCGATAATCATGGAGCAGAAATACGGCCTGACGGGAGAGCAGCAGGATGGCAACGAGGTTACAGAGGGTGAGCAACGCCATCGTAATGTCAGCCATACTCCATGCGAAGTCGAGCGACACCACGGCACCAATCATCACCATCGCCCCCACAGCCAAGCGATAGGCGGGTACTCCCCATTTCTTGTCGGTAATATAGCGGATATTTGTCTCGCCATAATAGTAATTGCCGATGATGCTGCTGAAGGCGAAAAGCCAGATCATTACGGCTACAAAAGCATTGCCCCAAGAGCCAATCTCGTGGGTCAGAGCGTCCTGGGTAAGCTGGATTCCGTTGGATGCATGGATGTCGACACCGCTCAACAGGATGATGAAGGCCGTACAGGAGCATACCACCAAGGTATCGGTAAATACGCCCAACGCCTGTATCAAACCTTGTTTAACGGGGTGGGAGACCGTCGCCACGGCGGCGGCATTGGGTGCACTACCCTCGCCAGCCTCATTGCTGAACAAGCCTCGCTTGATACCTTGTATCACCGTCACGCCCAACGCTCCGCCGGCCGCCTGGTTGAATCCGAAGGCATTCTCCACGATGACCATCAACACCCTGGGAAGAGTAGTGATATTCCACAACACTACACCGATGGTCAGCACGAGATAAACGACCGCCATCACTGGTACGATGGCAGAGGAGAACTTTGCCACCCGGTGGATACCTCCGAAGATGATGAGCAGGGTAAGCACGGTGAGTACGATGCCCATCATGGTGGGGTCGAAGTGGAAGGCTTTCTCCCAGGCTGCACAGATGGTGTTGCTCTGCACGGAGTTGTAGGCGAAGCCGAATGTCACCGCCATCAACACGGCAAAGAGGGTTCCCATCCAGCCCTTGCCCAGCCCATACTTCATGTAATAAGCCGGTCCGCCATAGAACGAAGTCTCTCCCCTGCGCTTGTAGAGTTGGGCGAGGGTAGACTCGACGAAAGCCATGGACGAGCCAAGCAGGGCAAGCATCCACATCCAGAACACGGCTCCCGGTCCTCCCACACTGATGGCAGTGGCCACACCCGCAAGGTTGCCCGTACCGATTCTACTTGCCAATGCCACCACGAAAGCTTCGAAGGAGGAGATGTGCTTTACCTTTCCGTTCACCGTCACCTCTTCCGACAACTCGTCTGGGCCTATCTCCTCCGGCTGCACCTTGTCGGGGTGCAGCAACAGGCGGACCATCTCACGAATGAGACGGAACTGGACAAAGCGTGTGCGCCAAGTGAAGAAGAGCGCACAGCCCACCAATACTGTTATGACGATGTACGTCCAAAGAAAGTCGCTGAACCGAACTGTTATCTCTTGTATGAAATCCATTTGCTACTGTATAATCTTGCTACGAGTGCCCCACTGATGTTATGCCAGACGCTAAAGATGGCACCGGGGATAGTGGCCAGCGGATAGGCGGCAAAATGCAGGGTGGCCAACGAGCAGGCCAAACCGGAGTTCTGCATGCCCACCTCGATGCTGATGGCCACGCACTTTTCATATTTCAGTCGCAATAGTTTGCCTGCTGCAAACCCAAGGATTAGGCCACAAACGTTGTGCAGCATCACCACGAGGATAACTTCCAAACCGCAGGCTAAGAGTCGCTCGGCAGAATGGGAAACGACGGTGCCAGCGATAATGGCGATGGCAAGGGAAGAGACACCGGGTAAATAACCTACTGCCCTACTCGTAAACTTAGGACAATATTTCTGTACGACAAAACCCACGATGATGGGGAGTATCACCACCTGCACAATGGACAAGAACATGCTGAGAGCATCTACATGTACATAGGTACCAGCAATCATCCAAGTGAGGAATGGTGTAAGGAAAGGCGCTATAATCGTGGAGACGGAGGTTATCCCTACCGACAATGCCAAATCGCCCTTTGCAAGGAAGGTCATTACATTGGAGGCCGTACCGCCAGGACAACAGCCTACCAGAACAACGCCTATCGCCAGTTCGGGCGGCAATTGGAATGCCTTTGTCAAAAGCCATGCCAGCCCCGGCATGATGATGAACTGTGCCAAGAAGCCGACGATGACATCCTTAGGACGACTGAACACTACCTTGAAATCATTGGGGTTGAGCGTCAACCCCATACCAAACATCACCAAGCCTAACAAGGGATTGATGCACACAGTGTCTATCCATCGGAAACTTGCAGGAAACAGGAGTGCCACCGCAGCTACCAACAAGACTATCACGCCCACGTAATGGGAGATAAAATTACAGAATTGCTTCATTTCTATTATTTATTACTCAACTTTTTCTATCCGTCTGGATTCTGCTTTTGACGGCAAAGTTAAGCAAACCCTATGGGATATCCAAATATCAGAGATATAATTTGATGCTTACAGATATAAGAATATAACAGGTTGCCCCCTCCTGCTGTCTTCGGTAATAAAAGAACGGAAAGGGATAATGCTTGTAAAATGATAGCACTAAACAGCAAAAAGCGATAAATCATTATATTTTCTTGCATAAAACTAAGAATCTCTTTGTCGTTTGGATAAAAAGCAGTACTTTTGCACGCAAGTTTATAAGAGAGTATATGTATACATTTATTGTCAGTTTGATATGTCTCGTTTTGGGATATGTCGTTTACGGTAAGTTTGTAGAGCGCGTCATAGAGCCTGACGGCAAGCGCGCTACGCCATGTTATTCTATGCAGGACGGAGTGGACTATACCCCCATGCCTACGTGGAAAGTTTATCTCATTCAGTTTCTGAACATTGCCGGAACTGGTCCCATCTTCGGTACGATACAAGGTATCCTGTTCGGTCCTTCGGCCTACTTCTGGATAGTTCTGGGTTGTATCTTTGGCGGTGCAGCCCATGACTATATGTCAGCCATGATTTCCCTGAAGCGCAACGGTGCTTCCCTGCCGGAGATTATCGGTGACGAGATGGGTGCGCTGGCCCGCAACACACAGCGTGTCCTTGCCCTTCTGCTGATGATTATGGTGGTGGCTGTGTTTGTCAAGACACCGGCAGGTTTGCTTGCCAACTTGACGGAAGGTCTGGCTACGGGTAATAGCTATACCTTCTGGGTGGTGGTAATATTCGCCTATTATCTCTTGGCAGCCACACTGCCCATCAACAAGATTATAGGTAAGGTGTATCCTGTCTTTGGGGTAGTGCTCATCTTTATGGCAGTCTGTATCTTCATCGGCATTTTTATCCACAACGATGCTCCTATTCCCGAGATTACCGATGCCTTCGAGAACCATTATCCCGGTGGCGGTCTTCCCGTATTTCCCTGTCTGTGCATTACGATAGCCTGTGGTGCAGTGAGCGGATTCCATGCCACACAGAGTCCGATGATGGCCCGTTGCATCAAGAACGAACGCTATGGCAGGCGTGTGTTCTACGGTGCTATGATTACCGAGGGGTTCATCGCCCTTATCTGGTCGGCTGCAGCCCTGCAGTTTGCCAACGAACTGGATGTTGCGGGCAATACCCCTTACGAGAAGATATACAACGCTATGCTTGATGCCAACGGTTCCGTCAACCCCGCTGTCTTCGTCAATCATATCTGCAACAGTTGGCTTGGCTCATTCGGTGCCGTTCTCGCCATTCTTGGTGTTGTTATCGCCCCCATCACTACGGGCGATACGGCGCTGCGCTGTGCCCGTCTCATCCTGGCCGATATGCTGAAGATCAGGCAAGACAAGGTATTGAAGCGTCTGTTGCTCTGTTTGCCCGTATTTGTTGTCAGCATTGTCCTGCTGTTTGTCAAGTTTGATGTGTTGTGGCGTTATTTCGCTTGGTTCAACCAGACGTTCTCCATCTTTACTTTCTTTGCCATCTCTATCTATCTGGCAAAGTTGAAGAAACCCTACTATATCGCTTTGTTGCCGGGCATGTTTATGGTGGCGGTCTGTGTCAGCTATTTGGCGGTAGACGAATATTGCGGCAATTTCAGTTGGACGGCATCCTTTATTCTCGGTGTAGCCTTTGCCCTTGCCAGTGGCTTGTGGTTTATGGTATGGAAGAGTAAAAAGGTTTGAACCTTTTTATCGTAAGGTTTGAACCTTTTGCATAAAAGGTCTGACCCTTTCGGCCGAAAGGTTCAGACCTTTGTCAAATTGCCTTGATTCTTTTACCTCCCCCGCGAGCATTGGTTTTCTCTTTCGGGGGAGTCGTTTTTCCCGGGATGCGGAAACTATTGCAGTATGGTCTTGGAAGAATTTATCACCTTTCCGTTCTTCATGGCCCTGACGATGTAGACGCCGGTAGGCAGGTTGTTGAGGCTTTTTCCGTCTCTCACCTTCATGCCTGCCACGTTGTATACTTCGTATCTGTTGGCAGGGGCTTCGGTGCTCAGTTCGTTGATGCCTGTCGTGCCACTACCTACGAAGAAGTGGAGTGTGCGTGTGAGAGAGCCTTTGTCGTTGCTGGCAGTAATCTTATAGTCAGCAAACTGTTTGGTGGCACTGTTGTCGTCGGCAGGAGTAAACCTGTACACTCCGTTTTCCGTTTCTTCGTAAGAGAGTATGGTTTGTGCGTTGGCCACGGGCTCTATCTCGTAGCAGTCGTAGCTGTAAGCAGCCAGATAGGTTCTGAGGTCTATGTCGATAGTCTTGTCAGGAGTGATGGAGAAGTGAGGCTCTGCCATCCAGTTGAGGTAGTCTTCCAGATGGGTGTATCCGTCGCCGTCATTGTCACCGTTGGGGTCGTTTACGCCCTTGGCCTCTTCCCACCAGTCGGGCATGCCGTTCTGGTTGGTGTCCCAGTTGGCATCGCGCTTGGCGGTAACGATGTTCAGTCCGTCGAATCCTTCACATCCGTTATCCTCTTCGCTGTCTATCAGTCCCTTCTTTCCGCTGCGGCTACCCGTTGTAGACGTTGTGCCGAGCAGTGTCTCCTTTACCATGCGCTCGTCATGGTTGTCGAGTACGGGCTGGTTGGCTCCTACATCGCACAACACGTT
This sequence comes from Oscillospiraceae bacterium, assembly GCA_963624905.1. GTDB lineage: Bacteria > Bacteroidota > Bacteroidia > Bacteroidales > Bacteroidaceae > Prevotella. Next base: position 18,620 of record CAVFRG010000042.1, read on the forward strand.
TTGGTAGGCAGCCTGCGCTGTCTCTATGTTGGCCAGCGACTCGAAGAAAGGCACGGTGGCAATAGGTTCCCAGTCTACGGTCTGCCCGTTGGATGTTTCGACGGTATAGGTGTTGTCTTCGGCATCGGCGGTCTTTGTTCCGTTTAGCTCTTCCCTTATGTTTCCTTTCACATAGACGCTCTGCGTACCTGTCCCCGTGCCTTCCAGTTGCAGTCGCATGAGCTTTTTCTGCGAGGTGGCAGGTCCCATCTTGTAGTAGTTGTTCACGAAGTTTATCTCGTGGCTTCCGCCGTCCGTGGCACGCCCGCCCCAGTTGTACACCACGTTGTTGAATATGTCGTGGTGCCCGTCATAGTTGCCCGAACCGTCCAGTCCGCCGCTGATACTCCAGTTGCGCCCCTCGCAGTGGGCGAGCAGGTTATGGTGGTAGCTGCCCACCTTGAGCGTTGCCGACATCTCTCCACCGCCTATGGTGGCGGCATATCCGTGTGCGGTGCCTGCCGAGTAGTTGGGGTGTCCGGCTATGTTGAGGGCCTCCGATATAAGGGTGTGCTGCAGCGTGACGTTCTTGGCACTGCGGCTGGAGAAAGCTTCGTCGATGGTCCAGGAGATGGAGCAGTGGTCCATGATGGCGTGGTCGTTGCCTGCCATGCCCATACCGTCCAGTCCGTTGGCTTTGGCTTCTTCGCCTATCACTCCCCCCGACAGCTCCTTGTGCCCCAGGCGCATACGCAAGAACCGCGTAATGCCTTCGCTTGCCATACCGAAGGGGCAGCCGCGCAGCATGATGCCGTTGCCCGGTGCTGTCTGTCCTGCTATGGTTACGTATTCATCGCTGCAGGTGAGCCGTTTCTGGAGGGTGATGACACCACCTACGTCAAAGACGATGGTACGCGGGCCGGTAGCCTTCTTTACGGCATAGCGCAGTGAGCCCTCTATCGGGTTCTCGTCGTCACCGTTGTCCTCGAGGGTCGTAACGTGGCATACCGTGCCGCCTCTTCCGCCGGTGGCATACTTCCCGTATCCCTCGGCTCCGGGGAAGGCAAGGTGGCGCGGGCGGAATGTCCAGACATCACCTTCATACACATGTCCGTCGGCATCTTCCTCGTCTATTCGCCAAAAATAGGTCTTGAGGTTGGATGTACCGGTTAGCGTATGACTTGCCTCAGTGGTCGTAGCCAACTCTGTCAGGCTGTTCTCGTCATATCCTGTCAGGACATGGTGCTTTACGGCTATGGGGGCAGGCGTCCACGAAAGGGTGATGGAGCCGTTGTCGCCATCGGCATGGTAGTCGCGGTTGGCGGGCGTAGGACTGGCTGCTGCCGTCTTGGGGTTGGGGCGGTCGAAGACGAGGGCATTGACGGTAAGAGTCGTGGTATAGTTGCCCGACTTGTCATCGGTGCTGCTCGGATTGGTGATATAGGAAATGACCACATCCTCGCCCTCTTTGGCTTCGAATTTTACGTACGACATGCCACACTGTGCAGGGTCGGCTATTCGTGTAGTCTGCACTACGTCGCTCTCTGCCGTCTCTCCGTTCACCAGGACATCGAGTTTGGGGGCTGTATATCCGTCGCTGTTGTCGTGGTAAGCCAGGAGCGAATGTTTGCCGGCGGCAAGTCCCTTTATGGTGATGTCGAGCCGCACGGCGCCCTCTGTTATCTGTGGTGTGTTGTTGTTGTCGTCATAGTCGTAGATGGCAAAACCGTCACCGATGAGTTTCGATTGGCTGATGCCGTTCTTGAACCAGCACGACTTGAGTCGCTTGCCGGCATAAGCAGTATTGTTGGCGATGGTGATGGTAATGGGGTTCCCGTCAGCATCCTCGACGGTTTTTGTTTCCGACTCATTGGTGTTGACTGCCCAGGCGGTATATCCCGGTTCGTTTACCTGCGACTCCGGTTTGTTGGCAAAGTTGAAGTCTATCTTCTGTGCATTGGCAGCCAGCGATGTGGCCAGCAGCATGGAGAAAAGGATTGGTTGTTTCATGTTAGTGTAATTGTATAAAATAAGTTTTGTAGTTTGTGGACGGTATCTCTACCTTTTATATATATATGTGACGTGAGTGGTTGTCTTTTGTCACTATTGTTTGTGATACTCTCCAGAAGAAGTGCCACGTTCTGAAGACTGGCTCGCTCAGTGCCTCGGCAGGGTAATACCTCACGAAGTGCATGTTCCTCCATATCTTCAGGAAATACTTCTTCGCCATCCCCTGTCGCGTGAAGTGTCCATACTTCTCCGCATGTTTCCCGAAGTTGCCACCATCGAGAATCTCGCCCAGCAGCAACCTCCCTCGCTTCTCGTCCATCGGAGCTATCATCAGAGATTCCGACATTCCTAACACTTTATGCAGCACCCACATCACAGACCCCGCAAACTTCCATAGCCCCAATTGCTTCAATTCTCGCTGCAAGGGATAACCTCCCACAGAAATCACAGAAATCACAGAAGGGCTAACGCCTATATTCGTTTGATTCGTCCGATTCGTGGTTAAAAAAGAACTATCCGTGTTTTCCGTAAAATCCGTGTTCGCCCCTAATACATAATAGTAGTCTATCATTTGCCGTAACCCTATTCCCTCATCGAAGAAGTGGTGATACAGATGGCACAACTGGTAAATCACGTTAAACGAGGCAGTGGGTACAGCCATCTCGCCAGCCCCGTCCGGCAGACTCACAACATTCGAGTATTGCAAGTCCCCGTTCCTCTTGAACCACTTCTGCAACCGAGCATTGTATATGGGATTGTTCATTGTGCAAGGCAGGAAATGCAGTTCGATGGGCACACCGTCGAGCGTTGTCTCCAGATGATGATAGCGCATCTCGTCCTTCCATCCGTAATGCTCCCGGGCAAATGCTGCGATGCGTTCACGACTGCCATTCACCCAAACGTCAATATCCCCCGGATTCCGCGAATAAGGATTCGGGTACATCAGCGCATTCCCTTGTCCCTTCAATATGCAGCATCGCAATCCGTCCTCACGCAGTTGGCGGTACAGCTTACCAGCAGTCACATTCACCTTCATGTTCTTGCGACGGATCTGCATAGCCTTCCCCATCCATACCATCACCAAATCCTCACCTACAGGGTTCTCCTTCAGTAAAGAGGGATATTCCCTCCCCATCCGTTCTATCCCTTCAAAGCAAAATCCGAGTATCGCCTGTTTGCTGGAAAATGCAAAGAGTTGCCGCCAGTCCATGCCGGCGACAACTCCACTCATATCCACCTCGTTGCCGAGGCAGTATTTCAAAAAACCGAATATATTCTTGTTCATCCGTTTAGTCCCTGCGGAAGATGTCACGGGTATATACTTTCTCTTTCACATCGTCCAGACAAGCATCATAGCGGTTGGCGATGATAGCATGGCTCTGTGCCTTGAACGCATCCATATCGTTTACCACCTTGCTGCCGAAGAACGTGGTTCCGTCTTCCAGCGTAGGCTCATATATGATAACCTCCGCACCCTTTGCCTTGATGCGCTTCATGATGCCCTGTATGGCACTCTGGCGGAAGTTGTCTGAGTTCGACTTCATTGTCAGGCGATAGACGCCAATCACGCAGTTGTGCTCCTTGCTTGCGTCAAAGCTGTTGTCGTCCGCATAACTGTAGTAGCCTGCCTTCTGCAGTACGGCATCGGCGATGTAGTCCTTTCTCGTACGGTTGCTCTCCACGATAGCCTCGATGAGGTTCTCCGGCACATCGGCATAGTTGGCCAAAAGCTGCTTGGTGTCCTTCGGCAGACAATAGCCCCCATAACCGAACGACGGATTGTTGTAATGCGTGCCGATACGTGGGTCAAGACCTACACCGTCGATGATGGCCTTTGTGTCGAGTCCCTTCACCTCGGCGTATGTGTCAAGTTCGTTGAAGTAGCTTACACGCAAGGCGAGATATGTGTTGGCAAAGAGCTTCACAGCCTCTGCCTCTTTCATACCCATGAACAAGGTGTCGATGTTCTCCTTGATGGCTCCTTCCTGCAAGAGGGCGGCAAAGGTCTTGGCAGCCTCCTTCATCTTCTCTACGTCGGTAACACGCTGGATAGCTTCGTTTTCCTCTGCAAACTCGGGGCGGTCGATAATCTTGGGATAGCCCACGATGATACGGCTGGGGTAGAGGTTGTCGTAGAGGGCCTTGCTCTCACGCAGAAATTCCGGCGAGAAGAGCAGGTTCAGTAGCTTCACGCCCTTCTTGGCATACTTCAGGTAGAGGCTGCGTGTATAGCCCACAGGGATGGTACTCTTGATAATCATCACGGCATCGGGGTTCACCTCCAGCACCAGATCTATGACCTCCTCCACGTGCGAGGTGTCAAAGTAGTTCTTCACCGGGTCATAGTTGGTCGGAGCGGCAATGACCACAAAGTCAGCTTCAGCATAAGCTGCCTTGCCATCGAGGGTAGCAGTCAAGTTCAGCGGCTTCTCTGCCAGGTATTTCTCGATGTAGTCGTCCTGAATAGGAGAAATCTTGTTGTTCAGTTTCTCCACCTTCTCCGGGATAACGTCCACTGCTGTCACATGATGGTGCTGAGCCAACAGTGTTGCGATGCTCAGTCCTACGTAGCCCGTTCCGGCTACTGCAATCTTAATGTCTTTATGTTCCTTCATAACAATAGGTTATTTCTTTGTTTTCGTTTTTTGTTTACATAAACTTCGCCTTCACAAACTGCGGCACCTTCCATGCCATCTTCATCAGCTTGGTCAGCGTCACGGGCTTGAAGCCGTAGCCGGAGTATACGCGGATGTCTTCCTGCCACATCTTCTTGCGCTTGGCCGCATCGGTGCTCATGCCGCCCATGCGCATACGTGTCACAAACTCGGGCAGGTATGCCACCTTCAAGCGGCAGTTGTATAGGTAGTTGACCAGTAGGTTGGTGTCCGCCGCTATCTTGTAGCTCTCGTCATACAGTCCGCAGCGCATCATCACGTCCCTGCGGATGTAGCACGTGGGGTGCAGCGGCAACCATCCGCAGCGCACTTTCCAACGGGCATACTTGCCGCCAATCCATTTCCTCACCACCTTGTTTATATTCTGCTCGTTCACATAGATACCGTCGGCATAGAGGAAGTCGCACAGCGTCTCCTCCATCCGCTTCACCACATGACTCACCGTGTCCTTGGCAAAGATGAAATCGTCGGAGTGGCAGAGTCCTATCACGTCGCCCGTCGCCATACGGATGCCTTTGTTGATGGCTTCGTACATGCCATGGTCAGGCTCTGAGATGAACTTCACCTTGTCCTCATGCCCGGCTATGGCTTGGCGGATGGTCTCCACCGAACCGTCCTTCGACGCTCCGTCCACGATGATATACTCTATGTCGGGATAGTCCTGTGCCAGCACACTCTCTATCGCACCGCCAATCGTCTTCTCCCGGTTGTAACACGATGTAATGATTGATACTTTCATACTCTTTGAATTATTAATAGGTGCTACGTCCTTGCTGCACCTTAGGAGGTACGGCGCCCTCGCCGTACCATAATAATATTATCTTACTTTCCTTTCTCTGATTTTCACGGCAGGATTGCCCTGATATATCCCGTTCGCCTCCATGTCCTTCGTGGCGATGCTCCCCACGGTGAGAATGGCGTTTCGCCCCACATTCACGCCGGGGCATACCGTAGTCTTCGCCCCTACCCATGCACCGTCCTCTATGCGGATAGGCGCATTGCGGTAAGGCATGGAGAAAACGGTATAGTCGTGATTGCCTGTAAGGAGCAAGGCACCTTGCGAGATGCATACATTATTGCCGATAAACACCTTGTCGAGATTGTCTATCCAGCAGTCTTCACCTATCCAGCAGTCATCTCCAATGACAAGGTTCCACGGCGACTTGATGGTCACATTGTTCTTTATTACAAGTCCACGTCCTATCTTTGCCCCAAACAGACGGAGCAACATGACCTTGATGCCCATAAAGGGATTCCACGATGCCCTCACCACGAGCGCATTGACGAAATACCACAGGGTGGCTTTCAGTATTCCTGCTCCCTTGGGGAAAGCAGAGCCGTCGAATGCGGCGAGACATACATCACGCTGCATAAGCCCTCCTTCCTTCCGCTACGACGGACCACTGAGTTTTATTTTTCGAACACGGATTGCACGGATAACACGGATATTCTTTTAACCACTGAGTTTTATTTTTTTGACCACGGAAAGCACGGAGATTTGTCGAAGACCCACTGACAATAGGAGGTAACTCACGGAAACAGTAAATATCTGTGATTTCTGTGATATCTGTGGGAGATAAAATCCAAGCAGGAGTGTTCCGTTCTTTCCGTGAGTTCCGTGGTCGAATAACCTCCACTTCGCCGTATAGGCGATTATCCTTTAAATCCGTGGTATCCGTGGTCGAAAAAGCTCCCACAGAAATCACAGATATCACAGAAAGGTTTACGCCTTGACAAACAAGAATGTTCCGTTCTTTCCGTGCTTTCCGTGGTCGAACCTCCACCTCGCCGTATAGGCGGAGATTCGTTTTATTCGTGCTATCCGTGTTCGAAAAAGCTCCCACAGAAATCACAGATATCACAGAAAGGTTTACGCCTTGACAAACAAGAATGTTCCGTTCTTTCCGTGCTTTCCGTGGTCGAACCTCCACCTCGCCGTATAGGCGA
>CAVFRG010000043.1:0-24293 GCA_963624905.1 Oscillospiraceae bacterium
CGCTTTACCTATTGTTTGCTTATACTTTTTATACTTTTGTCATTTTGGATTTTATCTGATAACGGTGGTTCTTCACTTCTCCCAACAACCGTGGGGGTGAACGTTTTTCCCTTAGTATACATAGTCTTTTGCTTCCGAACGTAGAGAGCGATTATTTGCTCATTGCCTTTACGGAGAACATAAACTGCGGTGAACAGCTATTGTTGCTGATGTTGGCGTAGGAGCTAAGCAGGCTCGTTTCGTTTCCGTCCACATAGATGCGCCCCGCCCATAGATAGAAGAACAGGTAGCTCTGTGTCTTGTTGGTGTTGTACTCTAACCCGCCGGAGCAAGTGTTGGCGTAGAACTTGACGGTTACCTTTTTGTAGGTTTTCTTGCTGGTCGTGATGTCGCCCAGCTCCATGTCCAGCGTATTGGTAACGAAGATGTTCTGACTATAGTTGTAAGGCACAAGGTAGCTGGTGGCCGTTACGGGTGACATCTTCGATACGGCTTCCGCCAATTCGCTGTCGTTTATCCAGTTCTTCAGTATATAGATCGGGAACTGATAGGTTACCTTGCCGTAATAGCCCGTAATGCTGCCGTTGGTGTCTTTGTTCGTCTCTGTGGTAACGGATGCCATAAAGTTGGGGATTGTGTCCGTTATGTCGCTTGTGTTCAACTTGTTCTCGTTGTAGTAGATCCATGCGCCCGTGTGGTATGAACCGAGGGTGCTTACCATCGCCTTCTGCTGGTCTGTTGGGATGGTGGTACTGGTGCTCTCCGTATCGGAGTTGCACGAAGTGAAGGAGATGGCCAATGCGAAGGCTGCCATCAAGCCTAAAATCTTTGACTTTTTCATTTTTTTTGTGGTTTTTGTTTTATGTACTTTTTATCTTCTTTTTCCTTTTATGCTCTTTTTTTGTTTCATGTTCTTTCTATTCTCTTTTTGCGTTCATGTGAATTCATGATTGCTTTGTTATGCTGTGTAATAGGTGAATCACTTTCCGAACTCATATATATAAAGTGACGATATTGTGAAATCTTGCATCTTGAAATGTTAATAAAAACAAAAAAGCGAGAAACCAGGAATGTTATCCTTCGTTTCTCGCTTATGTCGGGATTACTGGACTCGAACCAGCGACCTCGCGCCCCCCAGACGTGTGCGCTACCAACTGCGCCAAATCCCGATTGCTCTCTTTCTTAGATTGCGTGTGCAAAGGTACAACTTTATTTTGAAACAAACAAATAATTCTAAGATTTTTTTCTATCCTTGAATAAGAAAGTAAGGAGAAAGCCTACGAGGAAGATGCATGTTGTGCCCAAAATGATGGCCAGATATTCGTGCAGGTGGATGCCGGGAAGTCCGAGCGGTTGGGCGAGTGATATCCATCCTATGACGATGATGCCGGCCAGAGTGCCTGCCACGGCATGGCTCTTCTTGGCCCTTGGCACGAGGTATCCCAAAAGGAAGAGGCCCAGCATGCCGCCGCTGAAAATACTCGATAGGGTCCACCATGCATCGATGATGCTCTCTATCTGCAACATGGCAAGGGCCACGCTTATGCCGAGTACGCCCACAAGGGCACTTGTAGCCTGCAGTATGCGCAGAGGGTGGCGGTGTGCCGTATGGGGGGCAAAGCGTGCGAAATAGTCGTGCAGGAGAATGGTGCTCGAACTCGTGATGCTTGTGGCAACCGTGCTCATGCCTGCTGCAAAGATAGAGGCTATGAGCAGTCCGCGCACCCCCACGGGCAGACCGTTCACGATGAAGTAAGGAAAAACGTAGTCGGGCTTTGCTGCAATGTCGGCGGGTAGCAGTTCGGGATAGACGGTGTAGTACGAATAGAGTGCCGAACCTATAAGGAAGAAGATGGCAGACACGGGCATGAAGAGATAGCCGCCGAAGAGGGCCGAGAACTTGGCGGCGCGGTTGTCTTTGGCCGTATGGTATCGTTGCACGTAGTTCTGGTCGATACCATAGTTCTGCAGGTTGATGAATATGCCGTATACCAAGCATATCCAGAACGTGCTGGAGGTAAGGTCTGTGTCAAACGAGCCGAAGGAGAACTTGTTGCCTTCGGGAGCATGTATGGCAATGTCGAGCGACTGCACGATGCCGCCTGGTACGGAGAACCACAGTATGACGAGGCACATCAGTGCTCCCGCAATGAGTATGACCCCCTGTATGGCATCAGACCAGATTACGGCTTTGATGCCGCCCAGCATCGAGTAGAGGATGATGGCCAGACTCGTAATGACGATGACGGTATGGATGTCCCATCCCATGAGGATGTACATGGGTACGGCCAGCAGGTAGAGTATGCTGCCCATGCGCGCTATCTGCGTAAGAAGGTAGCAGGCGGAGGCATAGAGCCTGGCCCATGTGCCGAATCTTTCTTCCAGGAAGCTGTAGGCCGATATGTTGCCGTTGGTGCGGTAGAAGGGGACAAAAAACTTTGCCGCTACATACGACGCTATGGGTATGGAAAGCGAGAAGACAAAGGCATTCCAGTTGCCGGCAAACGCCTTGCCCGGATAGCCTATGTAGCTGATGCTGCTTACGTAGGTGGCAAAGATGGACATGCCAACTAACCACCCCGGCAGACTCTTTCCCGCCGATGTAAAGGTCTCTGGAGTGTTGTCTTTCCTGAAGAACGAACACCCGAAGAGCACTACACCGAGCGTGAATGCTAAAAATACGACGAAGTCTATGGTCTGCATGGGCTGGGAGGCAGGGTGTGGATGGAGAAGGGTTCTTTGTGTAAGGTTGCGTAAGCTGCGTTTGTATGATAGAAGGGGCAGGATGTTCGTGCTATAGGTCGAGGACGAGTTCTACGGGGCAATGGTCGCTGCCCATCACCTCCGTATGGATACTGGCGGAGGATATCTTGTCCTTCAACTGGTCGGACACGAGGAAATAGTCGATGCGCCATCCTGCGTTTTTCTCCCTTGCCTTGAAGCGGTATGACCACCATGAGTATGTTACCTCGTCAGGATGAAGAAAGCGGAACGTGTCAACAAACCCGTTGTCCAGCAATACGCCCATCTTCTCGCGCTCCTCGTCGGTAAACCCGGCATTGCGCCGGTTCGACTTCGGGTTCTTGATGTCTATCTCCTGGTGTGCCACGTTCATGTCTCCACATACGATGACGGGTTTCTTGGCATCCAGTGCCTTGAGAAAGTGAAGAAAGTCGTCCTCCCACCTCATGCGGTAGTCCAGGCGCTTCAATTCCGTTTGGGAGTTGGGGGTATAGACCGTTACAAGGTAAAAGTCGTCATACTCCAGGGTAATGATGCGCCCCTCGTGGTCGTGCTCGTCCACGCCCATGCCGTAGTTCACGCTAAGAGGTGCGTGCTTGGTGTAGATGGCAGTGCCGGAATATCCCTTCTTCTCGGCATAGTTCCAATAACTTTCATAACCGTCGAACCTGAGGTCGAGCTGTCCCTCCTGCATCTTCGTTTCCTGCAAACAAAAGAAGTCTGCATCGAGCGACTTGTACTGGTTCTCGAAATCCTTGCCGACGCATGCGCGCAGGCCGTTGACATTCCAGGATATAAACTTAAACATAGTGTGGTTTTGTGCTAAATGCTCAGATTCGTTTCGTTTCGCCCCTCAGCAGGCTCATGAATTCCTGGCGAGTGTTAAGCGAGTTGAACACACCGCTATAGTCGCTTGTTGTCGTGATGCTGTTCTGCTTCTCCACGCCGCGCATCTGCATGCACATGTGCTTGGCCTCGAGCACCACCATCACGCCCTGTGGCTTGAGGGTTTCTTGTATGCAGTCCTTTATCTGTTGCGTCAGGCGTTCCTGTACCTGCAGCCTGTGGCTGTAGATGTCCACCACTCGGGCAATTTTGCTCAGTCCCGTAATCTTGCCGTTAGGAATGTAGGCAACATGAGCCTTTCCATAAAAGGGCAGCATATGGTGTTCGCACATCGAGAAGAAGTCGATGTCCTTCACGATGACCATCTGGTTGTATTTCTCATCGAAGAGGGCATCCGTAAGGACCTTGTGCGGATCTTGGTTATAGCCGCGGGTAAGCACCTGCATGGCCTTTGCCACTCGCATCGGGGTTTTTAGCAATCCTTCGCGGTCGGGGTCTTCGCCCAGTAGTTTGATAACTTCTTTGTAGTGGTAAGCAAGGTCGTCAAGTCCCTCGCGGAATTCTGATTCTGGATTCATATCTTAATTCTGAACGGTTATTTTCCCCTTTACAAGGCATGCCTGTCTATAGCCCATGGCGCGTATCTTCGCCAGCATGACGTTGGCTTCCGAAAGTGTTCGGTAATTGCCGATGCGGCATATCCACCGGGGAGAGTAAAAGTGGACGTATACGGGCTGGTCGGGATATCGCATCTTGATAGCGTTGCCTATCTGCTCTGCTTTCTGCCTGTCGGCACGCGAGTTGCCTCCGGCGTATGCCTGTACCCTATATCCTGTAACCTTGTAGCTGCTGCGCATTACCTTCTTGCGCATGTCTACTGCGGGTGTCTCTGTTTCTTCTTTGTCTTTGGCTTCCGACTCGTGGTGAACAGTCTTGTTGGCCTGGTCTGTAGCCTGTTTCTTGTGTGGATCTTCCTTGTGCTGGGAGACGCCGTTGATGCTGTTGCCGGCCGTTGCCTTCCTGTTGTCTGCAGCCGTGTTTGCCACGGTTTTCTGTACTTGTGCTCCGGCCGTGTTCTTAGGGGTGGTAGTGATGGTCGTTGGCTTTTCGGGTTGTGCCTTGCCGTTGACCAATTCGTCTAACTCCTTGCTTTGGGTTACCTTGACAGTGCCCTGTCCGGCAGTGTTTTGCTGCAGGTGGTCTGTGTAATGTTGTGCACATGCAGGCATAAACATACCTATGAGTGCGATACATGTGGTGACGAATTGTTTCATCATATATTAAAAGTATTATAATAGACTATGTACGCATTTATATAAGATGAAGCCAAGGGAATATTTCCCGTCCCCTTGGCTTCATGCAGACTTATGCGTGCCGTTTATTTCCAGGCATCGATAATACCCTTGAAGTCAGCAGCCTTCAGTGAAGCACCGCCAATCAGACCGCCGTCGATGTCGGGCTTTGCGAAAAGCTCGGGAGCGTTGCTTGCCTTGCAGCTGCCACCATAGAGGATGGATGTGTTGTCGGCAGCCTCTGCACCGTAGACCTCTGCCACGCAAGAACGGATGTAAGCGTGGATTTCCTCAGCCTGCTCTGCTGTCGCGGTCTTGCCTGTGCCGATTGCCCAGATGGGCTCGTAGGCGATGATGATGTTCTTCCATGCCTCTGCATCGAGGTGGAATACAGAACCGGCAAGCTCTGCCTTTACAACCTCGTTCTGCTTGTTGGCCTCGCGCTGCTCAAGAGACTCACCGATGCAGAAGATTACCTTCAAGCCATTGGCAAGTGCCAGCTCTACCTTCTCCTTCAATATCTCTGGAGTCTCGTTGTAGTACTCGCGACGCTCAGAGTGACCGAGGATTACGTACTCAGCACCTGTAGACTTCACCATCTCGGCAGAAACCTCACCTGTGTAGGCGCCTGAAGTGTGGTTGGCGCAGTTCTCTGCTGAGAGCTGGATGCAGCTGCCCTTGATAACTTCAGCTACGGAAGCCAAATGGATGAAAGGAGTACCGATGATAACGTCACAGTTAGGAGCCTTTACTACCTCTGTGAGTTCTTTTGCGAGAGCTACACCCTCCTGCAGGTTCTTGTTCATTTTCCAGTTGCCTGCTACGATTTTCTTTCTCATTTTGTTTTCTTTTTAAAGTTGATATTAATCTGTTAGCTTTATTCTTTTCCTCAGTTAGCTTTATTCTTTTCCTCAGTTAGCTTTATTCTTTTCCTCAGTTAGCTTTTCTTCTCTATTAGCTTCTTCTTCTCTGCTGGCCTTCTTCTCCTTCAGTCGCGATGACCACGCCCACAGGCGGTCGGCTATCGTCAGTAGCATAAGAGGCAATACAAACCACAGCACCATGACCAGCACCTTGCGCGGTATGTTGCTCTCTTGAATCTGTCCTGTCTCGCTCTTCTCCAACGGCATGGACAGTTGTTCTTCGCCCGGCAGGTTGTTGTGGCTCCACTTTTGTATGATGGTGCCGCGGTGCAGCAGAATCAGTCCGGGATTGCTGCGTATCATGGTTTTCAGTGTGGTGGCATCTGTCGTATAGAACGGATATTCCGCCCCTGTCATGTCTTGCCATTTGGCAATGTCCTTTTCCGTGCTTGCCGTTAGGCATAGAAAGCGGTAGCCGTAGTCTTTGGCATATTCGTATATCTGGTCTATCTGCCCGAAGTTGCTGTCGTCGGCCTTGTCCAGCCTGGGCGATATGAGCAGGAAGGTATAGCTTGTGTCGTTCAATACCTCGTTGGTGATGTCTTCGCCTGTCTTGCGGTCCTCAATGCTGAAATCGTGTATGGGAGGCACATAGCCTTCGCTGGTCTGCACCGTTTTCGAGTCTATGAAAGTCCAGGTGGAGTCGGGGTAGTCGTCTAAAGTAAACTCCTTGCGCACTCCGTTCTTTTCCAGTATGAAGGTTGTCTCAAATTCCGGTTGCTTGGCACCGGCGGGTATTTCCATACCCTCTTTGATGTTGGCTCCTGTATGGTAAGGGCGGAAGTCGAAGAGCGGCAGGTCCCATAGGCTCCATGCGCTGAGGGCTACTGCAAAGAGAATGGTATAGTTGATGACAATCCATTGTGTTGGCTTGGATATGAATCTTACCATTTTGTCCGGCCAGTGCAGTAGCACAAGGGCTATGGCCATCAGAATAATGTTCTTGACGAATGTCTGTGTGTTGGTGAGGACGATGGCGTCACCGAAACATCCGCAGTCCTTTACCGGGTTGGCTATGACAATCCAGAGTGTGGTAAGTGTCATAACGGCCATGAAAAGCGTCGCGAGCCTGGATACCAAATGGCGGCGTATGGCAAAGAGCAGGAAGATGCCCATGGCAAACTCTATGGTGGAGAGTACTACCGAGGCCAGAAGCGTGGCCCATTCCGGGAGATAGCCTGCCACTCCCAAAACTTCCGCATAATCGGCTAACTTGTATTGCGTGCCCAACGGGTCTATGGCCTTCACGTATCCGGATACGATGAAGGTCAGTGCCATGAGCAGCCGTGCAATGTTCACAGTAGCCATTGTAACGATGTGGGTTGTCTTGCTTTGCATCCTTTGCCCTTCGTTTTTCACTCTTCACCCAACTTGATGGCTCCGAAAACCGAATAGTTGATAATGTCCATGTAGTTGGCGTCAATGCCTTCCGATACAAGTGTGGCTCCCTGCAGGTTCTCTATCTCCTTGATGCGTTGTATCTTAGTGAGGATAAAGTCTGTATAGCTGCTTGTTCTCATCGAGCGCCATGCCTCGTCATAGTCGTGGTTCTTCCTTATCATCAGCTGCAGGGCGTCCTGGGCATGCTTGTCGTAGAGGCGCATGGCTTCGTCGGGTGTCATGTCTACTTCGTCGGAAAAACCATTCTCCAGTTGGATAATGCCCACGATGCCGTAGTTGATGAGGGCTATGAACTCGGGACGTATGCCTTCGCCCACAAGAGATTCCTTCTTTATCTCGAGTGAACGTATACGTTTGGCCTTGATGAAGAGTTGGTCGGTCAAGGATGACGGACGGAGTATCCTCCACGAGGCACCATAGTCGTGAAGCTTCTTTTGAAACAAAGTGCGGCACTCCGCCATCACTTTCTTGAACTGCTGCTCTGTTTGGGATAAATCGGTCATAACTCTCAATGGTTCGGTCTTTATATTTGTCGGGAGACGGCTGGAAAAGCCGCCTTGAACGGTGCAAAATTAAACATTTATTGCGAAATAGCCAAATATTTATTTTGTATTTCGTGCTTTTTGCAGTAACTTTGCAGTCCCAAAATGTGAACGATGAGACAGTTATCCGATGCCGACTTGGCACAATTGCTTGATAAAGACATATTCCGTAAAATTTCAGAAGTGGCAGATGCGCTCCATCTAGAGTGCTATGTTGTAGGTGGCTACGTGCGTGACCTGTTCCTGGAGCGCCCTTCCAACGATATTGACGTCGTGGTGGTGGGCAGTGGTATACAGGTGGCCGATGGGTTGAAAAAGGTTCTTGGCAAGAAGGCACACCTGTCCGTATTCCGCAATTTCGGTACTGCCCAGGTAAAGTATAAGGATACCGAGGTGGAGTTTGTCGGGGCGCGCAAGGAAAGCTATCAGCACGATTCGCGCAAACCTATTGTGGAGGACGGCACACTGGAGGATGACCAGAACCGCCGTGACTTTACGATCAATGCCTTGGCCGTTTGTCTTAACAAGGAACGGTTTGGCGAACTGGTGGATCCCTTTGACGGCATTTATGACCTGGAGGACGGTATCGTTGCTACCCCGTTGGATCCCGATGTCACGTTCTCTGACGATCCGCTGCGCATGATGCGTTGTGTACGTTTTGCCACCCAACTCAATTTCCAGATAGAGGATGTAACCTATGAGGCTCTTTCCCGGAATGCAGAAAGACTCCATATTATCAGCGGCGAACGCATTGCCGATGAACTCAACAAGATAATGCTTTCCAAGCATCCCAGTACTGGTTTCTATTATCTCAAGGATACGGGATTGCTGGAACTTGTCATACCCGAGCTTTGTGCACTTGACAAAGTGGAGACGCGCAACGGACGCGCCCACAAGAACAACTACGACCACACGATGGAGGTGCTTGAGAACGTTTGCCGGAAAACGGACAACCTCTGGTTGCGTTGGGCAGCGTTGCTGCACGACATAGGTAAACCCAAGAGCAAGCGTTGGGACAATGTGGCAGGATGGACATTCCATAACCACAATGCCATTGGTGCAAAGATGGTTGCCACCATGTTCCGTCGCATGAAGTTGCCCATGGATGCCAAGATGAAGTATGTGCAGAAACTTGTTGATCTGCATATGCGTCCCATAGCCATTGCCGATGAGGTGGTGACTGACAGTGCCGTGCGCCGTCTGCTCAATGATGCGGGCGATGACATCGGCGACCTCATGACACTTTGCGAGGCGGATATCACGAGCAAGAACCAGATGCGCAAGCAACACTTCCTCGATAATTTCCGTATTGTGCGTGAAAAGTTGGCCGACTTGCAGGAGCGTGACTACAAGCGTCTTTTGCAGCCTTGTATCGACGGCAATGAAATTATGGAGATGTTCCATCTTGGCCCGTGCCGTGAAGTGGGCACGCTGAAGCAGACGCTCAAGGATGCCGTGCTCGACAATAAAGTACCCAACGAGCGTGAACCCTTGATGAAATTGCTGGTAGAGAAGGCTCGCGAAATGAAGCTGGCTTGAAGACCTCTTAACATCGTGTTAAGAAATATCCAAATGCAGAATAATTAATGTTAAAAGTATGGCGGGCATTTTATTTGTTTGCCATATTATTTGTACTTTTGTACGCAAAACTGAAAAAGGTGTAAAAGTTTTCTTGCGTGTCGGTTTTTTTGATTGCTGATATCAAGATTTCAAGAATTAAGACTTCAGAAAGAATCCAGAAAGAGGTCCCATATAGTGGGATTATAATTAAGGTATATATTATTAATTAAGAATAGGTATGAAAATTAAAAGCGTTTTGTTTGTTGCTGCTGTTATGGCAATTGCAACTCTGACATCATGTGGTGGAAGTAAGAAGGGTGGATTGCCCAACTTCTCCGACGACGAGTTCGCCGTGAGCACCATCGGTACTTCCAATGCCGCATTGGAGACCACCTATCCTGCTACCATCAAGGGTATTCAGGATGTAGAGGTGCGTCCGAAGGTTTCAGGTTTTATTACGAAAGTGTGTGTGCATGAGGGTGAGACGGTAGCAGCCGGTCAAACTCTGTTTACTATTGATAGTGAGACCTATGCCGCAGCCGTTCGCTCTGCTGCTGCAGCCGTCAATACGGCCAAGGCACAGATGAACACTGCCAAGTTGACCTACCAGAACAACAAGAAGTTGTATGACAGCAAGATTATAGGTGAATACGAACTTTCTACCGCAGCAAATAGCTATGCTACGGCCCAGGCCCAGGTAGCTCAGGCTGAGGCAGCCTTGGCTTCTGCCAAGGAGCAGTTGGCTTGGTGTACCGTGAAGAGCCCTGCTGCCGGCGTCATCGGTAGCCTTCCATTCAAGGTAGGTGCTTTGGTAAGCGCATCGGGCCAGGCCTTGACTACTGTATCCAACATCAGCACCATGGAGGTCTTCTTCTCCGTGTCTGAGTCGCAGATTCTGAGTATGAGCAAGACCAGCGGTAGCGTGCAGGCCGCCATCGCCGCCTTCCCGGCCGTAAAGTTGCAACTTGCAGACGGTACTATCTATAGCCATCCTGGTAAAGTGGTGAAGATGAGTGGTGTCATCGATGAAAACACAGGTGCCATATCCCTCATTGCCCATTTCTCCAACCCCGAGAAACTCTTGAAGAGCGGCGGAGCTGGTTCCATCGTTGTCCCCAACGACCAGAACAATGCCATCGTAATACCCCAGGAGGCTTGCTCACAGGTGCAGGACAAGATCTTCGTTTATGTTGTAACCAAGGATAACAAGGTTAAGTATACCGAAATCAAGGTAAACCCACAGGATGACGGCAAGAACTATATTGTTACTTCAGGTCTGAACGTAGGCGACCGCATCGTGGTGAAGGGCATCACCAAGTTGACCGACGGTCAGCAAATCAAGCCAATCACAGTAGAGCGTTATAATCAGAAGATTGCTGAGGCTGCCAAGTTGTCCGAGACACAGGACAACGCCCATGAATTCGCCAACGCTATGAGCGGGAAGAAGGATAAATAATGTACAATTGATAATTAATAATGTGTAATTAATGGTGGTGCTACGCCCTGCGTTAGCGTAATTGTTAATTCTCTGATAAAAGACATTCTTTATTAAAAGAAGATTCTTAATTATTAATTCTTAATTCTAAAAATATGTCATTTACAAACTTTATAAAGCGCCCGGTACTTTCGACGGTGGTCTCCATCTTCTTCGTCTTGCTGGGTACCATCGGCTTGATATCGCTGCCGGTCGAGCAGTATCCGAATATCGCGCCGCCTACCATCTCGGTGTCCACCACCTATACTGGTGCCGATGCCCAGACGGTGCTCAACTCCGTCATCGCTCCATTGGAGGAGAGTATCAATGGTGTGGAGAACATGACCTACATGACTTCTTCTGCATCCAATTCGGGTTACGCCAGCATCACCGTTTACTTCAAGCAGGGCTCCGACCCGGATATGGCTGCAGTGAACGTGCAGAACCGTGTGTCGCAGGCACAGGCTTTGCTCCCTGCAGAGGTTACTAAGGTGGGTGTTACCGTGACCAAGCGCCAGAGCTCCAACGTAATCATGTTCTCTTTGACATCAGAGGACGGCCGTTACGACGACCAGTTCGTTACCAACTATGCCCTTATCAACGTCATCCCCCAGTTGAAGCGTATCAACGGTGTGGGTGATGTGCAGAGCCCTTCCACCCGCAACTACTCCATGCGTATATGGCTGAAGCCGGAGAAGATGAAGGAATATGGACTGATTCCTTCCGACATTTCGGGTGCCTTGGCTGAGCAGAACATCGAGGCTGCCCCTGGTAGTTTCGGTGAGAGTACCGACATGCAGTATGAGTACACGCTCCGTTACAAAGGTCGTCTGAAGACTCCTGTCGAGTATGAGAATATTCTTATCAAGAGCAATAGCTCCGGCCAGACCCTTCGCCTCGGCGATGTAGCCAAGGTGGAGTTGGGCGGTTTGCAGTATAACGTTAACTTGCTCAACAATGGTCAGCCTGCC
Source organism: Oscillospiraceae bacterium (assembly GCA_963624905.1). Classification (GTDB taxonomy): domain Bacteria; phylum Bacteroidota; class Bacteroidia; order Bacteroidales; family Bacteroidaceae; genus Prevotella. The sequence goes on from CAVFRG010000043.1 coordinate 11,752, forward strand.
GTGATGGGTATGGTGCAGCAGATTGCCGGCTCCAACGCTACCCAGATTGCCAGCGACGTGAAGAAGGAGTTGAACGAGTTGCAGAAGAACTTCCCTCCAGGTCTGGAGTATACCATCGAGCAGGATATCACTGAGTTCTTGTTTGCCTCCATCGAGGAGGTAATCTTCACCTTGGTCATCACGCTTGTGCTGGTGTTCATCGTGGTTTACATCTTCTTGCAGGACTTCCGTTCTACGCTGATTCCTATGATTGCCGTACCTGTGGCTTTGATCGGTGCGTTCTTCTTCCTCTGGATCTTCGGATTCTCCATCAACCTGCTGACGCTCTCCGCCCTCTTGCTCGCCATCGCCATCGTGGTGGACGATGCCATCGTGGTGGTGGAGGCTGTCCATGCCAAGCTCGACCAGGGCTACAAGAGTGCGCTCACCGCTTCCATCGATGCCATGAACGAAATTTCGGGTGCCATCATCTCCATCACGTTGGTGATGTCTGCCGTGTTCGTGCCTGTATCATTCATTGGTGGTACGTCCGGTTACTTCTATCGTGAGTTCGGTGTGACCATGGCTGTGTCCATCGTCATCTCCGCCGTCAACGCCTTGACTCTTTCACCTGCCCTCTGTGCCATGCTCTTGAAGCCTCACGAGGAGGGACATGAGAAAAAGATGTCGTTCATCGATCGCTTCCATGCCGGATTCAACTATCAGTTTGAGAAGATTACCAATAAATATAAAGGTGGTGTAAAATGGGTCATCAACCATGGTGTCATCGCAGCTGGTCTCGTAACGACTGGTATCGTGGCGCTGGTTCTCTTGATGAGTACTACCAAGACAGGTCTTGTACCTGATGAGGATACGGGAACCTTGTTCGCTTGTGTATCTACAGCTCCGGGTACATCCCAGCAGCGTACTGCCACCATCGTGAAGCAGATAGACAACATGCTTGCCAAGAACCCCGCCATCCAGCGTCGTGAGGCCATTATGGGTTATAGCTTCATCGGTGGTGCCGGTTCCAACCAGGGTACCATCATTATCAAGCTGAAGCCGTTCGAGGAGCGTCCCGGTGGATTCTTCCATCGCATCAAGGCTGCTTGCACGGGCGGTGGTATTGAGGCTTTGTTCGTCAATCCGATGGAGTATACCTCCGTGCTGGGTATGATTTACAAGCAGACTGCCACCATCAAGGATGCACAGGTGCTCGCCTTCGCTCCACCTATGATCTCCGGTTTCTCCGCACAGAGCGGTATCACCATGACCATGCAGGACAAGACTGGTGGTAGCTTGAATACATTCTTTGATAATGTGAAGAAGTTCTTGGCTGAGTTGAACAAGCGTCCGGAGATTCAGACTGCCCAGACTCAGTACAACCCAAACTATCCTCAGTATATGGTGGATGTGGACGTGTCAAAGACCAAGCAGGCAGGCATCTCTCCATCTTCAGTTCTCACAGTGATGCAGGGTTACCTTGGTGGTCTCTACGCATCCAACTTCAATAGCTACGGTAAACTCTACCGTGTGATGATTCAGGCTGGTCCTGAGAGTCGTATGCGTCCTGACGATTTGACAAAAATTTATGTACGTTGCGCCGATGGCACTATGAGCCCTGTGAGCGAGTTTGTGAACTTGCGCAAGGTGTACGGTCCTTCCAACATCACCCGTTTCAACCTCTTTACCTCTATGGATGTGTCTGTGGCTACCAACAGCGGCTACTCATCTGGTGACGGTATGAAGGCAATCGCCGAGGTGGCTAAGGAGACTTTGCCCGAGGGCTATGGCTACGAGTATTCAGGTTTGACCCGTTCTGAGGCAGAGTCCAGCAACTCCACTGGTCTGATCTTCGCACTCTGTATCGTGTTCGTGTACTTGATTCTGAGTGCCCAGTACGAGAGCTACATCTTGCCTTTGTCTGTAGTGTTGTCCATTCCGTTCGGTTTGGCGGGTGCATTCATCTTCACCAACATCTTCTGTCACTCCAACGATATCTACATGCAAATTTCTCTCATCATGTTGATCGGTCTGTTGGCCAAGAACGCCATCTTGATCGTGCAGTTCGCCCTGGAGCGTCGCCGCACGGGTATGGCCATCAAGTACTCGGCCATCCTGGGTGCCGGAGCACGTCTTCGTCCTATCTTGATGACCTCCCTTGCCATGATTATCGGTCTGTTGCCGTTGATGTTCGCATCAGGTGTAGGTAAGAACGGTAACCAGACCTTGGGTGCAGCAGCCGTGGGTGGTATGTTGATTGGTACCTTGGTACAGTTGTTCGTGGTACCTGCCTTGTTTGCCGTATTCCAGTGGTTGCAGGAGAAGATGACTCCACTGAAGTTCGAAGAGGATCTCAGCGATGAGGCTGTTGCCGAGTTGGAACAGTACACCAGTGCTGCCCAGCGCAAACATAACAAATAATATCGTAGCAATGAAAAAGAATATCAATATCATCATATTGGGTCTCGCAGCGCTCTCCTTGAGCAGCTGCAAGACTCTCTACGGAAAATATGAGCGTCCCGACGTGAACACCAAGGGCTTGGTGCGCGATTCTGCCTCCGTCACCGATACGTTGGCAGTGAAGGATACTACTACTTTTGCCAATATCCCTTGGCGCAGTGTCTTCACAGACCCGCAGTTGCAGGGATTGATAGAGAAAGGCTTGGCAAACAATGTTAACCTGCTCAATGCTGCCCTCAATGTGCACATGGCAGAAGAACAGCTGAAGTGTGCCAAGTTGGCGTTTATTCCATCGCTCGCTTTCTCTCCTCAGGGAACACTTACTTCTTTCGATGGTGCCAAGGCAACAAAGTCTTATACACTACCCGTGAGTGCCAGTTGGACGGTCGACCTCTTTGGAAATCTACTTTCTCAGAAGCGCGGTGCGCAGATGGCTCTGCTGCAGCTGCAGGACTACCAAGTGTCTGTACAGACCAATCTTATTGCCAGCATTGCCAATATGTACTATACTTTGTTGATGCTTGACAAGCAGGTAGAACTGGTGGAAACGATGGAGAGCCTTACCAAGGAAACTTGGGAAACCATGAAAGTGCTCAAGGATGCCAAGGCTGGTTACCGTGCCACATCCGTACAGGCAGCCGAGTCGAGCTACTACTCAGTGCTGACTCAGAAGACAGACCTTCTGCGTCAGATTCGTGAGACGGAGAACTCGCTCAGTCTCGTTCTTGGCGAGCAGGCACATGCCATTGCCCGTGGCAAGCTCGAAGATCAGAGTCTTCCTTCCAACTTCTCTACAGGCGTAGGCGTCCAGTTGCTCAACAACCGTGCCGATGTTCATGCTGCCGAGATGAATCTTGCCCAGTGCTTCTACGCTGTGCAGACCGCACGCAGCAAGTTCTATCCCTCCATTACCATTACGGGTACAGGAGCCTTTACCAACAACGGTGGACTCGTGAATCCTGGCAAGTGGTTGCTCTCTGCTGTAGGTAGTCTGGTGCAGCCCATCTTCCAGAATGGCCGTCTCATAGCTGGTCTGAGGGTGGCTAAGGACCAGTACCAACAGGCATTCAACACTTGGCAGAACACCGTACTCACTGCAGGTAGTGAGGTGAGCAACGCCCTTGTGCTCTATAATTCCTCCGAGGAAAAGAGCCGCATTGAGGCCAAGCAGATAGAAGTGCTCAAGAAGAACGTCGAGGACACCCGTGCCTTGATGGCAAGTGCCGGCAGTACCTATCTTGAGGTAATTACGGCACAGTCTTCATTGCTCAGTGTGCAACTTTCCAAGGTGCAGGACGACTTCTATAAGATGCAGGCAGTGGTAAACCTCTACTCTGCATTGGGAGGAGGCGCGAAGTAATGTTGCCGCCGGGAGTAATATTTAATGTTGAATGTTGAGTGTTGAATTCTTCACTCTTCACTCAACCATCTCTTCACTTTAAAATTAAAAAATATGGCAAGTATAATAAGTCCAAAGGCAGAGGTCTCTCCCAAGGCTAAGATTGGGAACAACTGTAAGATATACCCTTTCGTCTACATCGAGGACGATGTGGAGATTGGTGACAACTGCACTATCTATCCCTTCGTGAGTATCATGAACGGAACCCGTATGGGATGCGGCAACAAGGTGTTCCAGGGAGCCGTGGTGGGTGCCTTACCGCAGGATTTCAATTTTCAGGGAGCCAACAGCTATGTTGTCATCGGTGACAACAATACCATCCGTGAGAACGTGGTCATCAACCGCGGTACTTATGAGGGAGGCAAGACCGTGCTCGGCAACAAGAACTTCCTGATGGAAGGTGCCCACATCTCCCACGATACAGTAATCGGCAATGCCTGTGTGTTCGGGTATGGTACCAAGATTGCCGGCGACTGCGTGATAGGTAACGGAGTAATATTCTCCACATCGGTAGTGGAGAACGCCAAGACCCGTGTGGGTGACCTTGCGATGATCCAGGCAGGTACCACCTTCAGTAAGGATATCCCACCTTATATTATAGCAGGCGGTAAGCCTGTGGTCTATGCCGGCCCTAATACCCCCATCATGGAGGCTGCAGGAATAGGTGAGAAGGAATGTAAGCATGTGGCCAATGCCTATCGTTTGGTGTTCCACGGGCAGACCTCTCTCTTTGATGCTATTAATCAGATAAAGGATCAGGTGCCTGATGGCCCCGAAGTTCAGAATGTCATAGAGTTTTTGAGCTCTACGGAGAAAGGTGTCATTACGAAACTGTAAGAAAATAAAGTAATATAAGATAAAGGACTGGCCGCGAGGTCAGTCCTTTATGTTGTTAATGGTAGTTAAACGTTCGTTTGTTTGCTCGTTTTTTTGTTACTTTGCACCGAAATTTGGTATATTGTACCCTTTTTGTACGAAAATGAGAAAAAAACATCGTAATACGAGCAATCGAAGAGGCTTACAGGTGGTAACACTTTGTATCAGTACAGCTATGGTACTGGTGCTGTTGGGCTTTGTTGTTTTTTCAGTTCTGACAGGGCGTAACCTTTCTGCGTATGTCAAACAAAATCTGGTGGTTTCGGTGATGATGGAACACGATATGACCAATCCGGAGGTAGTTCAGATGTGCAAGAAACTCAAAGCGCGTCCTTATGTCCATCGGCTCACTTATATATCCAAGGCGCAGGCAGAGAAAGAGGCCACAAAAATGCTGGGTGTCAATCCCAGCGAGTTTGCAGGTGGCAATCCATTCCAGCCTTCCATTGAGATAACGGCCAATGCCGACTATGCCAACAATGACTCGCTGCAATGGGTGGCTAAGGAACTGAAGGCTTATCCGCGTGTTACAGAGGTGTCTTACCAGCACGACTTGATAGAGGAGGTAAACCGTATGCTTGCCAAGATAAGCATCGGTTTGCTTGTGGTGGCGGTATTGCTTACATTTATTTCTTTCTCGCTTATCAACAATACGGTGCGACTCGGCATTTATGCCCGAAGGTTTTCCATACATACGATGAAACTCGTTGGTGCATCATGGGGCTTCATACGCCGGCCGTTTGTTGTCAAGGCTGTAAGTATCGGTGTGTTTGCGGCGGTTCTTGCAGACGGTTTCTTGGGTGCTTGCTTTTATGCACTGTATGTCAACGAACCGGATGTCCTTACGGTGATAGGCTGGCAGGAACTTGCAGTGACGGGTGTTGCTGTGCTTCTCATGGGCATCATCATCACAGCATTGTGTGCCAGCATTTCCGTCAACAAATTCCTGCGTATGAAAGCAGGGGAACTGTATAAGATTTAAGTGGGGAGTAAATAAACAAAGAGCGAAGAATCCAATTGTTGTTAGGGTGTATGCCTGACTCCATATTCGACATAAATATTCAACATTAAAATTAAAATAATGGATAAAAGAAATTTGGCTTTCGACAAGATGAACTTTATCTTGCTTGCCGTCGGGATGGCCATCGTTATTGTTGGCTTTATCTTGATTAGTGGTGGTACATCTACCGAGAATACATTTGATGCGGACATCTTCGGTGCACGCCATATTGTTGTGGGTCCCACCGTTACATTGGTCGGTTTCCTTTCTATCATCTATGCGGTGATACGCAAACCGAAAGATAAATAAGAGAAGAGAGATGAGTGGAGAGTGAAGAACGAAGAGTGAAGAATTCAATTGCAAAGGCAATTGTCCCTTAACATTTTTAACACCCCCTTAACTTCTTTAACTCCCCCCCCAAAAAAAAATAAACATTAAACACTAAATATTAAAAAGTGAATTGGTTCGAAGCATTGGTATTGGGACTCTTGCAGGGGCTTACCGAATACCTTCCAGTAAGTAGCAGTGGACATCTTGCTATCGGTTCTGCCATTTTCGGCATCAACGGTGAGGACAATCTGGCCTTTACCATCTTGGTACATGTAGCCACTGTGTTGAGTACATTAGTGATTCTCTGGAAAGAAATAGACTGGATTTTGAGAGGACTCTTCAAGTTTAAGATGAACGAGGAGACGAAATATTTCATCAATATAGTCATTTCTATGATTCCCGTGGGTATCGTTGGCGTGTTCTTCAAGGATACGGTGGAGGAAATCTTCGGCTCGGGCTTGCTCATCGTGGGCTGTATGCTCATCGTGACAGCCCTGCTTCTCACTTTCTCCTACTATGCCAAGCCACGCCAGCGTGAGAACATCAGTCCTTGGCACGCTTTCGTCATCGGTCTCTCGCAGGCCCTTGCTGTGCTGCCCGGACTTTCCCGTTCCGGTACCACTATCGCTACCGGTCTGTTGCTCGGCAACAAGAAAGAGAAGATGGCACAGTTCTCCTTCCTCATGGTGATTCCTCCTATTCTGGGTGAGGCATTGCTTGATGTGTTGAAAGCTGTGAAAGGCGAAGAGGCATTCGGCGGTATAGATACATTGCCTATGGTTGTAGGCTTTGTAGCTGCATTCGTTTCTGGTTGTCTGGCCTGCAAGTGGATGATTGACATTGTAAAAAAAGGCAAGTTGGTTTACTTCGGCATCTATTGCGCAATAGCCGGAGCGGTAACCGTTATCTGCTCTTTCCTCTAAAACCTTGCCTTTTACCCTATAAGTCAAATAGATGGATTTCATAAAAGGAGAGATATTCGCCATAGACAAGCCTTACCGCATGTCGAGTTTTGGGGCACTTGCCCATATCCGCTATGTGCTTTCCAAACGCTTGAAAAGGAAAGTGAAGATAGGGCATGCTGGCACGCTCGACCCCCTTGCCACTGGGGTATTGGTGCTTTGTACTGGTAAGAAAACGAAAGAGATAGAACGCCTGCAGACCCATACCAAGGAGTATGTTGCCACATTACAGTTGGGAGCAACTACTCCCAGTTATGATATGGAACATACGGTGAACCATACTTATCCTGTGGGGCACATTACGAGGAAAATGGTCGAGGATGTTTTGCCGCAGTTTGTAGGTGAGATACAGCAAGTGCCGCCCACCTACAGTGCTGTGAAAGTCAATGGCGACAGAGCTTATGCCTTGCGCCGTGCAGGCGAGGACGTTACGCTCAAGCCCAAGACGGTAGTAATCGAAACGATCGATCTGACCGATTACTGCGACCGCACCAAGCAGTTGACGCTCCGTGTCGTTTGCGGCAAGGGAACTTATATCCGGGCTCTTGCCCGTGACCTTGGGCGCGCTCTTCAGTCGGGAGCATTCCTTACATCCTTGCGGCGTACCCGCGTGGGTGACTTTAATGTCGGTAATACAGTCAGCTTCGAAAACTTCAACGATTGGCTTGACCAACAAGATATAGAATATTAATTATATAAGAAAGGGGACAAACACGCATGAAACTGTCACAATTCAGCTTTAAGTTGCCTGAAGAGCAGGTTGCTCTTTATCCGCACAAGACCAAACGCATTGTCAAGACCTCGACGGGCGAGGAACGCACGTTCGAGATAACACGCCGTGACGAGTCCAGATTGATGGTGTTGCACAAGAAGTCTGGCACCATAGATATGTTCCGTAAGGATGAGGCGGGTAATCCTGTAGAGGGTGATTTTATAGAGTTTAAGGACATCGTCAATTACTTCGATGAGGGCGATACGTTCATATTCAATGACACCAAGGTGTTCCCGGCGCGTCTTTACGGTACAAAGGAGAAGACCGATGCAAAGATTGAGGTGTTCCTTCTCCGCGAGTTGAATGCTGAGATGCGTCTTTGGGATGTGCTCGTGGAGCCAGCCCGCAAGATACGTATCGGAAACAAGCTCTTCTTTGACGAGGTGAATGAGATGGTGGCAGAAGTGATAGACAATACCACCAGTCGCGGGCGTACCTTGCGCTTCCTTTACGATGAAGACGGAAAGCACGATGTGTTCAAACGTTCCTTGTTCTCGTTGGGCGAGGCTCCGTTGCCCCGCTATGTTATCGACCGGCGTGAAACCCCGCATGCCAATGCTGATGATATGGATGATTTCCAGTGTATCTTTGCCGAGCATGAAGGAGCTGTGACGGCACCGGCAACCGGTCTTCATTTCACGCGCGAGCTGATGAAGCGCATGGAGATAATAGGAATCAATTCGGCTTTCATAACGCTGCATTGTGGTCTTGGCAATTTCCACGAGATAGAAGTGGAAGACCTCACCAAGCACAAGATGGATTCGGAGCAGATGGTTGTTTCCAAGGAGGCGTGCGACATGGTCAACGCCACCAAGCGTTCCGGTCATCACGTTTGTGCCGTCGGTACGAGTGTCGTCAAGGCTACGGAGACGTCGGTGGGTACAGACGGTATGCTCAAAGAATATGAGGGATGGACCAACAAGTTCATTTTCCCTCCCTACGATTTCGGCCTTGCCGACAGCATGGTGGCCAACTTCTATCATCCGGAGTCTACGCTCATGATGAGTACGGCTGCTTTTGGTGGTTACGACCTTGTTATTGAAGCTTACAACAAGGCACTTGCCAATGGCTATATGTTCGGGTGCTTCGGTGACTCATTGCTGATATTGAACGACTAAAGCATCTCTTGTGCCTTTTAATAATAAGGTGTATCTTATGCATCAAGTTTACTTGAGCCTTGGGACGAACCTTGGCAACCGCAAGCGTAACATCCATGAGGCTATAGAAAAGATAGGAGAGTTGATTGGCGCCGTAGAGCGCAAGTCAACTCTTTACGAAACCAAGCCTTGGGGCTTTTCGTCTCCCAATGATTTCATCAATGCCTGTGTATTGGTGCATACCGTCATGGCTCCTCGCCAACTCTTGGAGACTACCCAGCATATCGAGCAGGAGATGGGCAGAACCCTCAAGTCGGTCAATGGCGAATACCATGACCGCATCATCGACATCGATATCTTGTTGTATGATGACCTGAAGGTGGACGAACCCGACCTCAAGATACCTCATCCTTTGATGGAAGAAAGGGATTTTGTTATGGTTCCACTAAGGGAGATATTATAGGATAGCATACAATACGTATATTTTTGGCGAAAACTTTCCTTTTAAGTGGTATGCAAAACAACTTGGTACCTTTATTATCAAGACTAGACTCAAATCGTACCTTAAGGAAAAATATACAAACTTTCCTTTATAAGGGAAAGAAAAAGGCAAAAAGTTTCCTTTATAGGGGAAACTTTTCATACAAATATTTCCTTTATAGAGGAAATGTGTGGGAGAGCATAGAACGAAAAATCCCATCACTCTCTTGGAGAATGATGGGATTCAATGTCTTGAAGCAAATTGTTCGAAGATTACTTGCGGAGACCGAGAGCCTTGATGATGGCACGGTAGCGATTGATATCGCGGTCGTACAAGTAATCGAGCAATGCGCGACGTTTTCCTACAAGCTGTGTCAAGGCACGTGTTGTAGTATAATCTTTACGGTTCTGCTTAACATGTTCCGTCAAATGAGCAATACGGTATGAGAACAATGCTATCTGGCTCTCAGCTGAACCAGTATCAGAGTTAGACTTTCCGTACTTGCTAAAGATCTCTTCTTTTTTTGCTTTGTCTAAATACATAGCTGTTTACTTAAAAATGTGTTATTAAAATATGTTGCACTTCTGCCGCCCTCACGGAAGGCATGTCTGAAAAATGCGGTGCAAAGTTACAACTTTTTTGTTGTTCGTGCAAACTTTCGGGATATTTTTTGTAATTTTGCAGCCATATTTGTAAAAGCTTTAAGGTAAAGGAAATGCAAGACATTAGAAACATTGCAGTTATTGCACACGTCGACCATGGCAAAACGACTCTGGTGGACAAGATGATGCTGGCAGGAAAACTGTTCCGTGACGGACAGGATAACAGCGGCGAGGTTCTCGACTCCAACGATTTGGAGCGTGAGCGCGGTATAACCATTCTCTCGAAGAATGTGTCTATCAATTGGAAAGGAACCAAAATAAATATTCTCGATACTCCGGGTCACTCCGATTTCGGTGGCGAGGTGGAGCGTGTGCTCAATATGGCAGACGGATGCCTCCTTCTCGTCGATGCTTTTGAAGGACCGATGCCACAGACGCGTTTTGTCTTGCAGAAGGCTCTGCAGCTGGGGCTCAAACCCATCGTGGTGGTAAATAAGGTGGACAAGCCCAACTGCCGCCCTGAGGAGGTGTACGAAATGGTGTTCGACCTGATGTGCGACCTCAATGCTACGGAAGAACAGCTCGACTTCCCCGTTGTTTACGGCTCTGCCAAGAACGGATGGATGGCTGAGGACTGGAAGAATCCTACGGACAACATTGACTATCTGCTCGACAAGATCGTAGAGATTATCCCTGCCCCCAAGCAGTTGGATGGTACTCCACAGTTACTTATCACTTCTTTGGACTATAGCTCCTACACGGGCCGTATTGCCGTAGGCCGTGTACACCGTGGTACGCTCAAGGACGGCATGAACATTACTATCTGCCATCGCGACGGTACAACGGAAAAGACGAAGATCAAGGAACTGCATACTTTCGAGGGTATGGGCCACAAGAAGACTGACCATGTGGACTCCGGTGATATCTGTGCTGTCATCGGCTTGGAGAAGTTCGAGATAGGTGATACCATCTGCGACTACGAGAATCCCGAGCCGTTGCCTCCTATCGCTGTGGATGAGCCTACCATGAGTATGCTCTTCACCATCAACGACTCTCCCTTCTTTGGCAAGGAAGGCAAGTTCTGCACCTCGCGCCACATCCAGGAGCGTCTTAACAAGGAGCTTGAGAAGAACCTTGCCCTGCGTGTACAGCCTTTTGAGGACACGACCGACAAGTGGATTGTCAGTGGACGCGGTGTGCTACATCTCTCTGTGCTCATAGAGACGATGCGCCGTGAGGGCTACGAACTGCAGGTGGGCCAGCCTCAGGTTATCTACAAGGAGATAGACGGTGTGAAGTGCGAGCCAGTAGAGGAATTGACCATCAACGTGCCCGAGGAGTTTGCCTCCAAGATGATAGATATGGTGACACGCCGCAAGGGCGACATGACCTCCATGCTCAACATGGGCGAGCGTGTGGATATAGAGTTTGACATCCCCTCACGCGGCATCATCGGTCTTCGTACCAACGTGCTGACAGCCTCGCAGGGTGAAGCCATTATGGCACATAGATTCAAGGAGTACCAGCCCTACAAGGGTGAGATTAGCCGCCGTACCAACGGTAGCATGATAGCACTCGAGACGGGTACGGCTTTTGCCTATGCCATCGACAAGCTGCAGGACCGCGGCAAGTTCTTCATCGATCCGGGCGAGGAGGTGTATGCTGGCGAGGTAGTGGGTGAGCATGTGCATGACAATGACCTTGTCATCAATGTCACCAAGGCCAAGCAACTTACCAATGTGCGTGCCTCTGGTTCTGATGACAAGGCGCGTGTTATCCCCAAGACCGTGATGAGTCTGGAAGAGTGTCTGGAGTACATCCGTGAAGACGAGTATGTGGAGGTTACTCCCAAGAATATGCGTATGCGCAAGGTGATTCTTGACCATCTGGAGCGTAAGCGCAGTGGCAAGGATTAAAAAAAGCCTTTAGCTTGAATATAAATGATACGAAGAGCCCTCTCCGTCAGGTTTCCCTGAATGGAGAGGGCTCTTTCTTTTTGGATCCGCTTTGGAGAAAAATATCTGATTGGGATGAGTGCAGTGAGACGCTGCACCTGCTATGAATGCCTTACTGAATGGTACGGCGAGGGCGCCGTACCTCCTATTGAAAACCTTTTCTGTCAAGTGCTGGTAACTGTAGGAGGTACAGCGCCCCCGCTGTACCAAATAGCAGGCATTGCGCCCGCTTTACCTTTCAAGTGGAATTTGCCAAATCCGAAACTTGAAGTAGAAAATCTTATTTTCTGATAAACTTCTTGCCGTTGACAATGTTGATGCCATTCTGCAGCTCAGTCAGTCTCTGCCCCGAGATGTTGTAGATTGTGGTCTTCGCATTGTCTGCATTGTCTGCATCAATCAGGTTGATGCCAGTTGGAGTGGAAGTGATGGTAAGTGTTGCGGACTGAACGTCGTCAGCCACTACGAGTGCCACGTGGATGTCATAGTTGGTTCCCTTCTCACCGATGGTAAAATTGTTGGCCGCATCGGCACGTGCGCAAGTGTAAGCCTCTCCGAATTTGAGAGATGTAGGTGCACCTTGTGCGAGGAAACAAGTCCAACTCTTGTCGATGGAAACCTTGAAC
>CAVFRG010000044.1:0-22903 GCA_963624905.1 Oscillospiraceae bacterium
AGAGGAACATATCGCCGTTGGACATATCCTTGAATACGACGGGGCGATAGTTTTCGGGATGGATACCTTTTTTCATTTTTCTTTTTTTTGTTTATGGGTTATTAAATATAGACGTCATGGGGATGCTTTCGCATCATTTCGTGTCCTTTGTCGAGGGCATGCCCATTATAGCCTTTTTTGACTTTCAGGCTGCAAAGTTACGACTATTCTCCCTAATAGCCAAATGTTTTGCTGTGTTTTTCTTGAAAAGGAGGTAAAAAGGACGTTTAAAAGTAAAAAGGTAAAAGGGTAAAAAGGTAAAAAGGTAAAAAGAGGGCATACGCCGGAAAGGCTTTTATTAGGAGGTACGACGTCCTCGCCGTACCACTCAAAGAAGCCGATTAAAGGTAAAAAACTAAAAAGTAAAAGGGTAAATCCCCCTTGCTTGGTACAGCGAGGGCACTGTACCTCCTACAGTTACCCATACTCAAGCAAGAAAAGCTGTTGTCCCTTAACTCCTCTAACTTCCCTTAACTACTTTAACTTCTCAAATCCTTAACTTCTTTTACGTCCCAAATCCTTAACTCCTCTAACTTCCTAAAGACTATACACACGTCTTAAGTCCTTAAGTAATAGGAAAGGGGCAAATCGTACCAACTCATTTTCTTTGCGGCTATCACTAAAAACGATGAAAACTTAAAAAAATAAGCTAGTTTTCTCACTTTTTGCACATAATTTTTTGTTGTGTGCAGAATTTACCGTACCTTTGCACAAAATTTCACTAACTGTGCAATGGAATCAATACCCAGTTTCAACTCGTATATTGAGAAAAGCATCACCAAGCATTGGCATAAGGATGCCCTCACCGACTACAAGGGGGCAACACTCCAGTATCATGATGTGGCCAGGAAGATAGAGAAACTCCACATACTCTTCGAGAACAGTGATGTAAGAGAAGGAGACAAGATAGCCGTTTGCGGCAGAAACAGCAGCCAGTGGGCAGTGGCATACCTTGCAGCCATTACCTACGGTGCGGTAGCTGTACCCATACAAAACGAGTTCAAGCCAGAGCAGATACACAACATCGTAAACCACAGTGAGAGCAAACTTCTCTTTGTCGGTGACTATGTGGTGACGGAAATAGATGCCGAAAAGATGCCCAACCTCGAAGGCATCGTCTACCTGCCGGACAACTCGCTGGTTGTGTCACGCTCGGAGAAACTTACCTATGCGCGCGAACATCTAAACGAACTGTTCGGACACAAGTATCCCAAGTATTTCCGTCCCGAACACATACACTACCACCAGGACCAGCCCGAAGAGTTGGCTATGATAAACTATACCAGCGGAACGACAGGATTCTCCAAAGGGGTGATGCTGCCTTACCGCGCACTGTGGGGAAATCTGGACTATATGCTCGACCGCATGGCTCCGCATCTGGAGCCCAACTGCAGCGTACTCTCCACCCTCCCGATGGCACACATGTACGGCCTGATGGCCGAACTGCTGTTCAATACGGCTTTGGGCAACCATATCTATTTCCTTACCCGGTTGCCAAGCCCATCGCTCATTGCCGAAGCCTTCACGGAGATAAAGCCCAATATCATCTTCGCCGTGCCTCTCGTCGTGGAAAAGATAGTGAGGAAGAAGATTTTCCCCAAGATACAGACCAACCGCATGCGGCTGCTGCTCAATATGCCCGTAGTGAACAGGCATATAAAGGAGTGGGTGCTCGACTTCGTGATGAGGCAGTTTGGCGGAAAGGCTTATCAGGTGGTGGTGGGCGGAGCTCCGCTCAACAGGGAGATAGAGAGCTTCTTCCTCAACATAGGGTTCCCCATCGCTATGGCCTACGGCACGACAGAGACGGCACCGTTTATCGTCTTTGCCAACCGCGATGACTACATGAAGGACAGTTGCGGTGTGGCAGTGAAGCACATGGAGGTAAAAGTGCTGAGCCCGGACCCGGAACGCATCCCCGGCGAACTCGTGTGCAAGGGCGTCAACACCATGCTCGGCTACTACAAGAACAAGGAAGCCACCGATGCCGTGCTCGACAAGGACGGATGGTTTCATACTGGCGATCTCGCCACCCGGAGCAGTGACGGGCACTTTTACGTCAGGGGACGGAGCAAGAACATGCTGCTCGGCCCCAACGGACAGAACATCTACCCTGAGGAGATAGAGGACAAGCTCAACTCCATGCCGATGGTAGGCGAAAGCCTTATCGTGCAGAGGGGCGACAAGCTCTACGGACTCGTACACCCCGACATGGAAGAGGCACAGGCGCTGGGTATGAACCGCACCGACCTGGAAGGCGTCATGGAGCAGAACAGACTGGAACTGAACACTCTCATGCCTACCTTCGCACAGATAACACACATAGAACTGCACGACAGCGAGTTTGAGAAAACCGCCAAGAAGTCTATCAAACGCTATCTCTACCAAAACAATGCATCTTAAAACTGCGCTCTCCGTCGGGAGGGCATAACAAGAACCACATAAAGATACAGAAACATACTACAATATGGATATTCCAAGCTTTAACGCACTCATACAGAAAAGCATCATAGACCATTGGGATCAGGATGCACTGACCGACTACAAGGGAGCGACCTTGCAGTATCACGATGTGGCACGCAAGATAGAGAAGCTGCACATCATGTTCGAAAACTCAGGTGTTGTAAAGGGCGACAAGATAGCACTCTGCGGACGCAACAGTGCCCACTGGGCCGTTGCCTTCCTCGCCACTCTTACCTACGGTGCAGTGGCTGTGCCCATCCTGCATGAGTTCATGCCCGAGCAGATACACAACATCGTGAACCACAGTGATGCCAAACTGCTCTTCGTGGGCGACGTGGTGGCAACACAGATAGACGCTACGCAGATGCCCGGACTGGAAGGTGTCATCTACCTGCCCGACTACTCGCTGGCTGTCTCACGCACGGACCGCCTTACTTATGCACGTGAACACCTCAACGAGATGTTCGGCATAAAATATCCGAAGTATTTCCGTAAGGAACACGTCAACTACTATGTGGAACAGAGTCCCGACGAATTGGCACTCATCAACTATACCAGCGGTACGACAGGATTCTCCAAAGGCGTAATGGTGCCTTACCGTGCCTTGTGGAGCAACACCGACTTTGCCGAGGATGTGCTGGGCAAGCAGATTAAGGCTGGTGACCCAGTTATCAGCATCCTGCCTATGGCACATATGTACGGTATGGCTTTCGAGTTTATATTTGAGATTATCAAGGGATGCCACGTTTATTATCTTACGCGCATACCCAGTCCGGCCATTATCGCCGAGGCTTTTGGCAATGTCAAGCCCAAGATTATCATCGCCGTACCGCTCGTCATCGAGAAGATTATCCGTAAGAAGGTGTTCCCAAAAATACAGAACAACCGTATGCGTCTGCTGCTCAACATGCCTGTTATTAATAAAAAGGTACGCGAGAAGATATGCGAGCAGGTAACCAATGCCTTCGGCGGCAACTTCTATGAGGTTATTATTGGCGGTGCAGCCTTCAACCAGGAGGTTGAGACTTTCCTGCGCAGCGTAGGTTTCCGGTACACCGTAGGATACGGAGCCACGGAGTGCGCCCCCATCATCTGCTATGAAGACTATCGCCATTTTGTGCCGGGATCGTGCGGCAAGGCAGCTCTTCACATGAAGGTGCGTATAGACAGTCACGACCCGGAGAACGTGCCTGGAGAAATCTTGGCCAAGGGCCCCAATGTCATGCTGGGATACTACAAGAACGAAGAGGCTACTGCTGCCACCATCGACAGCAACGGATGGTACCATACGGGCGACCTGGGCACGATGGACGGCGACGGCAATGTGTTTATAAAGGGACGCAGTAAGAACATGCTGCTCGGTGCCAACGGACAGAATATCTATCCGGAAGAGATAGAAGACAAGCTCAACTCGCTGGCTCTCGTAAGCGAGAGTGTCGTGATACAGAAGGGCGAAAAACTGATTGGTCTGGTGCACCCCGACTACGACGAGGCGCAGACGCTCAATCTTGGCGAGAAGGAACTGGCTGAGATTATGGAGCAGAACCGTCAGGAATTGAACCACATGATTCCCGCCTATAGCAAGGTGGCGGAAATACGCATCCACCGCGAGGAATTCGAGAAGACTCCCAAGAAGAGTATCAAGCGTTTCCTTTATACGGAATGACAAACCATAATAGGGGCACTGTAAGCCCCTATCTCAAAATTGCTTAATGAGTGGTTGCTTATTGAGTGGTACGGCGAGGGCGCCGTACCTCCTATTGACTACCTTTTCTTGCAAGCATGGGTAACTGTAGGAGGTACAGCGCCCTCGCTGTACCCAGCAAGTGAGATACCGAATCCGAAACTTTAGTAACTTGTTTCTTTTTTTCTGTTACTTAGTACTTGAAAGTCTCGTCGAGCAACACTTTGTCGGGATGTGCATCGGAGCGGTAGACAAAGCGGAAAGCAAAATGTGCCTCTTTGTATTTTTGCAGTCCGGGATTGTTGTCGAGCGAAGCCTGCTGCAAGTCGTGCAACTTCTTGCGGTTGGCGTCAATAGCTTCCTTGTTGTCGGCCTTGCCGCGCAGCGAAAGATAATAGATGTAGGTACGGCTCGCCTTGTCGAACACGGCGCTGTCTGTACGGCTGTCGTTGACATAGGGCGTGGGGCAAACCTTCGTGGTGTATTCTTTGGCCTCGCGTGCAGCTTTGTCCTCTATACTCTCTGTGCAGCCGGCAAGGCAGAAACCGCCGGCGAACAACAAAATGCAAAAAATATTTTTCATCGTTCTTGCTTTTCTTTGTTCATTTTGTGAAGATAAAAAACAACTTGGTACGACTTGTGTCTTTTACTAAACGCCTTATCGGGGCGTGCAAGAGAAATGTACCATCTTGTTCTTTTACTATTCTTTCGTGCAAAAGTAAGTCTTTATTTCGAAACAACCAAGGAAAAAAGTTGGCTTTTTTTTGGTATTCTCCTAAAAATAAGGTAAATTTGCACATTCAAGTATACAAGATTACAAATGGAGAATATAAGCAAGATACGAAATTTTTGCATCATAGCACATATAGATCACGGCAAGAGTACACTTGCCGACCGCCTGTTGGAGAAGACACAGACCATCAAGATAACCGAAGGGCAGATGCTCGACGACATGGATCTGGAACGCGAGCGCGGCATAACCATCAAGAGCCACGCCATACAGATGGAATACAAGGCCAAGGACGGAGAAACATACATCCTCAACCTTATAGACACTCCGGGACATGTCGACTTCTCTTACGAGGTGTCACGCTCCATAGCCGCCTGCGAGGGTGCCCTCCTGGTGGTGGATGCCACACAGGGTGTACAGGCGCAGACAATTTCCAACTTGTATATGGCCATAGAGCATGACCTGGAGATTATTCCCGTCATCAACAAGATAGACATGCCTTCCGCCATGCCCGAGGAGGTGGAGGACGAGATAGTAGACCTCATCGGCTGCAAGCACGAGGACATCCTGCGTGCTTCGGGCAAGACGGGCGAGGGCGTAGAGGATGTACTCGAGGCTGTGGTACAGCGCATTCCGCACCCCGTGGGCGATGCCTCGGCTCCCCTTCAGGCACTTATCTTCGACTCGGTGTTCAACTCCTTCCGTGGCATCATAGCCTACTTCAAGATAGAGAATGGTACCATCCGCAAGGGCGACAAGGTGAAGTTTTTCAATACCGGCATGGAGTATGTTGCCGACGAGGTGGGTGTGCTCAAGATGGACATGATACCACGCCAGCAACTCTCTACTGGCGAAGTGGGATACATCATTTCGGGCATAAAAAACGCCACCGAGGTAAAGGTAGGCGATACCATTACCCATATTGCTGCTCCTTGTGATAAGGCCATTGCCGGATTCCAGGAGGTTAAGCCGATGGTGTTTGCCGGTGTATATCCCATAGACCCGAGCGATTACGAGAACCTGCGTGCATCGCTCGAAAAACTGCAGCTCAACGATGCCTCACTGACCTTCCAGCCCGAGAGTTCGGTGGCACTTGGATTCGGATTCCGCTGCGGGTTCCTGGGACTGCTCCACATGGAAATAGTACAGGAGCGACTGGACCGCGAATTCAACATGGATGTCATTACCACCGTGCCCAACGTGTCGTACATGGTGTATGACAAGCAGGGTGGGGAGAAAGAGGTACACAACCCTTCCGGACTGCCAGACCCCACCATGATAGACCATATTGAGGAGCCGTACATCCGTGCCACCATTATCACTGCCACCGACTACATCGGCCCCATCATGAAACTGTGTCTGGACAAGCGCGGCGAACTGATAAAGCAGGAATACGTCAGCGGCAACCGTGTGGAACTGCATTTCATGCTGCCTCTGGGAGAGATTGTCATCGACTTCTACGACAAGTTGAAGAGCATTTCCAAAGGTTATGCCTCCTTCGACTACCACATAGACTGCTTCCGCCATTCCGACCTGGTGAAGCTCGACATACTGCTCAACGGTGAGCCTGTCGACGCACTGAGCACCCTTACCCACCGCGACAACGCCGTGGCTTTCGGGCGTCGCATGTGCGAGAAGCTGAAAGACCTCATCCCGCGCCAGCAGTTTGATATCGCCATCCAGGCTGCCATCGGAGCCAAGATTGTTGCACGCGAGACCATCAAGCAGGTGCGCAAGGACGTGACCGCCAAATGTTACGGCGGTGACGTGAGCCGAAAGCGCAAGTTGCTCGAAAAACAGAAGAAGGGAAAGAAGCGTATGAAACAGATAGGCAACGTGGAGGTGCCGCAGAAGGCATTCCTCGCAGTGCTCAAACTCGACTAAGGAAAAATCCATTGTCTACTAAATAAGAACCCCTAAAACTGAGGAGGAAACTACTATGAACGATCTAAGAACGATAGTCCCCCGGAGAGACATTGCAAGGGAGCTTGCACGCCGGTACAGTACGATGACCCACGATGAGCTGGATATCCTGGAAGATATTCTCCAGCCTGTAAAGTATGCCAAGGGTGAAACGATACTGAAAGAAGGCGAGGTATGTAAAGGAATCTCCTACATCGAGAAGGGACTGATACGCCAGTTCTACCACAAGAACGGCAAGGAGGTGACTGAGCATCTTGGCGTGGACCACACCATCTTCATGTGCATAGAAAGTCTCTTCAAGGAAGAGCCTACCCGCCTGCAGGTGGAGGCACTGGAAAGCACACTGGTCTACATCCTGCCCAAGCACGAACTGGAAGCTGCCGCCATACGCAATGTGAACATACAGATGCTCTATCGTAAGATTCTGGAGGAAAGTCTTATTCAGTCGCAGGTACATGCCGACCTGATGCGCTTTGAGACTGCTCCCAACAAGTATAAAAGGCTCTGCGATATGAACCCGCAGGTGGTGCTGCGCGCACCGCTTACCTATATAGCCAACTATCTGCAGATGACCCCCGAGACGCTTTCACGCATACGGTCGGGTGTACTGTTGTGACAGGTGCTGTTTGATACCATAAAGAGAGGGTGTGACTTTTGCCACACCCTCTCTTTATGGTAATACGCTTGTTTTGTATTAATATGCGAACAAAGGATAATCCTTCATCGTTGCATTCACTTTTTCGCGTACACTGGCTATCACCTTCTCGTCCTCGGGAGCGTTCAGCACCTCCTCTATGAGTTCGGCAATGAGGTGCATCATGTCCTCCTTGGCACCACGTGTAGTCATGGCAGCCGTACCGAGGCGGATTCCTGATGTCTGGAAAGCAGAACGCGAGTCGAACGGTACCATGTTCTTGTTGACGGTAATGTCGGCAGCCACGAGGGCGTTTTCTGCCACCTTACCCGTCAGGTCGGGATACTTGGAGCGCAGGTCAACGAGCATGGAGTGGTTGTCTGTACCGCCGCTTACGATGCCGAAGCCGCGGCCCATAAGGTCTTCTGCAAGGACAGCAGCGTTTTTCTTCACTTGCAGTGCATAGTCTTTCCATGATGGCTGCAGGTTCTCGTTGAAACCTACTGCCTTGGCAGCAATGACATGCTCCAGCGGACCACCCTGCTGGCCGGGGAATACAGCTGAATTGAGCAGCATGCTCATCTTCTTCAGTTCGCCCTTCTTGGTGGTAAGTCCCCACGGGTTGTCGAAGTCCTTGCCCATAAGGATAATGCCGCCACGGGGGCCACGGAGTGTCTTGTGCGTGGTAGATGTTACGATGTGTGCATACTTTACAGGGTTCTCAAGCAGACCGGCTGCTATGAGTCCGGCGGGATGCGCCATGTCTATCATGAGCAGAGCACCCACCTCGTCGGCTATCTTGCGCATTCTGGCATAATCCCATTCGCGGCTGTATGCGCTGCCACCGCCGATAATCAACTTCGGCTTGTGCTCAAGAGCCAACTTCTCCATCTCGTCGTAATCGATGCGGCCCGTCTCCTTGTTGAGGTTGTAGCCTATAGGGTTGTAGAGGATGCCCGAAGTGTTGACACGGCTACCATGGGAGAGGTGCCCGCCGTGGTCGAGGTTCAACCCCATGAATGTGTCGCCGGGTTTCAGTACGGCAAGAAGTACGGCGGCATTGGCCTGAGCACCGGAGTGGGGTTGTACGTTGGCATACTCGGCACCGAAGAGTTTCTTGACACGTTCGATGGCAAGGTTCTCCACGATGTCCACCACCTGGCATCCGCCATAGTAGCGTTTGCCGGGCAGTCCCTCAGCATACTTGTTGGTGAGGTACGACCCCATGGCGTTCATTACCTCGTCGCTGACAAAGTTCTCCGAGGCAATCAGTTCCATGCCTTTCAGTTGGCGCTGGTGCTCTCTTTCGATTAAGTCGAAAATTTCTTGGTCCTTTTGCATAATTATAAACGGTTGATTATTTGATTACTTGCAGAGTTCTACCTTTCCCAGTTGCTGTTCCTTGTCGCAATAGTGGCAGCGCACGATGCCGAGAACGGCGTCTACCGTATGGAAGAGCGTGAGCATCGGCTCGTTGTTGGTGATGCACTTCGGGTTGTTGCACTTCACGATGCCCTTCAGTGTGTCGGGAGTCTTGACCGTCTTTTTCTCCACGATTTCGTAGTCGCGGATAATACTCAGGCCGATGTTGGGAGCCACAACGGAGAGGCGGTTTATCTCCTCGTCGGTGAAGTACTTGTTTGCCACCTTGATGATGCCCTTCTTGCCTATTTTCTTGGAAGGAAGGTTATAGCCGATGGTAACTGGAGTGGACATTTTTTCCAGTTGGAGAAGATTTACCACCTGGTAAGTCTTGTCGGCAGGTATATGGTCTATTACGGTACCGTTCTCCAGTGCCGCAACCACCAGTTCACTTTTATTGTTTCCCATTTTTTCTTGTCTTTTATTCGATAATCGTCTTGTCGTTCTTGATGTCATCGAG
Source organism: Oscillospiraceae bacterium (assembly GCA_963624905.1). Lineage (GTDB taxonomy): Bacteria > Bacteroidota > Bacteroidia > Bacteroidales > Bacteroidaceae > Prevotella. The sequence continues at coordinate 9,356 of CAVFRG010000044.1, forward strand.
CGTGATGCCGAGACAGTGGCAGAAGATAGCCTCGCGTGCATAGAGTCCGTTGTGTGCCTGCTGTATATAGTAGGCATGCGGATCGTCGTCCACATCGTAGGCTATTTCGTTGACACGTGGCAGCGGGTGCATAATTTTCATGTTTTCCTTGGCCTTGGCCAGCATGTCGCGTCTCAGGATGTACACATTCTTTACGCGCTCATACTCCATCAGGTCGCTGAAGCGCTCTTTCTGTACACGCGTCATGTACAGGATGTCGGCACCGGCGATCACGTCCTCGTTGAAGTCTTCGTGCTCCACATATTTTATATGGTGGTGCTGGCAGTAGAGCTTGTACTCTTGCGGCATGGCCAGTTCCTTGGGGGCGATGAAGTGGAATGTAGGGTTGAAGTGTCGCATGGCAGTGATGAGCGAGTGTACGGTGCGCCCGTACTTCAGGTCGCCTACCAGATAGATGTTGAGGTTTTCCAGTGTGCCCTGTGTCTTGTAGATGGAATAAAGGTCAAGAAGGCACTGTGAGGGGTGCATGTGTGCACCGTCTCCGGCATTGACGATAGGTACTGGGGCCACCTCGCAGGCATACTGTGCCGCACCCTCTATATAGTGGCGCATGGCAATGACGTCGGCATAGTTGCTTACCATGAGGATAGTGTCCTTGAGCGTTTCGCCCTTCGTCGTGCTGGAGGTTTTGGCATCGGAGAAACCGATGACGCGCGCACCAAGTCGGTTGGCTGCGGTCTGGAAACTGAGTTGGGTACGGGTGGAGGGTTCGAAGAAAAGGGTTGCCACGACCTTTCCTTTCAGCAGTTCCCTGTTGGGATGCTTTTCAAACTCTTGCGCCATCTCCAGCAGGTACATGAGTTTTTCCTTGGAGAGGTCGGCAATCGTCACAAAGTTATGTCTTTCCATAGTTGGGTTTTGATAGTATGTTTCAAATTCCGGTCCAAAGGTAATGATATTTTTTCTCTTGTATGCCATTTGCAGCAAATATTTAGGAATGTTTAATGCGGAGCCCCCCGGCGGGAAGGAAACGCAACGGAATGCTTTTCGCAAGTTTCCTGTCCTTTTCCTTTGCGCTACGATATTTTTTACGTACTTTTGCACGACTCAACACAAAACACAGCAAATGAGAAAAAAAATAGTATATACATTGTGGACTGTCTTTGCAGGCAGTGTGCTGCTGGCCGTGGCTGCATTCTTTGCCATCTGGTATGGCATGATAGGCTATATGCCCGACATCGAAGACCTGCAGAACCCCATCAACCGCTTTGCCACACAAGTATACTCGGCGGACGGAAAGGTGCTCGGCACATGGAACCTGAACAAGGAGAACCGTATCGTCATACCCTACAGCAAGATGTCGCCATACTTGGTGAAGGCTCTCGTCGCTACGGAGGACGAACGGTTCTACGAGCATTCGGGCATTGACTTCCGTGCGCTCGGACGTGCCATTATCAAGCGCGGTATCCTCGGCCAGGCCAATGCCGGCGGTGGCTCCACCATCACGCAGCAGTTGGCCAAGCAGCTATACAGCGAGAAGGCGGAGAGTACCCTGGAACGTCTCTTCCAGAAGCCCATAGAATGGGTTATTGCCATCAAGTTGGAACGCAACTACACCAAGGAAGAGATTGTGGCACTCTATCTCAACTATTTCGACTTTCTCCACAATGCCGTAGGTATCAAGACAGCCGCCAATACCTATTTTAACAAGGAACCGAAAGACCTTACTTTATGTGAGGCAGCCACCCTCATAGGTCTATGCAAGAACCCCTCGCTCTTCAATCCTGTGCGCTATCCCGAGCGTGCCCGTGAACGGCGCAACGTGGTGCTGCAGCAGATGCTGAAGGTGGGATACTTGACGAGGAGCGAATATGCACAGTATGCCGAGGAACCTCTCACGCTCAATTTTCACCGAACCGACCATAAGGACGGCTCCGCCACCTACCTGCGCGAGTTTCTGCGGCAGTACATGATGGCCAAAAGGCCGGAGAGGGCCGACTATCCCTCTTGGAACCATGTGCAGTATGTCATCGACTCCATCGCATGGAACAGCGACCCGCTCTACGGATGGTGTAACAAGAACTATAAGAAGGATGGCTCCAACTACAATGTCTATTCCGACGGACTGAAGGTTTTCACCACCATAGACAGTCGCATGCAGCGCTATGCCGAGGAGGCCGTCTACCAGCATGTGGCAGGCTATCTACAACCGGCCTTCGATAAGGAGAACCGCCCCAAACCGAGCGCCCCTTACAGTGACAAACTGACAGCCAAGCAGATACGTGCCATACTCAACCGCAGTATCATGCAGAGTGAGCGCTACCGCAACATGAAGGCTGCGGGATATTCGTCCGAGGATATCAAGATAGCCTTCAGGCAGAAGACAGAGATGACCGTCTTTACATACCACGGCGACATCGATACGCTGATGAGCCCGCTCGACTCCATACGCTACTACAAGGGATTCCTCCGCAGCGGATTCATGAGCATGGATCCCAAGACGGGAGCCGTCAAGGCGTATGTCGGTGGACTGGACTATCCGCACTTCATGTACGACATGGTAAGCCTCGGACGCAGACAGGTGGGATCTACCATCAAGCCTTTCCTCTACAGTCTTGCCATGGAGAACGGTTTTACGCCATGCGACGTGGCTCCCAACCGCCAGCAGACCTACATCGTGGCAGGCAAACCATGGACGCCGCGCAATGCCAACCATGCACGCTATGGGCAGATGGTACCTCTGAAATGGGGACTGGCACAGAGCAACAACTGGATAAGTGCCTACCTGATGAGCAAGCTTAACCCGCAACAGTTCGTACAGTTGCTGCGCGACTACGGCATCAACAATCCGGATATACATGCCTCCATGAGCCTGTGCCTCGGTCCGTGCGAAGTGAGCGTGGCAGAGATGGTAAGTGCCTACACCGCTTTTGCCAACCATGGCATCCGTACCGCACCAGTATTCGTGAGCCGCATAGAGGACAATGAGGGCAACGTCATTGCCACCTTCCAACCCAGAATGAACGAGGTTATCAGTTCGGACAATGCCATGAAGATGCTGACCATGCTCATGGGAGTGGTAGACCAGGGTACGGCGGGCAGACTGCGCTACCGCTACAACATAGAAGGGCAGATAGGTGCAAAGACGGGTACTACCAACAACAACAGTGACGGATGGTTTATCGGTTTCACACCCCAGCTTGTCAGCGGATGCTGGGTAGGTGGCGAAGACCGCGATATACATTTCGACTCCATGAACATGGGACAGGGTGCTACTATGGCTCTCCCCATTTGGGCCATTTTCATGAAAAAGGTGTACGCTGATACCTCGCTCGGCTATAGTACTACCGTCCCGTTTGACCTGCCCGAAGGGTACAATCCTTGCCAGCAGGCACAGAAAGACGAATTTGATGTCGGTGGAATAGACGAAGTTTATGAATAGACATACATCCCGCAACGGTAGCAACATAGATGCACGCCAGTTGCGGGATGTTCAGTTGCAGGCCCTCTATGCTTGCTCCAGGCAGTGAGGTAATGGCGCTCAGAGCCTCGCGGGTAATTCCTGCCGTACTGCCCAGTAGCGACATCATGGCTTCGCACCCTCCCGTCAGTACCATGTGGACTTTGGGCATGCCGGTAGTACACGATGCCAAAACGCCAAGTGCCACCAGCAGCAGACTGGCATAGAGAATGACCGTAACTGCCGGAATGGCGATAAAAGAACTGAGCAGAGAGTAGCAGGCCACCGTACCAAACCAGTAGGCTACGAGAGGTGCCGTACCCACTTGGGCTGCCAGCGATACACACACCATGCCCCATGCCCATTTCACCACACCCCATTTGCGCCACGTAGCCGGAAGCAGACTGTACAGATGGCTGTAAAGCAACAGGATGGACAACACTGCGGCGAAAGACAACTGAAAGCTCACGTCAAAGAGGTAGGAGGGGTTGATGCATAGCATGACAACGGCAGCAAAGGCCAGGCTGTTCAGTGGCGGAGAGTGGCGCAGTGTCAATAGCGAGAAACAATAGACGCTTACCATGAAGGCTGAGCGCACAGCGCTGGCGGGCATACCGATAAAGAATACATAAGCCCAGATGGCAAGCATGGCCGCAGCTGCGACGGGAGCTGACCGTCTCTTGTTGCCGCCCAACATGAAGAAAAGCAACTGGAAGATGATGCCGATGTGCAGTCCGCTAACAGCAAGCACATGACTTGCCCCGGAAGAGGAAAAAGTGTGGCGTGTATCCTTGTCGAGTGCGGTCTTGTCACCCAAGGTCATGGCGCATACCACTGCATAGTCTTGCCCGGCTGCATGTTGGCCGCCATACTGTCGCTGCAGTTGCTGCCGCAGGTCGAGGACGCGCAGTTTGGCCCTGTCGAGGGTGCCAAGGCTGTTGAATGTATACGTCTGTGCGGATGTGTCACCCCGACCAGCCTGTCCCGGCACGTTCTGCCGGCTGTCCAGAAAACCACCTGCAGCCAGCACTGCCAATCCGAGAATCCATGACTTGACCGTCGGACTCTTCGGCATTACGGACACACCCGTAGCAAACAGCACCAGTGCCAACCACTGGAACGGTTCCAGACATACCCATCGGCTATGGGCACCCACAATGCCTGCCATGAGCAGGAGGCAGATACCCAGCACAGGGCAACTGCACCAGCCTCGCACCAGACTGTAGCTTTCGTGTATTTTACATGGTCTGCCAGAAATAGCCATTATTCAGTTATTTTCTGCAAATATAAGACTATTTTTTCGTTTAGCTTTTATTTTTTTTGTAATTTTGCAAAGTTTTAAGGCTGGTGTCTAAAATACGCCTTAAGCAGTATGGTTGCTTTGTCTTGACTCATCTGGCAAAAGCACGTCGAAGTGCAGAATGCCTGTAGACAACAACAACCAGTACCGGTAAAAGCAAAACAAATAAAAGCATTATTATAATGAACGTTTCATACAAATGGCTTAAAGAATACGTCGACTTCAACCTTACCCCTCAGGAGACAGCGGACGCGCTTACCTCTTGCGGACTTGAAGTGGACGCTTTAGAGGAAGTGCAGTCCATTAAGGGTGGACTGAAAGGTCTGTACGTAGGCAAGGTGCTTACGTGCGAAATGCATCCCAACAGCGACCACCTGCATGTCACTACGGTGGATTTGGGCAAGGGCGAGCCTCAGCAGATTGTCTGCGGCGCTCCGAATGTTGCCGCCGGACAGAAGGTCATCGTTGCCGACCTGGGCTGTGTGCTCTACGACGGTGACCAGAGTTTTACCATCAAGAAGAGTAAACTGCGCGGTGTGGAGAGTCTCGGTATGATATGCGCCGAGGACGAGATAGGCATCGGTACCGACCATGCCGGCATCATCGTACTGCCGGAGGATGCCCCTGTAGGACAGCCTGCAGCTGAATACTATCACCTTGAAAGCGACTGGATCATCGAGATAGACATCACCGCCAACCGTGCCGATGCTCTCGGCCACTATGGTGTGGCACGCGATCTCTACGCATGGCTCAAGCAGAACGGTTACGAGACCAGTCTGCACCGCCCGTCGTGCGATGAGTTTGCCGTAGACAACGAAGAACTGCCCATAGAGGTGGAGATACAGAATACGGATGCATGCAAGCGCTATGCCTGTGTAAGCATTACAGGCTGCGAGGTAAAGGAAAGCCCCAAATGGCTGCAGGACAAACTGAACATCATAGGTTTGCGCCCCATCAACAATATCGTGGATATTACCAACTACATCATGATGGCATACGGCCAGCCCCTCCACTGCTTCGATGCCGATATGGTTACAGGCCACAAGATCGTGGTGCGCACACAGCCGGAGGGAACCAAGTTTGTTACCCTCGACGGACAGGAACATACGCTCGGTGAGCACGACCTCAGCATCTGTAATGCCGAGGAACCGATGTGTATTGCCGGTATCTTTGGCGGAAAGGGTTCGGGTACATACGAGACCACCAAGAGCGTGGTGTTGGAGAGTGCCTATTTTCACCCCACATGGATACGCAAGAGTGCACGCCGTCACGGTCTGAGTACTGATGCCAGCTACCGTTTCGAGCGTGGCATCGACCCCAACGGCCAGATTTACGCTCTGAAGCAGGCTGCCATTCTCTGCAAGCAGTTGGCAGGCGGCAAGATAAGCATGCAGATTAAGGATGTCTACCCGGAGCCTATACAGGATTTCCCCGTACGACTCAATTATGAATATGCCCATCGCCTCATAGGTAAGGAGATAGGCGCAGATACAATCAAGAGCATCGCCACCTCGCTGGAGATGAAAATAGTAAACGAGGATGCAGAAGGGCTCAACCTGCTCGTTCCCCCTTACCGCGTAGACGTACAGCGCCCCTGCGACGTGGTGGAGGATATCCTCCGCATCTACGGATACAACAATGTGGAGATTCCCACCCAGTTGAAGAGTTCGCTCACAGTTCAGGGTGACGAGGATAAAGCTTACCATACCCAGAATATCGTGGGCGAGCAGTTGGTAGGCGAAGGGTTCATGGAGATACTCAACAACTCACTGACCAAGGCAAGCTACTATACCGACTTCGACCTGAACGCCTATCCAGATGAGCATACCGTGAAGGTGATGAATCCGCTGAGTGCAGACCTCGGTGTGATGCGCCAGACGATGCTCTTCGGCGGTCTGGAGAGTGTTTCGCGTAACATCAATCACAAAAGTCCTAACCTCAAGTTCTTCGAGGTGGGCAACACCTATATATATAATAAGGAAAAATGGGATGCAGAGAATCCCATCAAGGGCTATACACAGGAAGGACATATTGCTCTCTTTATCACAGGCAAGCGTGTGGAAGGCAACTGGGCGCACGCCGACGAGCAGTCGACCGTTTACGAACTGAAGGCCGTGGTGGAGAACATACTTCGTCGCGTAGGCACACCGTTCAATAACGTCGTGGTGAAACATTCCGACAACAATATCTTCTCCAAGGGTGTACAGTACGAGACACGTGCCGGCAAGGTGTTGGTGGAACTCGGTATACTGAGCCGCAAAATGAGAAAAGCCTTCGATATAGAGCAGGACGTATTCTATGCCGATGTACACTGGGATAACCTGATGAAGACAGTCAAGAAGGTAAGCCTTACTTACCAGGACATTAGCAAGTACCCGTCGGTAAGCCGCGACCTGGCGCTGTTGGTAGACAAGAGCGTAGAGTTTGAGCAGATAGAGCAGATAGCTCGCCAGACGGAGAAGAAACTCCTGAAGAGCGTTGTCCTCTTCGATGTTTATGAGGGCAAGAACCTTCCCGCAGGCAAGAAGAGTTACGCTGTAAACTTCATTCTCCAGGACGAGGAGAAGACCCTCAACGACAAGCAAATTGAGGCTATCATGAAGAAGCTCATTGCTAACCTGACGGGCAAGCTCAACGCTGAGCTGAGATAAAATAGGGAGTTAAGAGAAGTTATAGAAGTCAAAGAAGTTAAGGAACATTGGCCTTTGCGGAAGCGAGTGAAGCTGTTGTCTCTTGACTTTCCCTTAATTCCTCCAAAAGACAATAACAATAACAACAACAAAAATAATAAATTATTCCAATGGGAAGAGCATTTGAATACCGTAAAGCTACCAAGCTGAAGAGATGGGGCCACATGGCCAAGACTTTCACCAAGTTAGGCAAGCAGATTGCCATTGCTGTAAAGGCTGGCGGTCCGGAACCAGAGAACAACCCTACACTGCGTGCCATTATCGCCAACTGCAAGCGCGAGAATATGCCTAAGGACAACATTGCACGTGCCATCAAGAATGCATGCGGCAAGGATACAAGCGACTACAAGGAGGTGACATACGAGGGATACGGCCCTCACGGCGTGGCTGTCTTTGTAGACACACTGACTGACAACACCACACGTACCGTGGGTGACGTACGTTCAGTTTTCAATAAGTTCAACGGCAACCTCGGAACGACAGGCTCCCTCTCCTTCCTCTTCGACCACAAGTCGGTTTTCACATTCAAGAAGAAGGACGGTCTGGACATGGACGAGATGATACTCGACCTTATCGACTATGGTGTAGAGGATGAGTTTGACGAGGATGAGGAGACCAACGAAATCACCATCTACGGTGCTCCTACCAGCTTTGGCGAGATACAGAAACACCTGGAGGCAGAGGGTTTCGAGGTGACAGGTGCCGAGTTCACCTACATTCCCAACGACCTGAAGGACGTAACGGCCGAGGAGCGCGAGACTATCGACAAGATGGTGGAGCGTCTGGAGGAGTTTGACGACGTACAGACTGTCTATACCAACATGAAGCCGGAAGTTTCTGCCGAGTAATGATTCTTCCAAGATAGTTTGCACAGATAGCTATCTTCACATAGAAAAATAAGGGAGGTTGTTCGCTTATGGACAACCTCCTTGTCATATATACCAACTGTAGAAGTTGAGTTTCTACAAAAAAATACAAAGACTTATGATAACAAACGATAATCAGAACCAACTGAAGAAAGTGACGTACAAGACCCACGGCACCTGCTCCAAGTTTATCTGCATCAGCATGGACGACAACGGAGAAGTGAAAGAGGTTCAGTTTATAGGCGGTTGCGACGGTAATACCAAGGGCATCTGCTCTCTTGTGCGCGGCATGAAAGCCAAGGAGGTCATTGCCCGTCTGAAGGGCATTACCTGCGGCAACAAACCCACAAGTTGTCCCGACCAGTTGGCTACTGCGTTGGAGCAGATGGGGTACTAATCGATAATAAAGAAAAGTAAAAAACAGCGGACACTTCATCCTCTCTATATATTGTGGGAGGATGGAGTGTCCGCTGTTTTATCTGTTGGGTAGGAATCGCCCCTTTGGCAGGGCGAACTACACGATCTTGAAGCGGATACGCAGCGAGTGTGTAGGCTCGTCCCAGTTGGTGCCGAGCATTACAAACTTGCCTATCTGGGCCGTGGAGCGTACATGCTTGCCGATGCACGGGCAGACATCATAATCGCCGATGCGTACCAGACGGAGTGTCTCACTGGCATCTTCGGGCAGACGGTCAAGTTTGACATCTGCAGGAATGTGGTTGCGGTCTACAAACTCATAGGTTACGGGCATGTCGTCGGCTATGAGACGGTTCATCTCTGTCTCTATAGCCTTCTCCTCCTGGCGCGAAGGCTTGTGGTCAATGACAAACGTCATCTTGCTCTTCTTACGCTCGATATGGGCATTTTTGCTGCGCTCGCAACCGAACATGCGTACCATCAACTGGTTGAGCAGATGCTCAGCCGTATGGGCAGGAGGAAACTCCTCCTTGTGATGCTCGTTCAATATGAATTCACTTTCTTCCATCTTGACATTGAATTTATAGATTCTAACTCCGTAGGCATCTATCGACACCGGGAATATGCCGTCCTTCTTCAGCTCCACCTTTTTCGTTTCGCCCGATATCAGTTCGTTGACGGTTACCGTCTCTTCCGGCAAATGGAGGTAGTCGTAGGCATGGCCGGGAATGCAGACCCCCAGGTCGCGTGCTTCTTGTGAGAAGTTGAGCACGATGAGCATAGCCTCCCCGTCCTTCTTTCGGAGAAAGGCGAAATGGCTTCGCGGGTCGAAACGGTCGCATGACGGATTCACGTACATCAGGTCGAAGGTCTCGCCTTCCCGAATTGCGATCTCTTCATTGGCAAGACGGAGGAGATGGCGGTATTTTACGGCCAGCACCTTACTGGCTTCCGACTGGTGGCGCATCTTTGGAGAGACCGGTTCCCCGTAGGCATGGGCAAGCGTCTCCGGACTCCAGTAGTCGAAGATGGTAGTGCGTCCGTCCTTGCCGCTAAAGCCTTCCTTGTCCATGCCCCGCTCGCCGAATTCCTGTCCGGCGTAGAGCATAAACGGGTTTTTCTGGAAGAAAAGGCTCATGGCTGCAGCCGGTATTGCCTTCTCTGCACTGCCGCAGAAGAAGTCGCTCGCGATACGCTGCTCGTCGTGGTTCTCCAGGAAGTAGAGCATGTGGTCGCGGATGTCGTCCACCACCTGCCACTCGTGGGTGATGCTGGCTGCAGGACGCTCGCCGCGTATCACACCGCGCAGGCAGTCGTACATGCCCACCTTGTCGTAGAGGTAGTCGAACCCCGCCTTCACGTAGTTGCGGTACTGGCTGGGGGCATACACCTCGCCGATGATGACCACGTGGGGATGCTTGGCCTTCAGTATCTGGGTGGCATAAGTCCAGAAAGCGGTGGGCACCATCTCCGCCATGTCGCAGCGGAAGCCGTCCACGCCCTTGCCAGCCCAGAAGAGCAGAATGTCAGTCATCTTGCCCCATGTGCCGGGTACAGGCTCGTAGTGATAACTTCTGCCGCCAGCATCGCAGTAGTCTACGCCATAGTTCAGTTTTACCGTTTCGTACCAGTCGTTACAACCGGGGGTGTTGTCGAAGCGGTCGTTGCCCGTAGCCTTGGCAGGACTCTCCGTATATGGCTCGTATATCTTGGCGTCATTTTCCGAATAGGCTTTGAACTCGGGCTTGGAGCGGCGCACGTCATTCAGGTCGAGGTCGCCCCATGCATAGTAGAAGTTGTTGCCCGTGGAGAAATGCATGTTCGGGTCATCGTCTTCGCCGAGGTCGCGTACGCCTGCAGGCTTGCAGACGGAATGGTATTCGCGTGCCACGTGGTTGGGGACAAAGTCCATGATTACTTTCATGCCAGCCTTGTGGGTACGCTCTATGAGGTCTTCCCACTCGGTCATGCGCAGGCTTACGTTCTCAGCCAGGTCGGGGTCTATGTCGTAATAGTCGGTGATGGCATAGGGCGAACCCGCTTTGCCTTTTACCACCTCGGCGTGCTGTGTCGGAATACCGTATGAAGAGTAGTTGGTCTGTGTGGCGTGGCGTATCACGCCTGTGTACCAAATATGCGTAAAGCCCATATCGTGGATATGGGCCAATACTGCGTCTGTAAAATGATTCAGTTTTCCACAACCGTTCTCCTCTTTCGTACCGTTCTCTTTGCGGGTGGTGTTCTGATTGCCGAAAAGTCGTGGAAGAACCTGATAGATTACAACTTTTTCTTTCATACAGGCTTATGCGATTCCGTGAGCAGCCACCGTCTTGTCGATACGTCCGATCATTCCCTGCAGGGCCTTGCCCGGACCACATTCTGTGAAGTCATCGGCACCGTCTGCCACCATGGCCTGTACAGATGCTGTCCAGCGTACAGAGCTTGTGAGCTGGGCAATCAGGTTCTGCTGAATCTCGGCGGGGTCTGTATGGGGCTTGCCGTCCACGTTCTGGTAAACGGGGCATTTGGGTGCAGAGAAGGATGTCTTCTCGATGGCTGCCTGGAGCTCGTCCTTGGCAGGCTGCATCAGCGGAGAGTGGAATGCACCGCCCACCTTCAGAGGCAGGGCACGCTTGGCACCTGCGGCCTTCAGCTTCTCGCAAGCTGCGTTGATGGCATCGACGTTGCCTGAAATAACGAGCTGGCCGGGGCAGTTGTAGTTGGCGGCAACCACCACGTTGCCCTCTGAACTAACCTCAGCGCAGATTTCCTCTACCTTTTCGTCGGGCAGACCGATGATGGCAGCCATAGTGCCGGGGTTGGCTTCGCAAGCCTTCTGCATGGCGTTGGCACGGGCAGCAACGAGCTTCAAGCCGTCCTCGAATGCCATGGCACCGGCAGCTACCAGTGCTGAGAACTCGCCAAGAGAGTGGCCTGCCACCATTGCTGGCTGGAACTCGTCGCCCAGGCAGAGTGCAGAGATGACAGAGTGGAGGAATACGGCAGGCTGTGTTACCTTCGTCTCCTTCAACTGCTCGTCGGTACCGGCAAACATGATGTCTGTAATCTTGAAACCGAGAATCTCGTCGGCCTTGTCGAAAAGTTCTTTTGCCAATGCGTTGTTGTCGTAGAGGTCCTTACCCATTCCTACAAACTGTGAACCCTGTCCGGGGAAAACAAATGCTTTCATTTTATCTTGTTTTTTATTAGTTTTTAATATGGCTTTTCCCGCCCTTGCCCCCATGGTCAAATATTGAAGTGTGGAGGTAAACTTACGGAAAATCTGCCCTTTACATTCTTAGCGGTTGCAAAGTTACAACAAAAAAACGACATTATGCTCCAAATGGGATAAAAAAGCTCTTGTAAGAACGACAAATTAGGCCACGCCTTTTGTGTCATAAGGAGGACGTAATAGTCAGTACCACGTATTCAGACTGGGTGCCGATTCGGAACTTGCCGCCCCAGATGCCCATTCCCGAGCTTACATAATAGTGAGTCTTGCCTTTCTGCAGACTTCCGTATGCATCTTCGTAGAGGGCATCCGTAATCCATGATATGGGCCATACTTGCCCGTGGTGGGTGTGCCCGCTGAACTGGAAGTCGATGCCGTTTCGCTCGGCCTCCTCCAGATGGTAAGGCTGGTGGTCGAGGAGGATAGTGAAGGGGGCTTCCGCCGGTTTCTCTCTTGGTTCCGCCGGTTTCTTTCCCGTTTCTGCCGAGGCGAGGATTTCCTTCAGCGACTTGCGGTGCGGATTCGTGCGGTCATCTCTGCCAATGATGCGCAGGTTGCCCATCGTTGCCACGCTGTCCCTGAGCAGGGTGATGCCGGCTTCCCGATAGAACTGTTGCGCCTTAGGCTCGCCGCTGTAATATTCGTGGTTCCCCAGACAGGCCAGCACGGGAGCCTTGAGCCGAAGAAACTCCCCGGCCATCCTCTCCTCCAGCAAGGGGCGCACGCTGATGTCGATGATGTCGCCTCCTATCAGTATCAGGTCGGGATGCTCGTTGTTTATCTTGTCCACCCATTTCCTGAATTCCGTATGGCGGTTGTGATATCCCAGGTGAAGGTCGCTCAGGAGTACAATCTTCATTTTTCCCCCTTCACTCTTAATGGGCTTGGTTGTCTTGATTTCCAATGGCACCCGCACTTTGTCCAGGTAGTGAATGTAGCCATAGCCGAAGATGCAGACCATCAAGGCAAGTATGCCTATGGCTGACCGGCCATTGCTGAACAGCCATTCCTTCGGTATGAGGTGCGTCCATCTGGCAATGTCGAGTACAAGGAAGAGCATCACCAGGTAGAGAAGCACGAAGATGCCACTGTTGCCCGTCTCGTACGTTATCGTGGCCAGGCGCAGCGGCATTTTCTCGATGGCTCCTGAGAATCCCAGAAATATCGTGAGAAAGAGGGCGGTGCAGACGCCAACTGCAAACCATCGCCAAACGTGGGAGAACGGCAGTATCTGCCAGATGTGCCAAAGCGTATACCATAGTCCTGCTATTGGCAATACAAGAAATATCATCATCCACATTGTTTTCATTTTTTTGTATGATTTTTTATCCACGGTGCAAAGTTACGGCTTTTCCGGCAAAGTTGTTGTAGATGAATAACTGATTCTGTTCTCCTTATTCCTTGTTGTCTCTGTTGTCTGCCCTATATGATGGTGCGTGAAGCCTTGTTCTTCCAGAGTAAGAAGCCTTGTTTTTACAGTGTAAGAAGCCCGTTATGATAATGTAAAGATACCATTTTATAAGGTTGTTGGCAATTGCCATCCACAATCACGGCAATTGCCATCCACAATCACGGCAATTGCC
>CAVFRG010000045.1:0-22273 GCA_963624905.1 Oscillospiraceae bacterium
CCATCACAATGGCTGGCTTCAACTGTGAAGTGACAGCCAAGGCACTACAGATACCGAGCACCTGCACCATGATAGGGTTGTCCAGGTTCAGGGGCTTGAAGAGTGCCTCTTTATTTTGTTTACTGAATAACATAATATTAATTTTTAGTGAAGAGTGAAGAACGAAGAGTAAAGAATCCAATAGTCTTACAGGCTATAGCTTCACAACAACGCTTCTTCTGAACAAAGCATTTGGATTCTTCATTCTTCACTCCTCGTTCTTCACTTACTTCATGAATTTCGCAAGACCTTCCTTCAGCATCAGGTCCACACCGTTGGATGTCAGTGTAGCACCCGTCACGGCATCCACATTATTGGGGTCGGTGGCGGGAGCGTCTTTCTTCACGCCCAATGCGATACCTTCGGATCCGTCCTTATGGATCTTCTTGCCCTGGAACTTTTCCTGCCATTTCACGTTGTCCTTAATCTCAGCTCCCAGTCCGGCAGTCTCGCCCTCATGGTTGAAATATACGCCATAGACAGTGTTGTTGTCGGCATCTACGGCAATGAAGCCATTGATACCTCCCCAAAGGCCCATACCCTTCACGGTGTATACGGTCTTCTTCTGGCCATCAATCTCGCACTCGTAGTATTTCTGTCCTTCTTTCTCCCCCTCGCTTTTCACCACCTCTTTATATTTGGCGGCGGCAGCCTCGTTGTCGAGGTCGCGGAGGTTGAGGGCTTTAAGAATCTGCTTCTGCGTGTCGAGTGCCACGTTGGCATCCTGTGTAGGCTTCAGCACCTGCGACACGAAAGCGAGAAGGAACGCCACGATCACCACGATGATGACCGAGTAGATGATAGTATAGCTATTTGAATTTGTCTTCATATTGCATTCCTCCCCTTTTTATTTAATAGCACGTTTAGCACGGCTTGAGATGTTGCTCTGCACCACGCAGTAGTCGATGAGCGGAGCAAACATGTTGCCGAAGAAGATGGCGAGCATCATACCCTCTGGATAACCGGGGTTCATCACACGCACGATGACGGCGATGGCACCGATGAAGAATCCGTAGAAGTACTTGCCCTTCTCTGTGCGGGCCGATGTTACGGGGTCGGTGGCCATGAACACGGCACCGAAGCAGAAACCGCCCAGCACGATGTGCTCATACCATGCGATGGGGGTCATGCCCAATGCCTGGAAGATGACTGCCATCACTATGCCACCTACGAACACACTGCCCATCGTCTTCCACGAGGCGATACCTGTCCAGAGCAGGATTACTGCTCCGATGGCTATGGCTATGACCGATGTTTCACCGATACATCCCGGGATGAGTCCCGTCACTGCATCGCAGAGGCTTGCCGAAGGCATGGAGCCTTGCGCCAACTGTCCGAGCGGAGTTGCGGCAGTAAAACCGTCGGGCAATGTATTGCCCAGCCCGAAAATACTCTCCTTAGCAATCCATACCTTGTCGCCGCTCATGGCGAGAGGATAAGAGAAGAAGAGGAACATACGCGCACCTACCGCCACGTTGAAGATATTCATACCCGTACCACCGAAAATCTCCTTGCAGAAGATGACAGCGAAGGCGCAAGCCAGAGCGAGCATCCACAACGGAGTAGAGATGGGAATGATAAGGGGGATAATGATACCTGACACGAGATAACCCTCCTGGATTTCCTCGTGTTTCCACTGTGCCCATGCAAATTCGATGCCGAGTCCCACGATGTAGCTCACGAGGAGCTTGGGCAGCACGGCGAGAAAACCGAAACCAAACACCTCCAGGAAACTCGCAGTTTCCAGGGTGCCAGCAGCCTTGAAGTTCTGGTATCCCACATTATACATACCGAAGAGCAAAGCGGGAATCAGGGCGATCACCACAAAGCTCATGATGCGCTTCGAGTCGATGGCGTCGTGAATGTGGGCTCCGCTCTTCGCTGTAGTGTTGGGCACGTACAGGAAGCTCTCGAAGCCGTCGAAGACACTCTCGAAGGCTTGCAGCTTACCACCCTTCTGGAAGTTTGGCTTTATCTTATTGAGATAATTTCTTAATGCACTCATTGTTTCTATAAATTGTTAAGCGTTTTCCTTGCGCAGGATATCAAGTCCCTCGCGCACGATTTTCTGAAGTTCCAGCTTGGAAGAGTCTACGAACTCAGCCACGGCAAAGTCTTCGGGACTCACCTCGTAGATACCGAGCTGTTCCTGCTTGTCGATGTCTCCGGCGATGATGGCCTTCACGAGATACTCACCGTAGATGTCCATCGGCAGTACCTTGTCGTATTCTCCGCTCATGATCATATGGCGCTCACCGCCCTTAACACGTGCATCGAGGTCGTATTCCTTCTTTTTACCAAAGAGCCAGGAGAGATATGAACGGGAAGTTGAGAAATCATTTGCACGGGGCATTATCCAGCCCAATATTTCGTCGTGGTCATCGCCCTCGGGAATAGCCGTAACCTCTGAAGTGTGTGCACCCACATAGCCGTCCAGCGTAGTCTGCTTTCCGGTAAGCGGATTACCATTTATAAGTCGCACATGTTCAGATACTTTTAACTGATTAGTTACAAAACTACCTAAAGGTGTCCCGACCAGAACCTTGGCATAACCGGGAGTCTTCATCTCGCTACCGGCAACCGCAACGGTCTTATGCAAATCGACCTTGCCTGTCAAGAACAGTCGCCCAAAGAAAATCACTGAAGACGGGTCTACCGTCCAAACCACTTCGCCCTTGTTTACCGGGTCGATGTTGTTCACCTGAACGCCCACGTTGCCCGCAGGGCAAGGACCGTCAAAAACAACAAGCTCCACATTTTTGGTGCCCTCGAGTGCTTGGTTGTGCTGTTCGACTCCTACTCCAAGATAAGTTTTCGCAATCTTGCTCAAGGCTGTCAACCCTGTCTGGAAAGCCTCTTCGTTACCGGCAAGTTCCACTTCAAAGTCGGCAGCCAACGGCATGTCGCGCAGAGCGGAAACAAAAATTGCCTTAGGCTCAGTGTCGGGCATTGTAGACACGGCATAAGGCAACTGGTTGATGTACCCGAACAGACCCGCCTCGAGCAGCGCCTGCTTCACGGCTGCGCCGTCCAGCGCACCAACATCCTTCTTACCGAAATCCGTAAAGGTCTGCTCCTTGTCGGCCTTCACCTTCACACAGAGCACCTTGCGGCGTTCACCGCGCTCAATGGCCGTTACTTCTCCGCTCACCGGCGAGGCAAACTTAACCTCTGGGCAAGCCTTGTTGACAAACAGCGCATCACCGGCCTTGACATGTTCGCCCTCACGCACAACCACCTTCGGTGTGACGCCCTCGAAAGCCGACGGCACGAGTGCATACTCGTCCGCACAAACAACGGGGACAGCAACATCCCGAGAGGCCTTGCCCTTCAGGTTGATGTCCAAGCCTTTGCGTAATTTGATTACTCTTGTCATAACTACATTAAGGTTTTGTACTATTATAAAAAACTGCTATTTTGCTGCAAAAATAGTAAAAAAAAACGACTGCCAAAAGAAAAAAAACGATTTTGTTCGCTTTTGCAATAAATTTGAAGTAATTTTGTGCGAAAATTCAAAAGAATAAAACTACTGAAACAGCTTAAACACATAGTAAACGCCCTCGTGTGGAGCCTTCTTGGGCTTTACAACGTTATTGTCGTACTGCTGCACGTGCCGCCTGTACAACGCTTCATTGGCGAACAGACCGCCTCTGCCCTTGCGGCCAAACTGGGAACTCGCGTGGAAGTGGGGAACGTGAATCTCGGATTCTTTAACCGCCTCATCGTTGATGACATCTGCATCTACGACCAGCAGGGCGACAGCATGGTATACGCGGCTCGCGCATCGGTTAAGGTGGACTATCTTCCATTGACGCAGGGACGCTTCTCAATAGCCTCAGCTCAGCTGTTCGGACTCAGGGCAAATCTGTACCGGCAGACGGCACAGAGCAAGCCCAACTACCAGTTTGTGCTCGACTCGCTGGCCTCGAAAGACACTACCAGCCATACACCTCTCGACCTCCGTATAGGAAGTCTGATTGTAAGGAACGGAAACGTGACATACGACCAGCGTGACATTGCCCCAACACCCGGCACGTTCTCACCCAGCCACCTGCAGGTGAGCGGTCTTTCTGCGCACATCATCCTACGCCACGCCACCGACTCTACACTCAGCATGCAACTCAAGAATCTTGCCTTCCGTGAGGAGAGGACAGGTTTCAAGGTACAGTCGATGCGCTTCGACATAGAAGCCGACCACAGCAAGGCCAGCCTCACCAACTTCAGCATTACGCTACCCTCCTCTGCCCTCGAACTGGAGAACGTCGAAGCCCGCTACCGCTGGAAGGGTAAAAGTCCCGACATGGGTACACTTCGCTATAACGGAAAGATTAGGCAATCAAAGATAACGCTCTCTGATATTGCTTGTTTTATACCATCGCTTAAAGCTTTCAACGAAGCAGTTTATCTCTATGCTTCATTCAACGGAACAGCCTCTTCCCTGCGCTGTCCAGACGTAAGTGTGCGCACAGGATCGGGCTGTATAAACCTGCAGATGAGCGGAGAAGGCAACTTCCGGGCCAAGACCTGGAGCTTGCAACTCGACAACTTGAATCTGACGCAGCAAGGCATTGCCTTCATTGCACAGGGGCTTGGCAAAGAAAGACAACTCCCCGCACCTCTTACTCGTACAGGCACCATCCACGTAACAGGCAAGGCAAATGGCTACGGATCGCACGTCGACGTGAACGCCACTGCCGAAACCGATGCCGGAAAGATTACCCTGAAGGCTGCCAAAAACGGAAACGCCATCAAGGCACAGGCCATGGCGACGGCCGTCGATGTAGGCCACCTGCTCGACAACAGCAAATTCGGAAAGGCCACCGCGCGCCTTGATGTCAGCGGAACAAAGCAGCGCCTTCACGCCGATGCCAACGTCGATGCGTTCGACTTCAATGGTTACACCTTACGCAACATCGCTCTTGACGCCCTTTATACACCGCAGCAGATAAGCGGCAAGGCTACCGCCCACGATGCTATGATAAGCATAGACATAGACGGACTCTATGCCTTTAACAGCCACAAATATAATCTCCAGGCCAATATCAGACACCTACAACCCAGCGTACTGGGCATCAAGACAACAGACAGATCATTCACCCTTACTGACACTCGCATCAGCGCCAACAACATGAGCCGCGACGGACACCTCGACGTGGAGGCTCCCTTCATGAACCTCTACCTTAGGGGACAGTACGATCCTGCCACGCTCTACCCTGCCATAGTCAACATCGTGGCCGGCAAGTTGCCCACACTCCCCGGACTGAAGAAACACACCGTCGCCCTGCGCAACGACTTTACGCTACAGGCCAACATCACATCAGCCAGTACTCTTAAACGCATGTTCGGCATAGACATCGCTAGCGAAACTCCTATACACGTAAACGGCAATATCTCGGAAGCCAACGGCGAACTGAACCTCTACGTTACGGCCCCCGACATAAGGTACGCAGGCTCTGACCTCCATGACATCAGCATCGAGATAAACACTGCAGGCGACTCGCTCCTGGCCAGCGCAAGGCTCAGACAAGGACAGCCCGGCCAACAAGGCCCAGAATACACACTTAGGGCAGCCGCTGCCGACAACACGCTCTCTACCCTCCTCCACTACGACAACCACTCGCACAAATTACCCGTTAGGGGTGTGCTCGACACCGAGACACAGTTCTACAAAACGGCAACAGGAGCTACTGCGGCACGCATCGGTGTCAACCCATCAGAGGTAATGCTCGGCGAGGCAAAATGGAGCATAATGCCAGCCACAATAAACTACAGCAAGGATGAACTCGACGTAGACATGCTTACCCTTGCCCATGACACCCAGCACATCACGGTGAACGGAAAGGCAAACAAGAATCCGCAGGACTCCATCGTGGCAGACCTCAAAGGCGTGGACGTGGCATATATCCTCGATCTCGTCAACTTCCACTCCGTCGACTTTGCCGGCTCTGCATCGGGCAAGGCTGTCGTAAAAAACATCTTCACCCAACCCGATGCCTACGCCAAACTCGACATCAAAGACTTTACCTTCGAGCAAGGGCCTCTCGGCACGCTGCACGCCAACGTGGCTTACGACAACAACGCGGGGAAAATCAATATCCTGGCCCACGCCGATGACAGTCCGGAACACATGACCTACATCGACGGATACGTATCGCCGCGCAAGAACTACATAGACCTCGGCATCACCGCCCGAGGTACAAGCCTGAAGTTCATGGAGAGCTTCTGCGGCAGTTTCATGGACAACGTCGAGGCATGGTGCAACGGAAAGATGAACGTAGTGGGCGACCTCAGCAACATCAACCTCGTGGGTGATGTCACTGCCCACGGGCAGATGCACATGAAACAGCTCGGAACCACCTACTCTTTCAGAAACCTCAGGGCACATGCCGTGCCTGATGACATACAGATTCTCGGCGACAGCATCTACGACAAAGACTTCGACACACAACGCACCCATAAAGCCCGCGGACACTATGCCGTCGTGAGTGGGGGCATACACCACCAGCACCTTACCCGACTCTCCTTCGACCTCAATGTAGACGCGCACAACTTCCTCGGATTCGACACGCACTCCTTCGGCGACAACACTTTCTACGGCACTGTGCTTGCCACCGGCAAAGTGGGCATTCATGGCAAGAGCGGACAAACCGTCATCGATATTGATGCACAGCCCGAACTCGGCTCGCTCTTTGTGTACAACGTAGCCACCCCCAATGCTATCAGCGACAAGAGTTTCATCCATTGGCACGATGTTACACCTTATTTATATAATGGCCCAACCAGCAATACCGAGGTGCACAGCGGCGAGAATGAGAACAACATCAGTTCGGACATCCTTATCAACTTTCTCGTAAATACCACACCCGACCTTACGCTCAAGCTCGTCATGGACGAACAGACGGGTGACTACATCACACTGAACGGAAACGGCATCATTAGGGCCAACTACTTCAACAAGGGCGGACTCGACATGTTCGGCAACTATACCGTGAACAGCGGACTCTACAAACTTACCATCCAGAACCTCATCAAGAAGGAGTTCGAATTCGTACCAGGGGGAACCATCGGTTTCGGAGGCGACCCGTTCAACGCACCGCTCAACCTTCAAGCCAAGTATACCGTGACGGGCGTACCCCTGAGCGACCTCAACATAGGAAAATCATTCTCCAGCAACAATATACGTGTAGACTGCCTTATGAATATCTCGGGAACACCCGGTGCACCCAAGGTAGACTTTACCATGGATCTGCCTACCGTCAACAGCGATGCCAAGCAGATGGTATACTCCATCATCAACTCGCAGGAGGAGATGAACCAACAGGTGCTCTACCTGCTGGCCATCGGACGATTCTATGCCCAAACCAACAACAACCAAAGCACCGAGGAGACCACCGAACAGCAGAGCCAGACATCCCTCGCCATGCAGAGCTTCCTCAGCGGAACCATCTCGCAGCAAATCAACCAGGTACTCTCAAAGGTGGTAAATAGCAAGAACTGGAGCTTCGGGGCCAACATATCCACTGGCGACGAAGGTTTCTTCAATGCCGAATACGAGGGCATCCTCAACGGAAGGCTCCTCAACAACCGACTGCTCTTCAACGGACAGTTCGGTTACCGCGACAATGCCAATACCACGCAGAGCTTCATCGGTGATTTCGACTTGCGCTACCTTATCTTCCCCAACGGCAACCTCTCCGTGCATGTCTACAACCAGGCCAACGACCGATACTTTACTCGCAACAGCCTGAACACACAGGGACTCGGCATCATCATGAAGAAGGACTTCAACAACCTCTACGACCTCTTCGGTATCAAGCGCAAAAAGAAGGAAGAGAAAAAGAAGGCTGAGAAGAGGAAGGAAGAAAAGAAAAGCGAAAAGTAATACTGCCATTTTTCGCCTCTTTAACGCAATAGGCTTCATTGGGCAATGAAGCCGCCTTCATTGGTCATCGAAACCGCCTTCATGCGGCAACGCAATAGGCTTCAAGCGCAACGCAATGGAAAAACCTTCCCCCAAAGCATCGCCGTGTCGATTTTTCTTCGTAACTTTGCATCATCTTCCGGTGCTACTTTTGTATTCATACCTGCGACACTTATACAGGGATAACCACCGACAAGACACAGGATTGGGGCGAAGCATGCTCCACAGACATCATACACACAACGAGAAAGAAAACACAAGCGTCGCAGAAACTTTACACTATGAAGAAAATACTACTCTTTTTCTGCATGCTGATGACAGCCGTTTCGGGGTTTGCCGAATACAAGGACAGTCTCGGCATTTACAACAAGACTTACATTAACAAAACCTATTGGCGTTACGATTTCCGCTACGAGTCGAAAGACATTGCCGGAAAGCCTATCGTCCTCTCTGCTGCCATTTTCATCAACAAAAAACTGGCTGAGAAGAAACAAGACGGCAAAGGCTGCATCCTGCTCAACCACTTCACTATCACCGACAACGCAGACCGCCCCACCAACGTGCACGAATCGACGAAGTTGGAAGGTGCACTGCAGTCTATGAAGTACTTCATCATCGAGTCGGACGGCATTGGCTTCGGCAACACCGTTCATCTACCACAACCCTATCTGCAGGGACGCGTACTCGGCATGGCAGACATCGACGCTTTTCTTGCCGGCCGCAAAATCCTTACCGAGGAAGGCTTCAAGTTTGACGATGTGGTGCTCAATATGGGTTACTCGCAGGGAGGATATGTGGGCACGTGGGTAGACCGCCTCGTGTCCGAGGGCTACCGCCACGACGAGCTGCCCAAGATACACTACAGTTTTCTAGGCGCAGGATCGTACGACATCTATGCCACCTACCTTGACATCATCAAGGAGACCGTTACCCACTACCCCGTGGCTCTGCCACTGGTACTTTGGGACATTGTCAACGACTCCACTACGGGGGTAAAGTACGAGGACGTGCTCACAAAATCTTATCTTGACAAAATCTCGGAGTGGTTTGACGACAAGACCCACAACACCGATTCTATCAACGCCATGGCCTTCCGCCTCTACAACACAACGGAAGACAAGGGCATCAGCACCAACCTGCTCTTTACCAAGCAGCTATGGGATCCGCAGAGTGACATTGTACAGAAGCATATCAAGCCATGGATGATAGAGCACTCCACACCCTACGGCGACTGGGCACCCTGGAACACTGACACCATCACTTTCGTACAGTCGATAACCGACGAGGTAGTGGCATCTGTCAATGCCTACAGTATCTCCGAGTTCTATAAGAAACAGGGCTACACCCGCTTCGATGTGGACAGCACCTTCACAGGAAAGCACACCCCCGTGGGGACAAGCTACGTGATGAAAGCCGTACAGCTATTCTCTAAATGGAAGCCTAAGGATTCCACTACCGGCATAACCCAAAAGACGGTCTCCACCCCCACCAGCAAGGACGTATACAGCATAGACGGCCGCATAGTACTCAAGAGCAAGGACTACAACCGCTGCTTCGCATCCCTGCCTAAAGGCGTCTACATCGTAGCAGGACGCAAAGTGGTAAAGGCAGAATAAACACATAGCCCAGGGCTTCTTCCCTGGGCTATGTGTTTATTTCTATTATGCTCAACATCAGAATGTTTACAATTTATTCCAATGTATAGATTTCGCTTGGAATCTTCCGGCGCAAGACTTCCAGCAGGAAGTCTTTTCCCGCCACGATACCATGCGCCCTGAGAATCTGCTCTACGGTCTTGCGAGCCAGTTCGGGATGATTGTTCTCCTCGCTGATGTGACACAGCCATACATGCTTCAGCTTGTCCGTGGCGTTTTTGGCAAGTGCCTTACCACAGTCGGCATTGCTGAGGTGCCCGCGGTTGCCCATAATACGCTCTTTGAGATACTGGGGATAAGGACCTTGCTGCAGCATTTCCACATCGTGGTTAGACTCAAGTACCAAATAGTTGGCACGGGATATGTAACCACACATTTCCGCCGTCACATGCCCCACATCGGTAATGAGACAAAAGGCCACATCGCCATACTCTACCAGATAGCCCACATTGTCAGTGCTGTCGTGAGGCACGCCGAAGGGAGTGATACGAAAATCGCCAAGCGTGAAAGCCCTCCCCTTCTCCACCTCTTTGACAAGCCCGGCATCCACCTTCTTACGCACACAATAGTTGTGCCTGATGCCTTTGTGCACCAGTGCCGTAGTATAGACAGGAAGACTATAGTCGTTGCTCATACTACCCACCGACTTGACATGGTCGGCATGGTCGTGGGTAACAAGGATGTGGTGTACATCCTCGAGGCGCAATCCGTAGTTGTGAAATTGTTTCTTGAGTGTCCTGATGCCGACACCTACGTCTATCATTATCGAATCCGTTTCGGTATAGAGATAATAGCAGTTTCCGCTACTTCCGCTTCCGAAGCAAATGAATCTTAGCATTTTTAAGTGTTATTTTCATGCAAAGTTAACGAAAAAGATTCTATTTACAAACTTTTTTGTTACCTTTGTGGCAATTTTAAGCTATTTATCATTTTCTAACTTAACCGACCAAACAGTCCCATGACAGCCAAAAACGTCATTCCCCTACTGCTACTCACTCTGTCTGCAGGATGCGCCTCGTGCAGCCATGCCAACGGGAGCGAAGAGCAACTGACAGAATACTGTGACTCCTTTGCCACCTATTATTACAACTGGCACTTCGGTGAGGCTATGCGTTTCTGCACACCGTCGTCAGAGCAGTGGCTCAGGTTTGCTGCTACGGGTGCTACGCAGGAAGACGTGGATGCCTTACGCGCCAAAGAGGCGGACGCAAGTATTGAAATCGGAGATGTTGAGATACTGCCAGACGACACATCGGCGGTGGTAAAACTTACAGTACGCGACTTTCTGCAGATGGACAGCATAGGGCAGCCCGCACATCTGGTAAAGGAGGCAACCATAAAACTGCCGATGGTGCTGCACGAAGGCATATGGAAGGTCAAAATGGAAGGCCTACCGCGAAGTGAAAGGAGAAGTCGCGACTGAGTTTGGGGTAGATGATGGCCCAATGCTCCTGCTTGGTATCGTAAGCAGGGTTAATGGCCTTCATACCCATATCCAAACGCAGGACAAAGTAGTTGAAGTCGAGTCTGAGTCCTAAACCGTAAGCCACGGCTATCTGCTTGTAAAACTCACTGAAGGAGAACTGTCCGCCTGGTTGGTCGACATAGTCACGAAGTGTCCAGATATTGCCCGCATCAATGAAGAAGGCACCCTGAAATTTCCAGAATAATGCAGCACGGTATTCGGCATTGAGGTCGAGCTTCACATCGCCCGTCTGGTTGATGAAGTCGATACGTCCGTCTGTCCCCTTGAACTTTCCGGGACCGAGTTCCCTCACGCCCCACCCTCTCACCGAGTTGGCTCCGCCCGAGAAATAGCGTTTCTCAAAGGGCAGCACCGTACTGTTACCGTAGGGATAGGCTATGCCAAAGCCTGCATGCAGTGCAAGCGAATTGCGCTCATCGAACTTGGCGAGGTGTACATAGTCGACATCAAACTTGGCATACTGTGCAAAGGCTATATTTAGAAAGGTGTACTGTCCTTCAGCATTAGCCACCTGTCCGGAGAGTTTGGACACACCTTCGAGCACATTGCCTGCCGTCTCAATATTGGCACGTACGGCATCCACACCGTCGTTATAGGTCACACCGAAACCCACCTTCATGATAAAAAGGTCTTCGTAGTTATAGCGCAGAATGGCATTACGGCTACCGGTATTGTCGAGATAGTTGGTCTTGAACGTAGAAGAGATCCACGGCATATAGACATAATTGAGGTCGAGCAGGTCGATACGCCAGTTGAGGTGATGGTGCGGTTCGTTCCACCTGTATCTCCACGCCGTGGAGAATACACGCCGGTAAAACTCGGGCCTGTTCTGCATGTCCCAGCTTACAGCCAGTTCGGAAGTGGCGTTCTGTCTCCTGCGGAAACTCTTGGAGAGGAAAGGCGCCACCATACGCGGAAAAGAGAGTTTGGTTTCGAGCGAATACTCGGTATAGTTCTCGTTGTTGTAGCCTTCCAGTCCCTTGATGGCTTCATAGGCTCCACGCAGTTCCACGCTCAGCTGTTCGCTGCCCCTGAAAAGGTTGCGGTTGGTATAAGTGAGAGAGGCCGCAGCACCCAGATTGCCTGTGGTGTTGGTACCCTCGGGCTGGAACGATACGGTGTGCCTCTTGTTGGCACTCACCTGAATGTTGCAGTCGAGCAGGTTTGTATCAGGCAGCTCTTCAAACTGAATATTGGTATATTTTACGGCTTGGAGTCGCGCAAAATTGTTGTACGTGCGCTGCAGGGCGGCAGCATCGTACGGCTGTCCCTCCTTGATGTCGGTGGCATTGAGCATTACCTGTCTGCGCAACGGCATACGCGTGCTGTCGGGTGAAAGGAAGTTGACCTTCCTTATCCAGAATCGCGGGTGCAGCGTGGCAGGCGCATGGTTGTTGGCCTTGTACTTGAGAAGCCTTAGCGTAAGGGCAATGTCCTTTTGACCGGCAATCGTGTCTGCACCAAACTGTATAAAGTCTTTGTTGAAACGTGGGTAGCCGTTGTTGACAAGAAGCGCAGAGATACGTTTACGCTCTGCATTGAGGGCATCCACACTGAAGAGCATACCGGGTTTGAGCTGCTGGTTGTCCGTGCAGTCTAGATGCAACAGGCTCTGTATACTGTCATCCTCCACCACGTAGTCCACCTTACCTATATAATAAGGTTCACCTGGACGCAACACATACTTGGCATTAATTTTCCTGCCGTCCACAGTAGTGTAGAAGTCCACACCCGCCTGC
Source organism: Oscillospiraceae bacterium (assembly GCA_963624905.1). Lineage (GTDB taxonomy): Bacteria > Bacteroidota > Bacteroidia > Bacteroidales > Bacteroidaceae > Prevotella. The sequence continues at coordinate 12,841 of CAVFRG010000045.1, forward strand.
AGGTATCCACGGTTTTGCATGGCGGTAAGCAAATCCCTGCACGAGAGACTGGCCTGCAGCGTATCGTACACCACAGGCTTACGGCTAAAAGGATTCTTTACGAGCGAAAAGAGCTTAGGTTTTTCTTTCTGCCGCACATACGCCTTCATATCGGCTGCATTCACCCCAGGCGAATCGCTTACCACCGCAACACTATTGAGCTGGTACGTCCCCTCGGGCAGATATTTCTCCGACGAGCAAGAAGTAACAACCACGGCGGCAGGTAGAAAGAAGAAAAAGGGGTATTGTACGAAAAAATATTTGGCCCTCATGTTTCTACACTATGATACGCGTCTTGTGGTAGTTTTCTCTGAACTCGCTGGGAGCGCATCCTTTTTTCTTCTTGAAGATACGGTTAAAGTTACTGAGGTTGTTGAATCCGCAGTCGTATCCTATCTCACTGATGCTCTTGGCCGTATCTACCAGCATACGCGCTGCATAGCCCAAGCGAAGGTCTATGATGTATTCACTGATGTTGCGCCCAGTATGCAACTTGAAGAAACGGCTGAAGGCACTGGCACTCATTCCTGCAATAGCAGCCAACTGCGGCAGGCGCAAGTCGTCCATATAGTTCTTGGAGATATAGTTCTTTACCTTCAGTATTCGTCTGCTGTCATCCTCCACTGCCACTTTGGCATAACTGCTGGAAGCAAGCGTACGTGCATCGTCGCAACGCGAAAGTTCATAGAGAATAGTGAGAAACTGCTGCACAGCGTAGAATCCGTCCTTTATGCTACTGAGTGTGTCGAGCATGCCGTATACCTTCATGATTGCCTTCATGGGGAAGCAGAGCCCCTTGCGGGCCTGCTGCATCATACGCGTAATACTGGCATAAGGATTGCGCCCGAAGAGCGTCTCGTCCCCCATGCTGAAGTCGAACTGTATGGTTATCTCGCGTATGTCCTCACTGGAACATTCAGACTGTTCCCAAACATGCTCCAAGTCGGCAGAGGTAATGAGGCAGAGGTCGTAGTCGCCAATAATCTCCTGCGAATCGCCTACGATACGTTTTACCCCCTTGGCATTCTCCACGAAATTGAGTTCGTATACCGAGTGGTTGTGTATAGGGTAGGTAAACTCTTTCTTGTGCCTGTCGGCAATGTAGAGCACATCCTTTCCCATAAGGGGTGTTATCTCGTGAATGATTCTTCTTTCCTCTGCCATAAGAATATCAATTATATTTCTATTGAGGGGACTTTAACGAAGAAAGGAGAAATTCCCTTTTCTACCATTAATCGTCCTTGTCAGATATTGAGCGTTTTCAGAATGTCCGACATTTTTTGTTTGGTGGCGATGCGTGTGGGCACAAGCGGCAGGCGCAGCTCGTTCTCGATAAAGCCCATATCATTGAGCAGTGCCTTCACACCGGCTGGATTGCCGTCAACAAAGAGCAGACTGTACAGTTCGGTAAACATGTGGTGTATCTTGCGTGCCGGTTCATATTCGCCTTTGAATTCAAGCCTTATCATACGACTGAATGCCTTGGGCAATGCATTTCCTATAACGGAAATTACTCCGGCTGCTCCACTTGCCACCATAGAGAAAGTCAATGCGTCGTCACCGCTGATGACATCAAAGTTGTCGGGTTTGTTCTTGATGATTTCGTCCACCTGCTCCAGACTTCCACAAGCTTCCTTCACAGCTACAACATTGGGGAAGTCACGCGCGATGCGGCAGGTCGTTTCGGGTTTCATGTTGATGCCTGTACGCCCGGGCACATTATATAGCACTATGGGCAACGGGCTGGCTTCGGCTATGGCCTTGAAGTGTTGGTAGAGTCCTTCCTGCGAAGGTTTGTTGTAATAAGGGCAGATACTCAGAATACCGTCTATGCCGCTCCAGTCGGTACACTTTATTTCCTCCACTACAGCGGCTGTATTGTTTCCTCCACAGTATTTCAGAATCTTAACCCTTCCTCTGTTCACGTCCTTCACCAATTGGGTGATACGGTCTTTCTCCTCACGGGTAAGACAAGGAGCCTCGCCTGTCGTGGCAAGGATACAGAGAAAGTCAGCCCCGTTATCTATTTGAAACTCCACCAACCTCTTCAGTGACTTGTAGTCCACTTCGCCGTCGGTCGTAAAAGGGGTTATGAGGGCAATGCCCAGCCCTTTGAAAATGTTTTGTGCCATATTCCTATTTCATAGACGTGACTACCGGTGCCCACACGACTTCTTCCAGAACAAAGTAAAAGCCTTGCCATAATGGTCCGGAATAGCACGCCGTTAAACATGATTATACTAAACCGTTGGCAAAAATACAATTTTTTCATCACATTGCAAAAACATTTCGTCAATTTCTTTTACTCATGTCTTGATTGGCAAAATAATGGGAACCATTAGCGCATATTTACTGAATTTTTAGTAATTTTGCATCCGCAATGAACAGATACTTCATATTTTTCGCTTACGATGGCACCCGTTATCACGGATGGCAGGTGCAACCCAACGCCATCACCGTACAGCAGGAGCTACAACGAGCACTGTCCACCCTGTTGCGCAGGGATATAGAGACAGTGGGGGCCGGACGTACCGACACGGGGGTACATGCCAGACACATGGCTGCCCACTTCGACTGGGAAGGTGAGCCGCTCGACACAGCACAGACGGCCTATCGACTGAACCGCATACTGCCGCGCGACATTTCGGTATATGAGGTACGGCAGGTGGAGGCAGACATGCACGCACGTTTCTCTGCCACAGCACGCACATACCATTATTATATACATACAGAGAAGGACCCCTTCTGCAGACAGTATTCGCTGCAGATGCATTACCCACTCGACTTCGAAAGGATGAACCGTGCCGCACGCTTGTTTCTGGCGCACGACGATTATGCAGCTTTCTGCAAGGCGGGTGGCGACAACAAGACTACCATCTGTCACGTGAGCGAAGCACGCTGGATACAGACTTCGCCTACGACATGGTACTTCAGGATTACGGCCAACCGCTTTTTGCGCAATATGGTGCGCGCCGTGGTGGGCACACTGGTAGAAGTGGGGAGAGGTCGCCTTACGGAAGCGGAGTTTGCCGATATTCTACAGCATGGAAGCCGCAGCGATGCCGGTGAAAGCATGCCCGGACACGCGCTCTTCCTGGAAGAAATAAGGTATTAAGAAAGACTGCAAAAGCAAAAAGGTAAAAAGGATAAATTAAAAAAACATGTGGTTAGTATTGGCTTTTCTCTCAGCAGCATTGTTGGGATTTTATGATGCCTTCAAGAAGAAAGCACTTTCGGGCAACGCGGTAATACCGGTGCTCTTTCTGAACACCCTTTTCTCGTCGCTGATATTTCTGCCGTTCATAGTGGCAAGCTACAACGGCCATGCCCTGGACGGCACCATCTTCCATGTGGCAGAAGGCGGATGGGAGGTACACCGCTACATCGTGCTGAAGAGTCTGATAGTACTGAGCAGTTGGGTGTTCGGTTATTTCGGCATGAAGCACCTACCGCTCACCATCGTCGGCCCCATCAACGCTACACGCCCCGTGATGACACTCATAGGAGCCATGATTGTGTACGGCGAACACCTGAACCTTTACCAGTGGACGGGTGTTATACTTGCCGTAGTGTCATTCCTCATGCTGAGCAAAAGTGGCAAGAAGGAAGGCATCGACTTCAAGCACGACAAGTGGATTTACTTCATCGTACTGGCTGCCGTGCTCGGTGCTGTGAGCGGTCTGTACGACAAATATCTGATGGCGCCTCCCGAGAACGGCGGCGTGGGTCTGGACCGTATGATAGTACAGAGCTGGTATAACATCTACCAATGTTTCATGATGGGAGCGATGATGCTCATCATCTGGATGCCGGCACGCAAGTCCACCACCCCTTTCCACTGGCACTGGTCCATCATTTTTATCAGTATCTTCCTAAGTGCTGCCGACTTTGTCTACTTCTACGCCCTGAGTCTGCCGGGAGCCATGATCAGCATCGTGAGCATGATACGCCGCGGTTCGGTAATAGTAAGTTTCCTCTTCGGTGCAGCCATTTTCCACGAGAAGAACCTTAAGGCCAAGTTTGTAGACCTCCTGCTCGTGCTCCTCGGTATGCTCTTCCTTTATTTCGGAAGTAAATAAAGGCCCCCAGGTGTATCAAAGTGTATCATTTTATTTTTTGATACAAAATAATAGTTATTATATTGATATATAGATAGTTAAAGTGTATCACGAGCGATACAGCAAGTGTATCAAAACAACGCAAAGTGTATCGCTTTTGATACACTTTAACTATCTATATATCAATACCTTACATTACGCTTTGTATCACTTTTAAAATGATACACTTCGATACAGATGATACACTTTGACACAGTACATTTATGTGATACAAACGCAGGACAAGGTATGTCCATTCTGAGAGATAATACCAGTTTCGCTACGTAAGTATGCTCCAAACAAAGTATAAACACCATACTTGCGAAAGGTAAAAGATAAACGCCCGTTAGGTCGAGAATCATTCCTTTCTCCACTCGAGGCGGTCAAAGGTCTTGCGCGCATGGGCATAAAACTGCCACAGTATGGAGCCTCGGTATATCTGGGGAATCATCTTCACGGTACGTTCGTGCTGTATGCGGCACCTGTCATCGGCAAAGTCAGCACGCCATGCCTTGAAGGCCCTCCGTGCCTTACAGACGGCAACAAAATCGCCCCAGCTGTGCTTCAACAACAGCATTTCAAGAGCTGCAAGCCTGTCGAGCCACCAACGGCAACGCATGACGGGTTTCAGCTCTTCGTCGGAAAGGTTCTTGTAAAGCATGGTGAGGTTGTTGCGGAAATTGAGGAATGTCTTGTGCGGATTACTCTTGGGCAGTGTGCCGCCGCCTACGTGATACACCTGGCTCTCAGGGACACAGTATATTTTCCGCCCTTTCAGCCGTAGCCGCCAGCAGAGGTCTATCTCCTCGCAATGGGCAAAAAACCGCTTGTCCAGCCCGCCCACGCTCCAGTAGTCGCACGAGCGTATCATAAGGCAGGCACCCGTAGCCCACAACACTTCCTCGAGGTAATCGTACTGTCCGTTGTCGCGTTCTATAGTCCCGAAGATACGGCCCCGGCAGAAAGGGTAGCCGTACTTGTCCATAAAACCACCGCACGCCCCCGCATACTCAAAGCTCTCCTTGTCGTATTCGGCAAGCAGCTTGGGCTGGCAAGCTGCCACCTCGGGGTGGGAGTCCATAAACTCGACAAGGGGAGTGAGCCAGTGATGCGTAACCTCCACATCACTGTTGAGCAGTACATAGTAGTCGGCATTCACCTTTTTCAGTGCCCTGTTGTAGCCCTCGGCGAATCCGTAGTTCTGTTCCAGCACGAGTGTCTTCACCTGTGGGAAGTGTATCTGCAGCATCTTTACCGAACCGTCGGTAGAGTTGTTGTCTGCCACCCATATTTCGGCATCCTGTCTGGAGTATTCCATTACACCAGGCAGGTATTCTTCCAGCATCTGTTTTCCGTTATAATTGAGTATTACAACTGCTATCTTTGCCATATTGTTCGTTATTTAGTGATGATAAAAAAAAATAACGTGGTACGATTTGTGTTTTGATTAAGTGCGCCCTGCAGGGGCGACATTCTTATTGGAGTAAAGACGACTGCCCTATCCTGGAAAGAGACAAACTTGCCTCCCCCTCTTGTTTCATCCGGCACTCCTTCAACCGTTTTCTCAGCAAGTCGGCAAACTCATGGTTTTTCAGTCCCCACCGCGGTGCAACGAGCAATTCGGGAGGCGACTGGCTTACAAACCGTTCGAGCACGATATCGGGACGAAGTCTGCCAATATACTTAACCACCAAATCCACATACTCCTCTACAGAATAGACATGAAAAGGACTGGCAGCAAACTCTTCTGCCAGCCGTGTGCCCTTTATCACTTGCATTTGGTGTATCTTCAGTATGTCAATGGGCAGCGACGAGATGACCGATGCCTGCCTGAGCGACTCCTCCGCATCTTCACCGGGCAATCCGAGTATGACATGTGCACCGGTAAGTATGCCCCGTGCATGAGTACGTTCCACAGCATCGCGGCTGCAGGCAAAGTCGTGACCGCGGTTGATGCGCTTCAGAGTCTCATCGTTGGCACTCTCTATGCCGTATTCCACGATGAGGAAGGTACGCCTGTTCAGTTCTTCCAACCTACACAGCAACTCGTCGCTCACACAGTCTGGGCGTGTTCCTATCACTATACCCACCACACCGTCTACCTTCAGAGCCTCTTCATACATTTCCATCAGTAGGTCTGCAGGAGCGTAGGTATTAGTGAAAGCCTGGAAATAGGCAAGGTACTTCATGTCCGGATACTTGCGGCTGAAGAAGGCCTTGCCCTCTTCGAGCTGTCGGGTAATGGACTTGGATCGGTCACAATAAGAAGGGTTGAAAGTGCGGTTATCACAGAAAGAGCATCCGCCGTGCGAGATGCGCCCATCCCTGTTAGGGCACGAGAACCCGGCATCCACAGATATCTTCTGCACTCTGAACTGCGGGAAGCGCCTGCGTATCCATGTGCCGTAGTCGTAATAAGGTAAAGCCTTGTCCATTCTTGTCTTATCTTCTTACTGCTTCTCCCCTATTATCTCGGCACGCAGTGCCGTCTTGTCATGGTTGAAACCCGTAAGTCTCACCCTTACCAGTTGATTGTCATATTCCTCCCTGGCTTCGGCTGGCGGCAGTTCCACCCGCACATAGTCAGGTGTAAACCCGTGCATGGCCTTGCCCCTTGGAGCCTTTTCGAAGAGCACCTCAGCCTCGGTGCCGATGTGTTGCCCGTAGAAATCCTGCGTCTTACGGTCGCTCAGTTCGAGCAAACGCTTGGAACGCATTTTCTTGTCGCGGTCTTCCACAACATAAGGTATACGCAGGGCTGCCGTTCCTGGACGTTCGGAGTAAGGGAACACATGCAACTGCGTAACGGGCAGACTGTCCAGGAATTCGTAACACTCCTCGAAACATTCGGGTGTCTCGCCCCGGCACCCCACCATGACATCCACACCGATAAAAGCGTGGGGCATACGTTCCTTGATGCGCAGCACCTTACGGGCAAAGAGAGCCTTGTCGTAACGTCTGTGCATGAGGCGCAACACTTCGTCGCTTCCGCTCTGCAACGGAATGTGGAAATGGGGCATGAAGGCACGGCTCTGGGCGCAGTAGTCTATCAGTTCGTCATCGCAAAGGTCGGGTTCGAGACTCGATATGCGGTACCTCTTGATACCTTTCACGCCATCGAGGGCCTTGACGAGGTCTATGAACTTTTCGCCCGTAGTCTGTCCGAAGTCACCTATGTTCACACCTGTGATGACGATTTCCTTTCCTCCTTCGTCGGCTGCCTTTTGGGCCTGTTCCACAAGTGACTGTATGGAGGGGTTTCGCGAATTGCCACGTGCAAAGGGTATGGTACAGTACGTACAATAGTAGTTGCAGCCATCCTGCACTTTCAGAAAATATCGCGTGCGGTTACCTTTCGAGCATGAGGGTTGGAAAGTTCTGATATCCTTCGTCTTCACGCTGTGGTGCTCATGCAAGGCCGAGGCATCCTTCTGTAACCATGCATCGCTGAGATACTGCACAAGATGAGCCTTTTCGTTGGCTCCAAGAACCAGGTCAACACCTTCTATGCGACTTACGTTCTCTGCTTCGAGCTGGGCGTAACAGCCTGTCACGACAACAAAGGCACCAGGATTTTCCCTCACCATACGGTGTATAGCCTGCCGGCATTTGTGATCGGCCACCTCGGTAACACTGCAAGTATTAATGAGGCAGATGTCTGCCCGTTCCCCCCTCTGTACCGTCACCACTCCCATGTCTTCGAGCATTTTTCCGAAAGTGGACGTTTCAGAGAAATTAAGTTTGCAGCCCAACGTGTAATAAGCCGCCCTCTTGCCCGCAAAGGCACTTGTATCTATCATTATTTTCTGTCTGAATTGAGTATTTGTAAAAGGATAAGGCATTTTGCCTCATGCAAAGGTACGGATAATTATCGAAAACATTTGCCGGTTGTGATAAAAATTGTAATTTTGCACCTTAAAATAATCGACACGGAATATCATTGAGACATGAAAGAAAAACTCTGGAACGCCAATTACGTGAAGGTGATGACAACCAATTTCCTTCTTTATTTCGCCTTCTACCTGCTCACCCCCCTGTTGCCCCTTTACCTTAGCGAGGCCTTCGGCGCCACGAAGGACACCATAGGCATCATGCTGAGCGGATACACCGTGGCGGCACTGCTGATACGGCCATTCTGTGGATACATAGTGGACAGTTTCTCGCGCAAGAAGGTGCTCATGGTATGCTTGTCGGGATTCTTCGTATGCTTTGCCGGATATATTGCTGCCGGTACGCTACTGATGTTTGCCATCTGCCGCACCCTGCACGGTGCACCCTTCGGGGCAGTAACCGTTGCCAACAGTACTTGTGCCATAGACGTGTTGCCGCCAAGCAGACGCAACGAGGGCGTAGGACTGTACGGACTGAGCAACAACTTCGCTATGGCCATCGCTCCATCTGTCGGCATCTGGCTCTACCATGCCTACGGCAGTTTTATGATTCTCTTCTGGATAGCCTTCTTCGTGGCGTTGTCGTCGGTGCTGATAGCCTCCACCATCCATCTGCCCGAGAAGCAGATTGTAAAGAACAAGGAGAAACTCTCGCTGGACCGCTTCTTCCTTACCCGCGCATGGCTGCTGGCTGTCAACATCGCCATGTTCGGTTTCTGCTGGGGCGTATTGAGCAATTATCTGGCCATCTACAGCAGGGAGGAACTGGGCATATCTGGAGGTACGGGCACCTATTTTGCCATCCTCTCCATGGGACTTTTCCTTTCGCGCCTACAGGGGCGCAAGGCACTGCAACAAGGAAGGCTCACACACAATGCCGCCGAGGGTATGTGCCTGTCGCTCGTGGGCTTTGTCCTCTTCGCAGCATGCCCCCACCCCGTGGCCTACTATCTCTCCGCTGCACTTATAGGACTGGGAAACGGACACCTCTACCCCGCCTTCCTCAACATGTTTATCCATGTGGCACGACACGACCAGCGCGGCACAGCCAACAGCAGTATCCTCACAGGTTGGGACCTGGGATTTGGCATAGGTTGTCTGCTGGGCGGTGTCGTAGCAGAATATGCCGGTTACAGCGCTGCATTCTGGATGGTAGCTGCGGAGAACGCCTGTGGCGTGGCTCTATTCTTCCTTGCCTCCAGAAAGTTCTACGAGCGTAGGGAAAGGAAGTAAACAATAAAGCGGGAAACTTTCTGTGTAAGCTTTTGATAATCTACAGGTATTAAGACTTACGAACCTAAGTTATATGATGTAAGAATGCCTTTCATACGATCGCATGGCAATTGCCGTCCACAATCACGGCAATTGCCATCCACAATCACGGCAATTGCCATCCACAATCACGGC
>CAVFRG010000046.1:0-20552 GCA_963624905.1 Oscillospiraceae bacterium
TTCAGTCGCATAGCCCGCTATGCTCCTTCAGAAAGGAAGTAAAATCTGCTCGGCTAAAATGCAAAAATCCATCAAAGGTAATTTTTAGAACCCGCCTTAAGTAATGATGACGATTTGCTCAACTTGCCGTTAAAGAAGGAAGGAAAACCCCTGCAGCGTGCGTTTTTTTTCTAAAACATTTTGTAAATTCATACGAAATGGTTAATTTTGTAACGTATTTTTATACGCAAGCGAAAACGATGCCGTTTATAGGCGGACAAATACAAGCACAAGCCAAGCATAACGCAAACGCAAGCACAAGCATAACACAAACACAAGCCGATGTCTACCCAACGATTGTCCTCCATCATAGTGGCCTTGATTATGGCCCTTCCGATTACCGCAGGCCCTTACTGCGACATTCGCAAATTCTCGATACTCGACGGCCTTGCCGCCAACAATATCACTGACCTCAAGCAGGGAGCGGACAACCTCATGTGGTTTGCCACCTGGAACGGCCTGTCCTACTATGATGGCTACGGATTCCACACCTTCCGCGACAACCCTGACGACATCGACCTTCTCAGCACCAACCGTATCGTATCCATCTCTCCCTGCCGGAACAACGACGTGTGGTGTCTCACGTTCGACCGCAAGGCTTATGTCTACGACACCCGTCTCTGCTCGTTTGTCAATGTGGGCAAGCAGTTGAACGAACAATTCGGCATCGACCTGCGCGTGCAGTCCATCTACTCCAAACAGAACCGCAACACCTGGCTCACCAGTGTAGACAAGAAATACCTCGTAAGGATGAGCAGCTCCGACATCAACGAACTTACCACCGAGGTGATAAGGCCCGGGCAGAAAGGCTTGCGCAGCGGCAACGTGTGGATAGTGCGTGGCGACAAGAAAGGGCGCGAATGGATACTTACCGACAAGGGTACCTGCATCTACGGTACCAAGTTCAGCACGCCCATCCCCTTTATGTGGATACGCGAGGTGGGCAACACCGTGTTTCTTGCCACCGCCGACGGCCGTTTGGCCGTGTACGACGAGCACAACCACCTCTCGATGATACCTCTGCCCAAGGGCGTGACACGCATCAACGAACTGAAGAACACGGGTTACCAACTGCTCATTGCCACCAACATAGGCGTGATAGTGTACAACCCGCGCAACTTCAAGACCGATGTCATCAGTGTGCAGAACCCCAACCAGCCCTCGCCCGAGGTGAGAAAGATATACGTGGACCACTACAACATGGTGTGGGCATTTACCGAGGGGCAGGGCGTTACCATCATCAACCCGAAGACGATGCAGCAGCAGTGGCTCTACGCTGATGTGGACAACCCCGAGGACAGAACCACCAGTTCCCATTTCTTCATCATGGAGGACGAGCATAACACGCTGTGGATTATTCCCAATTACGGTACGTTCAGCTACTACGACCGCAAGGCCGGCAAACTCGTACCCTATGTGCTGAAAAGTAACTCGTCGGGCAACTCGCATGTGCCGCGCATCACCAAGTACATCGTCTCCGACCAGGGTATCCTGTGGGTGACGGGCATACACGACCTTACACAAATCAACTTCAAGTACCATACCTACACCCTCAACCGTCTGGAACAGGGTGAGTCGGAGGTGCGCTCCATCATGCTCACCGTCAACGGATGCCATTGGGACGGATACTTGAACGGGGTAATCAAGGTAAGCGACAGCCACCACAACAAACTGGGCTACCTTGCCCCCAACGGACAACTGGTGCCCCAGCAGATTCCTTTTGCCAATACCGGCATCTACTGTCTCTTCCAGGACAGTAGGGGCAGAGTGTGGATAGGCACCAACAGCCAGGGAATCTACGTGCTCGACGGCGCAAAGGTAACCCACTACGGCCACCAACCACACAACAGGTTCTCGCTGCCGAGCGACACGGTGTACGACATGGCTACCGACAAGCACGGGCGCATCTGGATAGCCACCTACGGCGGAGGCCTTGCCACGGTAGACGAAACTGACGGCCAGATGAGGTTCATCTCGAAAAACTCAGGGCTGAGTTATCCCAAGGACATGTGCCAGAAGACACGGCGCATCAACTGTACTCCTACGGGAGAGATACTGGTGGGTACCACCGACGGCCTGATAAGTTTCAGCGACAACTACCGCAAATTGTCGGACATCAGGTTCTATAGGACTTACCATATCGAAAATGACACGCTCTCGCCCATGACGAGCGATGTCAACTATACCCTTGTGCGCACCGACGGCACAACCTACATCTCGACGCTGGGGGGCACGATGCAGCAGCTCGCCTCCAAGGGCTTGCTGCAGGACAACCTCCATTTCAACTTCTTCAAACTTCTCAATCCCGAAGAGGGCAGTGTGCAGAGCATGGTGGAGGACAACAAGGGCATGCTGTGGATTGTCCGCGAGTCGAGCATTGACAAGGTAGACCTCAGGAAAGGCACTGTAGACGCATACGGTCCCAACGACTTTGACTACAACATGACCTTTACCGAGGCACGCCCCTGCCACAATCCCGCCACGGACGACATCATAGTGGGTACGCCGAACGGCAGCCTTACCTTCAACCCCGCGACACTTACCAAGACAAGCTATCAGCCCAAGATAATCTTCACCGCCGTACACTACAACGGCGAGGATAACATCTTGCCGCTGCTCCATTGTCCCAAACTGGTGGTGCCTGCCAACAAGCGCAACCTTACCATCAGTTTTGCGGCACTCGACTATACCCGCAAGTATCAGACACGCTACGCCTACCGCATCAAGGGGGTCACGCCCGAAGGACGGTGGATACAGCTCGGTGGGCAGAACATGATAGGTTTCAACCGCATCAGCCACGGCGACTATGTGCTGCAGGTGAAGGCTACCAACACCCATGGCGTATGGGGCAAATACATCGCCGAACTGCCCATAGAGGTGAAACCCACTTTCTGGGAGAGCCTGTGGGGAAAGTTGCTGCTCTTCATCTTGGCCGTTATGGCTGTGGGCAGCATCATCTACATCTACAACAGGCGCCAGCGTGAAAGCCTGAACCACGACATGAGCGAGATGAAGAACCGCTTCTTCAGCCATGCCTCGCACAAGCTGCGCACACCGCTTTCACTCATCGGAGGCCCCATCAGGCAGGTGCTCGAAAACGACCGCGGACTCTCTGCCGACAGCCGCAGTCTGCTGCTCATCGTGCAGCGTAACGCAGCCGAGATGCTCGAGATGCTGAACAAGATGCTCAAGTTTGACAACAACACCAACCTCTATCTGGACGAAGGCAGCGAAAATGCCTTCGAACTGACCGGCGACAGCAGTGGCAACATTGACGACAGCAATGCGCATTCTTACCTTGAGGAGATGGGCAGTGACGCCGGTGCCGACACGAACAACGGTGACAAGGACATCACGCTGCTCGTGGTGGAAGACAATGCCGACCTGCGCCAGTTCCTGTACACCATACTCAAGTCCGACTACAATGTGCTGCTGGCAGAGAACGGCAAGGAGGGACTCATCAAGGCACGCCAGCAGATGCCCGACTTCATCCTTACCGATGTCACGATGCCCGTAATGGACGGCATCACTATGGTGCATTACATCAAGCAGGACTCCAACACGGCACACATCCCCATCATCGTGCTCTCTGCCAAGGCCAGCGAGGAAGACCACCTCAAGGGATTCGAGGAGGGTATAGACGGATACCTTACCAAGCCCTTCTCCGCCACCTATCTCAAGGGGCGCATCGAGGCTGTCATCAACCAGCGGCACGCCTTGCAGCAGGACATGCTGAAGCAGATACAGCGGTCGGAGAACGAGACCTTCCAGCTCACCCACACCTATCCGCAGACGGCACGCACCGAAGAGAATGTAGAGAAGTCCGTAACGAAGACGCTCTCCATCAACGATGCCACAACGGAGAAAATCGTCAACTTCATCACCAGCAACATCTCCAACCCCGACATGAAGATAGACGACATTGCCTCTGCCATGGGCATGAGCCGCAGTGTGCTGTACGGAAAGATAAAGAATGCCGTGGGCATGACCCCCGTCGACTTTGTGCGCCACATACGCATCATGCGTGCCACCGAACTGCTCTGCCAGACCGACGATACACTCAGCAGTATAGCCTACTCGGTGGGCTTCAGCGACCCGAAGTATTTCTCGAAGGTGTTCAAGAAGGAAATGGGCATCATACCGAGCGAGTACCGCGAGAATGCAAGGTAATGCAGAATCTGCGAGGGCGGGGTTAACTACTTTTTTTAGAAAAATTATAGGTAGGCATTGCCTCATTCGTGCAAAAAGTAGTAACTTTGCAAGACTAAAGGCGCCAAACGCAGCATAAAAAGAAGGAAACAAAGAAAAAAGAACAAAAAGATAATAGAAACACAAACAAGAAAATGAGAACCGTTTACGAATTCTCTGTCAAGGACAGAAAGGGAAAGGAAGTTTCCCTCAAGGAGTATGCCAACGAGGTGCTGCTCATTGTCAACACTGCCACCAAGTGCGGATTTACCCCTCAGTACGAAGAACTGGAAAAACTCTACGAGACATACCACTCACAAGGCTTCGAAGTGCTCGACTTTCCCTGCAACCAGTTTGGTCAGCAGGCTCCCGGCACTGACGAGAGCATCCACCAGTTCTGCAAGCTCACTTACGGCACGGAGTTCTCTCGTTTCAAAAAGGTTAAGGTAAACGGTGACGATGCCTCTCCTCTGTTCAAGTTCCTGAAGGAGAGCAAGGGCTTTGCCGGTTGGGACGAGTCGCATCCTCTCTATCCTGTCCTGGACAAGATGCTGAGCGAGGCTGACCCTGCTTACAAGGAAAACCCCGACATCAAGTGGAATTTCACCAAGTTCCTTGTCAACAAGAAGGGACAGGTAGTAGCACGTTTTGAGCCTACCGCAAGTTTCGAGGTTATCTCACAGGCCATCGAGGAATGGCTGAAAGCATAACGCCGTCAAGAACGTATCAAGACAATAACAAATAAAGCCCGGGACGAATTCCCGGGCTTTACTTGTTTCTTGTCTACTTGTTTTTTATTTGTATCTTGGTAATAAAAAAGTTGGTACAATGCAACGAAGAAACGACAACACAGACAACTCATACAACATAAACAACACAGCTGCTGCCGCGGCAGCATAGAAAAAGTTGTCTAAGTTGTATTTGTTGTATAAGTTGTCGGTTCGGACACCACAAAAGCTGTTGTCTTTTTCCTTTTATCAAGAATTAGAGAATTGGAGAATTTCTCCGTGTGTTCTGAAAGATTTGCTTGTCGGGGTTTCTTATTTGCTTGCCTCTTCCTCTCCAGCCATGCTGTGGAGGATGGCTACAGCACGCTCGACGCTCGCTACGCCCGAAATGCGGAGGAAATGCTTGTTGCTCTTCTCCTTCAGCACACACTGGCGCACGTTCGAAGTGGCATAGTGCAGCACGCGCGAGAACATCTCGCTGCGGTAGAACGGGCTTTGCACGTTGCTGACAAACTGCATCTGCATGGTGCCCTGCTTGAGCATAATCTTTTCGCAGCCCAGGCGCTTTCCCAGTCGGCGGAGCGAGACGACGTTCATCAGTTCTTGTCCCTCGCGGGGTACGGGACCGAAACGGTCTTCCAGTCTGTGTCGGTAGGCAGCAAGGTCAGCGTCATTGTCGATGCGGTCCAGTTCGCGGTAGAGCAGCATGCGCTCGCTGCTTCCCGGCACGTAGGTGTCGGGGAAGTACATCTCGAGGTCGCTCTCTATGGCGCAGTCATCCACGAAGTCGTCGCCTGTGAGCTGTTGTCCCTGGTCCATCTGTTCCTGGTACAGGTCGGCAAACTCCTCGTTCTTCAGTTCGGTGACGGCCTGCGACAGAATCTTCTGGTAGGTTTCGTAGCCCAGGTCTTCCATAAATCCGCTTTGTTCCGAGCCGAGTAGGTTTCCTGCCCCCCTGATGTCGAGGTCCTGCATGGCGAGGTTGAACCCGCTGCCCAGTTCGGAGAATGTCTCGAGCGCCTCCAACCGTCGTCGTGCTTCGGGTGTGAGTACACTTTTGGGTGGAGCTATGAGGTAACAGAAGGCCTTTTTGTTGCTTCGCCCCACACGTCCCCTCATCTGGTGCAGGTCGCTCAGTCCGAAGTGGTGGGCATCGTTGATGATGATGGTGTTGGCGTTGGAGATGTCTATGCCGTTCTCCACGATGGTGGTGGAGAGGAGCACATCGTAGTCGTAGTTGACGAAATCCATGATGACCTTCTCCAGTTCCTCTGGCTTCATCTGTCCGTGTCCTATCACCACACGGCAGTCGGGTATGCGTTTTTCTATGAGCAGTTTCAGTTCTGCCAGTTTTGAGATGCGGTCGTTTACGAAGTACACCTGTCCGTTGCGGCTCATCTCAAAGTTGATGGCATCTGCAATGGCATCGCCGCTGAAGCTGACAAGCTCCGTGTGGATGGGGTACCTGTTGGGCGGTGGTGTGCGCATGATGCTCATGTCCCTGGCTCCCATGAGCGAGAACTGCAGGGTGCGCGGAATGGGTGTGGCGCTCATGGTCAGTGTGTCGACGTTCACCTTCATTTGGCGCAGCTTTTCCTTGGTGGACACGCCGAACTTCTGTTCCTCGTCGATGATGAGCAGTCCCAGGTCTTTCCATTTTACGGTTTTGGAGATGAGCTTGTGCGTGCCTACGAGGATATCTATCTTTCCCTCCTTCAGGTCGTCGAGCAACTGGCGCGTAGCCTTTGCCGAGCGTGCCCGGCTCAGGTAGTCCACCCGTACGGGCATTCCTTCGAGGCGTGCCTTGAATGTCTGGTAGTGCTGGAAGGCAAGCACGGTGGTGGGTACGAGCACAGCTACCTGCTTGCTGTCGCATGCTGCCTTGAAGGCTGCCCTGACAGCCACCTCCGTCTTTCCGAATCCTACGTCACCGCACACCAGGCGGTCCATGGGGCGTGCCTTTTCCATGTCTGCCTTTACCTCCTGAGTGGCCTTGTTCTGGTCGGGTGTGTCCTCGTAGAGGAAGGAGGCTTCCAGTTCGTGCTGCAGGTACGAGTCTGCACTGAAGGCAAACCCCTTCTCGCTTCGGCGGCGCGCATAGAGCTTGATGAGGTCGCGCGCAATGTCCTTGATGCGTTTCTTGGCCTTCTCCTTCAGGCGGTCCCATGCACCCGTGCCGAGGGCCGAGAGGCGTGGCGGTTCGCCCGTGTCGCTGCTGCGGTACTTGCTTATCTTGTAGAGTGAGTGGATGGACACGTCTACCTTGTCGTTGTTCTTGTACACGATGCGAATCATCTCCTGGTAGCTGTTGCCCACGGGCACGCGCACCAGTCCGCCAAACTTGCCTATACCGAAGTCTACGTGCACGATAAAGTCGCCGGGTTCCATCTCCTGTAGCTCCTTCATGGTGAGTGCCATCTTTCCGGCGCGTGCCGAGTCGGAGCGCAGACTGTACTTGTGGAACCGGTCGAATATCTGGTGGTCGGTAAAGAAGCAGCACTTGCGGTCGTTGTCCACGAATCCCTCGTGCAGCGTCTTGTCCACGGGCACAAACTGTATGCCGTAGCGTTGCAGTTCCTCGCTGCCGAAGATGTCCTTGAGGCGTTGCTGCTGCTTGGCGCTGTCGGCAAGGATGTAGAGCGTGTATCCTTTCAGGATGTAGTCCTCGAAGGTTTGTGCCAGAAGGTCGAAGTTCTTATGGAACAGGGGCTGCGGGGTAATGTGGAAGGATACTGCCGCCGTGGACTGTCCTTTATTCGTGTTTGCTTCGGTGGGGGCAGCATTGGCATCGGCTGCAGTCAGTTCTATCCTCCTGAGCGCAGCCATTCCCTGCTGAAACTGTACGGCAGTGCACAGGTTGGCGTCCTTCTGCATGGAACGGCGTATCTGTTCAGCCTCCACCTCGGTGGCACCCTCCAGTTGCTCGGTAAGGCTCTGTGATGAGAATCCGTCCTGGTAAATCTGTGCTATACGGTCGTAGACAAAGGTAAAGTCGCGCAGCACCACTACCGTGTCAGGGTCGAGGTACTGCAGGAAGGGTTGTTTCATGGTCTGTGTGGCCGACAGCTCGGGCACAATCTCCACGTTGTCGCGGCGGTCTTTGGACAACTGGTCTTCGATGTTGAATGTGCGTATGGTGTCTATCTCGTCACCGAAGAAGTCGATGCGAAAGGGATACTCACAACTGTAGGAGTAGACATCGAGAATGCTGCCGCGAACGGCAAACTGTCCCGGTTCGTACACATAGTCGGTTTCGTGGAATCCGTATTCGCGCAGGGTGTGTACGGTGTCCGTGAGCGACACCTGCTGGTTGGTGGCCAACTTGAGCATGCGTGCATCGATGCTCTGGCGCGACACTACCAGTTCTGCCAGGGCGTCAGGGTAGGAGACGATGTACATGGGGTCACCTGTCGAGAGGCGTGCCAGCACCTCGGTGCGCAGTATCTCGTTGGCAGCATCCTTCTGTCCGTATTTTACGGCGCGCCTGTAGCTGGAGGGGAAGAAGAAAACCTTTTCCTGTCCCAGTATCTGTGTCAGGTCGTGGTAGAAGTATCCTGCCTCGTCGGCATCGTTGAGGATGAAGAGTATGGGGTGGGGGAGCCTGTCGCTGAGCGAGGCGAAGAAGAGTGGCGCCGACGAGCACAGCATACCGCGCAGAAAGATGTTTTTCTGCTTCTTGTCTGCCAGTAATTTGAGGAGGGCGGTTGCCTGTATCGTCCTGCCGTAGATGTTCTGTATGTCCTGTATCGTCATTTTTTCTTGGCCGGGTATTTCTTGAACCATCCGTCGAGTCTGAGCCTCATTACCCCGAAGAACGCCTCGCCGAAGATGCCGCCGCTCATCTTGCTGGTACCCTCGCGGCGGTTGACAAAGATGACGGGCACTTCCTTGATGCCGAATCCTATCTTGTGTGCCGTATACTTCATCTCTATCTGGAAAGCGTATCCCTTGAAGCGGATGGCGTCGAGGTCTATCGTCTCGAGCACCTGGCGGCGGTAGCATACGAATCCGGCGGTGGTGTCGTTGACCTTGAAGCCCGTTACCATCCGCACATACTTGGATGCGAAATAGCTCATGAGCACACGACCTATGGGCCAGTTTACTACATTTACCCCCGACACGTAGCGCGAGCCTACCGCCACGTCGTACCCCTCGTCGTGCGTGGCGGCATAAAGGCGTGGCAAGTCGTTGGGGTCGTGGCTGAAGTCGGCATCCATCTCGAAGATGTAGTCGTAGCCGTGCTGCAGCGCCCATTTGAATCCCATGATGTAAGCCGTGCCCAGCCCCAGTTTGCCCGTGCGCTCCAGGATGTGTAGGCGCGATACGAATTCTACCGCCATGAGCCGTTTTACGATGGCGGCAGTTCCGTCCGGGCTGCCGTCGTCTATGACGAGGATGTCAAACTCCTTCTGCAGTCCGAATACGGCACGGATTATCTTCTCTATATTCTCCTTCTCGTTGTAAGTAGGGATAATTACAATGCTGTCGCTCATAATGTGTCTTGTTGTTTTAGCGCAATGATGGTGCAAAGTTACTTTTTTTATGTGTAAACCCCATCGCTTTGTATGTAAAAAGTTGTGGTTGGCCTATTGGTCCGGGTTTTCCACGAATCCCTGATACTCCTTGTCCAGGCCGCCCATGATGGCATCGTAGCTGCGTGTCATCTGGTTCTTGATGTTGTCGGGACCTTTTCCTATAGGCGGTATCGGCTCGTGTATGGTGAGGCGCAGCGGATGCCAGAATACCCAGTAGATGTCCTTCATGCGCGGCTTTACCTGGAAGCTGCCGTTGATGGTTAGCGGACATACGGGCAACTGCAGTTCGTCGGCCAGCATGAATGCCCCGCGCCGGAACACGCCCATGTGCCCGGTAAATGTGCGTGCTCCCTCGGGGAATACCACGAGCGACATTCCCTCTTTCAGCACCTCGCGTGCATGGGCGTATGAGGCGCGTATCTTCGACGGTCCGCTCTTGTCCACGAAGATGTGGTGGGCGTACTCGCAGGCAATGCCTACCAGGGGCACCTTGCGCAGTCCTTTCTTCATCATCCACTTGAAGTTGCGGCCCAGGAAGCCGTAGATGAGGAAGATGTCGAAGGCACCCTGGTGGTTGGCCACGAACACGTAGCTCTGTCCTTTCTGCAGGTGTTCTCTGCCTTCCACCTTTACGGGCAGGAGCAGGATGCGCACCCACAGCTGCGACCACCATTTGCCGGGATAATAGCCCCAGAAGTGGCCGTTGCCGAGCATACAGCCCAGTACCGTGAATAGACTCGTGAACACGCTCGCCACCGCTATGATGGGGAGGCACACCAGCAACTGGTATATTCTGTAAATGTACTTCATCGTTTTTATTTTTTTATGCCTTTTGTTAGAGGAGTTGAGGAGTTAAAGGAGTTCAAGGAGTTCAAGAAGTTGGGAAGTTAAAGAAGTTAAGGGAAGTTAGAGAAGTTAAGGGACAACAGCTTTAGCATTTGAATTCTTCACTCTTCACTCTTCACTCTTCACTTATCTGGCGTATCATCCGACAACTTATACAACAAACACAACTTATACAACTTTTTCTATGCTGCCGCTGTAGCATCTTTGTTGTTTATGTTGTTTATGTTGTCTGTGTTGTCGTTTGTTTCAATGTTTAAGGAGTTTAAGGAGTTAAGACAACAGCTTTTCTGGCGTATGCCCTCTTTTTACCCTTTTACCTTTTTACTTTTTTACCTTTAATCAGCTTCTTTGAGTGGTACGGCGAGGGCGCCGTACCTCCTACAGATACCTTTGCTATTGAATTCTTCACTCTTCACTCTTCACTCTTCACTCTTCACTTCTTTTTACCTTTTTACTTTTAAGTGTTAGCACCACGATTTCAGCCGTTGCGCCTATGCGCAGAGGCACTACGCCACCCAGTCCGCACGAGGTGTAGAGCTGGCATCCCTCACGCTCGTACAGACCGTAGTCGAAGGGTGCGAAGAGGGTAGGGCGCAGCCCCAGCACCGACACCTGTC
Organism: Oscillospiraceae bacterium; assembly: GCA_963624905.1. Taxonomy (GTDB): domain Bacteria; phylum Bacteroidota; class Bacteroidia; order Bacteroidales; family Bacteroidaceae; genus Prevotella. Next base: position 10,954 of record CAVFRG010000046.1, read on the forward strand.
CGCCGTGCGTATGCCCGCTGAGCGTGAGTTGAGGGGCGACGAGCACCGAGTCGGGCGACCCGTACACCGTGTTGATGCGCGACGGCACCATGTCCTCCCACTGGGTGGGAATGTGCTGCAGCATCAGGATGAAGTTGCCAGTCTTTATGCCGTACAGCGACCGTGCCACCTCTGTATGTTTCGGTTTGTCGTAGTTTTCTGTTCCCACCACATAGATGGAGTCTTTGCCTCGGTGCACCACCGCCTTCTCGTTGCACAGCAGGTGCCATCCCAGGCTTCGTTCCACGCGTCTTACCTCCGCTTCCTGTTGCAGGCATGTCTGCGGGTCGGCATCGATGTACTTGCTGTAGTCGTGGTTGCCCAGTATGCTGAATACCCCGTCGGGTGCGTGCAGACTGGACAGCAGTCGGCAGTAAGGGTAAATCTCCGCAGGGCGCGCATTCTGCAGGTCGCCGGTAAAGCAAATCATGTCCGGGTGCTGTGCCTGTATGGAGTCGATGTCACGTTTGGGCAGGTCGGCGCGCCATCCGTAGAAGGAACCGAGGTGAATGTCACTGAACTGCACGATGCGGTAGCCGTCGAAAGCCTCGGGGAGGTCGGGCAGCCACACGGTGACGTGCTTCACCTCGAGTCGGCGGAACCCCACCGTAAAGCCGTAGATGAAGGCGAAGAAAGCGCATATTGCGAGGACAGCTCCCACACGCCTTCCCCAGCGGTTGGACTGCGTGTGGAATATGCGCCGCACACACCATCCTATGCCCGTGCATGAAACGTAGACAAACTGCGGTACGGCGCAGAACGCCATCATGACAAACCACACGTCTATGAGTACCGGGTTCTCGGGCACAAATCCGGGCAGCATGGCGAGGTAGCCGCTGTAGCCCAGCAGCAGTACAGCCGGTAGCCAGTGGAGGGCTCGCCTCCACGGGGCGGCTTGCCGCAGCCGTTTGCGGTAGTACAGCGTGTAGGGCAACAGGGTACCTATCACAATGAAGAGGAAGATGCGTGCAATCATCGTTTGATAAGACTTGACTGTAAATAACGTTTCATGAGACTGACGGGAATGCCCCGTCTGCGTGCATAGTCGGTCAACTGCTCGGTGTCTATCTTGCCGAGCGAGAAGTAGCGCGCCTTGGGGTGTGCGAACATAAAGCCCGAGACACTGGAATGGGGCATCATCATGCCGCTTTGCGTGAGGCGAATGCCTATCTGTCCCATCTGCAGCAGCGGCTCTATGAGGAAGTTGACACTCACGTCGGGCAGCGATGGGTAGCCCACGGCGGGGCGTATGCCCTGGTAGTCGCCGTGGAAGAGCTGCTGCAGGGTAAGCTGCTCGTGGGGTGCGTATCCCCACCAGGTGCGCCTTACCTCTTCGTGCAGTTTTTCCACCGTGGCCTCTGCCAGTCTGTCGCACAGGGTCTGTGCCAGCATCTCCATGTAGTCATCGCCGTGGAAGAGCTGTTGCGGCTCCGCGTCCACCGATACGCAGAACAGTGCCACCTTGTCTCTGATGCCCTGTGCCAGCGGCCTCACGTAGTCGGCGAGGCAGAGGTTAGGCTCGCCGTTGTCCACAGCGTGTTGCTGCCTGAGCATAGGGATGCGCACCGTTTCCTCCGTGCTGTCTGTGTGGGGGAAGAGCAACAGGTCGTCCCCGTCTGCATTGGCGTCGTAGAGCACCGTTACGGCATGTGTATGGTAGCGTCCGTGCCACTGGTGCAGCAGGTCGAGAGCCTCTGCCTTGATGCGCTGTTTCTCAGCCTCGGGTTTTCCGGAGAGTCCCCATGCGTGGTAGAAGTAGAGCCAGTTGATGTACGGCTCCACGTCGGCGAGGTTGTATGTCGTGCGGTTTCTTCTCATTTCCTGAACATTATCGGTTCGCCGTGCAATGTAGCGTCGAACGAACCGTTGTCGTACACCACGTGGCCGTTGCAGACGGTCTGCTCCACGCGCCACTGGTACGTATGCCCCTCCATGGGGCTCCATGCACACTTGCTCTGTATGCACTCCGGTGTTACCGTCCACGGTGCGTGCGGCCTCACCACTACGATGTCGGCCTTATAGCCCTTGCGCAGGAATCCCCTGTCGCTCACACCGAAGAGGCGTGCAGGGTTGTGTGCCGTCAGTTCTACCATGCGTTCTACGGAGAGTACCCCCTCGTCCACCAGTTCGAGCATCGTGACGAGCGAGAACTGCACCATGGGCATTCCCGATGCGGCGCGTGCGGCTCCACCCACCTTGTCCTTCAGTTCGTGTGGTGCGTGGTCGGTGCCGATGGTGGCGATGCGTCCGTCAGTGAGGGCGTGGCGCAGCGCCTCCCTGTCGGCAAGCGTCTTGACGGCAGGATTGCACTTTATGCGTGTGCCGAGCCTATGGTAGTCGGCATCGGTAAAGAAGAGGTGTGCGATTACTGCCTCGCCTGTAATGTTGCCTTCCGGTTCCATCAGACTGAGTTCGCGTGCCGTCGTTACGTGTGCAATGTGCAGTCTGGTACCATGCTTTCGGGCCAGTTGTGCTGCCAGGCGGCTGCTCTCGTAGCATGCCTCCTCGCTGCGTATGGTGGGGTGCCAGCTTACGTCCGGGTCATCGCCGTGCAGGTGTTTGCACTGCTCCATGTTGGCGTTGATGATGTCCGTATCCTCGCAGTGCGCCATGAGGGGCAGGTCCAGGCGGTGCGCCGTGGCAAAGATGTTGTCCAGGGCCTCCTGCTTGTCTACCAGCATGTTGCCCGTGCTGGAACCCATAAACAGTTTGATGCCGGGGATGCGGTGGGGGTCCAGTGCCTGGAATGTGTGTACATTGTCGTTGGTGGCACCATAGAAGAAACTGTAGTTGACGTGGCTCTTCTGTGCAGCGAGATGGAATTTCTCTTCCAGTGCCTCCGGCGATGTAGTCTGCGGCACGGTGTTGGGCATGTCAAAGTAGGACGTCACGCCCCCGTATGCCGCAGCCCGGCTCTCGCTCTCTATGTTGGCCTTGCGTGTAAGTCCCGGCTCACGGAAGTGGACGTGGCTGTCTATGACACCCGGCAAAACAAGACACCCCTTGGCGTCGATTGTCTTGTCGTAACAGCCAGGGGGTGTTTCCTCTACCTTATTATTATATAGGTGTGCTATTTTGTCGCCGTCCACGACGATGTTTCCTTCGAAGGTTTTCCCCTCATTGACGATGATACCGTTTTTTATCAGTATTGTAGGCATGGTGTTTAAGGGATGGGTGTGTTCTTGGTTTATTTGTCATGCGGTGCGGGGATGGTAGGTGTAGCCATCTCGTTGGGGGTGGGTGCGGGAGTCGCATTGGGTGCTGGAGCCTGCGTCATGTCGGGCATGGGGGCGCCCGTTTGCGGGTCGCGTGTGCCGTTCATTATTTCCTGGTTCTCCTGCGCCTTGGCATAATAGTCCTTTACGTAGGGGTCGCTTTTGAATGTCTCGGTGGCTTTGCTCATGATGTCCTCTATCCACGGCGAAAGCATGGGGTACTGGTTGCCCATGGTTACGAGGAAGAAGACGCCTGCCCCGAGCGGGTTGTCGAAATTGTCAGTGATGAATCCCGTCACGAGCTTGTCTTCCTTGTCGGCGAGGGTAACGGCCTCGGCGTTCAGCTTCCTTGTCACCTCCTCCATGTCCTTTCCGTCCATGATGGCCTGGTCGTGGCGGTGCACCAGTTCGCGCTGCTGGTTCTGCAGCTGCTGGTATTTCTTGAAGAAAGCGAAGAGTTTCTCGTTGAGGGGTGTACCGCTCACGGTCTGCTGCGCATCGTCGAGTTTTACAGAGATGGTTCCGCTTTCGAGCACCAGTGGCAGCACGGCATCGTTGTCCATGAAGATGTTGGCCATACGCACCGTGTCGAGCGCTCCGTTGAAGTGGAACTGCCCGTGCACCACGTCGCAGGAGTCGATGGTTTTGAACTCCGTGCCGTTCAGTATCTTGAGGTAGAGCATGCGCCCGTCCAGTGTACCGACGTTGGAGGAGCCGGCAATATCGTAACTGCCGGTACATGAGGTTGCTGCGACAAGGGTAAGTAATGCGTAAAGTATTTTATTCATAAGCGATTCGTTGAGTATTGGTCTAACAAAGGTACTATGTTCCCCCGAAGTGGCGAAATAATTTTATGCTATTTAATTGATTGCCGTGTGTATTTATGTTTTATTTACAAATACGAAAAGGCGACTTGCCTGCCTTTATTGTCAAAATAGGACAAAAGAAAAAAAGACAACAGCCTTTGCGGCTTGTCAACCGACAACCTATACAACAAATACAACTTGGACACCCTACTTTTTTACCTTTTTACCTTTTTACCTTTTTACCTTTAATCGTCCTTTTTACCTTTATGCACACTACGCCAATACGAGTTTGAGCGAGGTGCAGAACTTGTCGAGGGCGGGGTTGTCCTTGCGCATTTTCTCCAGTAGCTCGCGCTTGTTGAGAATCTTCTTCACCTCGTCGCGGTGGGCAAGGCGGTAGTTTACGGTGATGGAGGCATTGTTCAGAGCCAGGATGAGGGTGTTGCGTATCCTGTTCTTGATGGCCAGCATGTTGTCGAGCAGCAACTGGTTGTCTGCCACCACCTCCACGGCGGGGAACTCCATCAGCTTGGGCCTGATAGCCATCATGCGCTGCGCCAGTCCGATGAGGTTGCGGTTGCCCTGCTGCATGCGTATGCACATGCCCACCCACTGGTGCTGCAGCGCCTCCTCGTCGAAGGGGTCGTTGCGCTTGTCGCCGTCGGCGGCAATGGCCTTCACGTCGGCATTGGGGTTCTGGCGCTGGCGCTGCATCTCCTCGCTCTTCTTCAGGTTGCCGAAGGTCATTCCGATGCTCCCCACCTTTATGTTGCCCGCCGTGACCCTCGCCGCGGGGGCAGAGGTGACGGCAGCGGCCGACGGGGCTTCCATACGTTCTGCCTGTGCAGCCCCGGCAGGCTGCACGACAGTGAGGGGGGCGTTACCGCTCCCCGCCACAGCACCTGCACCCTGAGCGGCAGGCTTCTGCTGGGCCATAAGTTTCCGAAACAGGGATTTTAATCTACGGGGCATACGCCCCGCACCGGGCACATCCTTGTCTTCGGGTTGTGTTATCTGTCCTATCTCTATGAGCGTCAGTTCCACGCGCAGCCGCTTGTTGGAGCTTTGCCTGTACTGCACGTCGCAGGTGTTCATCAGCTGCAGGGCACGGTATAGGAAGGAGGAGGGGGCTTTCTTGGCCTGCTCGGCATACTTGGTGCGCTGTGTGTCGCTCGTCTCGAGCAGGGGCAGCGTCTGCGGGTCCTTCGCCATCATCACGTTGCGCACGTGCTGCGCGAGGCCCTGTATCAGGTTAGCGCCGTCGAATCCCTTGGCCAGGATGCCGTTAAGCATGAGCATCATCTCCGTAACCTTGTTCTCCAGCGCATAGTCTACAAACTTGAAGTAGTTGTCGCTGTCCAGCACGTTCAGGTCTTCTATCACCTTCTCGTAGGTGATGTCGCCCTGGCAGAAACTGGCTACCTGGTCGAAGATGGAGAGCGCATCGCGCATGCCGCCATCCGCCTTCTCGGCGATGACGGAAAGGGCTTGCTCGTCGTAGCGGATGCCCTCCTTGTCCGCCACGTTCTTGAGGTGGGCGATGGTGTTGGGCACACTCATGCGCTCGAAGTCGTATATCTGGCAACGGCTCAGGATGGTGGGCAGTATCTTGTGCTTCTCGGTGGTGGCGAGGATGAAGATGACGTGCGAGGGCGGCTCTTCCAGCGTCTTGAGGAAGGCGTTGAAGGCCTGCGAGCTGAGCATGTGCACCTCGTCGATAATAAACACCTTGTACTTGCCTACCTGGGGCGGTATGCGTGTCTGGTCCATGAGTTGCTTGATGTTCTCGACGCTGTTGTTGCTGGCGGCATCCAGCTCGAAGATGTTGTACGAGCGGTTCTCGTTGAACGCACGGCAACTCTCACACTCGTTGCACGCCTCGCCGTCCTGGCGCGGATGCTCGCAGTTGATGGCCTTGGCGAAGATGCGGGCACACGTGGTCTTGCCCACTCCGCGCGGACCGCAGAAGAGGTAGGCGTGTGCCAGTTTGCCGCTCTTCACCGCATTCTTGAGCGTTGTAGTGAGTGCTGTCTGCCCTACTACCGTGTCGAACGACATCGGGCGGTACTTTCGTGCAGAAACAATGTATTCTTCCATAAAACGGGGTCAATACTATTTATTAAGGCGTGTTCTGAAAATTCCACGCATTGTTAAACTTTTCCATGAGCCATAAAGGCGGCCTGCGCCCTCTCCGACAAGGAGCGGTAGGGACGGGTTGCTGCCCTCGTGCCTCTAATCGGGGTGTAAAGGTAACAAAAAAAATCGAAACAAAAACTGCTTTATGCCGAAAATATACCAAAAAAACATTATCTTTGCATTCTAAAAAACATAAAGCAATGAGCAAACAACTGGGTTGGGTGTGGGACAACCTGTCCCGCCACAAGTATTTTATAGTAATCGTGGCAGGTGTACTGTCGGTGGGAGTGGCAGGCGAAAACAGTGTGGTACAGCTCATACGCTACCAGATGGAGATAAACGGACTGCGTACGGAGATAGCGAAGTACCAGGCACGCATAGAGGCCGACTCGGTACTGATAGAGCAGATGGGGCGCGGTGCGGAAGCATACGAGCGCATCGCACGCGAACGCTACTTCATGAAGGCCGACGACGAAGATGTCTTCGTACTGAGCACCGACCTGAACGCTGCTGACGACAAAAACAAAGAACAATGAAACAAGGAACTATGAAACAACTTTCCAGACTACAGACCGTCTTGTTTGCTGCAGGCGGCGCACTCATGGTGGCAGGAGCAGCGTGCTTCGCCTTCGGATTCATCTACCCCAGGATGCTTCTCTATACATCGTGGATGTTCCTCGCAGGCACAGTGGTGTTCAGCGTGATGCAGGCCATGCAGTGCTACGAGGGAAAGTCGCCCGTCATACACAGGCTCAAGCGCATACAGGGCGTGGCGGACATATTCTTCGTACTCGCCGGCATCTCTATGGTGGACACGGTGTACGCCTTCTTCCGCCACTGGTTTGCCAACTACGAGACTTACATCACCTATTTCTATAACAAGTGGGTCATCTTCCTGCTCATAGCCGCCGTGCTCGAACTCTACTCTACACACCGCATCGCCGCAGAACTGAAAAAAGAGAAGGAGGAGTAAAGGTAAAAAAGTAAAAAGGTAAAAAGAGGGCATACGCCAGGAAAGGCAACTGTAGGAGGTGCGGCGCCCTCGCCGCACCACTCAAGCAAGGAACAAGCAAGAAAGGCTGTTGTCCCTTAACTTCCTTAACTTCCTTAACTTCCTTAACTCTCTTAACTCCCTTAACTCCTTAAACATTGAAACAAACGACAACTTAGACAACTCATACAACATAAACAGCACAGATGCTGCTGCGGCAGCAAGGAGAAAAGTTGTCTAAGTTGTATTTGTTGTATCGGTTGTCGGTTGACATGCCACAAAGGCTGTTGTCTTTTTCCTTTATCAAGAATTAGAGAATTTTTCCGTTAGTTCTGAAAGATGAGAATTACGGAAGTTCTCAGATGAGCGGCATACCGTTCTTCTGGCACTCTTGCCTCATCTTCTCCGGCCAGATGCTGGCCTGAATCTCACCGATATGCGCCTTGTGCAGCATTATCATACAGAGGCGGCTCTGCCCTATACCTCCACCGATGCTTAGCGGCAACTTGTCCTCCAGCAGTTGCTTGTGGAAGTAAAGTTCCTTGCGTTCCTCCTGTCCCTCCTGTGCCAACTGGCGCAACAGTGCGTCCTTGTCCACGCGGATGCCCATCGAACTGAGTTCGAAGCTGCGCCCCAGCACGGGATACCATATGAGGATGTCGCCGTTGAGACCCGGCAGTCCGTTCTCCGCCACGGTGCTCCAGTCGTCATAGTCGGCAGCACGTCCGTCGTGCTTCTCGCCGTCGCTCAGTCGGCAGCCAATGCCCTCCACGAATACTGCACCATACTTGCGGCATACGGCATCCTCACGCTCCTTGGGTGTCATGTCGGGATACATGTCGAGCAGTTGCTGCGCATGCACGAAATGAATTTCGCGCGGCAGGAACGGCTCCAGCTGCGGGTAGTGCTCGCACGTAAGATACTCCGTGCGCAGGATGGCGGCATAGATGCGTCGCACGATGTCGTGCAGGAACTCCAGGTTACGGTCCTCATGGCCTATCACCGCCTCCCAGTCCCACTGGTCCACGTAGAGCGAGTGCAGGTTGTCCAGTTCCTCGTCGGCACGTATGGCGTTCATGTCCGTGTACACGCCGTATCCCTGCTCTATGCCGTATTCGGCGAGCGTGAGCCTCTTCCATTTTGCCAGCGAGTGAACCACCTCCGCCTTTGCTTCGCCCAGGTCCTTGATGGGGAAGGTAACGGGTCGTTCCACGCCGTTGAGGTCATCGTTGATACCCAGTCCCTTCAGCACGAAGAGCGGAGCCGTTACACGGCGCAGGCGCAGCTCGGTGGCGAGGTTCTGCTGGAAAAACTCCTTTATCAGTTTGATGCCCATTTCGGTCTGGCGCATGTCCAGCAGGGCCTTGTAGCCTTCAGGTTTGATAAGTTTACTCATTTCTTTTCAGTTTAGTAGTGTGTGTGGTGCAGGCATTCTTGCCCGTCTTTTGTTTGGTTGTCTGTTGTGTTGCTGTGCATCCTCCTTTTACGGTGTTCTGCACAAATACCATGCAAAGGTACAAAATAATTATCAAATTGCAAGCAAATTAAAATATATTTTTTATAAATTGTTAGAAAAGACTTTTGTTTGCTGTCTTTTTATGTGTTTTTGAGACTTCCCTCAGACCATGCGTGAGCCTTGTGCAGCGGCTTTTTCGGCAGACTGTCGTAAAATTATCGCTTCAAAAATTTGGCTGTTTAACGCAAAATCCGTATTTTTGCAGTCGCATAAGGGTAGGAGGGAGCCTTTTGTGGTTTTTCCACCTTATTAATAAAGGGCTTCGTAGCTTAGCTGAATAGAGCGTCAGATTCCGGTTCTGAAGGTCCTGGGTTTGAATCCCAGCGAAGTCACAAAATGTGCAAAATTGAGGCGCAGAAAATATATCCGTAACTGATTGAAAAAACAATCTAGTTGCGGATATTTGCTTTTCAAACGAGGTAGTTCGCGGAATAGTGCGTGAACATAGGATTGTTGTAAAAAAAGTTTACGTACCAAAACGGACATAAGTAATAATTCCGCTTGCATGGTACAGCGCCCTCGCTGTACCAAGCAAGCGGGTAAACATTAATCCGAATTGAGGAAGGAAGCGTGGGGAATGTTCCAAGGGTAAAAGCGCGCTATCTAAAACTTACACATCTCTTCTTCGCTCCGAGTCGCTGCTCATCAAGAAGCTGCCACACGGCCGCGTGAGCAGAACCAAGGACGGAGCCATCCAGCTCACGCTGAAGGTAGGCCTTCAAGAGGATGACTTCATACCCATCATCCTACTGGAGGAGGCCTTGGAGGGAAAAGACGCAGTAAAGCAGTACTTGGGAAAGGTAAAAAGGTAAAAAAGGCCGATTAAAGGTAAATAACCGTTTGGGAACAGGCGAAAAACATTTCAGATTTCAGATTTCAGTTTAAAAAACAAGTAC
>CAVFRG010000047.1:0-19583 GCA_963624905.1 Oscillospiraceae bacterium
GCGCTGTACCTCCAAAGATTCCTAAGAAAAAGTGGTGGGGTCAAAATTATTGAGGGTACCACTTTTTGCCCAAAATGTGGTGGGAGTGACAGATACAGCAAGTTGTAGGAGGTACGGCGCCCTCGCCCGTACCAAGCAACCAGACAAACGGAAACTCCGGTAACATTGAATGAACAAACAGGACGGCTCATTTGAGGGGTGCCCACGCTGCGAGTGATGACGATTACGATTACAGTTTAAAAATCCGCCCCCCCGCACCCTTGGAGCCCTCGTAATGTTAAAATACTTTATGGTGTAGAAAAAACACGGAATATAATTTGGTTATTCGAAAAATAAATTGTAATTTTACACCCAAATTAAACCGAACAACTAAACAACAACCTAAAAATGAAAAACGGAAAGAATCTTATTCTTGGGGCAGGCATGGCCCTCGCATGCTTTGCAGCCTGTGCGCCCGGCGGTAAAAATTCTGCAGGCAGCACCACGCTCTCAGGGCTGAACACGGCAGACTTCGACTCTACCATCAACGGCAAGAAAACCCAGTTGGTGGTGCTGAAAAACAAGCAGGGCATGGAGGTGTGCATCACAAACTACGGCGGGCGAGTAGTGTCTCTGACGGTTCCCGGCAAGGACGGCAAGCCAACGGACGTAGTGCTAGGGTACGACAACCTCGCCCAGTATGCCGACACGCTCCACTCCCCCTCCGACTACGGGTCGTCGGTAGGGCGCTATGCCAACCGCATCAAAGGTGCCAAACTGACCGTCGCCGGTGTGACCTACAACCTCAAGGCCAACGACAACGGCAACTGCCTTCACGGCGGCGGGGCTACGGGATGGCTCAACCAGGTGTATGACGTGAAGGAGCAGAACGACTCGTCCGTTACGTTCTCCATCTCTGCCAAGGACGGTGAAAACGGCTTCCCCGGCAACGTAACGGCCACTGCCACCTATACGGTGAAAAGCGACAACACGCTCGACATTGTCTTCGGTGCCACGACCGACAAGGAGACGGTGGTGAACATGACCAACCACTGCTACTTCAATCTGAACGGCGATGCCTCCAAGGAGGGTCTGGACCAGGTGATGTACATCAATGCAGACAGGTATACGCCTTCCGATTCGCTCTACATTCCTACGGGCGAGATAAAGAATGTGGAGGGTACACCGATGGACTTCCGTACACCTGCAGAGATAGGAAAGAAGATGGACTACAGTTTCGACCAGATAAAGAACGCCACCGGCTATGACCACAACTGGTGCCTGAACACTTACAGGGACGGCAAGGGCGATGACAAGACCGTGTGCGCAAGCCTCTATTCGCCCAAGACGGGCATCCTGCTGGAGGTATTCACCAACGAGCCGGGACTGCAGGTGTACACCGGAAACTTCCAGGGTACAGGCATCGCCTGCAAGCACGGCATCAAGTATCCCAAGCACGTGAGTGTGTGCTTTGAGAGTCAGAAATATCCTGACTCGCCCACCAAGATTGCACAGGGCGTAAAGGGATGGACCGATGCTACCCTGAAGCCGGGCGAGAAGTATTACTCGCACCTCGTGTATAAGTTTAGCGTAAAAAAGTAAAAAAAACTAAAAAAACAACCTGTTTGGAAGCCGTTTTTAAAGAAAGGTAAAATGTATCCATCCTCACAAGAGGAGATGAAAAAGAGGACTGGGACGGCTTCCGAAACAGACAACAGACTAAACAATTAACAATCTAAAAAAATAAACAAAAACATGAATTGGAGTTCAACAGAATTCGTATGGCTTGACTGGGCTGTACTCGCCATCGGCGTGGTAGGCGTGATATGGGCGGTGTGGCATGCCATCGTCAAGGACAGAAAAGCCCAGAAGGGCGAAGACTCATCGGCTTACCTCTTCGGAAAGGGCGAGCCTTGGTACGTGATAGGTATGGCGATTTTTGCCGCAAACATTGGCTCGGAACACCTCGTAGGATTGGCAGGCACGGGCGCCAAGAGCGGTGTGGGCATGGCCCACTGGGAGATGCAGGGATGGATGATCCTCATCCTGGGCTGGCTCTTCGTACCCTTCTACCAGTTGCTTATCAACAAGATGGGCAAGATCATCACCATGCCCGACTTCCTGAAGTTCCGCTACACCCAGCGCACAGGCTCCTGGCTCTCCATCATCACCCTCGTGGCATACATCCTCACCAAGGTGAGCGTGACGGCGCTTACGGGCGGTATCTTCTTCGAATACCTGTGGGGCTTGAACTTCTGGGTGGGTGCCATCGGCTTGATCATCCTCACCACCGTCTTCACCGTGTTCGGAGGCATGAAGGGCGTGATGACCCTCTCTACCATACAGACGCCTATTCTTGTCATCGGTTCGTTCCTGGTGCTCTTCCTCGGTCTCTCTGCCCTCGGTGGCGGTAGCATTGCGGCTGGTTGGGCAGACATGATGGACTACTGCGGCAAGCTCAACAACGGCTACGGCACCACCCACATGTTCCACTGGGAGGCAGGCGACTCCATGTATCAGGAATACCCTGGCTTCGTGGTGTTCCTTGGTGCCACCATCATCGGTTTCTGGTACTGGTGTACTGACCAGCACATCGTGCAGCGTGTCCTCGGCCAGGTACCAGGCGAGAGCAACGAGGAAGTGATGAAGCGCGCCCGCCGCGGCACCATCGCTGCCGGTTTCTTCAAGGTGCTGCCCTGCTTCATGTTCCTCATCCCGGGCATGATTGCCGCTGCCCTGGCACAGAAAGGAGAACTTACTATGGCTCCAGATCAGACTGATGCAGCCTTTGCTCTTATGGTAAAAGCAGTACTTCCTGCAGGTGTTAAGGGCATCGTCACTATTGGTTTCATCTGCGCCCTCGTAGCCTCTCTGGCAGCCTTCTTCAACAGTTGTGCCACCCTCTTCACCGAAGACTTCTATAAGCCGCTGAAGAAGGGCAAGAGCGAGGCCCACTATGTACTAGTAGGCCGTATCGCCACCGTGGTAGTGGTTGTTCTCGGTTTCGCCTGGTTGCCCATTATGATGAAGATGGATACATTGTACAACTATCTGCAGGGCATCCAGTCGCTCCTCGCTCCAGCCATGGTGGCAGTGTTCGCCATGGGTATCTTCTTCAAGAAAATCACGCCCAAGGCGGGTGAATACACCATGATTACGGGTTTCCTTATAGGTATGCTCCGACTCGTGACCAACGTGATTACAGACACCGGCAAGGCTATATATCAAGCTGCCGCTCAAGGTATGACTATGATAAAAGATAGTGAAGGATTCTTCTCTTATCTCGCTCAGGACGTAAATGGACAAGTTCATACTGTATTAACAAGATTTGAACCATTTTGGCAACATACATCATGGTTCTGGCAGACCAACTGGCTCGTGTTCGAGTGCTGGCTGCTCGTGTTCCTCATCGTCTTCATGGTGGTGGTGAGCTGCTTCACCCCCTCCCCGAGCAAGGAGCAGGTAGAGGCCATCACCTTTACCAAGGACTTCAAGCAGTCTATCCGCAATAGTTGGGGTGCGTTCGACATCATCGGCACACTCGTCGTAATCGGTCTCTGCGCTGCCTTCTACGCATACTTCTGGTAAACAAAAACGGGAAAATGACACAATTCTATAATGAATATTCCAGGGTCTTCGTTTCGGTAGACTGTATTATCTTCGGTTTCAACGGCAGCCAACTGCAAGTGCTCATCGGCAGGAGAAAGATGAATCCGGGCTGTGGCGAATGGTCGCTCTATGGCGGATTTGTCGGTGCTGAGGAGAACCTGCAGGATGCCGCCAACCGTGTCATCCTGGAGCTGACGGGTATGAAGGGGCTGTACATACGGCAGGTGGGAGCCTTCGGCAAGGTAGACCGCGACCCCGGCGAACGTGTCATCTCCGTGGCCTATTGCGCGCTGATCAATGTCGCCGACTATGATGACAGTCTGCGGGTGGAGCACGGACTGGAATGGGTGAGTCTCAGCGACCTGCCACATCTCTATTCCGACCACAACGTGATGATCAGCGATGCCATCCAGCAATTGCGACGCCGCATCAATACCGAGCCGTTGAGCTTCAGACTGCTGCCCGAGCTCTTTACGCTCACCCAACTGCAGCGCGTGTTTGAGGCTGTATTGGGCGAAGAGATAGACAAGCGCAACTTCCGCAAACGCATCAAGGACATCGACTTCATAGAGAAGACCGACCACATAGACAAGGTGACGTCCAAACGCGGAGCCTTCCTCTACCGCTTCAACGAGAAAGCGTATGAGGATGACCCTTCGTTCAAGTTGAAGTAAATACATATAAACAACTAAAACACAAGATATTATGTTAGAAGAATTAAAGGAAAAAGTGTTCAAGGCCAACCTCGACCTTGTCAGGCATAACCTCGTGCTCTTCACCTGGGGAAACGTGAGTGGCATAGACCGTGAGAAAGGTCTTGTTGTCATCAAGCCGTCGGGCGTAAGCTACGACACGATGAAGGCCAGCGACATGGTGGTGGTAGACCTCGCTACCGGCAAGGTGGTGGAAGGAGACCTTAACCCCTCTTCCGACACACCTACCCACTTGGTGCTCTACCGCGCCTTCCCCCAGCTTGGCGGTGTGGTACATACCCACTCCACCTATGCTACGGCATGGGCACAGGCGGGCAAGGACATCCCCAATATCGGCACCACACATGCAGATTATTTCCACGACTGCATCCCCTGCACCGGGGACATGACCGAAGACATGATGCCGGAGTACGAGCACAACACGGGCGTGGTAATAGTAGACCGCTTCAAGAAGGACAATATCAACCCCGTGCATACGCCCGGCGTGCTGGTAAAGAACCACGGCCCCTTTACCTGGGGCAAGGATGCCGACGAGGCCGTTTATCATGCCGTCGTGGCAGAACAGGTGGCAAAGATGGCGTTCGTCTCGTTTAGCGTGAACCCCGACACCACGATGAACCCGCTCCTCGTGGAGAAGCACTTCAGCCGCAAACACGGCCCCAATGCCTACTACGGCCAGAAGAAAAAGTAAAACATTCAAGTTTCGGATACAGCTTTTCGGGTTTGCAAACATTGCCTTATCTGGTCCAGTAGTGACCATAGGAGGTACAGCGCCCTCGCAGTACCAAACAAGATAAATCCGAAACTTGAGTAACATAAAGTAATACATAAGTAAAAATATACAATCCTCTCTGTATAAGGAAACTAAAAAATAACAACAATCATGACAAAAGCATTTGATAACCTCGAAATTTGGTTTGTAACAGGCGCACAGCTCCTCTACGGAGGCGACGCCGTAGTACAAGTAGACAAGCACTCCAAGGAAATGGTGGACGGGCTGAACAACAGCGGAAACATTCCCGTCAAGGTGGTATACAAGGGCACTGCCAACTCCTCTGACGAGGTAGAAGCCATCATGAAGGCATCCAACAATGACAACAATTGTATCGGTATCATCACATGGATGCACACGTTCTCGCCCGCCAAGATGTGGATCAAGGGACTGCAGGCACTCCAGAAACCCCTGCTCCACCTCCATACACAATACAACGCCGAACTGCCGTGGAAGGACATCGACATGGACTTCATGAACCTTAACCAGTCGGCACACGGCGACATCGAGTTCGGACACATCTGCACACGCATGCGCAAGCCGCGCAAGGTGGTGGTAGGCTACTGGAAAAGCGCAGAGGTGCAGCGACAGATAGCCGTTTGGGCACGGGTGAGTGCCGGCATCGCCGATGCACACAACGTGCGCTGCCTCATGCTGGGCATGAACATGAACAACGTGGCGGTTACGGACGGCGACCGCGTGGAGTTTGAGCAGCGACTGGGCTACCACGTAGATTACTACCCCGTCTCTTCGCTCATGGACTACTTCAAGAAAGTGACCGACCAGGAGGCAGAGGCACTCGTAGAAGAGTACAAGAAGGAATACACCATCAAGATAGACGAGTGTGGCGAGGAGGTGTACTGGCAGAAGGTGAAGAACGCTGCCAAGGCGGAGATAGCCCTCCGACGCGTCCTGAAGGACGAGGGTGCCCTGGCCTTCACCACCAACTTCGACGACCTGGGCGATGCGGACATCAACGACCCCAACTTCTGCGGCTTCGACCAAATTCCCGGTCTTGCCTCGCAGCGCCTCATGGCAGAGGGCTACGGCTTCGGTGCAGAGGGCGACTGGAAGACGGCGTGCCTCTATCGCACACTCTGGGTGATGAACCAGGGGCTGGAGAAGGGCTGTTCGTTCCTCGAGGACTACACCCTTAACTTCGCAGAGGACAAGACGTCCAGCCTCCAGAGCCACATGCTCGAGGTTTGTCCGCTCATCGCCACCGACAAGCCCAAGCTCGAGGTGCACTTCCTCGGCATCGGCATACGCAAGTCGGAGACCGCACGCCTCGTGTTCACCTCCAAGACGGGCAAGGGCGTAAAGGCCACCGTGGTGGATCTGGGCAACCGCTTCCGTCTCATTGCCAGCGAAGTAGAGTGCATCGAGCCGCAGGAGATGCCTAAGTTGCCGGTAGCTTCTGCCCTCTGGGTACCACAGCCAAGCTTCGAAGTGGGCGCCGGCGCATGGATCCTTGCCGGCGGCACACACCACAGTGCCTTCTCATACGACATCACCGCCGAGTACTGGGAAGACTTCTGCGAGATTCTCGACATAGAGTTTGTTGCCATTGACAAGAACACCACTATCTCAAGCTTCAAGCAGCAGCTCCGCAACAACGAGATTTACTATATGCTGAATAAGGCACTGAAGTAGTTTAAATGTAAAAAGGCCATTTAAAGGTAAAAAAGTAAAAAAGTAAAAAGGTAAAAAAGGGCATACGCCGGAAAGGCTGTTTTAGGAGGTACGGCGCCCCCGCCGTACCACTCAAGCAAGAAAGCTGTTGTCTTAACTCCTTAACTCCTTGACTCCTTTAACTCCCAAAAAATCTCCTTAACCTCAAAACTTCAATAAAAAAGAAACGATGAACGCAAAACAAACTATAGAATCAGGCAAGGCCATTCTCGGCATAGAGTTTGGCTCGACACGCATCAAGGCAGTGCTGACTGATGAAACCAACGCCCCTATCGCACAGGGTAGCCATAAGTGGGAAAACGAGTTGGTAAACGGCTTGTGGACCTACAGCATTGACAATATATGGAAAGGACTCCAGGATTGCTACGCAGACCTTCTGAAAAACGTGAAGGCAGAATACAACACCGGCATCACGCGGTTGGCAGCCATAGGCATCAGTGCCATGATGCACGGATACATGGCTTTTGACAAGGAACAGAACATCCTCGTTCCCTTCCGCACATGGCGCAACACCCGCACGGGCCAGGCTGCAGCCGAACTCTCGGAGCTGTTCCACTTCAACATCCCCCTGCGCTGGAGCATAGCGCACGTCTACCAGGCCATCCTCAACGGAGAGGAACATGTGGACAAGATAGCCTATCTCACCACACTGGCAGGCTACATCCACTGGCAACTGACAGGGCGCAAGGTGCTGGGCGTGGGCGATGCTTCGGGCATGTTGCCCATCGATTCCGAGACGAACAGCTATGATGCAGAGATGGTGGAGAAATTCGACCGTCTCATCGAACCCAGACACCTGGGATGGAAAATCCTCGACATCCTGCCCCAAATACTCAATGCCGGAGAAGAGGCGGGCGTACTGACCGAGGCGGGCGCAAAAAAACTCGACCCCACGGGCATGCTGCAGGCAGGCATACCCCTCTGCCCTCCCGAAGGCGATGCCGGAACGGGCATGGTTGCCACCAATGCCGTAAGGCCACGCACGGGCAACGTGAGTGCAGGTACCTCTTCCTTCTCCATGATTGTGCTCGACAAGGCGCTGAGCCAGCCGCACGAGGTGATTGACATGGTGACAACACCCGACGGAAAACCCGTAGCCATGGTACATTGCAACAACTGCACATCGGACATCAACTCGTGGGTCAAGGTATTCAAGGAGTGCATGGAACTGCTTGCCGGACCCATCGACATCCACGAGGTGTTCGATAAACTATACAACTATGCCCTGAATAACGGCGAAGCAGACTGCGGCGGACTTGTTACCTACAACACCGTGTCGGGAGAACCCGTGGTAGGACTCGAGAAAGGACGCCCCCTGTTTGTACGCTCGCCCAAGGACAACTTCAACCTCGCCAATTTCGTGCGGGCACACCTTTATGCTACCGTGGCGGTGCTGAAGATAGGCAACGACGTGCTCTTCAACGATGAAAACATCAAGGTTGACCGCCTTACTGCACACGGCGGACTCTTCAAGACGAAGGGCGTGGCGCAACGGTTCCTCGCAGCAGCACTCAATACGCCCATCTCGGTAATGGAGACGGCTGGTGAAGGCGGAGCGTGGGGCATCGCCCTTCTGGCGGGATACCTGGTGAACAACCACGACAAGCTGAGTCTGGCCGACTATCTCGACCAGCATGTGTTTGCAGGAAACAAAGGCGAGGAGATAGCTCCCGTAGCCGAGGAGGTGGAAGGTTTCGAAAAGTACATCCACAACTACAAGGCCGACCTGGCTATCGAGCGTGCCGCTACACTTGTTAAAACAAAATAAAATAGATACGTTTGTGGGAGGGAATCTCGTCCCACAAACGTATTATCTTAAGAAGGGCTACCTGTCCAATGAAAAAGTTTAAGGCGGGTTCTAAAAAATACCTTTGATGGATTTTTGCATTTTAGCCGGATAAAATCAAAAAGACACAAAGAGCAATCCGTCTAAAGAAGTAATTTAACAATGCGTGGAATTTTTAACAATGCGGGGGACTTTGACCACGCCCAATGATACGGGTCTTCCTGCACATTCCAAATCCATACAAGATGAAGAACAAACTTATCACTATCGCATTACTGTCGGCTACCCTGGCTCTTCCTGTACACGCACAGGACGCAACGGGAACCATACACGTGGCACAGGGCAAGCAGAAAATCTACAAGGAGATATACGGCCAATTTGCCGAGCACCTGGGCAGCTGCATCTACGGCGGCTTGTGGGTAGGTCCTGAGTCGCCCATTCCCAATACGCAGGGATACCGCAACGATGTGCTCAAGGCACTCCAGGACCTGAAGGTGCCTGTACTGAGATGGCCCGGGGGATGTTTTGCCGACGAATACCACTGGACCGACGGCATCGGCCCGCGCGAGAAGCGCCCAAAAATGCAGAACAACAACTGGGGAGGCACCATCGAAGACAACTCCTTCGGCACACATGAGTTTCTGAACCTGTGCGAGATGCTGGGCTGCGAGCCGTACATCAGCGGAAACGTAGGCTCGGGAAGCGTCGAGGAACTGGCCAAGTGGGTGGAGTATATGACGAGCGACGGAGATACCCCCATGGCCAAACTGCGCCGGCAGAACGGACGCGACAAGGCATGGAAGGTGAAGTTTCTCGGTGTGGGCAACGAAAGTTGGGGATGCGGAGGAAACATGCGCCCCGAATACTACTCCGACCTCTACCGGCGATACGCTGTATATTGCCGCAACTATGACGGAAACAACCTCTACAAGGTGGCTTCGGGAGCCAGTGACTATGACTACAACTGGAGCAAGGTGCTCATGGACCGCGTAGGAAACCGCATGAACGGACTCTCTCTACATTATTATACTGTTGCAGGATGGAACGGCAGCAAGGGGTCGGCCACACACTTCAGCGATGCCGACTATTACTGGACACTCGGCAAGTGTCTCGGCATAGAGGATGTCATCAGGAAGCACGAGGCCATCATGGATGCCGCCGACCCCAAGAAGGAAGTGGGACTGCTGGTAGACGAATGGGGGACCTGGTGGGACGAGGAACCGGGCACCATACACGGTCATCTATACCAACAGAACAGTATGCGCGACGCTTTTGTAGCTGCCCTCTCGCTCAATGTGTTCCACCGCCACTGCGACCGCATACGTATGGCAAATATCGCACAGGTGGTAAATGTGCTGCAGTCAATGATTCTTACCGATACGAAAGGCACAGGACACATGGTGCTCACACCCACCTACCATATATTCAATATGTATAAGCATTTCCAGGATGCCGTCTACTTGCCCGTCGACGTCAAGTGCGACTCCATGGACGTGCGCGGTGACGAACACGCCCAGGATGGACGTACCATCCCCCTACTCTCCGTGTCGGCTGCAAGGAAGACGGACGGCTCGGTCGTAGTGTCGCTCGTTAACGTGAGCCTCGACAAGGCACAGGAGGCTGTGCTCGCTTTGGACGGAACGGAAGGCATGAAAAACGTTAGCGGACAGGTGCTCTCCTGTGCGAAAGTGAGCGATTACAACGACTTTGAGCACCCCGACAGGGTGAAACCCGCGACTTTCAAGGGTGCCAAACTGAAAAAAAACACGCTCACGGTAAAGATTCCCGCAAAATCTGTCGTGGTTTTGGAAATAAAGCAGTAACTTTGGAGGCGTGGAAAGTTCTAAAACGCCTAAAGAACACGCAAAAAGACAAGAAATAATCAATAATATATACAAAACTTATTATGAACGACATTAATGTAATGAATCACGCAGCCGACAATATCCGTATCCTGGCTGCGTCAATGGTAGAGAAAGCCAACTCAGGCCATCCGGGCGGTGCTATGGGTGGTTCCGACTTCATCAACGTGCTCTTCGCTGAGTACTTGGTGTACGACCCTTCTGACCCACGATGGACAGGCCGTGACCGCTTCTTCCTCGACCCAGGCCACATGAGCCCCATGCTCTACGCTGGACTGGCCATGCGCGGCTTCTTTACCATGGACGATTTGAAGCAGTTCCGCCAGTGGGGAAGCGTTACTCCCGGACACCCCGAACTTGACCTCGAGCGCGGCATCGAGAACTCGTCTGGTCCGCTCGGTCAGGGACATGCCCTCGCAGCAGGTGCTGCCGTGGCTGAGAAGTTCCTCGAGGCTCGTCTCGGCTCTACAATGATGCAGCACAAGATCTACGCCTACATCTCCGACGGTGCCGTGGAGGAGGAAATCTCACAGGGCGTGGGCCGCATCGCAGGCAACCTCGGCCTTAACAACCTCATCATGTTCTATGACTCCAACGACATCCAGCTCTCTACTGAGTGCGGCGTAGTGATGACCGAGAACACCGAGATGAAGTACAAGGCATGGGGCTGGAACGTGATCAAGATAAACGGTAACGACGTGGCTCAGATTCGCGAGGCGCTCGATGCTGCCCAGAAGGAGCAGGAACGACCCACCCTCATCATCGGCAAGACCATCATGGGCAAGGGTGCCCTCCGTGCCGACGGCACAAGCTACGAGGCTTGCATCAACACCCACGGTGCACCGCTCGGTGGCGACGCTTACAGCAACACCATCAAGCACCTGGGCGGCGACCCTGAGAACGCATTCGTTATCTTCGACGACGTGAAGGAAATCTACGCCAAGCGCGCTGAGGAACTGAAGAAGATTGTGGCAGAGCGCAAGGCCGCAGAGGCTGAGTGGCGCAAGGCCAACCCAGAGAAGGCCGCCCAGATGGACGAGTGGTTCAGCGGCAAGGCTCCCAAGGTAGACTGGAGCAAGGTGGAGCAGAAGGCTGGTTCCGCCACACGTGCTGCCAGCGCTGCTTGCCTCGGTGTGTTGGCTGAGCAGGTGCCTAACATGATCTGTGCTTCTGCCGACCTCTCCAACTCGGACAAGACCGACGGCTTCCTGAAGAAGACCAAGAGCATCGTTCGCGGCGACTTCTCCGGCGCGTTCTTTCAGGCTGGTGTGGCTGAGCTTACTATGGCTGACATGTGTATCGGTATGATGCTCCACGGTGGTGTGGTGGCAGCTATGGGTACGTTCTTCGTATTCTCCGACTATATGAAGCCTGCCGTTCGTCTCGCTGCCCTGATGCAGGTTCCCGTGAAGTTTATCTGGACGCACGACGCCTTCCGCGTGGGCGAGGACGGACCTACACACGAGCCCGTGGAGCAGGAGGCACAGATCCGCTTGATGGAGAAGTTGAAGAACCATGCAGGCAAGGACAGCGTACGCGTGTTCCGTCCTGCCGATGCCGACGAGACCACCGTTTGCTGGAAGCTTGCCATGGAGAACGTGGAGACACCTACTGCCCTCATATTCTCTCGCCAGGGCATCGCAAAGTTGCCTGAGGGCAATGACTACGAGCAGGCTGCAAAGGGTGCCTACATCGTGGCTGGCAGCGACGAGAATCCTGACGTTATCCTCGTGGCAAGCGGTTCTGAGGTGTCTACCCTGGAGGCGGGCACAGAGGCTCTTCGTGCTGACGGCATCAAGGTTCGCGTGGTGAGCGCTCCTTCCGAGGGTTTGTTCCGCGGCCAGAGCAAGGAATACCAGAATAGCGTGTTGCCTAAGAACGCCAAGATCTTCGGTATGACGGCTGGTCTGCCTGTCACTCTTGAGGGTCTCGTAGGTGCCAACGGCAAGGTTTGGGGTATGGAGAGCTTCGGTTTCTCTGCTCCTTACAAAGTGCTCGACGAGAAACTCGGCTACACCGGCGAGAATGTTTACAAGCAGGTTAAGGCCTTCTTGGCAGAATAATTTAAGTGAATAGTGAAGAGTCTAATAAAGGTAAAAAAGTAAAAGGGTAAAAAGGTAAAAAGAGGGCATACGCCAGAAGAGCGAAGAGTCTAATAGCAGACATTTGACCGTTCCCGCTGTTGGTACAGCTAGGGCATTGTACCTCCTACGGCTAACGACACTCGACTGCATTTTAGGAGGTACGGCACCCTCGCCGTACCACTCAAGCAAGAAAGCTGTTGTCTTTACTCCTTTAACTCCTTAACTCCAAGTGCACGGACAACCGAGACAACTCTGACAACATAAACAACAAACCTGCTGCAGCGGCAGCAGAAAAGTTGTCTAAGTTGTCGGTTGTCACGCCAGAGAGTGAAGAATTCAAATGCCAATGCTGTATTGAAAGTTCTTTGTAAGTAATATCTACAAATAGGAAAACAAGAGAATTCTTCGTTCTTCGTACTTCACTCTTCACTTTTTTCCCTTCGTTTTTCACTAAAAAACATTAAGTATTATGGAAGTAAAGACAGTAGGTTTGGCAAGCGATCACGCAGGTTTCCCCATGAAACAGTTCGTATTGCAATATCTTGAAGAAAAAGGTTATCCTGTAAAGGATTACGGTACATATAGCGACGAAAGTGTCGATTATCCCGACTTTGCCCATCCGTTGGCAGAGGGTATCGAGAACGGCGATGTGTACCCGGGCATAGCTATCTGTGGTAGCGGCGAGGGCATGGCCATCACGCTGAACAAGCACCAGGGTGTGCGCGCCGGACTGGTATGGAACAAGGACATCGCACAGCTCATCCGCCAGCACAACGATGCCAACTGCATCGTTCTTCCCGGACGTTTCATCGACAACAAGACGGCTGGTGCTATCCTCGACGAGTTCTTCAAGGCTACATTCGAGGGTGGCAGGCACGAGCGTCGCGTAAAAAAGATCGCTATAGCCAAGTAAAAAACGCACAAGCAAGTAACAACACAAGTCAAGAAAAAGACAAATGATGAAGAAATCTTTGATGCTTGCGGCGTTTGCCCTGCTTTGTGCAGGCACAGCAAATGCCAAGGATGTAAAGACCTCGTTTGCCGTCAACGGCAAGTGTGGCATGTGTAAGAAGAACATCGAAGCTGCTGCCAAGAGCGTGAATGGCGTGGAGGATGCCAGTTGGTGCAAGAACGGCAAGAAACTTTCCGTCAGCTTCGACGACAGCAAGACTTCGGTGAAGGCTATACAGCAAAAAGTGGCCGCTGCAGGATACGATACCGACAAGTACAAGGCCAAAGACAAGGTGTACAACGCACTGCCCGAATGTTGCAAGTACCGCGAAGGTAAAAGCAAGGAGATAAAGGCGTCATGCTGCGGGAAAGAAAGCAAACAGGGTTGTTGCGCTAAAGAAAAAAACGAGAAGAAATCGTGCTGCAACGGAAAGTAATGTTGAATGAATAACCCTATAAAAACGCTATTACCCACCTCTTCTCCACTTCATAGTGAGGGGAAGAAGGTGGGTCTTTCTTTGGACGATTTCCTTGCCCAATGGCACAGCAAGAACGAGAGGCTCCTGGTATACACAAGCGGGTCTACAGGAAAGCCGAAACCCATGTGGGTGGAAAAGGAGAAAATGCGCAACTCTGCACGTATCACATGCCGTTTTCTCGGGCTGCAGCCCGGCAACACGGCCCTGCTCTGCATGCCCTTGGATTACATCGCGGGCAAGATGATGGTGGTGAGAAGTCTAGAATGTGGACTGCAACTTTTCGCTGTTCCTCCCAACGGTCATCCGCTTGCGGATTCAGCCATGCCCGCTCTCGATTTTGCCGCCATGGTGCCCATGCAGGTGTATAATTCGCTGCAGGTGCCCGAAGAAAGGGACAGGTTGCGCAGCATCCGGCATCTCATCATAGGAGGGGGCGCCATAGACCACAAGCTGGAACATGAACTGAGCACATTTCCCAATCATGTGTGGAGCACATACGGCATGACCGAAACGCTTTCACATATTGCCCTTCGCCCTGTAAACGGACTACATGCAAGTCTCTGGTACCGACCCTTCGATAGCGTAACGGTGTCGAAGGGAGAGGACGATTGTCTGGTTATTGACGCTCCTTTGGTATGCGACGGTACCATTGCCACCAACGATATCGTAGACCTGAGGGAGGACGAAGACGGCACCATCCTGTTCCGCATCAAAGGCAGAAAAGACAATGTGATATGTTGCGGAGGTATCAAGATACAGGCGGAGGAAGCGGAGGATAAATTGCGGCCTTACTTGTCGGAACCATTCATGATTGTAAAACGAAAGAACCCCAAGTTCGGTGAGGTGGCGGTATTATTGTCGGAGAGTACCGACTTGGTTGGGGTTGAAGCCGTATGCCGCCGCGTCTTACCCAAATTCTGGGTTCCTAAGGAGTTTGTTCATGTCGACCGCCTGCCACTTACGGACACCGGCAAACCACGCCGTTGCTACTTCCTCTAAGTCGCATGATGCGGACGGAACATAAGTATTCCGACTTGCCCTGGACAAGGAAAGTATTATTCACTCGGAACATTCCTACTTGAGTGGTACGGCGAGGGCGCCGTACCACCTATAATTGCCATTTCCGGCAAGTATGGGTAACTGTAGGAGGTACAGCGCCCTCGCTGTACCACTCAAGCGAGAATTTTATCACTTAGCGGTTTTTTCCTAAGTGCGCCCTGAAAATCCAACCGTACAGGTGGAATTTATTTGTTACCAAAAGAAGAAAAACTTCGAAAAACTTGGTATTTCAGCATAATCTTGGTAAATTTGCACAAGATTCAACACACGACATGATAAGCAAGAACAAGATAAAGTATATCCATTTGCTGGAACAGAAAAAGTACCGCAACAAAGAAAAGGTCTTTGTCGCTGAGGGGCACAAGGTGGTGGAAGAACTGCTGGTACACTACAAGCCCGTAACAGTCATCGCCACCGAGAAATGGCTCCACGGACGAACCCTGCCTGCCGATACGGAGTTGATCTTGGTGAGCGAAGATGAACTGCAAAGGGTGAGTCTGCTCCAGCATCCACAGCAGGTACTGGCAGTGTTCCCCCAAATGGACGAAAGGACGTTCTGCCCAGAAGATGTGGACACCGACAAGCTCAGTGTTGCCCTGGACGGAGTGCAGGACCCTGGCAACCTCGGTACCATCATACGTATAGCCGACTGGTTTGGCATTACCGACATTTATTGCAGTCCCGACACTGCCGATGTCTACAATCCAAAGGTTGTGCAGGCTACCATGGGGAGCATTGCACGTGTAAGGGTAACTTATGGTGACCTTTGTGCACTGGTAGAAGCCCTACCCCACTCTTTCCCCGTGTACGGAACGATGCTTGACGGCGACAATATCTACGATTCACCGCTTCAGAACCAGGGTATCGTCGTTATGGGCAATGAAGGAAAGGGTATCTCTCCAGCCCTCGCGGCTAAGGTAAACCGAAGGCTACTCATACCCAATTATCCCCCGGATAGGGAAACAGCAGAAAGTCTGAACGTAGCCATCGCTACGGCCATTACTTGCGCTGAGTTCAGAAGACAAGCACGCTAAAAACAAGAAATATGGAAAACAAGGAATATCTCAAGGTACGTAGCATGACTGCATGTATGAAGACCTCATACGAAATGATGACGGAGGACGTTAGAGGCTTCGTTAAGAAAACGTGGAAATCTCATCTTCCGCTTGCTGTCCTTATGGCCGTCGTGCTATACTTCTTGCTGCCAAACAAGGCGCTGTACGACTGGGGGGTGGCTAACGCCTGGACTTCGTTTATCATACAGACGGTAGTATATGCGCTGACGATAGCTATGGTTGTACTTTGCATTGTCTGCACGCTCCCCTACAAACGCCTGCACCGCCATGGCGAGAAGAATTCTCCCATAAGCACGGCAGGACGCATCGTACGCCATTTTGGCGGCTTCCTCGCCACGCTGCTCCTTGGTGGCTTGCTGCTCTGCATTGTCGTTTTTGTGGCTGCATTGCCCTCGTTTGTTGTCATTGCGGTGCAACTACAGTCACAGTTTGGGGCCATGGAGGGTGACCCGCTTGGCGTGCCGTCTTACTTCACACCTCTTATGTTAGCAGTCTTTATCATTAGTTCTCTCATCGCCGTTTACGCCGTAGATTGGCTTGGATTCTCTTTGGCTTACCAATACGGTTCATACAAAAAGCTGGACGAGGAAAGGAAAATGTTAAATCAGGAAAAAGAATCATGAAACAGATAAAACTACTATTTATAGACCGTGACGGAACGCTCATCGAGGAACCGTACGATGAGCAGATCGACAGCTTCGAGAAACTAAAGTTTACTAAGGGTATGATACGCAATTTGTCGTTCATTTCCCAACACACTGACTTCAGACTCGTCATGGTTAGCAACCAGGATGGGCTGGGTACATCTTCCTTTCCCGAAGATACCTTTTGGCCAGTACACAACTTTATCATGCAGACACTCGAGGGGGAAGGCATACACTTCGACAAGCAGTTCATTGACCGCCATTTTCCCGAAGACAATTCGCCTATGCGCAAACCGGGAACCGCCATGCTCTCTGAGTACATGGACAATGATGAATACGACATCGTCGGGAGCTACGTGATTGGCGACAGAGAAACGGATGCTGAATTGGCGAGGAATCTGGGATGCAGAAGTCTCATTTTGGGAAAGGATGGCATGGACTGGGACAAGATTGCTGAAATCCTCTTCGCAGGTGACCGTACTGCTGAGGTGAAACGCACCACCAAAGAGACTGATATCTACATCAAGGTATGTCTCGACGGGTCTGGAAAGTGTGATATCGACACGGGACTTGGGTTCTTCGACCACATGCTGGAGCAGATAGGAAAACACGGTATGATGGATCTTGTAATACACACCAAAGGTGACCTCTACGTGGACGAGCACCATACGATTGAGGATACGGGTATTGCCCTAGGTGAGTGCTTGTTGCAGGCTCTTTGCAACAAGAGGGGCATAGAGCGCTATGGCTACTGCCTGCCCATGGACGATTGTTTGTGTCAGGTGGCTCTCGACTTCGGCGGCCGCCCGTGGCTTGTTTGGGATGCGGAATTCAAAAGGGAGAAAGTTGGCGAGATGCCTACTGAAATGTTCAAGCATTTCTTCAAGAGTTTGAGTGATGCGGCTAAAATGAATCTCAACATCAAAGCCGAGGGTGAAAACGAACACCACAAGATTGAGGGTATCTTCAAGTCACTGGCGCGCGCACTGAGAATGGCCGTCAAGAGGGATATCTACCATTTTGAACTGCCTTCTTCGAAGGGGGTACTTTAAAATGAAGGAAATTCATCTTTGGTAAAATTTGAATTTAGTGATATACAAAAATCACTTGGTGCCTTAGTCAGTAAAATATACCTTAACTTAATCATATATACAAAATGAGCAAGTATTTCGCAGAATCAGAACTGATCATTAATGAGGACGGAAGCTGTTTCCACCTCCATCTTAAGCCTGAACAATTAGCAGATAAAGTGATTCTTGTGGGCGACCCGGGAAGGGTGTCGCTCGTGGCATCGCACTTCGATACAAAAGAATGTGAAGTGGAGAGCCGTGAATTTCACAGCATCACCGGTAACTACAAGGGGAAACGCATCACGGTGCAGAGCACTGGCATCGGGTGCGACAATATCGACATCGTGGTCAACGAACTGGATGCGCTCAAGAACATCGACTTCCATACGCGCACCGAGAAACGCGAGCACACCACCCTCACCCTCGTGCGCATCGGTACCTGCGGTGGACTGCAACTCAACACGCCCGCCGGCACTTACGTGGCATCGCAGAAAAGCATCGGGTTCGACGGCCTGCTCAATTTCTATGCCCGCCGCAATGAGGTATGCGACCTGGAGACCGAGGCTGAGTTCAAGCGTCAGGTGAAATGGGTGGACCAGATTGGCAACCCTTACTGCGTGAACAACGACCCTGAGTTGCTCGACCAAATTGCCCAAGACGACATGGTGCGAGGCATTACCATCGCGTGCGGTGGTTTCTATGGTCCGCAGGGCAGAGAACTTCGCATTCCTCTTGCCGACCCGCAGCTTAACCAAAAGGTTGAGGATTTCGAATACAACGGCTTGCGTGTCAACAACTTCGAGATGGAGAGTTCAGCTCTTGCCGGCCTCTCCCTCTTGCTCGGGCATAAGGCGCTTACTTGCTGCATGGTAATTGCTAATCGCCGTGCTAAGAGTGCCAATACCAGTTACAAGAGTTCCATTGACGGACTTATCAAATTGGTGCTGGATAGAATCTAAGTTTCTCCCGCAAGGCATTCCCATGGAATTGTAATCCGTTGCCAAAAAGGTTCGAACTTGTTATTTTGCGGATTTATTCCGCCCAATCAACTATGCATATTTAATTAAATGACCGAAGAATGTATCTGCGCACTGGCGACCCCTCCCGGTGGTGCCATCGGAATTATACGCCTAAGCGGCGCACAAGCTATTGAAATCACATCCAAGATATTCGTTCTTGTTGGTAGTAAAAACTTGACGGATGCCAAGCCCAACACAATCCACTATGGAGAAATCAAAGACAAGGATGGCCGTACCATCGATGACGTTCTGGTGAGCGTGTTCCGTGCCCCGCACAGCTACACGGGCGAGGACTCTACCGAGATTTCCTGCCACGGCAGCAGATACATCCTCCATCAAGTATTGCAACGTCTCACCGAGGTGGGTTGTCGCCAGGCAGAACCGGGCGAATACACCCGCCGTGCCTATATGAACGGCAAGATGGACCTCTCGCAGGCAGAGGCGGTGGCAGACCTTATCGCCTCCACAAACAAGGCGACCCACGACATGGCGATGAGTCAACTGAAGGGTCACTTCAGCAACGAACTGTCATTGCTTAGGGAGAAATTGCTGAAGATGAACTCTCTCCTGGAGCTGGAACTGGACTTCAGCGACCACGAGGAACTTGAGTTTGCCGACCGCAGCGAACTTCACGCCCTTGCCGAGGAGATAGAGCAAAAGGTTACTGCCCTCGCCCACTCCTTCGAGACGGGCAACGCCCTGAAACAAGGCATTCCCGTGGCCATCGTGGGCAAAACAAACGTTGGCAAGAGCACCCTTCTTAACCGCCTCTTACATGAGGAGAAAGC
>CAVFRG010000048.1:0-19449 GCA_963624905.1 Oscillospiraceae bacterium
CCACCTGCCTTGCTCCCTTCACGATGAGGGGCTGATGGTCGCTTCGCTCTTTCCAGTCTTTGAGGAAGGAATCGATTTTTCTCTTCAATAGCTTCATATCCAATTCGTTTTGGGTTCAAAGGTACAGCTTTCTCACAAAATTCCGAACCTTTTACGTCATAAAATCACAAAATTCCAAGGTTTTCATCCTCTAAAATCACAAAATTCCATATTTAAAACGTCTTGCATTGTCAGAAAAGTCGTTTGACAAGAATCGTAACTTATCTAAACGGCTTGTAATGGCCATGGTCGGCAAAGGCGAGCATCTCCTTGTCGCCCCGGCTGTCGCCGAAGGCCTCAATGGTGTAGGCTTGGCGGTCTTGGGGGAGAGCGGCGGTGATGCGGTGCACTTTCTCCGCTCCATAGCAGTTGCGGGAGAGGAAGCGACCGGTGAGCTTGCCGTCCACCACCTCTATTTGTGTGCCCAGTACCTCGACACCTTCCAGACCTCTGACCAGGAAGAAAGGACGCACCCAGTTGTCGATGCTGGCACTCACGACGAATACCCGGCTGCCGGCTGTCAATGCCTCGTGTACACGCTGGATGCCCTGTGGACGCAACAGATGTTGGTATTCCACAGCAAAGGCGTGGCAGAGTTTGTCGAACTTCCCGATGCTCATACCGCAGAAGAGATGGGCAAAAATCATTTGCTTTACCTTCCAGTTGGGATAGAGGTGGAGCTTCATCAACACCAAGAGGGGACTGTACATGAGGAACACCATGAGGAATCGGCTCTTGCCTTTGGCAAACTTGATGAATTCCAGCAAGGTATCGCTTGTGGTCAGCGTACCGTCAAAATCGAAACAATAAACTTTTTTCTTCATTTAACAATGTAGATGATAAACAGGAAGGCGAGCAGCCAGGCCAAAACGATAAACTGGGTGATGCGGTCGCGCAAGATAATCTTCGTCGGGTCTCCACTCTTCTGGTCTACCACCGCTATCTGTATATACCGCAGCAACCCCACCAGTACAAACACTGTAGTAAGATAAAGATTGTCGGTATGGAAACGCTGGCACACCTCCGGACTTACCGTGTACATGATGTAACACACGAGGGTGACCGAGGCGGTGATGGTTATCGCCTGATTGATGAAGGTGAGGTTGTAGCGGATGGTGTTCTTGCGGGGAGCCTCGCCCGTCTGTTCCATGCGCAGAACATCGTCACGCCGCTTGGCAAAACTCATGAAAAGGGTAATGAGGAATGTCATCAGCACTATCCACTTGCTCAGCACTACGTCGGCAGCCACTCCGCCAGCCATCAAGCGCAGCACAAACCCGAACGCCACGATGCACACATCGATAATGGCATACTGCTTCAGTTTGGCGCAATAGCCCAGGTTCAGGCACCAGTAGAAGAGGATAACGCCCATAGCCTGCCACGAGTCGAGGGCGGCAGAGGTAACGATGGAGAGCAAAAGCATAACGGCCATGAGCATGTAGCCCTGCTTTACGCTCACAGCACCCGATGCTATGGGGCGATGGCACTTTACAGGATGCCGCCGGTCTGCCTCACAATCGTGGATGTCATTGAAGCAATAGATGCTCGATGCCGCAAAGCTGTAGGCAAAGAAGGCTATGACACCCGCCGTAAGGGCTTCCGTGTCGAATAGTTCACCTCCGAAAAAGAGGGGAACGAACACAAAGAAGTTCTTGATCCATTGCTTGGGACGTACCAACCGCATCAAGGCGGCAAAGCCCCCGCTGTCATTCATTATGTTGTCATTCATGTCTATTTCTGATAATCATTGATAATTCCTTTGAAACATATCCCGCTATTTTGTTCAGCACCCATGCTGCGGGCATGGCAATGGCCAAGCAGACAAAGAAGGTGGGCCAGTAGCCCCAATGCCATTTTTCCACATAGCAGAGCACGAAGTGGCTATGGACAAGGTACATCTCCAAACTTAAAGTACCCACCAGCCCCAAAGCTCGCCCCAACCACTTCGGCACCCGGCAGAAGACGCTACACAGGAGGAGTATACCTGCAAAGGTAAGGGGAATGTAGAGCATGCGTTCCAGAAAGAGCGGGAAACGTCCATGCTTCACCTGCTCCAGATAGATACTGGCAAGCAAGGGCATCAGAAACATGAGCCATACCATCCAAAGGGCCGTTCCATCGAGCGTCCGTTTCTGCCGCACGGGTTCACCCATGTTGATGCCGATGAAGAAAATGGGCACTCGACTCCAGAATATCTCCAGATGTCCCACGGCCTGATGGACAGGCGTGACATACTGTACTATGACGCACCACGCTATCATCGCCACGGGCAGCCACCGGTATACAGGATGCCGGCGGATAAGTTCCATATAGGCCGGTGCAAAAAGGTAGAGCATCATCGTAGCCGGAATGTACCAGAATGTCAGTTCGTCGTGCAGCCAGAACCCCCAGTTGACGGTAATCTCCCCCAAAAGGTTTATCCAGTTCCATGCACTCCCACCATGGAAGCGGGGAACATAGAAGAGACAGGCGATGATGAACCATGCAGGATAAATGCGCAAGTAGCGACGGACGAAAAAATGCCTGGCAGAAGGATTCTTCGCCCATGAGAACCAAAGCCCTACCCCACTGAGAAAGAGGAACACATCCACACCCACGTTGCCCATGCGGTGCAATCCGAAGAAGGCACTGCTACGGGGAAGTGCCACATGGAAGAGGATGATGAAGAGCATGGCCGTCCCCATCAGTTCACCGCGGAAGCGACTGATGTTTGCCATTTCTATATCTTTTATCTTTATCATGTTAAAACATTTATGTGCATGGCTATGTACGCTGACTATCGTACGTACGTGCATCGGACATTGCACGTACGTGTGTTTCTTATCAGACCTTACGGTTTAGGAGCCGGTATTTTCTTCATCAGTTGGGAGAAGAGCCAAGCGAGACAGACACTCGATATGATGTAGAGCAGCAGCCCTGTATAGACATCACCGCCACGGCTTTGATGGATGAAGATTTTCCTCGTGATGGGATGACAGACGAAGAGGGCAGCCGAGATGCTCCCCATCCACGCCAAAGACTTGTATACCCCCGAGAGCCAATGCACATTCTCAAGAAGTTCTGCCACGAGTACGCTCAACAGGCAGATAAAGAAAGGCAAGAAAGTCCAGCCTACCATACTGCCGCTGAGACTGTATATGAGCGAGAGGCAGAAGATGCATCCGAAGAGGTTGGTAACGGGGGAATGGAACGTCATAAGAATCTTGTCGCCGTAGCGGGCGTAGAGGATGCCGAGGCCAAAGGGCAGCATGCCGCCCATAAAATTGTAGCGGTAACGGTTCATCGTCTCGCTCTCCGGATTGTCAAAGCCCAGGACGAGTTGGATACCGATGCAGACAGCCATCAGTGCTACCGCCCAGCCCCAGTGGCGGCGGTAGAGCAGGAGTCTATAGACAATGTATAGCTGCAGCATCAGTCCGAAGAACCAATAGGGACCGGGCCAGATGATGTGGTCAGGATTGGGCAGCATGTTGTTGAACATACCGAGCATCGCCACAACGTCAAGCAGGTGATACTTGTGCGCTCCGGGGGTGATGGCATCGAGCATGGTGAAGGCCACAAAACCCACTATCATCATTTTGAAGAGCTTCAGGTAATGGTAGCGAACAAACCGCAGAGGTTCACGCCACGAATATTTTGCCTTGCCGGAGATACTATACACCTTAGACTCAAGATGCGGCTTAGCCTCGTACTTCATCACCAGGCCGTAGGCACTGAGGAAGAGGAATACGGGCACACCATAGTGACCGAAGAAGGATAGCAGATGTACAGGCAGTAAGATGTCGGCATGGGCCATCACGCGGTGGAGCCTGTCTACATTGCCTTGGAAAAACTGATATTCGTTCTCCTTGACTATCGGACCGAGCCAGTGACAATAGTTATGCAGGAAGATGCCGATGATGGCAAGTCCACGCAACGCATTGCATGCCTGTCGGGACAATATCGATTGATTCATTTGTTGTTTCCTTTCAGTTCTTGTTCTTTCTTGTTATGTTCATCGCGCAGTTTGTCGTAGTCGGCCGTTCCCTTCAGAATGCGCGGACGCATCTCGTCATAGTCCGGACTGAGAATATTGTACTTGGCCTGGTAAGTGGGTGTCTCTATGCCTGCCAGATAGAGCAACAGGTGGGGCAAGGCATCTGTCATGTAGCGCTTGTTGCGTGCCTTACGTATCTGCCGGTAGATATCCCGGTGTTTGCGTATATACTTCTTGGAACAGTATATCCAGAACGGTATTTCAAACTCATAATGAGCCAGCGGCCAGTCTATAGCCGCAGAGTGGTTGCGGCAGATAAAGCCACGGTCTTCCTCGTAGCACTCCTCGCCGTGGTCGGGCATATAGATGATGATGGCATCCTCTTTGGCAAAGCGGTTTACTATCTGCGCCACAATGGAGTCGTTGTAAAGGGTGGCATTGTCGTAGTGGCTCAATATCTTGCGTTGCTTGTTTGTCAGTTCGGGACGTTTCTCCTCATAGTCGCTTGCCCAAAAGTGGGCCTGTTTCTGGGGATAGCGCGTCTTATAGTCCACGTGCTGTCCCATGAGGTGGAAGATGATGAGGTTGTTCTTGCCCTGTTCTTTCTTCAATTTGTCGTCATAGTCGGCAAGCAGTCCGTCATCCAGGGGGTGAAGTTCTGTATTGCGGCTGTCAAACTGGAATTTGCTCAGTTCGGGGTTATTGAGGAAGAAGCCGCCGCTGAAATCGAATACAGCCTCCTTGGCTTGCGACAGGAATTCGTTGGTAATGAAGGTGACATGATACCCCGCCTTACGAAAGAGTTCGGGGAAGAGCGGATAGTCGCACCACTCGCCCTTCTCGCCCACCACGTGCGTGGAGAATACATTCTTGAACACAAAACTTGTAAGGTTCCAGCACGTCACCACGTCCGTAAACTTGGTGAGTTTGCGCGACCGCTCCAAAGCCGATTGTCTGGGGGTAGTGTCCATAAAGTAGCCATACTGCTGAGAGTGGTGCCTGCCGTAGCTCTCGCCTATGATGAGCACTATGTTGTGCGAACGGAAGCTGCAACTGTCCACCCGCACATGCTTGGCGGCATGGATGAGTTTGGTAATCTGGTGTGCAGCCAATTTGTTGGCATAGACACTGAAGTTGAGGCGGTAGACGGGCAGGTAAAGTTGGGCATGCCCTTTCTCCGTAAGGGTATGTTCTACCTCGCCTATATTGTGGCGTGTCATAAGTTTGTGGATAGCAGCCTTGTTGGGCCAAGAGGTCCACACTCCCACACAGAACAGTACAATGCCTGCTGTGGTAAGAGTATAAGGCAAAACGCGTGTTATCTTTGGGACGAAGGTCAGTTTGCGGTGCTGTCCTGCCAATTCCACGCAGGCTATGCAGAACCCTATGCCCTTGATGAGAGGCTTGCGGAAAAGAGCCACCACCACCTGCAGTACCATAACCAGCAATATCCAGCCCACTTTGCTGAAGATAACCGTCGGCGAGAGGCATGCCGAGATGAAGTTGCCTGCCTCGTCGGCATTGGTCTCACCCACCAGCATCAGCATGGACGGGTTGAGCGTGGAGCCGAAGTTGACAAAGCAGTAGGTATCTGCGAGCGCTATTCCATATAATATGATGTATAGCAGGCTCCTCACGCCAAACCTTATATGGTGCTTCCTGGGGAAAAGCATCAATATGCAACATGCCACATAGATATCGACAAAGAGTTCGAGCCAGATATTGTCGTACAGTTTGCCACGGGCCGGTGTTGTCGCCACAGCACAGACGATGCCGAGCAGATACATGAATATGAAGAAATTGGCATTACCGCGTATCGGGGCAAAAGCCAGTTTCAGAAACTTCTTTAGTTTGTCTTTACCGTTCATTCGTGTCTTTTTTTGTGTAGTATGCCATAGCAAGGGGTTCTACAGCCAGGGGCACCATACCGCTGATGGACTTCCCCTCGCCAATGCGCTGGCGTATCTCCGTGCTACTGATGTCGAGAAGGGGAGTCTCGACAATGGTAACCCCCTCCGTGACATCGCCCGTATGGCTGCCTTGACGCGGATAAACCACAATGGGGTAATGGGCCAAGATGTCGGCACTTCGGTACCACTTGTCGAAAGTAGCCCAGTTGTCACCACCTATGAGCAGAGTGAATGCCGTGTCGGGATAGTCGGCGGAGAGAGCCTGCAGTGTGTTCCATGTATAGGATGGCTTCGGCAGAAGAAACTCGTAGTCGCTGGCCTTGAGCTGCGGCTCGTTCTCTACCGCCTTCTGCACCATTTCCAGCCGCAAATGGTCAGCGAGCAGGTCGGTGGCATGCTTCTTGAAAGGATTCATAGGCGACACCATAAACCACACCTCGTCCAGCCCTGCCTTTTGGCACAGGCTCTTGGCCAAGGCGATGTGCCCTGTATGGACGGGATTGAAGCTACCGCCAAAGATTCCGACTTTTAACATCTTGTTTTATACTTTATGATGAGCCACTCTTTCTCTCTCTAAGGGAGCAGAGAAGTTAAGGGAAGTAGAGGAGTTAAGACAACAGCTTTTCCAGCATATCAACCGACAACTTATACAACAAACACAACTTATACAACTTTTTCTATGCTGCAGCGGCAGCATCTTTGTTGTTTATGTTGTCTGAGTTGTCTCGGTTGTCTGTGCACTTGGAGTTAAGGGGGGCAAGGAGATTTTTGGCGGAAGTTAAAGATGTTAAGGGACAACAGTTTTTCTTGCTTGAGATGGTACAGCGGGGGGCTCTGTACCTCCTAAGATACCTTTGCCGTTGGATTCTTCACTCTGCTCTCCTTTTTTTACCTTTTTACTTTTTTACCCTTAATCGGCCTTTTTACTTTTTTACCTTTAATCGGCTTTTTTACCTTTAGTCTGCCTTTTCACTCAAGAACTCGGACACGAGTTTGTACACTTCCAGCTCGGCCTTCTCCAGATTGTCATTTACCACTACGTGGTCGAACTGTGGAGCGAAAGTCAACTCGTAGTTGGCTTTCGCCAGACGCTGTTCTATTACCTCCGGTGCATCGGTATTGCGGCCAACAAGACGGCGGCGCAATTCCTCTACCGACGGCGGTTGCACAAAGATGCTCAATGCACGTTCACCGTAGAATTTCTTGATATTGACACCGCCCTTCACGTCTACATCAAAGATGACGGTCTCGCCCTTGGCAATCTGGTTTTCTACCTGCGACTTGAGTGTACCGTAGAAACGGTCTTGGTACACCTCCTCATATTCCAAAAATTCGCCGGCAACTATCTTGGCCTTGAACTCCTCTGGCGAGAGAAAGAAATACTCCACACCGTTCTGCTCTGTGCCGCGAGGCGCACGCGATGTACAACTGACAGAAAAAGCCAACCGCAGTTCGGGATGTTCTTTCATCAGCCAGTTTACGATAGTGCTCTTGCCACTGCCGGAAGGAGCACTGAATATCAACAAACCGTTCTTCACTGTTTTCCTTTGTTTTTGTGTTGTCCGTAATATAATGGCGCAAAGGTACAAAAAGTAATTAACAATGTCAAACATTCGGGGAAAATAGTTTTCACAACATACCTTAATACATGCCGTTGCTATGGTTTGCCTCAACACCGAAAAGACCATTTGCTACCAAAAGTCTTGGCTAAAATATCAAAAACTTTAGGTTGGCTGTCACTATTTTCGCTAACTTTGCAACATCTAAAAACAAAAAGATCAACAACCGGCATTGGTGCTGCACAACCAAGAAAGCCCTGCCCAATGCCCCTAAACAATTCAAAAACAAATATGAAAAGTGTATTAGAAGGCCGTACGGCCCTGAAGAATGAGGTTGACAAGATTGCCGAAGTGGCAGGTTATCTGTGGCAGAACGGATGGGCCGAGCGCAACGGCGGCAACATCACAGTGAACGTCACCGACTTGGTGGACGATGAGATAAAGGCTCTTCCCCCCATCAGCGAGGTAAAACAAATAGGCACTGCCCTACCCGCCCTCAAAGGGTGCTACTTTTTCTGCAAAGGAACGGGCAAGCGCATGCGCGATTTGGCACGCCACCCCATGGACAACGGTTCCATCATACGTATCCTTGACGACTGCGCCAGCTACGTCATCATTGCCGACAATGCAGTAATGCCAACCTCCGAACTGCCCAGCCACCTGAGCGTACACGCACGCCTCATAGAAAAGGGTTCCAACTACAAGGCCACTGTGCACACTCACCCCATAGAACTGATAGCCATGAGCCACAACAAGAAGATGATGGGCAAGGACGTGCTGAGCAACCTGCTGTGGAGCATGATACCTGAGACAAAGGCTTTCTGCCCACTCGGCCTGGGCATCGTACCCTACAAGCTGCCCGGAAGTATGGAACTGGCAGAGGGCACGCTGCGCGAACTGGAAGACTACGATGTGGTAATGTGGGAGAAACACGGTGTCTTCGCCAAGGGACTTGACGTGCTGGATGCCTTCGACCAGATAGACGTTCTCTCCAAGAGTGCCAAGATATACATTGATGCCAAGTGTATGGGCTTCGAGCCTGAAGGCATGAGCCAGAAGGAGATGGCGGAAATGACACGCGCCTTCAACCTGCCGAGGTAAGAGTCTCCTTCACGACAAATCCTTGTCCACCATGGCACAGACACAGGAGTCGGACCATACGTTCTCCGCTGTCTCCACCATGTCTATCACTGTGTATACGGGCAGTATGATGCCCATGATGCTTACTGGGACATCTGCTCCCGATACCAGCGACAGGGTCAGGAAATAACACCCCATAGGCACACCGGCATTGCCTACTGCCGAAATGACCGAGATAAATAGCCACAGCACCATGACAGATGGCGTAATCTGTACGCCACCGTTCTGCAGTGCGAAGAGCGAGGTAACCAATATGAATGCAGCACAACCGTTCATGTTGATTGTGGTACAGATGGGCAGCACAAAGTGTGCCACCTTGGGCGAGATGCCCAACCTGTCTGTAGCTGTCTGCAGGGTGACTGGCAGTGTGGCCGCCGAACTCTTGGTAAAGAGGGCCATGAGCACTGCCGGCGTCATCTTGCCGAGTGTGTGTATGGGGTTAATGCCGCGCACCAAGAGGAAGAGCGGCAGAACGATGAAGAACTGCACGACATTGCCGCCGAGTATCACGGCTACATACTTACCGAGCGACTCCATAACGATACCTGCCGAGAACTGCGCCGTGAGTTGTGCGGCAAAGGCCACGATGCCCAATGGCAAAGCCCATATCAGGCCGCGTATAAGGAGCGAGAGCAGGTCCTGCATCCCCAGAAGCGCATTCATCAACACATCCCTTTTTTCCGACTGTGGCATCTTGGCCAAAGCAATGCCTGCCGCAGCCGACAGCAGCAGTACCGACAGCACATTGCCTTCGGAGAATGCCTTCACTACATTGTTGGGTATCACGCCGAGGATGTGGTCATAGTAGGACGTGTGTTCCAGCGTGCCGGGTATGGCATCACTGCCGGCCTGTACCGTAGCCTGCGGCAGGTTGCCGGGTTGTACCACAACATAGAGCAGCAGTCCCACGGCGGCAGCAGCCACCGTGGTAAGCAACGTATAGGCGAGGGCATGGCGAAAGATACGCGCAGTGTCCTTCTTGCCTCCCAACGAGGCAAGGGTTGTTGCCACAGCAAGGGCAATGGTGGGGACGGCCACCAGTTGGAAGAGGCGTGTATAGACCGTGGCGATAAAGTTCATCAAGCCGTTAAGCAAGCCTATACCGAGCATACCGAGTATGCCTCCCACAGCAAGTGCGCCTATCCACAACACCAGTTGCTGCGTCTGCCGCCTGCGGTGTTCTTCTTTTTTCTCTATTGACTTTTCCATTAATCTTTATTCTTTTAGGAAGAGCTTCCTTTTTAGTTACAATTAAAACTTGGTACGATTTGTGTGCCTTTTACTCAATATGTTTGTAAAAGGGCACAAAACATGAGTCATAAGGCCATAAAATCTGAATGGGCTTAGCACAAAACCCGTAGCAGCCTATTACATACAGCTTCGCCTAAGTTATATTTAGCTAAATACAACTTATATTTAGCTTCGCCTAACTTATATTTAGCTAAATATAACTTAGGCGAAGTAGTTGGCAGTTAGCTGCTGCAGGTTTGGCGTTATGCCAAAAGCAAGTATGCAGCAAGGTAAGAGCAAGTATACATTACTTT
Source organism: Oscillospiraceae bacterium (assembly GCA_963624905.1). Taxonomy (GTDB): domain Bacteria; phylum Bacteroidota; class Bacteroidia; order Bacteroidales; family Bacteroidaceae; genus Prevotella. Next base: position 10,169 of record CAVFRG010000048.1, read on the forward strand.
TTACTTTTTACCTTTTTAATATCCCGGGTTCTGCGGATAGATGCCGAGGTTCTCGCCCTTGAGTCCCTGCGGTATAGGCTGACGGTAATGGCGACCTTTCACGTTATTGTACTTTGCCACCAGGTGTTTATGTATCTTGGCAAAAAAGGAAGTAACCTTGTATCCGTCCCTTCCGGTAGCCCCCTCCGTAGCATAGCTGTCATCGAAGTGCTCATAGTCTTTTACCTTCTTCACAGAAGCGACGAGGTCTTTCCAACGCAGGTTGTTGAGCAGTGACTTTTGTTCGTAGGTAAACTCATAGTCCCACTCGCGTTTAATCTGATCGAAGGTAGGTGCATCTACCTCGGCGATACCAGCACGCTTGCGCAGTTCGTTGAAGGGTTGTGCTGCCTCCCTATTGCGGCCCAACTGAACCAGTGCCTCGGCCTTGGTAAGCAACACTTCGGCATACCTTATCTCTATACGGTCTACCGAGTTTTGCTTTATCTCCAGATTCTCTGCATCCTCATACGATTGGTCTACGCCCTTGCCGTTGATAGGGGTATAGATAGGCGAATAGTAGGTGTATGTAAATCCGTCTTCAGGATTCTTCAGACTGGTAAAATAGGTCTTTGCCAGACGTTTGTCGTCGGGCTGTTCGGCCGCCCAGTCTGCGTACAGGTCTATATCTGCCACCTCGGTGTGTATCTCGTTGAAAGCTCGTCCGTTCTCACCATTCTGGAAGGGGAAGGTCCAGGCGCAGTGTGTCTGGTGGTTGCCCTGTGCATCGTTGTTGTCTCCATCGTGCTTGATAGTAAAGAGATGTTCGTTGGTGCCGCGCTTGTTGCTCTCATAATCACGTCCGAAGAGTTTGCTGAAGTCTGGGTCAAGTGCCAAGAGTCCGCTGTTGATTACCTTGTCGGCATACGCTACCGCCTTCTCCAACCGGGAGTCGGTCTTGCAGAACTGTGGGTCGGTCTGCGTATCGGCTATTTTCTGCACATCGGTATACGAGAGAGGATTGTCGCCCCAAACGAGATAGGTGCGTGCCAAGAGTGCCTGAGCTGCCTGCTTGGAAGGTGTTACAGGGTCGCCATTGTAGTCGTTCAGCAGACTTTCTGCTGCCGTAAGGTCATCCACTATCTGGTTGTACACCTCGTCGATGTCCTTGCGCTCCGTAGCATTGCCCCCGTTCTCCGTAAAGACAGGCACCTCACCCCATAGCTGCACGAGGTAGAGATAGGCCAGCCCTCTAAGCAACTTTGCTTTGCCCACAGCAGCATTGTATCCCTGCTTTGTCACTTTCCCTTCGTTGTAAGCAGCAGTGACAAGACTGATGTTGTCGTTGTCGGCACTGATACCCAGGAAGAGGTTGTTGAATATCTTGCGCTGGTACCATGTGTCTTCTGCCTGTTCAAAACGGCTGTTGAGCGGTCCCGCCTCCGACTCTTCTCCCTCGAAGGAAATCATCTTGTTGGAGTTCAGTTCGATAACGAAGGTAAAGGACGAACTGAGCGGTTGCCAGTTGGAATATACACCGTTGACGGTGGAGAGCGCCGTGGCATCATTGGTTACGGGGTTGGCGATAACGTTGCCTCCGCCATCCGTGTTTTCACTGCTGTTGCAACTTACTGCCAGTGTTGCCAATGAGAGTGCAAAAAATGAGCCCTTGAGTATATTGTGTTTCATAATGCGATGCTTTTAATAAGTTTCATAATTAATAAGTGACCGTTGTTCTCTTACGCTCTCTTCTCTTTACAGTGTGAGGTCTATGCCGAATACAAAGGAACGTGCCGAGGGATAGGCACCTGTGTCTGTACCCGAAGCCACTTCGGGGTCGTAACCCGTATAGGGAGTGATGGTAAAGAGATTGGAAGCCGTGGCAAAGACTCTCACCTTGAGCGGGAAGCTCTCCTTGATGGGGAGTGTGTATCCTACGGTAAGGTTGCGCAACTTGAGGTATGAGGCGTTCTCCACATAGCGGCTGTCGATGTAGGAGGTGGCGCGCTCCTTGCTGGCCAAAGGATAGCGATTGGATGCGTTTTCCTCTGTCCAACTGTCCAGGACGGTACGCAGCAGGTTGTAGCTGTCGCCAGTCTGTTCCAGTCTTCTGCCCAATGCATTGTACACCTGGTTGCCGTAGCTTCCGGCAAAGGCAATGCTGGCATCAAGGCGTTTCCACTTGAGTTGTGAAGAGAAACCGTAGGTGAAGCCGGGCTGTATGCTGCCGAGCACTACACGGTCATTGCCGTCTATACGGCCGTTGCCGTCCAGGTCCACATATTTCACATCGCCCGGTTCGAGGGTCTTGCCGTTGAGTGTAGGCAACTTGCTTACATCTTCGCCCTGCTGCACGATGCCGTCAAACTGTAGTCCGTAGAATGAACCGAGTGCTTCGTCCTTGCGGAGTATGGTTTCGTTGGCCGAGCCCATAATGATGTTGTTGGCTGTACCCATATCTGTAATGCGGTTACGGTTGTGGGCGATATTGGCAGAGACGCGCCAGGTAAGGTCGTGCTTGGCTGCCAGCAGAGCGTCAACGGAGAGCTCCACTCCTTTATTTACTACGTTGCCCACATTACGCAATTGGGTGCTTACGCCCTGCTGGAACCCGATGGGCACCTCGAGCAGCAAGTCGCTCGTCTTCTTGTAATAGGCATCGGCTACTATATTGAACCGACCTTGCCACAGCGAGAGGTCTGCACCTATATTATAAGATGCCGTGGTCTCCCACTTCAGGTCTTTGTTCGACACATTCGACTTTGAGTAACTGGACGAACCGTCATACTGGCTTGCCGTATAGTTGAGCGCATACTCGTAGTCGCCTATTTCCTGGTTGCCTACTACACCATACGACGCTCTGAGCTTCAGGCCCGACACGGTCTTGCTGTCGCGGAGAAATGCTTCGCGGTCCAGGTTCCATGAAAGTCCGATAGAGGGGAAATAACCCCATCGGTGGGTCTTGGCAAAACGTGACGAGTTGTCTGCACGAAAAGTGGCTGTAGCGTTGTACCTGTCCAGCAAAGTGTAGTTGACACGTGCTATGAGCGAGTTGAGCGTTGCCTGAGTCTCGCCCGATGTAGGGGGATAGACTGACGAACCGTCGGCCAGGTTATTGTACTTCAGTGTCTCGTTGGTAAAGTGCGACACGAGTACGGAGTTGTAGTTGGTCTTGCTCGTCTGGCGTGTATATCCTACGAGGGCATCGAGATAATGTGCCTGTCCCAACTGCCTGTTCCATGCCAGGGTGTATTCCTGCTGCCACACCTCGTTGGCCTTGTGTCCGATGCCTCCCAGACCTTCATTGGCGAGCCCGAGCGAGGTATATGAGGGCGAGAAATAGTTTTGGGTTATCTGCTCCTTATTCAGACCTACGGTTACCTTGGCACGGAAGTCCCCGAAAGCATACTGCGCCCAAACGTTTGATAGGAGATAGTTGTTGATGCTTTCTGCCTCTGAGTCGTTGAGGTCGGAAACGGCATTGGATGACTGGTTGCCTATAGCGAAGTAAGCATACTCGTAGGGATTAGAGTAATTGTACGAACCATCTGCCGTGTATATGGGCACCACCCTCGGTGTGAGGAGTCCGTAGACGAAACTGTTGGTAATGCCTGCCGAGTAGGGTGACGAGTTGTACTTTACCTCCTCGGTAGTGGTGAGTCCGCGCTGTGTACTCTTGCCGTAGGTGGCAGAGAGTCCGAAGGTAAGTCCTTCCAGGAGATTCCAGTCTGCATTGAGATGGAAATTATAGCGTTCGAAGCCAGAATTGATGATGATACCGTCCTGGTCGGTATAGTTGGCGGAGAAGGCATAACGTCCCTTACCGTTGCCCCCATTGACGGAGAACTCGTGCGACTGTCTGAAGGCGTTTCGCAACATGGCATCCTGCCAGTTGGTGCCTTCGCCGAGGGCGGCTATCTGCTCGTCGGTATAGCCACCTTTATTATAATAGTATTTCTTTTGGAAAGCAGCCCACTCTGAAGCCGTCATCAGGTCGAGTTTCTTGCTGACAGCATCCCATCCTGCCGTATAACGGTAGTTGACGGTGGTCTTGCCGCGTGTGCCTTTCTTTGTGGTGATGAGTATGACACCGTTGGCACCTCGCGAACCGTATATGGCCGTGGCGCTGACATCCTTGAGCACCTCTATCGACTGTATGTCGGAGGGATTGATGGTGGAAAGAGGGTTGAGACTGCTCTCTATTGCCCCAAGACCGGTTTTCGAGTCGCTGCTGCTCTTGTAGTAAATAAAACCGTCTACCACATAGAGCGGTTCGTTGCTGGCATTGACGGAGTTGCCGCCACGAATGCGAATATTGGAAGCTGCACCAGGCTGTCCTGAGGATGCTGTAACATGGAGTCCAGCCACTGCACCGCCGAGCGCACCGTCAAGTGTGGGTGCTGCCACGTCGGCAAAGCGTTCCGCTCCTACGGTGGTTACTGCGCCTGTCAGTTGGGTTCTGCGCTGTGTGCCGTACCCTACTACCACTACCTCGTTCAGGCTGAGCGAGTCGATACCGGCGAGATACGTGTTGCTGCCGGGAGTAGCATCTGCCGTGGCGTCGCCGTCGAGCGAGCTTACTGTTGTATTGTTGTTATCCTTTATAATCGTGTTGTCAGCCGATGCTGTTGCCGCACCTGCCGTACTGAGTGCGATAGCCCACAAGGCTATATTGTGTATTGCCATACCTTAATCGTGTTAATCGTTGCTTATATTCGTTATCTACTCTCTTTATCTGTGTCATGCATGCCTGTGCGCAACAACACATTCGCCTAAAGGTTTTCTTACACATTCGTTTCATAGTTTTCCGTTTTTGGTTGGTTAATCATTTACGGGTGCAAAGGTACGGCTATTCCGTCACCCGTGTAATAGCACAAAGTGTGTATTTGTCATCCCTTCTTCGTGGTAGCGGCATACCACATACGTGTGATGCCGTGGCACAAAAAGAGCGCATAGTCTTCTCTGGCTATGCGCTCTTTTCAAGCATCTTACCGTTTTATCGGATAAGCTCTATATTTGTTGGATGTGAAGATGATTTCCTTCGACCCGTTCTTCTCTTCAGTATGATGTAGCCCGAAAGCAGTACCAACACGGAGAATGTTCCCCATACAAAGACGAAGAGGTCGCTCAGGGGGCCGAGCAGAGGCGAGTAGCAACGCCCCACATGCAGTTCAAGGGCAAGGTTCCACAGCGACAACGGTACTCGTTCCATAACAGGCGGCATCTCCTTCCATGGAGTAAGCACACCGAGGGCATAGTCGAATACCAGCGGCTTGCCGAAATCATCGCTGTAGCCGCAGGTCATCTGCCCAGGTTTTACTCCATAGCTCTTCACCGGCGGCTGCCGCGTAAAGTAGTCGCTGCTGCGCCCTGTATGCGCATCCCATATGCTCAGTCCACTAAACGAGCCTATGAGCCACTTGCCGTCAGGACGTTGGCGGAACACATTGACGCCCATCGGACTGACAACCGGCGACTTCTCCTGCTCCACCATCTGCGGTTCCACGCTAAACAGGGAGTCTACCCGCATAAATCCGTCGGCAGTGGAGACAAGCCACACGTGGTCTCTGCTGTCCCAGCGCAAAGCTCGCAGACGGTCGTTCCAGATATTCTGCGTACAGTTGACGGGGGCTGTCTTCAACAATACAAAAGGAACCATAAGAGGTGGGCGCAGACAGGTACCCGTCAGGGTAAGGAAGAGTGTGAGCACGATGGTGTACCGACCCACACGGTTGTGCCACCGCTGTTGCCACACCAATTGGCGACCAGCCTTCTTCATGCCGTCTCTGTCACCTGAGCGTTTGCGACGACGTATGCGATAAGGTAAAAGGAAGAGAACCACTCCCGTTATGCTAAGTACGATGATAACTACCGCCACAGCATCCACCACGAGCCGCCCAGACATTCCGAACAGTTCGCCACTGTGCAGTTTCCATATGGTACGGAAGAGATATTCCTGGGGCCGGAAGTCACGCGCGGGCTTTAATTCGCGACGTTCCACCTTATTATATATATAGGCTCCAACCTTCTGCGTGCCGTTTATTACATAGAGAGCCGACCGCGTAAGTGCCACCACCTGCATGCTGTCACCGCCGAGGGTTATGTCCATTAGACGTTCGTCACCCTTGTCCAAGGGGAACACCCGCCATCTGCGCCCATCGTTCCGGTAAACATCATAATTGGTAACGCACCACAAGGTTCCGTTCTTTGTCTTCACCAGGTTACGCACATTGCGGTGGTCTGCCCCTTGTGGCAGTCCGTCGTTCATCTGCTGCCAGTGGACAGCTTCCCTATCGGTAACCCATACACCGCCATAGCCGTATACCGCTACTTTGCCACCGCCCAACGGCACGGTGCCCTTCACTATCCCATTGTTGTAATTGCCGACATGGTAAGAGGAAGGAAGCCACGAACGGTTTACGTCACAACTGCTTACCAGCGCTCGGTGATTGAGGATGATGCCCGACACACAGAACACCGTCAGAAACACGGCGAACACCACACCCACCCATTTATGGTATTTTCTCCAGGATAATCTTTTCTGCATTTATACGTATTGACTTGTTGATAAAGTTAATGCTTTATGCCGACATACACAACGTTTTTGTTATGTTCCTTGTCCATGTATCTATGCCTAATCCATGAACACGAAATACACAGCTGCAATAAGACAGAGGAAAGCAACAAAATGGTTCCAGTGTAGTCCCTGTCCCTGAAACAGAACATTGGCTATAACGGCAAAGACTATGAGCGACACGCACTCTTGCAACACCTTCAACTGTACAAGAGAGAAGGGGCCTCCGTTGCCGTCGAATCCAAGGCGATTGGCCGGCACCTGGCAACAATACTCGAAAAAGGCAATAGCCCAACTGAAGGCTATCACACCGATAAGAGGCCAATGGGCACTCACGCCCGTCTGCTGCAACTTGAGGTGTCCATACCATGCCAACGTCATGAAGACATTGCTCAGCAGCAGTAACAATACTGTGTATATTCCGTTCATACTTCTAATGTTTCCGGCTGCAAAAATACGGCTTTTTCTGCAACTGACCAAGAAAACAAAAGGAAGAGAACGTGGGAGGAAGGGAAAAGTAAAGAGAAAAGAGTGAAGACTCTATCAGCCACGAAGAGCTTATGGAGCGCTTTCGCAAGGCAGCCAAGGCGAGGGGGTTGTCATAAGCCTCCATACCATGACCGCGGAATGCTGCCGGAGTCGATGTTGTCGAAAAAACGGCATGCTGCTATGATGGCAGACACAACGAAGACTCCGGCCGTAATAAGGGCCGGGAGTACCCATCCGAGCGCAAACAACGCCGGGGCGAGAAGGAAGGATATAAAAGCAATGTACTTCATATTGGAATCGTTCTAATCGGTAAACGCCCCAAAGTTACGAAAACGAAACGAGACAAACAAACATAACACGATATTTTTTATGGCACAGAGCGTAAGTTTTAATATAAACCTAAAGGTGAACGGACAGGACGCTGTCCGCACCGTATCGGTGAATGTTGGGGAATTGCGCCGGGCAATCGACGGGACGAAGACGAGCGCGGAAAGGGCGACAAGCGCCCTGATAGGCTTTAACCAAAGTGTGAACGCCATACGCAATGTCAACGACACGATACAGCAGATGGCCAGTGTGCTGAATACGCTGACAGAGGAAAGCCGGTCATTTGGCGGTGCTATGGCTGCTGCCAACACCATGGCGGGAAAGGGCAGCGAGGAGTTTGGCCGGCTGAAAGACCAGGTGTCGGAACTTTCCAAGAGAACCCCGCCAACACAAACAAAACAATTAGTCAACAAGTTTCTTAAGTTGACAACGATGACAGCCGTACACTACAAGCATACCATTCATCGCCCAAACGAAGGAAGATTACAGGCCTAAATACAAACAAGCCAAAGAACAGGCAACACTTATTATAGACACAACTACATTCCAAACTATAATGCGCCAATTCTTTACTGTCAAAGAATATCTAATGTTTTTAACCGCATTCAAAAACACCCAAACGCATGTTACACAAACAATGACTCCCCCAAATGTAAAAACCAATGACTTTACACTATCAGACATAGGCCCTTAATTAAAGTAGATGTTTAAGATATTAAAATCAAAAAGAGGGTGCGCCTCCGTCAAGGAAGCACACCCTCCGAAAAAGTGTTTATTAAAGAGTATTTGCTGTCTGCTGCTTAGCGGCTTATGGCTGCAGTGTGAAACCCACCACGAGGTAAGCCTTCTCACTGCTGGGGTTCGCTGCTATCTGAGCGAAGATGGGGATGCTGAACGAATCAGTAATCTTGATGTCCTTGGTTGCCTTCACCGAAACGTTGGTCACAGCAAAGCCTGTAGGATAATTTTGAATTTCATTATTTTCATCCGTATACCTGTGACCATAATAAGAAGTGGTAGGATAAGGAACAATACCCAAGGCTGCTTCCCATTCACATCCGCCCAATTTGAACGGTGCTGTAGCCTCGAAGTAAGAAGAGTATGCGCGCTTGCCACTCTTGTTCTTACCGTCAGCACCAGCGAAGTAGGTGTACCAGTTCAGAGCCACAGGACCGAAGTCATAACCCACGTTGGCCTCAAAAACATGAGCGGTCTTGCCTGAAGCATACTCGAAGTAACGACCGTCGCCCGTGTTAAACCAATAGTCGGTTACACCTACATGGAAACCGCCCGTCTCGTATGCCAAAGTGAGGTCAAACTCTTTGGTATCGCTCGGCTGAACGAGTCCTACGCTTCCCCAACCTGTCAGGGACAAACCTTTGTAAGCGATGCCGAGGGTTGGCTGCAAAGCCACATTGCCACAGTCCTGACCACGCCAGATATACTGGCTGACAATGTCTGCAGAGATAGTAGTTTCCAACTTGTCCTGTGCTATGGCAGAAGGAGCAAAAGCTATCAAACCGAGTGCAAGAGCACCCATCTTCTTTATGTCAAAATACTTCATAATCTTCTTCGTTTTATTGATTAGACTTCATTGTGTTTTGGAAAGTTTCGGCTGCAAAATTACAAATTATAACTTTGCAAGCCAAAACTTATAATAAAATTCTCTCTCTTTAGTTGTAGCAGCTCTCGCCATGCTCGTAGATGTCGAGACCTTCCTCCTCTATGCGCTTGTCAACACGGAGACCCGCAACCTTCTTGATGGTGTAGAAGAGGATGAAACCGGTAGCGGCAGCCCAAGCGTCGATTACGATGATACCGAAGAGCTCTGCTCCGAAGAAACCGAAGCCACCGCCATAGAAGGCACCGCCGTCGAGGGCGAAGAGACCTGTCATCAAGGTACCGAAGATAC
>CAVFRG010000049.1:0-19100 GCA_963624905.1 Oscillospiraceae bacterium
TCCTCTTGACAAACGCAGTCGGTTTGGTCAACTTTTAGACTTTACAGACTACTAGACTTGTTAGCAGATTACATAAAATAAACCTCTTTTGTTTCGCTATATATTTATTCGGTTTCTTAAATAATGCGCCAACATTCGCGGTTTGAACAATCCTAAATCATTGGGACATTGCCAAAGAAAACCTATAAAGTTCAAAGGCTTGCAAGAATATATGTAATTCTGTATATTGTTATAAATCTTTTGACGATACTCTTTTTTAACTGTTTCAAAGAGTTCCAAATCTGTTTTTTCAAATTGAGACATGAACTTCTTCATCCAATGATAGTTCATGTATGTGGCTATTACCTTTTTCCTACTATCCTCAGGATTGCCCCATTGCCCAGAAATATTGACATTCGAGTTGCGCACACGGAACACTGCCTCTTTTGTAAGGCAACATCCCTCGGCAGCCATCATGATATTAGTCACGTCATCGGAGAACCATGCCGAAGGAAAATCCACGAACATTCCTTTTTGCTTCAGATATGCCGTGCGGTATACAAAACTTGCAATTCCACCAGCCCAATCATCTTGATACATACGGTGCATAAAATGCAGGTTATCAAGATATTCCTCCGTTACTTTCTCCGTACGTTTTATCGTTCCATTCCCGTCAATTTCCTGGGAACGGGCACGCAAGAGGTGTACCTTTGGGTATTTCGTCAGCAACTTGTCTGCCTCTTCCAAAAATTCAGGCATATAGACATCATCATCGCTCGCCATGACGAAGTATTCAGTGTCACACATATCGACCAAGAGATTCCAATGGGACACAAGGCTCTTGCCTCCCATATTCGCAGGATTGCGCCGAAAAGCAAAGCGAGAATCACCCGAGCAAACCTTGTCAAAGATTAACTTCAAATCGTGTGGTGAGCTATCGTCACTGACTATTACATTGAAGTTAGGACAAGTTTGATTTTTGATACTCTCCAAAGCCTCCTCCAGAAAGTTGGGCTTGTAGGCAGGGAGAAGGAATGTATATTTTGTTGTATTCATCGTACTGGTAACACTTTAGACACCTTACACTTCACCTTACGAACAACCTTTCCGCGCATCTCCGCATCAAGACCTATATAGAAAATCAAGGTTGCGGACGCACAGACACTTACGGCAGAGGTTGATATCAAATTAAGCCAACCGTCGCTCAAAGATTTTGAGACTATCGTGGGAAGGACAGCAGACAACAAGATGATAAGAATGCTCTTCGAAGGAACATGCAATAAGTAATGCTTTATGTTAAAACCGGAATACTTGTTCAGAATCCACAGGTCGCATGCCATGGCCAGAGGATAGGATACGCAAGCCACCACATAAGCTATAATCGGGCTTGCACCCAGTTTCAGGAAGACATACGTAAGCGGCAAGACGGAAATATACGCTATTGAAGACGTGATATTGGGCAGCTTCATCCTGCCAAAAGCATGGATGCCATTGCCTATCGGAAAGTCTATTGCCCTGAAAAACAACTCTATCAAAGTTATCCGTATGAAGGGAATCACATATTGAGGAATGTTGCCGAGCCATAACCTGATCAAAATCTCTGTCTTGATGAAGACTGGCAGACCGATAAGTATCAGCAGGTAAGAGGAATACTTGGCGGTGTTGCAGACCAAGCGGTTCATCTGAGAGTAATCGCCCTTGGCATAAAGCTTATATATTTGAGGACTGGCAGCCATTTGGAAGTTCATCACAAAGCCGCTCACCTGACTGCTTACGGTTGTCGCTACACCCCTAGCCGCATTCACCACCGTAGAGAAGAACAGGTTCAAAAGTATCGTGACACCCTGACTGTTGGCCATGAACGCAAACGTACCGATAGAGTTCCATCCCACGTAATTCCAAATTTCCTTATAAAGTTTGGGGTCCCACCTTAAATGCATATTGCACTCGTCAAATTTGCGAAGGCAATATATACGGTACATGAAAAACATGAACAAGCTCACGCAAAAGTAGAACGTGGAGTACATAATCAGTTTGTCCGTATCGACGTAAAGCAGCATGACAACGATGACGAGTTTGAATGCAACATCCAAAATACTCATGAAGGCAAACGTGGACATCTTCTCATGGGACGTGATGCTTGCCAAATAAGGAGTCTGCGTCACTCCCAAGAAACAGGAGAATAAGGTCAGTTGGTAAATGTAATTGGCCGCAAACATTCTGTCCGGGGCAATAACCAACTTGTAATTGACAAACCAAAGGCCGACTGTCTCGCCCAGCAACAAGGTCACAGCAGCCAGCACGATGTGGATAGTAGCACAAGCCGAGAAGATGTTCCTCAGTTGCTTCATATCACCCTTCCCCAATCCCACGGTTAGGAAGCGAGAGGTGCCTTGGCTCAAAAGGGAACTGAAATAACCCAAAAAGCCCATGACTCCACCTACCACATTCATCAAGCCATAGTCGTGGATGCCGAGAGCGTTGATAGTCACACGTCCTGTGAGCAAACCTATCACCAGAGTAACAAGCATCCGCAGGTACAGATACAACGTATTCTTGGCTATTCTCTTGTCATTCGCTGCAATTCCAGACATGGTTGTTTTCTTATTTGAACTTGAATATCTTTTAAATTTATCACCAGCAAAGCCATCGCGCCATGATGGCTTGAGCTGCCCTAATTTTGACGTGCGCCGTCATAACCCGTAAAAAGTTATACTTTTATATATTTACAAAAGGTGCTTAAATGAGCTTTTCACTTTAGCTATTGACAATGTTACAACCATTGCCACAACAAAATAAGCAATCCACCACCCTTGCTCCGCAAATCCAGACATTACAGGAAACTCCCCTAAATGCTCCAACGACATACCATTCTGCTTGATAATAAAAAGCGAGACTATCTTAAAAACTAAGAAATGCCAAGTTAAAACTGTTAAGGTCTCTCTACCAACCCAAGAAAAGAAACAGCCTAACATAGAACAAGCTGAAAGAATCCTTGAAATGTTTATAGTCATTATAGTTCCCATTACCCCGAACGCGAAACAAGGAACAATATCAAACCATTCAAGTGTTAAAATTTCCATTGGCATCAAAACACTACCCAAACATACTATTATTACAAAAGTAACCGTCCATAACAAATTGGCACAACATTTATGTTCCTTATATACATGACCTGCTAAGAATGTCGCTGCAGCAAGCACCGTCAACGAACATACATTAAAGCACGGAAATACCAAAACGTATTTATTCATCAGGACAGAAATAAGCAAGAGAAAAATTACCCCCCCCAATACAGAAAATCTAACAAACCTATAGCGAATACTCATCCTTTTTATTGTCTGCATTGTCACAAGGGCAATTACAGACCCTAACAACAACTCTCTTAAAAACCAGAATCCACCGAGAAGTTGATCATGGCCAGTCATACCCGTCACTATCGTCCACAAAGAATCTTTGATTTGACTTATATTAAGCATACTCACGCCATGACCCTGATAGCCATACTTGGAACTATAAATATTGAGATAACAAAACAGATTATGGAGTAGCAAAAACAATATGCTATATTTCACATAAGTCCACCATAGCCCCTTGATTTTCTTTTTCACAAAAGCAAAAGGAATATTCATGTACTTCTCGTCAAAGCAATATCCACTTACAAAAAAGAACAAAGGCATGTGAAACATATAGATAAAATCATGGACTATCTTAGGGCTTCCTGAATGTCCTAAAACCATTAGCATTATCCCCATTCCCTTGCATATATCTATTGGCACATCACGTTTTCTATTATCCATCAGCACTTTACCCATAACTCTATCATTTAGTTACTAAGGAACCAGTTCGTTGCACCAATTCTATTTTTTGAGTGTGTTGGTTCGTTCTGTAACCTATTTCTGCCTCTGTTTTTGGAGCATCGAACTGGATGCCCTAACAATCAAGCCATCAATTAATGCTCCTATTTGATAGAGTTACTTATCAAACAACTCTTCTGGTATTGATATTCCTCGACGAGCTGCGACATCAACAAAATCTTCTATATTGAAGGTAAGGAGGGAATTAATCTTCAACTGGTCATCTTCCATCATTATCCTTATAATCATATCTACAAGACTAAATCCACGATGATTATCATCATTTACCGTCAAAAGATAAGCATCATCCTTATACTTATCATCAGGAATTTTGATAAATCGAGGATTAGCCTGTAGCTGTTTTAGAAACCAATTTGCCTTGGTACGATTTTTCGATTTCAAGAGTTTCGTGTTAATCGCTTCGTACAAGGTAGGAAATGGTATCAAGAAGTTGGTCTCTAGCTCATCGAGCCGACGAAACAACTTATCTGCAACCTCATGTCGTTCTTGCTCTCGTGTTCCTAAATAAGAATACCAAAAGCCAGTATCCACGATGACATTCATATTTATTCATCAAGCGTAAGTTGAAGAGCATCTTCTTGCTTATACCCCTGCCACGGATTCTGCTTTCTTTTGCCGACAATAAATGCGCCAACAGGTCGTTTTGTGTCATTCACAAAGAAATCTGAATTTACATAAATTCTATCATTTACCTTTAGCTTGACATTACGTTTGGCCTCAGCCTGCAATTCTTCCAATGCCTTTTTCGTATCATCATTAGAATTATCATGATTAACCGTCTTAAAGTTGTAAACAAAACGGCAAGAGTTCTCACCACACTCTTGGGCATCCAACTTGGCTAACCAAGTATATAAGCCAGGATAGTCTCCATTTACACCCAAATCGTATGTCAAATAAATTATTTTTTTCATAACTTCCATGATTAAATTTTATTGTGCGAAAATACGACTTTTTATTCAAACTATCAAATGTTTACCGCGATTTAACATCAATTCTGTATTCTGGCAGGAGAATATTGAATGTCATTTCCAAATTTGTTTGACACATCAGACACGGAGGGGAAGCCACCTTCATGAAACAACTGGCGAGCGTAAGGGACATTCCTTCTACATCAAGAGCCGGTGCTTTTGTTTGCCAGCCCTTGATATGGGAGTGTGCCCTTTGGGGAATTCCTTGCGGATTCCCGTCGGCTGCAGAGAGAAATCACGAGCTATATCCAGCGTCATTCTTTCGGTCTACTTTATGTCACTGTTGCCACCGCACATGGCGGATGACGGAACATCAAGAAGGTAATACGTGTTCATCGTTATTGTTTTTCACTACGTTCGATTTGCAAAGGTAGTGTTTTTATTTGAAAAGAAAGGGGTTTTCCTCTATTTTTCTGACAATACGATGACAAAAATTGTACAATTGTTACTTTGGATAGGTACAGTGAGGGCGCTATTGCTTTGCCTGAGTGGTACAGCGAGGGCACTGTACCTCCTATAGTTACCAGCACTTGCCAAAAAAGGTATTCACTAGGAGGTACGGCGCCCCCGCCGTACCACTCTGGCTAGAAATTATTTCTTCACGCCCTGAGAAATCTACCAACTTATTTTTTTACCACAAAAGGGAGCCTAGAGACGTGTACAAAAAAATCCCTGTAGCTTTTCAACTACAGGGACTTCTTTATTTAGCTTTTATTCTTTAAGCCAATGAAGGCCGAAGCACTATTACTTGTTGATAGCCAAGTCGATGGCTACGGCGATAGCTACAGTGGCACCTACCATAGGGTTGTTGCCCATACCGAGGAAGCCCATCATCTCTACGTGAGCAGGAACAGAAGAAGAACCTGCGAACTGAGCGTCAGAGTGCATACGACCCATGGTGTCGGTCATACCGTAAGAAGCAGGACCTGCAGCCATGTTGTCCGGGTGCAATGTACGGCCCGTACCACCGCCTGAGGCTACTGAGAAGTATGGCTTGCCGGCAGCAACGCGCTCCTTCTTGTATGTACCGGCTACTGGGTGCTGGAAACGAGTAGGGTTGGTAGAGTTACCTGTGATGGATACGTCTACATCCTCGCTCCAGTTGATGGCAACACCCTCGCGAACATCGTCTGCACCGTAGCAGTTAACCTTGGCACGGGGACCGTCAGAGTAAGCGATGCGGTTAACCACCTTAAGCTCGCCTGTGTAGTAGTCGAACTTGGTCTGTACGTATGTGAAACCGTTGATACGGCTGATAATCTGTGCAGCGTCCTTGCCAAGACCGTTGAGGATAACGCGCAATGGGTTCTTGCGAACCTTGTTCGCCATCTCGGCAATCTTGATAGCACCCTCAGCAGCAGCGAACGACTCGTGACCTGCCAAGAAAGCGAAGCACTGTGTCTCCTCGCGGAGCAGACGGGCAGCCAAGTTGCCGTGGCCAAGACCTACCTTACGGTCGTCAGCTACAGAACCGGGGATGCAGAAAGCCTGCAGACCGATACCGATAGCCTCGGCAGCGTCAGCTGCAGTCTTTACGCCCTTCTTGATAGCGATGGCAGCACCTGCAACGTAAGCCCACTTAGCGTTCTCGAAGCAGATACGCTGAGTCTCCTCACACATCAAATAAGGATCAACACCTGCGTCCTCGCAGATCTGATTAGCCTCTTCCAAGCTCTTGATTCCGTTCTCATTAAGAGCTGCAAGAACTTGCTTCTCGCGACGTTCCTGACTTTCGTAACTTACTTTTCTAATCATATCTGTATCTCCTTATTATTCTTTACGTGGATCAATAGCTTTAACAACACCCTGCTCGGCTGTAGTACGGCCATAGCTGCCAGTGAACTTCTTCACAGCCTCGTTGGCGTCCATACCGTTCTTGATAGCTTCCATCATCTTGCCGAGGTGAACATACTCATAACCGCAAACCTGGCTGTCCTTGTCGAGGAACTGCTTGGTGATGTAGCCCTCTGTCAGTTCGAGGTAGCGAGCACCCTTGGCTACAGTGCCGTAGAGCGTACCCGTCTGTGAGCGGAGACCCTTGCCGAGGTCCTCAAGACCGGCACCGATAACGAGACCACCCTCAGAGAAAGCACTCTGGCTGCGACCGTAAACGATCTGGAGGAAGAGCTCGCGCATAGCTGTATTGATAGCATCGCATACAAGGTCGGTATTCAATGCCTCAAGAATTGTCTTGCCGGGAAGAATCTCAGAAGCCATGGCTGCAGAGTGGGTCATACCGGTACAACCGATAGTCTCGACAAGAGCCTCCTGGATAACACCGTCCTTGATATTGAGGGAGAGCTTGCAGGCACCCTGCTGGGGAGCACACCAACCCACACCGTGAGTATAACCGGAGATGTCTTTGATCTCTTTTGCCTGAATCCATTTTCCCTCTTCAGGGATTGGAGCTGGTCCGTGGTTGGGACCCTTGGCGACAACACACATGTTGTCCACTTCCTTAGAATAGATCATATTCGCTAAAAATTAGTTATAATGTTAATGTATAATATCCAAACGCTGAACTGTACGGCCAACGTACCCCAAGGCAGGATGCCGTACATTTTTCGAGCACAAAAGTACAAATATTTTTCGGAAAACGTCTTAAAACGTTTGGTCTTTTTCGGTCTTATGGTGCATTTTTGATGTTTTTCTTTGCTTTATCCTCTTTTTTAATGTATCTTTGCAAACTGAAAATTGCATTTTTACGCTTATAAAAATATGATAGAAGTCAAGATAGAAGATAGCGTGCTCCAGAAAGCAGCAGAAGAGGGTATGGACGAGTTCGTAAACGCTTTTGTCCAGGCCATACGCAACGCCATAGGCGGACAGCTCACCGCCGAGACCATGGCACAGCTCAACAGCGACCAGATAACGCTTCTGGCATGGAACATCCTGCACGAGGAGATGATGGACGGGGGCATGATACAACTGATACACAACGGCTACGGCGGGTTCATCTGGCTCAACCCCACAGACAAGGCTTTCCGCAACTGGGGCATGCAGGACCTGTACCGCCTCATCAACAAGAGCCACGCCCTCTACCGTCTGCACCACGAAGCCATAGAGCGCCCCGGCATGAGCGACGAGGACTTCATGGCACTCTATGAGGAGTATCCACAGTTTGACGACTACGACGACCTCTTCGTGGAGCACGAGGAGGAGTGGACGGACAAGATAGCACACTACATAGACGAGCATATCGAAAACTTTGCCGTCATCGTCCCTTAAAAAGAACGAACACCGGCAACAGAAACATCAATTCAGCATCACATGAACAAACAGGAACAGGAACTCCGCAAGAAGAGTCCCGTACAGATACGCAACAAGAAGGCATCGTTCGAATACTTTTTCGTTGACACCTATACTGCAGGCATCGTGCTCACTGGCACCGAGATAAAGTCGATAAGGGACGGCAAAGCGTCGCTCGTCGACTGCTACTGCGACTTCTACCAGGGCGAGCTGTGGGTGAAGGGCATGAACATCTCGCCCTACTTCTACGGTTCGTTCGGCAACCATGAGGCACGCCGCGACCGCAAACTGCTGCTCAACAGGCGCGAACTGCGCCGTCTGGAGGAAGACAGCAAGCAACCGGGCTTTACCATCGTACCCATACTCGTTTTCATAGACGACCACGGGCGCGCCAAGGTGGACATCGCCCTGTGCAAGGGTAAGAAGGAATACGACAAACGGCAGACTCTGAAAGAGAAGGAGGACCGTAGGGAAATGGACCGTGCCATCAAACACTTTTAAAAGTAAAAAAGGGGCAGATTAAAGGTAAAAAAGTAAAAAGGGCAGATAAAAGGTAAAAAAGTAAAAAAAGGCCGTTTCGATGAAGAGAGACATTAGGAAGATTGCAAAGGAGAGGATTCTGATACTGGACGGTGCCATGGGTACTGAGATTCAGAAATACGGACTGACGGAGGATGACTTCCGCGGCAGCCGTTTCCGTGACGTCACTGGGCAGATGAAGGGCAACAACGACATGCTCAACATTACCCGCCCCGACGTGGTAAGCGACATTTACAAGCGCTACATCGAGGCTGGAGCCGACATCATTACCACCAATACGTTCTCCTCCCAGCGCATCTCGCAGGCCGACTACCACCTGGAAGACTGCTCCTACGAAATGGCATACGAGGGCGCACGCCTGGCCAGAGCAGTATGCGACCAGTACGCCACGCCCGACAAGCCGCGCTTTGCAGCCGGAAGTGTAGGTCCCACCAACAAGACCTGCTCCATGAGTCCGGACGTGAGCAATCCTGCCGCACGCGAGATTACCTACGACGAACTCTTCCAGGACGTGTGCGAACAGGTGGAAGCGCTCGTCAAGGGAGGCGTGGACACGATTCTCATCGAGACCATCTTCGACACGCTCAACTGCAAGGCGATGATAGATGCTGCCATGACCGTAATGGACAGGTTGCACGTCGACCTGCCCATCATGCTCAGTCTGACGGTAAGCGACCTGGCGGGACGTACCCTGAGCGGACAGACTACCGATGCCTTCCTGGCAAGCATATCGCCCTACCCCATTTTCTCCGTAGGCATGAACTGTGCCTTCGGTGCTCCGCAGATGAAGCCCTTCATCAAGCACATGGGCGAGGTTGCACCTTATTATATTAGTGCCTACCCCAACGCCGGACTGCCCAACGAGATGGGACAGTATGACGAGACTCCCGAATCGATGGCTCCGCAGATAGCCGAGTTCATAGACGAGGGACTGGTCAACATCATTGGCGGCTGCTGCGGCACAAGTCCTGAATTTATCGCCAAGTATGCCAAGATGGCGGAGGGAAAGGCTCCCCACCGCATAGCTGAACGCCCCCAGCACATGTGGCTCTCCGGGCTAGACCTGCTGCAGGTGGACAGCACGGTGCATACACCCATAGACACATCTTGCTTCGTCAACGTGGGCGAAAGGTGCAACGTGGCAGGCAGCCGCAAGTTTCTGAGACTCATCAATGAGAAGAGCTATGAGGAAGCCCTCGACATTGCACGCAAGCAGGTGGCCGACGGGGCTGCGGTAGTGGACGTGAACATGGATGACGGTCTGCTTGATGCCAAGGCCGAGATGGTCAACTTCCTCAACATGATAGCTGCCGAACCGGACATTGCCAAGGTTCCCGTCATGATAGACTCCTCGAAGTGGGAGGTCATCACTGCCGGACTGAAGTGTGTGCAGGGCAAGTGCATCGTCAACTCCATATCGCTGAAGGAGGGCGAGGAAGTGTTCATTTCCCATGCCCGCGACGTAATGCGCTACGGTGCGGCATGTGTCGTGATGTGCTTCGACGAGAAAGGACAGGCCACCACCTACGAACGGCGCATAGAGATAGCCGAAAGGGTTTACCATATACTGGTGGACAAGGTGGGCATGAACCCGCTCGACATCATCTTCGACCCCAACGTGCTCGCCATTGCCACAGGTATGGAGGAACACGACAACTATGCCGTGGAGTTTATCCGCGCCACGGAATGGATACACCGGAACCTGCCCGGTGCACATGTCAGCGGTGGTGTGAGCAACCTCTCCTTCTCCTTCCGCGGCAACACCTACATACGCGAGGCTATCCACTCCGTGTTCCTGCACTACGCACAGCAGAAAGGCATGGACTTCGGCATCGTCAACGCCAAGGCACGCATGGATTACCACAAGATACCAGCCGACCAACTGGAGGTGATAGAAGACGTGGTGCTCAACAGGAGAAAAGGGGCTGCGGAAGACCTCATAGAGATGGCAACAGCCATTAAGGAGAAGGCGGACGCTGCCAAGGCTGCCGCCAAAGCCGGTACAGGCACACCTGCACCGAAGGCCACACCCGAATGGCGCAAGGACACGGTGGAAGAGCGTCTGAAGTATGCCTTGCGCAAAGGCATCTCGGAGTTTCTGCCCACCGACATAGAAGAGGCTCTCGCCAAGTACCCGCATGCCGTGGGCGTGATAGAAGGTCCGCTGATGGACGGCATGAACGAGGTGGGACAGCTCTTCGGCGAGGGCAAGATGTTCCTGCCGCAGGTGGTAAAGACGGCACGTACCATGAAGGCTGCCGTGAGCATACTACAGCCCCACATCGAGGCAGAGAAGAAAGGCACATCGGCCAAGGCGGGAAAGATTATCCTCGCCACCGTAAAGGGCGACGTACACGACATCGGCAAGAACATCGTTGGCGTGGTGATGTCATGCAACAACTATGACATCATAGACCTCGGCGTGATGGTGCCTGCCGAGCAGATAGTGAAGAAAGCCATCGAAGAGCACGTGGATGCCATCGGACTGAGCGGACTCATCACGCCGTCACTGGAGGAGATGGTAAACGTAGCGGGCGAGATGCAGAAGGCGGGACTGCGCATACCCATCATGATTGGCGGTGCCACTACCAGCGAACTGCATGTGGCACTGAAGATAGCTCCCGTGTACGACGGTCCTGTGGTATGGGTAAAGGATGCCAGTCTGAATGCGGGCATCTGCGCACGCCTCTTCGGCAAGGACGGCAAAGCCTACGAGGCCGAGCTACAGGAGCGCTACGAACACCTGCGCACAGAATACGCCCGCGAGCAAGAGCGCATCAGCAGTCTGAAGGACGCCCGCGCCAACAAACTGGAACTGTTCGGATAACAACAAGGACAACTTATTATTTACACATCTATATGATACGTACTATCATTTTCGACTTGGGGGGCGTTATCGCCACCATCGACAACGAAGAACCCAAAAGACGTTTTCGCCAGTTAGGCGTAGAGAACATAGAAGAACAGCTGGACCCCTACCGCCAGAGCGGCATCTTCGGCGATCTGGAGGAAGGAACCATGAGCGAAGCCGACTATCGCGAGGCTTTGGGGAAGATATGCGGCAGGCAACTGTCGTTCGACGAGGTGAAGCACTGTTGGCTGGGATATATGAAAGAGGTACCCGTCAACAAGTTGCACACCCTGCTCCAACTGAGGAAAGAGGGTTACCGCGTCGTGCTGCTCTCCAATACGAACCCCTATGTCATGGACTGGGCCGACAGCAGCGATTTCTCTGACGACAAACAGCCCCTGGGCTACTATTTCGATGCCATGTACCGCAGCTATGAGCAGAAGTACATGAAACCGGACGAGAACTTCTTCCGTTATGTGCTGGCCCAGGAAAAGGTGGCACCATCGGAAGCCCTCTTCGTGGACGACAGTCCGCACAATGTGGCAGCCGCAAGCCAACTGGGCATCAACACCTACTGTCCGGAGAACGGAAGCGACTGGACCGGGGAGATATACAAGTACTTACAGAAAGCATAATACATGTACATCAGCGTACCGCACAACCACCATTACAGGCAACTGCTTGCCATCGGCATACCCATCATCATCGGACAGCTCGGCACCATTATCCTCGGCTTTGCCGACACTATCATGATAGGGCGCCACAGCACACAGGAGTTGGCTGCCGCCGGACTGGTAAACAACATCTTCACACTGGTGCTCATCGCCTATATGGGTTTCTCGTACGGACTGACACCGGTAGTGGGCAAGCTCTACGGCATGGGACGCAAAGACCTGATAGGCGAAAAGGTGAAAAACTCGCTGGCCGCCAACATGGCGACGGGCCTCATCTTCTCCCTGGTCATGGCTGTGCTTTACCTTAACCTCGACCACATAGGCCAGCCCGACGAACTGCTGCCCCTCATACGCCCCTACTTCCTGGTAAACCTCGCGTCCATACTCTTTGTGGGAGTGTTCAACACCATCAAGCAACTGTTCGATGCCCTGGGACATACCAAGGTAGCCATGTGGGTGATGATAGGCGGCAATGTGGTCAATATCCTGGGCAACTGGATACTGATATACGGTATGTGGGGATTTCCGGAAATGGGTCTGCTCGGTGCCGGCATCTCTACACTGGCAAGCAGAATACTCATGGCACTGTGCCTTACCGCAGTGGCACTGGCAAGCAGCAAGTACAGTATCTACAGGGAGGGTATGAGAAAGAGCCGCCTGAACAAGGCCGACCTGCAAGAGATGAACCGACTGGGATGGCCCGTAGCACTGCAGTTGGGCATGGAGTCGGCAGCCTTCAGCCTCAGTTGCGTCATGGTGGGGTGGCTCGGTACCATACCCCTTGCAGCACATCAGGTAACCATCACCATCTCGCAGCTTTTCTACCTGGTACTCTCGGGCATGGCTGCGGCTATAGCCATACGCATCAGCCACTTTGTAGGGCAGCACGACTACAAGGCAGTGCGCCTCACTGCTGCAGACGGTTTCCGGCTCAACCTCTTCTTCTCGTTTGTCATGATTGTCCCCATACTGCTGTTCAGACATAGTCTGGGAGCATTCTTCACCGACAGCGAGGAGGTGCAACAGACCGTAGCCATGCTCGTCATTGTGCTGGCCGTATACCAGTTTGGCGACGGACTGCAGTATGCCTTTGCCAATGCGCTGCGCGGCATAGCCTGCGTGCGCCCCATGGTAGCATACGCCTTCATAGCCTATTTCGTCATCAACCTGCCTCTGGGCTACATCCTTGCGTTTCGGCTCGGCATGGGCATCCTGGGGGTATGGATAGCATTTCCCTTCGGACTTACCACCGCCGGTCTGCTATACTGGCACAGGTTCAGAAAAGAAGTAACTTTTAAAAGTAAAAAGGCAGATTAAAGGTAAAAAAGTAAAAAGGTAAAAAAGTAAAAAAAAGGAGAAGAGTGAAGAATCCAATAGCAGGGTGTTTATTCGTTCCCGCTTGCTTGGTACAGCGAAGGCGCTGTACCTCCTACAGTTACCCACGCTCGACGGAAAAAGCTGTTGTCCCTTAACTTCTCTAACTTCCCTTAACTTCTTTACCTTCCTAAATTCTTTAGAATAAAGAGTGAAGAATCCAAATGCCCTCGCCTGTGGAGAGGGTTTCTAACAATAACAAATATGAAAGTAATACACAGTTCCCTGTTCCGCGCCGTATGCGCGATTATCGTAGGTTGCCTGCTCATCGAATACCGTGAGCAGACCGTCACATGGATAACCATCGCCATAGGCGTGTTGTTCTTCCTTTCGGGCGTTGTCTCGCTTGCCACCTATTACAGTGCCAAGCGCAATGCCACAAAAGACACCGTCCTGTATGACGCAGAAGGAAAGCAGTTGACCGGCATGTCGCCCAACTTCCCCATTGTAGGTGTGGGCAGCGTGCTTTTAGGAGCCATCCTTGCCTTGATGCCCGGCACATTCATAGCCTGGCTGATGTTCATCCTGGCCATGCTCCTCATCATGGGAGCCGTCAGCCAGTTTGCCAGCCTTGCCACAGCCCGCCGTATGGGGCGCGTAGGCATCGTCTACTGGTTTATGCCGTGCGTCATACTGCTGGTAGGTCTCATTGCCCTCTTCCGCCCCACAGCCATTGCCTCCAGTCCGCTGCTTGTTATCGGATGGGCGATGCTCGTCTATGGCGTAGTGGAATGTATCAATGCCCTGAAGGTATCCAACAACAGGCGCAAATGGGCCAAGGCTGAAGAGATTTCTTCGGTACAGCACAATGACGGTGCCAGTGCAGAAGACACTGACACCATAGAAGTCATTGACGCAAAAGACAGCGAGTAAGTCACTCTATTGCCTGCGATGTATCACGGTGCCGTTGGCCTGGTGTGTAGCAAGCACCAGCACTTCGGCTATCTGTACATGTTCGGGAGCACTGGCAGCATAGAACACCACATCTGCAATGTCGTCGCCGTTGAGCGGTTCGATGCCTTCGTACACCTTGTCGGCACGCGCATCGTCACCCCGGAAGCGCACATTGGAGAAGTGGGTCTGCACCAGTCCGGGCTTGATGTTGGTGACGCGTACCTTCGTATGCGCCACGTCAATGCGCAGTCCGTCACTCAGGGCCTTCACAGCAGCCTTTGTGGCACAGTACACATTGCCTCCCGCATAGGCGGCATCGCCCGCCACACTGCCTATATTGATGACGTGTCCGTGGTTACGCTCTACCATGCCCGGCACAATGAGACGGGTCATGGTAAGCAGCCCCTTGATGTTGGTATCCACCATCTGGTCCCACTCGTCCATATCTCCCTCATACTCGGGTTCGAGCCCGCGCGCCAGTCCGGCATTGTTTACCAGCACGTCTATGGCGCGCATGCTGGCAGGGATATAGTCCACCGCTTTCTTGGCCGCCTCGCGGTTGCGTATGTCAAAAGCGAGTGCCAGTACCTCACAACCGTACTTGGCTGTAAGTTCGCCCTTGAGCGACTCCAGTTTTTCAACGTTCCTGCCCATCAGGACAAGATTGTATCCGCCTACAGCGAATCTGCGTGCGCACCCCTCGCCTATCCCGCTGGTTGCGCCTGTAATAAGTGCTATTTTCTTCATTTATTTACATTAAGAGCTTTCTTATATTAAGAGCTTTCTTACTTCGGCGTTACCCATTTTCCGTATCTCGTTCATGGGGTGCTTGTAGTACACGCTCTGCACAGCCTTGTTGATGATGCCGTGCCCCACGGCAAGCACCACCTTGTCGGGATAAGCCACCCTGAGCCATGTCAGGAAGTTCTGCGCTCTCGACTTCAAATGCTCCAGCGTCTCCACGTCATCGGGCCATTCGGCAGGGTTCTGCGGCAGCGAGGGAATGAACCTTCCCGTAAGGCCGCCCCAGTCACGTTCCCTTAGCAAGGGAGTGGTAACGATGTCCCGAGCGTGCGGTCTGGCTATGATGCGGCATGTCTCCATGCTGCGCTGCAAGTCGCTCGACACAAAGACATCAATCTCTTCATCCGCCATGCGCTGCGCCACCTCCTCGGCCTGGGCAATGCCGCGGCTGTTCAGTTGTCCGTCAGTCTGTCCCTGCATAACCTGTGCAGCATTGTCCACGGTCTCGCCGTGCCGCACAAGATACAATGTTGTCATAATCGTCTAATGGTCTAAAGTTTGCCACAAAAGTACGAAAAAAAAATGCACTTAAAGCATCATTCCCCACAAATATCCTCTCCATTTCGGAAAAAAACAGTAACTTTGCACATAGTAACAAAAAAGAATACATATGTACAAGAAGACCATACTGCTTGCCTTTTTGGCCGTGGCATCGCTTTCCGCCTGCCATAAAGGCGGCAAACCAGCAAAAAAGAACGTTGAAGACATGCCCATCAGCATGTCACAACCTGCCAAGGGTGACAAGGCCATCTACGGTTTGGCGTGCATGGGCTGCACCGACAGTGTGGTAGTGCTGTTGCCCAATGCGGGCGGTGACCCTGTAAGGTACAACATACTGGAAGCCCAGCGCCGCCGCCAGGTGTTCGGCAACATAGAGATAGGCGACTGGATATGCATCCTGCCCAACCGTAACGAGAAGAACCGCGCCAGCATGGTGATAGACCTGGACAAGCTGAAGGCTACATGGACCTATCAGGTCATGCCCCATCTGCGCGATGTTACCCACCTGTCGAAACGCCAGCAGAAACGTATCCTCGCCAACATGCCCGACAGCATTGTGGAGACCTACATGATACCGCGCGAATACGGTTTTACCCTGAAACGCATGAGCGAAGCGCGCTCTGTGGGACACGTCATGCAGACAACATCGGTAGAGGACGATAGTCCGGTGGAGTACCCTCCTGTACCCCAATACACCGAATGGCATGTATACAACGGCAAGCTCATCCTTGTGAAAGGCCACATGAAAATGGGCGACAAGGAATCCAAGGCACCTGTTACGCGCGACACCATGTCGCTGGTATACATGGACAACGACTCGCTGGCTCTGCGCTACAGTAACGGCACCACCCTCGGATTTCACAAGAAGGCGGACGCCCACTCTGCCAATGCCGCAGCACAGGCTGCCGCCACCAAGCAGGCCAACAAACTGAAACAGGAACTGAAATAAGTTGGTACAGTTTGAGTCCATTCTTTTTTCAAGAATTAGAGAATTAAAGACTAATAGAAAACGCACGTACGTGCATTGATCATCTCACGTACGTGCATCAGAAAACACACGTACGTGAATTTTTCGGTTCTTCCAACGTCTACAGCAACACATCATCTATGCATTTAGTGACGATAAAAAACAACTTGGTACAGCGAGGGCGCCGTACCACTCAGGTAAGGAATTGTAGCTTCGCCCAAGAGAAATGTACCAACTTATTTTTTAATCATTACTTAACGGAACAACCCCAAAAAGGGCAGAAACACGTGGATGTGTTTCTGCCCTTTCGCATATACCAATTAGGGGGTTCCTTACTTGTGCTTCTCGTAGTATTCGAGAGCTGCACTGATGTTCTTCTGCACCGCCTTGGTGCTGAAGGTGGCACCCGTACAACCGTCCACCTTCGTCTTTTCGGTCAGTTTCTTGGCCTTCGAGAGTTTGAGGTTGTTGTAAAGAGGCAATAGGAACTCCTTCACACGTGTGAAGTAAGGCACCGTCTCCTCATTCTTCAGAGCCACGACCTTCACCACCTTGCCTTTGCTGATGTACACCTCCACGGGAGTCGTCTTGCGATAACCGCGCGCCTTGCAGATGGTGGTGGTGTTGACCACATAAGTGCCGTCAGCCTGCTTCGTCATCACGTTGTCTGCATGGGCGGGCAGGGTGAAGAGGAGTGAGAAGAGCATGGCGAAGCCCATGATTCCCGTGCGAATCCCGCCAAGGGGGAAATTAATAGAATTTGTCATAATTGTCATTGTCTTATGGTGGGTTCTGTAAGCGTTCCCGCCTTATTTCATTGTTACCTGTATGCGGTTCTTCTGTGCCATGAGTTGCTTGCAGAAGTCGCGGATGTCGTCTGTGGTGAGGTTGTCCACCTTCTTCATGTAGTCCTTCTCGAAGTCGATGCCGTCACGCAGTTCATGGTAGCGCACATATTCCCACCATCCGTTTGTCAGCACGGCACGGTCGTAGTTCTTGTGCTCATATTCCTTCACCTTCTGCAACTGCTCCTGCGTAGGACCTTCCTGGGACATGCGCTGCAACTGCTCGTCGATGATAGGAAGCAACTCGCTGAACTTATCCGGGTCGCACTTGAAGTTGACCGTCATGGAGCAGCCCTCGGAAGGATACTTCCAGAACTGTCCGCTGACACTCACGCCGTAGGTGCCACCCTTCTCCTCGCGCACCTTTTCCGTATATACGGCACGCATAATCTGCGAGAGCACATCGAGCTTCAAGTCGTTGTCGGAGGTGTAAGGCAGTGAGGCGGTATAGAGGATGTTGGTCTGTGCCGTCGGAGTCTTCATCTCCTTGTGGAACACGTTTGTGATTTCACCGCGCTGTATGTCGAGGATATGTTCACCCGGATGGCAGTCGGCATTCTTGCCCTTCTTGCCCGGCAGACTTGCCACATACTGGCACAAGAGGTCCTCAAACTCGTCTTCACGGATGTCGCCCGTGACGATGAGGTTCATGCCCGAGAGGTCGGCAAAGCGCTCATGGTAAATCTTGTACATACGTTCGAAGTCTACCTCCTTCAGGCGGTCGGCAGTCATCGGTTCAGTGCGCTTGCTCTTGCCGTAGGCAGCATAACGCAGCGAGTCGTTGTATGCCACATTGGGGTTGGCATTGCGGTTCTTGAGCATAGACTCCTGCTTTGCCATCATGTTCTGGAAGATGGCCTTGTCCTTACGCGGGTCGGTAAGGTAGAGGTACATTATCTCCAGCCATGTCTTCAGGTCGGAAGCCACGCATACGCCCTTCACGCCCTCTTCCTCCGAGTCGATGTAGGGCACCACGCGCAGTGCCTTGCCGCGGCGTTTCTTCTCCAGCGTGAGGAAGTCGAAGTCGGCAGCACCGCTCTCTCTTACCACCGAACCGAGGAACTGCAGTGTGGCGGCATCAGTGTCGGGATAGAGCGAACGTCCACCCAGGCGGAACATGTTTATCGTAAGGCGGTTGGGTTCGATGTCCGACTGGCGTGCGCTTACCTTGATGCCATTGGAGAGGAGATACTCCGTGTAGCCGTTGGCAGCCTGTTTCTTGGAGAGAATCTTTCCCTTCTTGGGCAGTTTCTTCATGAAGGTGGGATCCACCTCGTTGTTCTTGTTGTCGTCGGTATACTCCTTCTGCTGCGCGGTCTCTATCCAGTTCTTGAACTGCTCCTTGGTAGGCATTGTGTAAGGTTTGCCGTCATACATTGTAGGACCGAAGACGATGCACACCTGGTTCTTGTCAGTCACAATCTCCTTCATCGCCTCGTTCACGTCAGCGAGCGTCACTGTGGCAGAGAACTCAGCCTCCAGAGCAGCCTCATACTCTATGTTCATGCAAGGTTCGGCACCGCAGAAGTTGCTCACGATGTTCTTGGCATACTCCGCATTGCGTGTCTTGTTCTTG